>JAQBOV010000036.1 GCA_028287895.1 Mucilaginibacter sp. | reverse complement strand
AAAAGAGAATAGAGAAATCGTAAAGCGAATTATATCTACTTCTTTTATTGTATATATAGTAATTGCTCTAATTGTGGTAATTGCTGGAAATATTTTTGCATTTTTTGCATCTAAAATTTTTAGTGTTCCAACGCCATATATTCAAAGTGTATATTACATAATATCGATTATTTCAGTTTTATTAGGCTTACAATTGGTGTTACGGTCAATTGCAAGTATATTTTTTGCCCACCAAAGGCAATTTTTATCTAATACCCTTTCATTTGTTTTAAACCTGAGCAATATTGCGTTTACGGTTTTTTTTGTTTGCTTAAGTTATGGATTATGGAGCTTTGTTTACAGCCAAATAATTGTCTTTGTCTTTAATACAATTCTAAATATCTATTTTTTTAGAAAATATTATAACTATGTTTCAATCGACTTCAAAAGTTTTGACTTCGTTTTACTGAAGCAAATGTTTTCTTATGGCTTTGCATTATTTTTAACAGGGGTTGCTGTTCAGATAATTTTTCAAACAGACAGGATTATTATCGGTTCTTTTGTTTCTTTAACTGCTGTTTCCATATATTCATTCACCGCAAAAATCCCCGAACTTTCTTCTCAATTGTTTTGGAAAATTTCTGACAACGCTTTTCCGGCCTTGGTCGAACTATCAAAAAAAGAGAATGCAGCGTCTGCTATAAGAATCACACATGATAAGATAATGCAATTAACACTATCCTTAACTACGTCTTTTTTTTGGATTACTCTATTAATATCTTATCCTTTTATTAATTTATGGGTAGGAAAGCAATATTATTCTGGCATGGGATTTATCGCTCTTGTTGCTTATTTATATCTAATTCAGCTTACATTCATACACATCACGTCTTTATGTTTAAACGGGTTTGGTATAGCCAAAAGAATTTCCATAATTGCTTTAATAGAAGCAGGGATAAATTTGTCTCTTTCCATATTTTTTGTGAAATGGTATGGTATAAAAGGTGTAATAATAGCAACAATAATCGGTGGAGCTTTAACTTCATTTTGGTATATTCCTTATTTGGCTATCAAACATTTCGGGGCTAATATATTGTCATATTCTGTTAGTGTATTAAAGCCTATAATTATATGCTCGGTTTTTGACCTAATATTATACATAATATACAAAGACAAGTTTTATAATATAAATAGCTGGACTTCTTTGATTATATACACTTTTATTATTTCAATCTTATGTTTAACACCGGTTATTATTATTAATAAATATTTATTTTTAGAGCTAAAAAACAAAATTTTTTCTAAGAAGTAATAATGTTTTCCGAAATTTCAACTTAAAAACATTTTGATCATAACGATGGAATTGATTTCGATTATAATGCCGGCTTATAACGTGGAAAGATTTATTGAAGCATCTATAAAGTCCGTATTGGAACAAACCTATACTAATTGGGAATTATTGATAATTAATGATGGATCCACTGATAATACAAGACATATCGCTCAGGGGTTTAGTTCGCGTGACTCAAGGGTAAGAGTTATTAATCAAGAGAATAAAAGATTGGGAGCCGCTAGAAATACAGGTATTAGAAATTCGAAAGGCTTCTGGATTGCTTTTTTAGATTCAGATGATCTCTGGAGCCCTACTAAATTAGAAGCGGAAATTTCAGCTAGTAATAAATTTCCTACGGCAAGTATTATTTACACTGATGGTTGGATATTTCAGCATGAAGACTTAAAAAACTTAAGTCCGTATCCTACAATAGTGGGTAAATTAATTGGGCATAAGGAGATGTATAAAATGGAATATGAGAAGAATTATATTCCTGTGTTATCTGTTTTAGTTAAGCGTTCATTAATAGATCAAATAGGTCTGCAGGAAGAACGTAAAACATTTTATGGATGTGAAGATTGGGATTATTGGTTAAGAATGGCAAGGGTAGGGGCGGACTTCTATGGAGTTCCCCAAAAGCTTTTTTATTATCGCAGGCATGGAAATAATATGTCCGATAATGGTGTAAATATGCACTTGGCACAAACTTCCGTCCTTTTGAAAAATTTCGAACAGGAAGTTTTCATGACAAAAGAGGCAACATCAATGTTTAAAAAGTTAATTTCACCTTTAATTGTTGGGCTAATTAAAGAGAAAAGGTTTACAGATATCGATTTTATTTTAAATGAGATACAAAAAATTTTTCCTGCGACTTTTTACAAGCGTATCGAGGGCCTCATAAAAATTGGAGGATATTTTGCATTAATCCCGGTAGCCATTATCGTAAAATTGCAATTGCTTAAATTGCGTTATTTGAATTAGGTTTATTTAACTATTATAGAAAAAATAAGCTAAACTTATTTCATATAAGGAAGACTATTGCATTTTCAAGAAAATTTAAAAGCTGTATAAAGACAATTCATGAGAGTATTTAATAAGGTGAAGAACAGATTAAGTAGATTGTTTGCGGTTAAAAGTTATAAATTATTTCCCAAAAGCAAATCTATAAAAGTATCTTCTGATTTAATAATAGGCAGATATGTGAATATAAATATTCGTGACTTAAATGTTCATATTGAAATTGATAGCAATGTTATTTTTAGAGCGTTTTGTAATATTCTAGTTTTCCCAGAAGGAAAACTTAAAATTGGAAAAAATGTATTTTTTAATAATTACTGTTCAATAAATTGCCTAGGCGAAATCAACATCGGTGATAATACAATAATCGGCGAAGGAGTAAAACTTTACGATCATAATCATGAATATAAAAAAGGTACTCAAATTAAAATACACGCCGACAGATTTACAACCAGTCCTGTGTCAATTGGTGAAAACTGTTGGATAGGCAGCAATGTTACAATTTTAAAAGGAGTCAATATTGGAAATAATGTAATAATTGGGGCTAATAATTTGATATATAAATCTGTTCCTTCAAATAGTATCGTCAAAGCAAACGCATCTTTAAGTATACAAACTTTTTGATTTTCTTAATGTAATAAAATGGATAAAAACTTAAATTTAATTTTTACTATTGACAAAAGTTATGTGCAGCATTTTACAACTGCTTTAATTTCAGTAGTTGAAAATAATAAAAATATAGACTTGAGTGTTTTTGTAATTCATGATATTGATGATATATCATTGCTTGATAATGTAATTTCATTTTTCTATCAGGAATATAAGTTAAAAATATCTTTGTTGTCCCTTGAGGGTTCGTTATTTAAAAGTTATCCAATTACACATCATGTTTCTAAAGCAACTTATTTTAGGTTGCTGATTGCGGATATAATCCCGAAAAACATAGACAAAGCAATTTTTTTAGACTCAGATTTAATTGTAACAGGCTCGTTAGAAGAATTGATTAGCTTAGACTTGAAAAATAACTATCTTCTTGCCATTAATGAACCAAATTTTGTTGGCATGGATGTGTTAAATAAAATAGGTATCCCTGCAAAGACATATTTTAACGCTGGTGTTATGATATTAAACCTAAAAGCCTGGCGAGAAAATAATGTAACACAAGATTTAGTTTTAACAGCAAAAAAATACATGGATAAGTTGATCTGGTGGGACCAGGACGTATTAAATATTTACTTTTTTAATAAGTGGGGAGAACTCGCGCCGCAGTACAATACGAAGGAAATCAAAAAACGATTAGATGTTTTACCTGTTATAATACATTATGCCGGAGAATCAAAACCATGGCATTTTTTAAACCATCATCCTTATAAAGATCAATATTGGAAATATTTGCAATTATCTCCTTATAAAAATTTCGGGTACCAAGACATTTCAATAAAACGGATAATAAAAAGGATGGTTTTTTTTTATAGATATATACATTAAGAATAGAAGAGCACAAAGTTTTTAAGTAACAAAAAAAGTATTCTATTAAACATAAACAAAAACATTTAGCTCTTAAATATTTAATTATTTATGTACAAAGTACAATCTCCCATATTATTTCTAATTTTTAACCGGCCTAAGGAATAAAAATTGGTTTTTAATGCAATTAAAGAAGCAAAGCCTTCAAAATTATATATAGCGGCAGATGGCCCGAGAGATGGTAAAACAAATGATAGTATTTTGTGCAATCAAACCAGGGAAATAGTAAAAGATATAAATTGGGACTGTGAAGTTAAAACTTTATTTCGGGATAAAAATTTGGGTTGTAAAGTTGCTGTTAGCAATGCTATCTCTTGGTTTTTTGAAAACGAACCCGAAGGTATAATACTAGAAGATGATTGTTTGCCAAGTGTGGATTTTTTTAAGTTTACTGACGAAATGCTCATCTATTACCGCGATAATACTAAAATTGCTCACATATGTGGCTGTAACTTTCAGGATGGTATAAAACGGAATGAATTTAGCTACTATTATTCAAATATAACACATGTTTGGGGTTGGGCCGGATGGAAACGTGTTTGGGAAAAATATGACGTAAATTTAAATTTATTGGATGACGCATTAAAAAAAGATTTCCTTGGTGTATTGACAGATTCAAGGAAACTGAAATTTTTTTTAGAATCCTGTTACAAAAAAGTTAAAAACGGACAAATAAATACCTGGGATTTCCAGTATACCTTTACAAATTTGAATACTCAAATGCTTTCAATAATTCCGAACAATAATATGATCACCAATATTGGGTGTAATGAGGCCGCAACGCATACGGTTGGTGACAATATACTTGCAAATATTCCTTTTGAAGAATTAAAGCTACCAATTAAACATCCTGACAATTTAGTCATAAGTAAAGAAGCTGACGATTATACGCTGAACAAAGAAATTCCAAGTTTGATATCAATTGTAAAACTTTTTTTAATGGATACACTAAAAAAATGTTTCAATTTTCAGCACAGAACAGTTAACTAAGAAATGAAAGTAGCTCTTGATTCCATAAATATTCAAGTACGGCATTTTATCTGTACTTTGAGTATTAACAACGTAGATTTGAAACAATGCTAAGGAAAATAACTTTGTTAATTTATATCGTATGGCTTAAATTAAAATTCTTTTTTTCTTTCAAAGGCGATCTTACCCGTATCCTTATCATAAAAACAGACGCAATAGGAGATTATATTATTTTCAGAAACTTTATGAATGAAATTGCCGAAAGCGAAGTTTATAAAGATTTGAAAATTACTTTAGTTTGCAGTGTTGTTATTAAGGATTTGGCAATTGAACTGGACGGATGCAAAATTGAAAAATTTATTTATGTTGAAAATAAACCGAGTTCAAAAAATTGGTTTAGATACTTGAAAGAAATTTCAAAATTTAAATATCATACAATAATTAATTTCCATTATTCAAGGGATTTAAGAAATGAGTTAATCGCATTTGCAGCCTCGGCAAACAAAAAGATCACCATGGATGGTGATTACACATTGATAAAACCATATTTTAAAATGGTAGTTAATTCGATGTATAGCTCGCTGGTGAGCATACCTGAAAGTATAGTGAGTGAATTTGAAATTAATAAGGTTTTTACAGAAAACATTATTTCTAAAAAGCTTAATTATACTCACCCTCAAATTTGTTTATTGGATAATAAGAAATTTCCTCAGGTAGCCTATAGCTCCGCGAATATTATTATTGCTCCCGGTGCCGGTGAAAGTTACCGGCAATTTAGCCCATCTGTATTATATGAAATAGTGTTATTTTTAACAGAAAAATATTCAGTTTGTTTTATAGGAACCACATCAGATACTTTAATTGTAGACGGTTTGAAGAAAAGGCTGCCTCCAGATAAACTAAATAAATTTATTGATCTAACCGGCAAAACCTCGTTAAGAATTATACCCTATATTATAACTAACAGCTTATGTGTTATTGGTAACGATAGTGGCATATACCATATGAGTGTAGCCTTAAACAAATCAGTAATATGTATTGCCGGAGGCGGACATTTTAAAAGATTTGTCAATTACAAACAACGGGCAAATATAAAAATTTGCTATTTCCCAATGCCATGTTTTGATTGTAATTGGAATTGTATTTATACAGTTCCTTTAAATAGCTCTTATCCATGCGTTAGTTCTGTAAGTGTAAATGATATTTTGGAGAAATTTAAATTAATTGAAAATGCTTGGTCTTAAAAAGATATAAATGAATTCCAATGTTGTAGATGTATTTATACCAATAATTTTAAAAAAGAATTGCCCGAAGTAATAAAATTAAAACAGAAATAACAGTTGTATTTAATCGGTATTATAACAAGTAGATAATGAATAGTTGTAAGGTTTGTAACAAAGAAGTTGAACAGTGTTTTAAGGCTTTGATTTTAAAAAAATATGATGTGAAGTATTACCGGTGTACTAATTGTGGATTAATTCAAACAGAATCTCCTTACTGGTTAAATGAAGCATATAGTAACGCTATCACAAATCAAGATATCGGATTGGTAAGCCGTAATTTAGTTGTTGCTCCGATCCTTTCTTGTTTGTTGACTTTTTGTTTTGACAAAAAACAAAAATTTTTGGATTATGGCGGCGGCTATGGTTTACTTACACGAATTATGAGAGATAAAGGATATAATTATTTTCTATTTGATACTTATTGTGAAAATGTTTTTGCAAAAGGTTTTGATCTTACCCTGCCTGGAATAAAGCCTGAATATGAAATTTTAAGTAGTTTCGAAGTATTTGAACATTTGGTTGATCCCGTAAGTGAGCTGGAAAAAATGTTAAAATGGAGCGAAAGTATTTTTTTTTCAACGGACTTACAGCCATCTAAATTAGATTCCGCAGATGATTGGTGGTATGTAATTCCTGAAACAGGGCAACATATTACATTTTACACATATAAATCATTACGCTTATTAGGTGAAAAATATAATCTTAATTTCTACTCTAATGGTATAAATTTACATTTATTTACCAAAAAGAAAATAAATGCATTATTGTTTAAAATTATAACAAACTACCGGATTGCAAAATTACTGGATTTATTACCTTTTAAAAACAGATCGCTTTTAACGGAAGATTTTGAAGTTAGTAAGAAAAAAGAATTTTAAAGAAAAAACACTAATTCACTTTTTACGATAACATAATGAATAATTATCTAACCAGTAATTTAAGCCGACTGCGATTCCTTATTGTCAACAAACATATTTGGTGCTATGAATCTAATATCCATTATTATTCCAATCTATAACCGTTTAGAAATAACGAAAAAGGGATTAATATCAATTGACAACTCTTTGTCTTATTATAAAGCCAACGGTAATAATAAATATCAATTTAAAATAATTATAGTTGATGATGGATCAACGGATGGGACCTCCGAATGGATTAATGTGCATTATCCTGATATAATTATATTACATGGCGACGGTAATTTATGGTGGACGGGCGCTATGAATAGGGGAGCGAAATTTTCAGTTGAGAAATTGAATTGCGATTATGTTTTGCTTTGGAACGATGATACTATTTGCAACGAAAATTATTTTTTCGAGTTGGTAAAAATATTAATAAGTAATTTGTATGAAAACTCAATTTTAGTTTCCAAAACTTTTTGGTTAAACGAAGATAATATATTATTCAATTTTGGTTGTGTTTTTAATAAATTCACCGGCAGTAAGAAAGGAATTGGTTATAATGAAAAAGATTCAGATAAATATAACGCCGTAATGAAGGTTGATTGGGCCGGCGGCATGGGTACATTGATTCCCGTTTCAATTTTAACAAAGCTTAACTTTTTTGATGCCAAAAAATTCCCCCAATATTTCGGAGATTTTGATTTCTTTCTGAGGGCAAAAGAAAATGGGTATAATTCTTATGCTATTCCAACTCTAAAGATTTATAATGATAGAGCAACCACAGGCATACATAAAGTTACTAACTTTAAAGATTTTAAAAATTTATTGCGCTCAAATAGGTCAATGTACAATCTAAAACAAAATGTTGAATTTACTAGGCGGCATTCTAATACAGTAATTAGCTGGTTGAGGTTATTATTAATATATTGTTATCATACAGTGATGTTAATTACTAATATTCTTTCAATTAGAAAAGAAAAATAAAGTAAAGGGTAAATTTATTAGTTACACTTTAAAGGATTAATGGCAGATAGCTAATTAAAGTGAACATTCTAAATAAAAATTTATAGAATTGATGGAAGTTAAGGCGTGGTTTTTAGGATTGACTAAATATGTTTTTAGAGAACTGATAATGAATTTGCCTTCTTACAAAGTAAGACTGTTTTTTTTGAAAAGAATTTTAAAAAATATTGGAACAAATACTTTTATTGCGATGGGGCTTGATTTACTGGGGCGTAATGGCAGCATTAGCATTGGTAACAATACAATAATTAATAAAAAAGTAACATTGGATGGCAGGGGCGGTGAATTAATTATTGGAAATAACGTCGATATTGGACAAGACTCTAATATTTGGACAATAGAGCACGATCCAAATGATGATTACCATCAGGTAAAAGGGGGGAGTGTGATTATTGAAGATTATGTGTGGATTGCAA
Source organism: Mucilaginibacter sp. (assembly GCA_028287895.1). GTDB lineage: Bacteria > Bacteroidota > Bacteroidia > Sphingobacteriales > Sphingobacteriaceae > Mucilaginibacter. The sequence goes on along the minus strand of JAQBOV010000036.1, from coordinate 59,540 downwards.
CAAGGGTTACTATATTACCAGGAGTAAAAATTGGATGGGGCGCTGTTGTGGCTGCTGGTAGTGTCGTTACCAAAAATGTAGAAGCTATGGCAATTGTAGGCGGTGTACCTGCAAAAGTAATTGGACAAAGGAAAAGTAAATTGAAATATACTTTAAATTACCGGCCATGGTTTTTATAGCTGTATTAGTGAAATCTAATTAATTGATTAATTACTAACATAGTGTAAATGAGTATTTCTGCAACCGGGGTGGTTATTATGATTTTAGGGATATATGGGCTAATATTTAACGCGAAGTTTCTTTATAACATTCTTATTTTTTTTATTCCATTTTCGGCAACTGCGGTAATAAATGTTGGATCAGGAGATACTGGAAGTGCAATACAACCATTTATGTTTTTAGGGATGCTTTGGCTAATAAGTATTTTTGCTAAAAATTATAGAAATTTCTTAAATGCAACAGAAATTAATAAGAAAGAATTCACAGCAATATTACTGTTATTAGGTTTTGCAATTACATCCTGTTTGTCTTTAATCATGCCTTTTTTAATAAATGGAAAAGAAATGGGTAATGTAAATGGCAATCTGAATTCAAGTAATCCAATTATTTTTAGTTTAAGAAATGTGTCACAGTATATTTATTTGTTGTTTGGCATAATAATGGCAATTAGTTTATATTTCCATAATAGAACAGAGGACAACTATAAAAACACGATAAAAATTTATAGTTATTCCATTCTTTTTGTTGTTGTTTGGGGATTTTTTGAATTGCTTTGCAATTATACAAATATATCCTATCCATCTTTTATTTTCAATAATAGTATTAGCCAGGCAGCACAAAGTTCCGGTATGTTTTTAGAGACCGAAGAACAAACTAAAAGAATAATATCAGTAGCGGTTGAATCTTCCGTTCTTGTTCAAAGTGTTGAAATACTGCTTCCATTTTTAATTATTGGAATTATAAAAGATAAATATATTTTCAATTCAACTATGGATGTTTTATTTGTATTGATTCTTATAGTGTTTATAATAAGAAGTACTTCAACCTTAGGTATAGTTTGTTTAGGCTTTATAGGCATTTGGACAATGTTTTACTATCTTAATAAGTTGAGTCCCAATAGAAAAATCCTATTTATTACTGGCTTAGTATTTATAATGCCATTTATCTTATTAATTATTTATTATTTATTTCGTGGTATTCTTGATGCAGCTTTATTTAATAAGAGTGACACTTATTCCAGTCTTGAAAGAGCTAGCGGCATAATGGATGCCTGGCACACTTTTTTAAATCACCCTATTCTGGGCGCGGGGTGGGGTTCAGTATCCTCATTTGATCTTTTTGTAAAATTATTATCTAATACCGGTATAATAGGAGGTGTTTTTTTTATAATATTCTTGTTTTATTTAATCAGAAACCAAACAAGGGCAAAAAATACAACTTATAATAATTCGGTATTTAAAACAGCGATAATTATATCCTTTTGTACACTGATTTTTAGCGATATAATTAGCGGGTTTAGCTTTGTTTTTGGATTTTTCTGGCTAACTATAGGACTTATTTTGGTTACCGGAACAAATTTTCATAAAGAGTATGAAGTTATTAATGATAAGCGGTAGTTATCCTCCACAGCAGCTATGCGGTGTTGGCGACTATACCGAAAAACTTGTTGTATCTTTACGAAGTCAGAATATAGATGTTGAGGTGCTAGCCAATATTGATTGGTCGTTATCACAATTAAATAGTATATGTAAGAGGATTAAAGAAATTAAAGCCGATATTATTCACATACAATTTCCCTCAATTGGTTATAAATATAGTTTTTTACCGCAAGCTTTAAGTTTAAGATATAAAACCATTATAACAATTCACGAAGCAAGTCAGTTCCATCCTTTAAGAAAATTATGGTTATTACCTTTTTCTTTTAATAAGAATCTAATTTTTACTAGTCTTTTTGAGTACAAATATTTTAAATCAATTTTTCCATGGTATCAGAGGAAGCCGAATGTTATACCAATTGGTTCTAATATTACAGGGCCATTTAATTTTCCTGTAAGCTTTAATGGCAAAAATACTGATGAAATTATATACTTTGGTTTAATCAGACCCAAAAAGGGCCTTGAACAAGTGATAGAACTGGCAACCTTGTTAAAACAGGGTCAACTAAATTATAAAATAAAAATTATTGGAAAGATTATCGACAAGGATTTGAATTATTTTTACAAGCTTAAACAATCGACGGAAAATTTACCTATTTGCTGGTTAACTAATTTTTCCGAAAAAGAAGTTTTTGATCAATTAAGTAAGTCGGCAATTGCTTACTTACCATATCCTGATGGCGCTTCCGAAAGAAGAGGTTCTTTACTGGCCGTAATAAAAAACGGCCTTATGGTTTACACTACTCAAGGACCTCAAACGGCTCCCGAATTTGCTGAAATGGTCACGTTTGTAAATAACCCCAAAGAACTTGTAAACATGTTAGCTCGTTCAGAAATGGAAAAGGTGAAGACAAAGTTTTCTGAAAAATCAATAAATATGCAATCTTTTATTAAAAAGTTCGAATGGTCGGAAATCGCAAAAACGCACTTATTATTTTACAAGAATTTCATGGAGAAATAGTAACTATTCATAGTTAACAACGTAGCTCCTTTAAAAGCAGTATTGAATAGTCATATGGAGGATATAAAGCAATGGACTATAATACTGCCCTGAAATAGGTCATTGAATTAAGGTATAACACCGTAAGCAGAAGGAAGAAATACAGTGCAGAATTTATGGCCAAAGTGGCCATAGCCGCAATAAAGGAACAGAAAACAATGGCGGAACTGGCTCTTGAATAGATATACATCCGACCCAGATTCAGACCTGGAAGAAACATTTTTTAGATCATAGCTGTCAGTTGTTTTCGGAAAAAAATAAAGTGATAATAAGCAAAATGAGGCCAATGAATCCCGCTTATACGAACAATCAGCAAGCTTCAAATGCAGAATGAATGGTTAAAAAAAATGTTATCTTGAAGTGTAGTGTCGCAGAGCGAAGAGCCATGGTAACTAAAGACGGGAAATTCAGCATTCAGGAACAATGCGAGCTGTTAAGGATCCATCGTTCGGGGTCTTATTATATTTCACAGGGTGACAGTGCCGTCAATATAAAAATCATGTTTAATAGACGCTTATTCCCTGGAGTAGGCACACGGTGGAGTAGTTACGATTTGCGTTTATTTATGCCTGATCGAGGGTTATAGCATGAATGTCAAACGTGTGCGCAGATTAATGCGGCTGATGGGACTGATGGCTATTTAGGGTCTGCAAAAAAACGGAATCTGCTTTGATTTATAGCGAAATATAAAAAAATTAGCCGTACTAAGTACAAGGATTAATGGCTAAGACCTTAAAAATGCATTTGCACCCAATTTTGTCAGCTCGGATCAATTAGTATTAGCAGGATTTGAGACGCCCTTTTCACAAAAGCTCAATCCAGGCAATACACAAAACAAGCAGGAGTAAATCATACGGGACGTCCTCCTTAAGTCCCAGGGTGGTTATCGGTTCGCTGATCATCAAGCAATGTGCAAAATCTGGATGACCGGGAAACAATAGCCCAGATCTCAGAGAACATGTATGTACAGTGTTTCGGGCTACTCGAGCTTTAGTCCAGAACCACCGTTTGACGCATCTCTATTTGTAGAGTTTCGCACGCGCATGGGATTGGACCAAATAAATGCAATCAATATAAAGATCCATGCGCTGCATAAAGTTGTGGTAACGGCAAAGGTGCAGTCGGTAATTTAATGTGCAGGATTTTTGGCAATTAGAAGTGCAGAGTTTTCGGCAACAATAGTGCAGAAAAAATGGCAACAATAAGTGCAGAACATCAGCACATGCAAAGCCACGAACTTACCGGAAAACGGCCAGGACGGATTTTTTAAGGCTTGCTCAAAGCGGGAACAAGAAGAAGTCCGCTATCAGAAGAGCAGTAGGGAAGTAAGGGTTCGGTTAACTACATGTTTGAAATGTTGGAAAAACGATTCAGAGGTTGGGTATTAGAATAAATAGCTGATTATATTTTGTACAATTTGAGGTTCATTAATACTTAAATCCATTATGCTGACTTTATATTTATAAATGACATTTTTATTAGCAGGGTAATAACAGCAATAAAAAAACCTATAATAACGCCGAAAATTAGTCCTTTAGACTTACTAATATGTTTAACGCTCAGTGGTAACACCGGTTTATCAATTACCTGTATCAAAGGCATTTCTTGCCTTAAGGAAATTTTTGAAATTTCAAGGTTCTTTACAATTTCACCGTATATTGCCGTGCTCGCCTGTACATCGATTTGTTTCCTTTGTGACGGCACTCTAAGTGTTAACATTGTGGGATTTGCATTTGGTGCGGCATCGAGAGCTGATGCAACACCTGATATAGAATAATTCAATTCTCTCTTGACACTATCCGCCTGTCTTTGTAATATCTGTACGTTTTGCGATGCTTTTTTTGTTTTGGTTTGAACATAAAAATCATTTACATTTTCAACCAGTTTGTTATTAAATTCTTTACTGAATAATTCATCATTAGTTGTCACATCGACCTTTATGATGTTTAGCTTTTTATCTGGCTTGGTAACATTTAAGATTTTTTGGTTGAATAAGTTTACCAATCCCGTTATTATGCTATCCTGTTTGCGATCGAATTTTTCCGGATCTCCTGTAAACGAGATGGTATCAATATGATCTTTTACTTTGCTGGCGGCTCGTAATTTATTGTAGTTTATATATCTGTCAATTAACAACTCGCTCCTATTATTAAATTCGGCCTTGCTTAATAACGCTTTTTCTATCATTAAGCGTGATTTATAAAGTTCCAAAATATTGTCCCCCTGGAACATCCCTCCAGGGCTGCTACCACCTATGTCAATACCTGCCATTGAAGCTAAACCGGCATACTGGCCAAGACCTCCACCTTTGTTTCCTTCATCAAGTACAAAAGTACAGGTTGCTGTATATTGAGGCTTATTAAATATAGCGAATACCAAACCTAGTAATCCACCCATTATCCCGACAATCAAGATGGTTAACCACTGGCTTTTAAGATATCTTACGCCCGACCGGATCTTCAATAAAATATCCTTTATGGATATTTCGTCTTCGCTATTTTTTTTACCAATATCCTGGTGATTCATAAAATGTTTTAAATTCAACTAATGTGGTTATCAGTGTAGATTACAATTTTTTTACCGTAATAAATAAAATTATTAATGACACTAAACCCGAAGTAAGACCTAATATATCTTGTAAGGTATTTCCTTTTGATACCGGTTTTTGAGGGACATATATTTCACTTCCGGGTTTCACCGGAGGATGGTTATTAAAAAACAGAAATTTGCGCGTTCCTTTAACGGTTCCATTGGGGTAAACAACATAGGCGCCCCCTCTTAATGCCCTTGGCGAAAATCCACCTGCATTCAAAACGTAGTCTTTAAAGGATTTGCTCTTCTCATAAACAACTGCACTTGGGTACAGCACTTCACCATTTACTCTTACGATTTGCTGTTGTTTAGGCACTCTAATCACATCGCCATTCTCCAAGATCAAATCATTGGTTGAGCCAGGCTTATCCAGTATCCTTTTCAGGTTAATACCTACATAATTATTTCGCAGCTGGGTGGTGTCGGTTTTTGTGGAATCTCTGAAGGTTCGCTGCAGGCGCATTAAACGATCGGCGCGTTCCCTTTTTAATGCTGCGGTATCAATTTTGGTTTTATCGACCCCCAGCACAGCTGAATTATCGCGTTTCAAGCTGCCCCCTTCCACGTCTGCTGAAGCAGTTACGCCGCCGGCCCGCTTAATTACATCTGATATTTTTTCGTTTTTCTTTTGAATGGTGTAATAGCCCGGATAAATAACTTCTCCTTCTACCTTGATTGTTTTTTGAGTCTCGTACCCCGGCAAACTATAAACCGAAACGATATCAAATGGCTTGAGGGTGAAATTAAGATCACCGGCTTTTAGGTTAGGGTCGATATTTACACTATATACCTGCGCTACAGAACTGTTTTTGACACTCGGATCACTGTCAAATACCCTGCGTGATACTTCGATCCGTTTTGCGCTGGCGCCTTCGGAAAAACCACCTGCTTTAATAATGAGGTCGGCAACCTTCATGCTGTCAGCATAGGTAAAATCTCCGGCTTTTCTTATCTCTCCCTTTATTGTCACTTTATACTTATCCCTTAGATCGAATATGGAAGATATATGAACGCTGTCTTCTCTTTGCAAAGGGATATCCGCAGTAGTTTTACCCATAATGCCCCGCACATCAAATGATATGAGTTCTTTAGAGTTGTCCGGCTTTAGCCTGGTAATACTTCCTCTTCCCGTAAATGCATCTTCTTTTAATCCGGCAGCTTTTTCAATTAGCCTGGATAATGTTAGTCCCTTTTCCAACTCGTACTCACCGGGTCTGAAAACGGAACCCTTTATAACGACCCTGTTTTCAAATCGCTCCAATATCGGTTCGACTATATATTTATCGCCGCGCAACGGGACATAATTTTTGTAGTCGCTTTCAAACACATCGGTTATTTTTCGCTGCTGGTCATTTATTTGCAGTACCTTGACACGGGCTGTGTAAGCCTGGTCGGAAAATCCGCCTGCAAAGCGGATTACATCCTGCAGTGTTTCTCCGGGCAATACCTCAAATAACGCAGGGATTTTTACTTCCCCTGCCAGCTCCACCCTGGTGCGATAAGTAGGTACCCGTATGATATCCTGATCCTGCAAACCGATATTATCTTTCTGATCGCCTTTAAGCAAAAAATCATACACATCCAGTCTTCTTATGATCCTGTTATTTCTGATGATCTCTATCTGGCGCAAAGAGCCATTGTAATTTGGCCCACCGGCAGCATATAACGCATTAAATACGGTTGCCAGCGACGGAAGAGTGTAACTGCCAGGTTTTGTTACCTCACCGATCAAGATGACTTTGATGCTGCGTATGTTACCTAAGCTAACCTGCACGGTGGTACCCCGGCCAACGGAATAATTACTGGAGGCCAGTCTGCTTTTAATTGCAAGTGTTGCCTGTTCAATGGTTTTTCCTGCAACATTTAATAACCCTACGCCGGGAATATTAATATTCCCTTCAGGCGAGACATCAAGTTTCCAATTGACTAATGAATTTCCATAAACATTAATGTTTAACTGGTCTTCTGGACCCACGATATAGTTAACGGGTGTGGCCAGCTTTAGGTTAGGTGCAAAAGAAAGGTTTGTATTTTTGAAAATATCGGCGCCATATACTTTTGGCAAAAGCTTGCTGAAAAAATCATCTTTCTTACGCTGCCGGGCAATTGAATCGGTATCCACCCGGTAGTTTAATGTTCTCCGTGACCGGCTCGTATCCGAGCCTCTGAGATTATTCGTAGAATCAGGAGTATATCCCTCCTTTTTGCGGATGTTATTGATCCGGGTTTGCAACTGCTGAGCTTCCGATGATGGCAGACCCCGGTTTTGAGCCGTTTGGAGCAATTGTGCATCACTTAATCCGGCAGTATTTGCTTGTTGCATTAACTGCCTGATCTGATTATCAGAAAGGTCACTAACATGAACAGTGGAAAGATCCTGAGGCAAATTTTGCGCCGAAACCGGCTTATAAATTAGGCAACAGAAGAAGATTAACAATAAAATTGAGGGAATTTTAAGTTTTAGGCTACTCATAGATTAAATGGTGACGATAATTTTCAATATCATCGTTGTGCAATGTTTTTCTTTGCAAACATAAATTAACTAATCGCTAATTGAATAAACTACTTTAAAAATGTTTATTTGAAGTATCGAATTTGCTAAAACAATGCACAAAAATACGATAAAATTAACATGACATCTAATTTTTTACCGGTATTAATTGTTTAAAATAAGATATAAATTATCCTGAAATTTGAAAACGGAATACGACTCTTCAAATATACTTTTGAAAGTTTATATTTATTTAAATTGTGAAGTGTTCAATGGTGACGTTAAATTAATTGCTTAAATTATCTTCTCTGTGAAAAATCCGCTGCTGTTAATCTGTATTTCTTTTTTTTGGGGGGCCAATTGTTTTTCTCAAACAATAGCTGTTGGGAATTACGCTGAAGAAATTGCCAGACGAGATCAGATTACCGGGCAAAGCGATAACCCGTTTTCGTTTACCATTCGTCCTATAAGTGCCGGGTGGGAAAGTAATAAAATTGATTCTTCTTTACAGAACTTGGCTTTTGGCAAAAAAGCTAACCCCTCTATTAAGTTGTTTGGTGTCCCCTCAGTTGTACAAATCCTGCCTCTGCACTGGCTAAGTGAATATAATTTAAATAAACCTTTTGGGTACAATAACGGAGACCTCTATCCCAATGCCGGTTATCAGACTTCGCTCAGCGGCGGCATATTCGTTAAGACCGGTATTTTAGTTATCCAGTTAAACCCCGAATGGGTGTATGCAGAAAATAAACCGTTTAACACCTTTGCCGAAGTCCAGGCAAATAATAATTCGCCCCAGCTTCTGGCTGCTTATTTCGCTACCGTAAACGGTATCGATGCTCCGGAAAGGTTTGGTAATAAGTCCCTGACGCATTTATATCCTGGCCAGTCAAAAATAAGCGTTAATCTGAAAAATATGGAACTGGGCGTTTCCACCGAAAATTTATGGTGGGGGCCGGGAATAAAAAATGCCATTATGATGAGTAATTCGGCGCCGGGCTTTTTACACTGGACATTTAATTCGGTAAGGCCTGTTAAAACAAAGATCGGCTCTTTTGAATGGCAGATAATCGGGGGCAAATTAACGCAATCCGGATTTCTTCCGCTCGATACCGGCAAATTGGTTTACGGGAAAGGCTTATTTAGCCCCAAGCCGAAGGTTAACCGGTATCTTTCCGCTTTGACGGTTAACTGGCAGCCTAAATGGATCGGGGGCTTGTATCTTGGCTTTTCTGAATACGACTACATGGATATGAATGCCGCTTATGATGCCAAAAGCATTTTAAGAAGAATTATACCGGTTATTACCGGATCATCCACTAAAGCAAATACGATCAGTAACAGCTCCATTGGAGATGGCCAGGATTTCGCCTTTTCATTAAACGTGCGGCAGGTATTGCCTGAATACAATGCGGAGATTTATTTTGAGTGGGCAAGGAACGACCGGTGGGGAAGTCTGAATGATTTTCTACAGGAACCCGAACACGCAAGCGCATATACCGTTGGCGGCAGAAGGTTGTTTGAAATAAGAAGCAATCAATTTATACAGGTGAAAATGGAACTGACTCATTTGCAGAATCCGCCAACTTATCTGCTCAGGGATGAACCTACCTGGTATGTACACCTGGTCAGTCCAAGGGACGGTTATACCAATGACGGGCGGTATACCGGTGCCGGTATCGGACCGGGAAGCAACAGCTTTATGTTTGATGTCAGCTATGTAAAAGGAAATAATTCATATGGAATAACTTTTGAAAGACTGGTACACAATAATGACCTGTATTACAGCGCTTTTGCCGGTACACAAAATTATTTCACCCATTGGGTTGATCTCTCAAACATTTTTTATGCGAACTACCGAATTAAAAGGTATCTCATTTCCGCCGACCTTGCGCCGGTGTATTCTTTAAATTATGAATATAAAAGCGGCACTAGCGTTAATTTGCATACAAGGATCAATCTAACTTATTATTTTAATTAACATTCCAACCACCCTATCTTTCCGTTAGCTTAGATTTAAACGTGGTGAATCAAGCCAGCCTGAAATAAATCAATGTTGTTTAATGGCGAACGGGCCATGTAATAGCGCTATTTACCGTAAAAAACCTTATGAATCCGGTATTTTACAGCAAATGGTGGAAAAACGGGTTATATCTTTATTGATTGTATCAAAGACAAATTAATTTACGTATTGCTATTTAGATACTTTTTCGAGATAAAATCGCTCCCATGGCATTTAATAAGAACGCAACGATTTAAATTAATTAGAACAATATAATTTAGTTTCAGTTAAGTCACTATGGAGGCATAATTGCCAATCAGACTGCCCCGGGGAAAGCCGATTTTAAGCAATTAAGTGTCCGCATTTAAGGTTCTTAAGCTTGGGTCAAAATAAGCTTTTATAATTAAATATAAAGGTCATGTTAAAGTTAATCAGAACGGTCTTTATTCGTGTTTTTTGTCTACATGAATATTATTGTACCAGAGGAACTAATAATTCATTTTTAAAGGAATATACCTGCTTAAAATGCGGCAAAGTCCGCGAAGAAGTCAATAACCATTAGCAGACAAAATAGTACGCAAGTTGAAAGTATCACTTCCATTCGACTAAAGAAGCCCGGATAATTAATCAATGATTAACGTTCATAAACCACATTGGATACCGGTCTGCCCGCAGGTGCAACGCCCCAGGTGCCGCCAGGTTGATTACCCATCATGATGACTAACCGGCCGCCTTTAACTATATCCTGATGAGGCAGATATGATTTTTTGTAGTCGATCCCATTTAAGGTAATATTTTGAATATACTTGTTAACCGCACTATTATTCTTAACGGTAATATGAAATTTTTTGCCCTTTGCTAAATTCAATGTCGCTTCATTGATCACCGGACTGCCGAATACATAAACCCCGTTGGCAGGGTTAGCCGGGTAAAAGCCCATGGCGGATAATACATACCATGCTGACATTTGTCCTACATCCTCGTTACCTATTATTCCATCCGGTTTTGCCGTATAATAATTATCAAGGATGTAGCGTACTTTCTCCGCAGTTTTCCATGGCTGCCCTGCATAAGCGTATAAGTAAGCAATATGATGGCTAGGCTCATTGCCATGCGCATACTGGCCTATCAAACCCGAAATATCCGGAGAATGTTCTTTGCCCAAATCGCCTTTTACAATAAATAGCGAATCCAGTTTTTTGATGAATTGCTGCTCGCTTCCCTCCAGGGCGATCAGTCCCTCTACGTCCTGCGGGACCAGCCAGGTATACTGCCAGGCGTTGCCTTCGGTATAATCATCTTTTTCGTGACGGGATTCAAACGGGCTAAAGGGTGTACGCCACTGGGTTGCCGATATTTTTCCGCGCATAAAGCCGGTTTGGCTATCAAAATAATTCCGGTAATTTTTAGCTCGTTTGCTAAAATACCGGTAATCGGCTGTGTTACCCATTTTCAGTGCCATTTGGCTGGCACACCAATCATCTATGGCATATTCCAGCCCCATAGCTACTGATTGGGCTGTGCTGTCAGCAGGAATATAACCCAATTCTTTTACATATTTAAGCCCTCTTTGATCCTGCATTTGTGTCGCCTTAACTGCCTGGTAAGCCAGTTTGACATCAAACCCCTTAAAGCCTTTTAAATAAGCATCAACGATAACCGGGACGGCACTGTTGCCTACCATGCAATTTGTTTCGTTGGCCATTAAATGCCATACCGGCAAGCTCCCTTGTTGCTGGTAAATAGCCAGCATGGTATTGATCATGTCGCTGACGCGTTCGGGCTGTATGATGGTGTATAAAGGGTTGTTAGCACGGTAAGTATCCCATAATGAGAAAGTAGTTAAATTTGTAAAAGGAGCATGTCTATGGATTTTTTTATCTGTGCCCCAATAATCGCCATTAACATCATTGAATATGGAAGGGGCAATCATGGTATGATACATGGCCGTATAGAACTTTTTGAGCTGTGACAATGAATCCGCCCGGATCCTGATTTTCCGGAGTTCTGTATTCCATGCCTTATCTGCACCGCTGACAACCTTATTAAAATCCCAGCCGGGTATTTCCTGGTTAATATTCATTAAAGCATTAGCAGAACTTACCGGCGAAATGCCCACCTTTATCAGCACTTTTTCACCATTGCCGGTACTGAAAGTAATAACCCCCTTTACTTTTTGCGCTTTTAGGATCACCCCCTGTTTTAAAGCAGTGCTGTCATATACCGCAAATTCTTTTATTGGCTTTGATAATACAGCTGTAAAATATATTCGCTGATCAGCAGCCCAGCCTTTTGAAAAACGGTAACCTTCAATAGTATGGTTATTTACCAGTTTTATAAATGTCTCCACCGGCTGGTCCCAGCCAATACCCTGCTGCAAATCAATTATTAAATGCGATTGTGCTGATGCGGGGTATGTATATTCGTGAAAGCCAACACGTTTGGATGCTGTAAGCCGAACGCCAATGCCATATCTTTTGAGTTTTACACCATAATAGCCTGGTTTAACTACTTCATCCTTGTGATTAAACAGCGAGAAATACCCACTTTCCGGGTCTTGCAATGTCCCCTTAAAAACTTTTACCAGCCCATTGGTTGGCATAAATGAGATATCGCCCAGATCGCCTATGCCTGTGCCACTCAGGTGGGTATGCCCAAAGCCGGCAATGGTTGAATCAGATATATGGTAACCCGAGCACCAATCCCAGCCCTGGGATATATTGGCGGGCCCTAATTGTACGGCTCCAAAAGGTACATTTGCACCAACAAACACATGCCCGTGAAAGCCTGTGCCAATATATGGATCGACATATTTTGTTAACTTTTCCGGTGCAGCCGGGCGTTGTTTTGAAACGGCCTTATGCTGACTAAACCCTTTTAAACTGATGAAAAAAAGGACACAAACGGGTAATATGATGCTTTTATAGGAACAGATTTTCATTGATTTTATTAAAACTTCCGCTTCAATTTGATAAAATTATTTGCCGACCTTATTCTGCTACAGGATAGAGGTCTTCGATTTTATTTTTGGAAGCAATTCCGATTTTATGACCTTTAACGGCATAATATAATATAAACAGGTAGCAGGGAACCAGAATGGAGTAGGCTAACTGGGGTGTTACCGCATCAGCAAGGCGACCATAGATCAATGGGATGATAGCAGCGCCCGAAATGGCCATGATCATGAAAGAAGCACCCAGTTTGGTAAACCTGCCTAAACCGACAATAGCCATAGGCCATATAGCAGGCCACATCAGCGAGTTGGCTAAACCCAGTAAAGCAATAAAAGAAATGGATACATATCCTTTAGTTAAAATCGCACATAAGCTAAACAGCACGCCTAACAGTGCGCATATTTTCAGCGCATTTTGCTGACTAAAATATTTAGGAATACAGACGATACCTGCTCCATAACCTATGATCATTCCTGACAGGGTGCAGGCAGTAAAAAACTTGGCTATCGATAAAGAAATACCTATGCTCGCCCCATAACTGATAATGGAATCCCCCGCCAGCACTTCGACAGCTACATATAAAAATAAGGCAAGCACGCCAAGCAATAAATGCGGAAATTGAAAAATACTGGTTTTACTGGTTTTGCCCGGAGTCGCTGCCTGATCTTCCTTATCGGTATCAATTTCAGGTAACCCTGAAAAATAGATACAAACTCCTAAGACCAGCAGCACAACTACCATGATGATGTAAGGTACTATTACCCTGCCGGCAAGTTCATTCAGTTCAGCTACTTTTTGTGCAGGAGCCATCGTTATTAGCCGTATTTTTAAGCTATCGGCATTTTTAAGCGCAATTGCCCCCAAAATTATCGGGGCAATTGCCCCGGCTACCTTATTGCAGATACCCATTATACTTATACGTTTAGCGGCACTTTCTGCCGGGCCCAGAATAACGATGTAAGGATTGGAGGCCGTTTGCAGTATGGCCAAACCGGTCCCCTGGATAAACAGTCCCAATAAAAATAAAACGTAGGTCCTGGTCATGGCGGCGGGAATAAAAACTAAAGCGCCTACTGCCATAATAGCCAGCCCTATTGACATGCCGTTTTTAAAACCTGTCACTTTAAGCACCCAGGCCGAGGGGAAGGCCATTACCAGGTAAGGAAGGTAAAAAGCGGTTGTCACCAGATAAGCTTGAAAATTATTCAACTGGCATGCCAGTTTTAAATAGGGGATCAGCGCTGAATTTAACCACGTTACAAAACCAAAAATGAAAAATAGCGCACCAATGATCAGGATAGCTTTTGAGCTTTTACTTTGATTAATTGCTGTGGCCGGAGTTGAAATTACTGTCATTTAAAGAGGAGTTATGTTTTATGTACTGTTGATTTCAATTAATAATATTGCTTACTTAGTTATAGTTATAACTTGCTCAGGAAAGTTCCATCCTTTTACAGATACCTGCGGCAATGGTAAATCAGCCCGAGGCTGATAGTCAATGATTATCTTTTTTTCCTCGCCCGGCAAAACGGTTACATAATTATCACTGTAAAATACGGGCAGTAACCTTGTCCGGGTATCTGCATTTATTAAGGAGAACCGGTTGAAAAATGCCAATACATTATGCTGGTCGTTGTGCAAAGTAACTTCAACTTTACCCGGTTTAAGATATTTAGCTTTACACATCAATTCGCTTTTTTTCATCTTTTGCAAACCCGGGTACGATCCTGTATTATCAGCAAGCCAGTACAGATTTTCGGTAATTGGCTTTTTGTCAGTATCGAGCAATTGCAGGGAAAGGAAAATACCCTCTTTTGCAGCCAGCCCGTCAATTACGTTTTTCAATGATAAGTATTTTTTGACAGTGGCCGGCCCTATATCAACAAAAACCTGGGTAAGCAAGCTGTCCTTGCCCGCCATATCATATGCTTTTATCACCAGCATCATGCTTCGTCGGGCTTTGAAGGTGTTATTGGCCACCATTACCATACCATTAACCGGATTATACATGACATGTACTGGCTCACTTCCGTTATGTAAGCCGTATAAACCGGCATTGGGGTCTAAATAGTAGTCATACATTTGTCCGCGCATGGCCGTCCATGGGGTTTGTGTTTTCCAGATGATAACACCGGTGTACCAATCCCACATGTGGGCGCTAAAGCCTTCCACGAGGCCACGGTATTGGTCATAATTCACTAATTGGGCTTTAAAGGCAAAATCCTCTGCGCCGGTAGCTTTTCCATATTTATCGATACTGGTATCATAACCAATATATTTATGATAATCCCAAACCTGATCGATCCTGGCCTTTCCTGTTGCCTGATCATAAAGGGGCGGGTCCATATGGCCCGCAGGAATAAACCTTTTTAGTGATTCATAGTCGCCCATGCCTACAGAGCCCACCTCGGAGTTAAAGGCAAACGTTTTATGCTCCCAGAAAACTGATAAGGGCTGGATACCGTAGGGGCCATCACCGTTTCCTCCGGTAACATTACGCGACATGCTGTCTGAATTGGAATAGTCCACAAACCAGCGGGTATCATCCAGCCGGGGCAGAATAGTATCTCGTAAGGCAAGCAAAATATCTTCGGGCGGGGTTATTTCATTGCCACCACACCATATCGCCAGTGAGGCATGATTGCGGACCATTTTGATCTGATCTTCTGCGGACCGCAGGAATAGCCCATGGTCATCAGGATACTTTCTCCTGGTCCATTGATCATCCAGCTTCATAGGGTCCTGCCAGCGGCCGTTACAATCGCCTGATCCCCAGAGATCCTGGAAAACCAATATGCCATATTTATCACAAGCCTGGTAAAACTCGGGGCGTTCTATCATAGCGCCGCCCCAAACCCGTATCAGGTTTAGATTCATATCCCTGTGAAAGCGTATTTCTGCATCATACCGAAGATCAGAAAGGCGCAGCATAGCGTCAGATATAATCCAATTGCCTCCCTTTATAAATATTTTTTGACCGTTTACTTCCAGTTGCCGGCTTTCGGTATGGTCATTCCATTCGGTTTGCAACTGCCGGACACCAATTTTAAGCGATTGCTGATCTGATAAGTTACCCGCGCCGGCAAAAAACTGCAATTTAATATTATAAAGATTTTGAGGACCATAACCATTTGGCCACCATAATCGGGGGTTTTCAAGCGTATAATCGTTAAAGTTTATTGCCTGTATGGACCGGGGTTTTAAAACGACACTTTTTGACAGGATTTTACCATCCAGCTCATACCGCAATATACCGCGAATTATGCCGGAGGTTGGATTGCTCAGTTCGGCAGAAACTTTAATCAAGGCAGGATTTTGGGGGCCTTCAGGAACTCTTATGCCAGGCACCAATGTGACAATATGCGCATCGGTTATGCGTACAGCTCCGGTTTTTTGTATGGTAACTTTGTCCCAGATCCCCGTATTACGATCACGCACGGGTTGTATCCAGTCCCAACCGGCGGTGTATTGCAAACCCACGTTGCGTGCAATAGTGCCGTCCCCGCCTTGCCCTCCGTTGGGGTTACCAACAAAATTCGGGGGATGAACCAATACGGCTAACCGGTTGCTGCCATCTTTAGCCAGAAAAGGGGTGATATTATAAGTGTACCGCAAAAACATACCTTCCTGGATGCTTTTATTCAGCTTATGGCCATTTAAATAAACATCACAGCTATAATTGACTCCCCTGAAATTCAGAAATACCTGATCAAGGCTTTTCGCTGCCGGTTCGGTGAAGTCCTTAATATACCAATAGGTATAATATTCGGCACCTGTTTTATAAATATCCGGAATTTGCTCATTATTCATTCCAAAAAATGGATCGGGTATTTTTTTATTGTTTAAAAGTGTGGTTAAAACTGTTCCGGGTACAGTAGCAGGCATCCAGTCGGCGGTACTAAAATTGATCTCTGAAAGCTGATATCCATCATTTTTTATGTTACCGGCAGGAGCGCATTTCCATCCGGCACTGAGTTCATAACTGTTTTGGGCGTTTACTGCGCAGTATGAACAACTGAGCAATAAAAAGAAAAACAGATTAAACGGTAATTTTGGTTTTAGCACTTTGAAAAATAATGGTATCCGCATTTTTAATATTAATATATAAATAAAGATGTTCCGGTCGTAATGATTATCAGATCAATATTGAACTTAAAAGCCGCAGCCTGTAATAAACCATTATCATATGATAAAAAAAAGAATCTTTTTTTAACTTGAACGGGTAATAACCTGCGATAATAATAATTTAATAACTAATAAATAGCACTTAGTGTATTTATGAACAAATTGTTACTGATAATTCGGTAAAAGCAGCAAAGCTTGCTACAGTAGATGTTATTAATTTCTCAAAAACAGATTATTATAACAAGCTTTAGCACACCTAAAAGATATACCCCATTAAAGGGGGATGCCTGCTGGTATCCTACCCCGCTGGGGTTATTTTGACGCCGTTGAACCAATGGGAAAACATGAGTACTTTGCTGCTTGATTCAGCCAATCAGTTGCGGCCCGCATCTCATACCCTTTCATTAAAGATACCGCACCGGTTTTTTGCCAACACGCAAAAGATGTTTACAATGCATCGAAACTGCTGGCTACTGAACAAATAAACATGGCGCTCTTTCGGGTGTTGCAATCCGTTTGCTATAACCACATCGGGGCATATGGCCATTGGTTTTAACAAGATAAGCCCGGGTGGACCTTGGATGAACATACCGGGACTAGCGTGTAAGCAGGTAAACTGATAATTAGCACTATGGTCCCTGATACTCTTTAAGGCTATTTTGCAGCCGGATGTTCCCTTACGGATGACTTTACTTTATTCGGCAAATGATCACCTAATCCGGCCGCTGAGTGTTACTTACCGGCATAGCAGAAAACGATAATAATTAATAAGGCCAGTCGCCAGGCGGCCGAAGATTAAAAATCTGCCGGCAGATTTTTTTCGTTTACTTATAATTCCCGGCAGCCGGGAATTTATCATTTTCATTTCTACTCATTTTAGCCTATAGCACTTTTTTTAATTATCAGGCGAAAGCAAAAAAAGGAGACCGGATAGGACAGATGGTGATGATCACACCGTTTATAAGCCCGGTATTTTAATGCCTGCTTTTTTGATATCTTCAAATACATTTTCCTGGACTGTTAATTTGGTGTCCTGAAAGCCATGCGCGCTGATCCATACACTTATTTCTATCACATAGCCATCAGGCTGAATGCCGCCCATACCGATGCGCTTTTCAGGACTTTTAAGACAGTGCGCTGATTGATCTAAACTTTTTGCGATTACCGATTTTACTTTTTTTACATCTATAGCATTCGGAAATTTCAGTTCGATATCCAGCCGGCGTGTGCCCTTCCGGCTCGTATTAATGATTACCTGGTTAGATAGCTGGCTGTTAGGTATAATAACAACCCGGTTATCAAAGGTTTCAACTATTGTATAAAATATTTGTATTGAAGTAACCGTGCCTTCCAATCCCTGTGTTACAATATTATCGCTTACCTTGAACGGTTTCAGCAACAATATAAGCACACCGCTTGCGAAGTTCTGCAAGGTTCCCGAAAGGGCCAGACCGACGGCAACGCCAAATGCGCCCACCAGGGCGGTGAATAAGGTCATTTCAATGCCGATGATCTGCATGACACCCAATATCAGCAAAATGCGTAATGCTACGGCTACCAGGCTCAATATAAATGATTTGACAGAAGCGTCGACTTTTCTTTTCTGCATGCCCGAACGAGACCACCTCATAAACAAATTGATCAGCCATAAACCTGCAAACAGTATGATGGTGCCCACCAAAAACTTTGGGCCGAAGCGGATCACCCAGTCATACGCACGATCATATAATTTATCAATATTCATAAACGTCGATTTAGCTTTAAACACCACAGTTATTTTGAAGTTTTAAATAGCGCTGTTTAATAGCGGTTAAATATTAATATCAAACCATGTTTGATCACAAAGGTTCTTTATAAAAGATGCCTATTAATAGGAATGAGTTTATGCCAATAGCGGATCCACCGGGCATCCATTGAAGAAATTAAAGGGAAAAAAAGTAATTGCCGCCGGGTAAAACAATCTGTTAAAAGCTTTGGTATTAAAAAGTATAAAAGACATTGTTATGAGTACGATAACCAAAGAATCGAGGCCCCAAAAACAGGATAAGCAACCGGGCATTGAAGCCAAAATGAATCCGGCTCCTGAATACATTAAGGAAAGTTATATGCCTGCGGACAAGCTAAAAGGGAAAGTGGCGTTGGTAACCGGCGGGGACAGCGGTATCGGCCGGGCCGTAAGCGTCCATTTTGCCGAGGAAGGCGCAGACGTGGCTATAGTCTACTTAGATGAGGATCAGGACGCTGAGGACACCAAAGCGCTGGTAGAGGCTGCCGGACGCAAATGCCTGCTTGTCAACGGCGACGTGAAAGACAGCGATTTCTGCAAAAAAGCGGTGGAAAAAGTAGTAACCGAATTTGGCAGGATCAATATACTTGTGAACAATGCAGGAATGCAGTTTCCGCAGAAGAATGTAAAGGAGATCACTGACGAGCAACTGGAAACTACCTTCAGAACCAACATATTCGCTTACTTCTATTTCGCTGAGGCCGCGTTGAAACACATGCAGGAAGGCGACTGCATTATTAATACTACCTCGGTCACTGCCTATCGTTCATCGCCAGGTCTGATCGATTATTCATCTACCAAAGGCGCTATCACCACTTTTACGCGCTCACTGGCAACTAATCTTTCTGAGAAGAATATTCGTGTGAACGCTGTAGCGCCGGGGCCGGTATGGACGCCTTTGATTGTATCCACTTTCGATGAGGAAAAGATTAAAAAATTTGGCGAGGAAACGGCTATGAAGCGTGCAGGTCAGCCTTCTGAAGTAGGCCCGGCTTATGTTTTCCTTGCTTCAGACGACGCCTCCTTTATTACGGGCCAGGTGATACATGTAAACGGAGGTGAAGTCGTTAACGGTTAACTGATATGGCCATGAACTCCTCTGCTGAACAAAATATCAAAAGCATATTAGCCAGAGCTGAAAAAACGTTCATGCCTGAACGGATTAAGCCAATGCTGGCTACATTGGTAGATGAACCTTTCGATGATCCTGACTGGATATACGAAGTAAAATGGGATGGTTACCGGGCTATTAGTTATATAAATAACGGTAGCGTTAATATCCTCTCTCGCAATAACAAGTCGTTTAATGATAAATATTATCCGCTTAGGGAACTGCTATCAGCATGGAAGATTAATATAGTGATAGACGGCGAGATCGTCGTGCTTAACAGTAAGGGCCAGTCTAACTTTGCAAACCTGCAAAACTGGCGCAGCGAAGCCGACGGCCAACTGGCCTATTATGTATTCGACATTCTGTGGTATAATGGCCTGAACCTGATGCGCCTGCCCCTGGAATATAGACGGAAGCTACTGACAGAGATCCTGCCAAAAGGTGATGATCGCATCCGCCCGAGCCAGGTATTTGATGTTAAAGGAACTGACTTTTTCGGAGCGGCTAAACGTATGGGCCTGGAAGGCATTATAGCGAAGAAGAAAGACAGTGTATATTCTCCGGATTCGCGGTCGAAAGGATGGCTAAAAATAAAGGTACATAAAAGGCAGGAAGTGGTTATTGGCGGGTTTACCAAAAATGAAGGCAGCGGCAAGAAGTTCAGTTCGCTTTTATTGGGTGTTTACAAGGGGTCGAAGCTGCAGTATGCGGGGAAGGTAGGCACAGGCTTTTCGGACAAATTACAGAATGAAATGATGGGGCAATTTAAGCCGCTGATCATTGATAAGACGCCATTTGCTGAAGAGCCTGATGTGAATCAACCATCACGCTTCCGGCCTAATCCGCCCAGAGCCAAAGCCTATTGGCTTAAGCCCGAACTGGTTTGCGAAATAAGCTTTGCCGAAGTGACTGGCGATGGCGTATTCCGGCATCCGTCGTTTGAAGGCATGCGCAGCGATAAAAAAGCCAGGGAAGTGGTGCGGGAAACGGAAGTATCAACCGCCGAAATAGTTAATGAAGCGGAGGATAACGAAAATGAGCGTTACCTGACTGCACCCAAGACGGCCATACGACGCACTTTGCTGAACCCGAATGAGGAAACGCAGGTGCGCAAAGTTCACGGGCATGAACTGAAGTTCACCCACCTGACCAAGGTCTACTGGCCGGATGATAAGGTAACCAAAAGGGATATGCTAAATTATTATTACCAGGTTGCCGAATATATTTTACCCTACCTCAAAGACCGTCCGCAAACGCTGAACCGTTTTCCGAATGGCATCGGCGGCATGAGCTTTTACCAGAAAAATATCAAAGATAAATCCCCGGAATGGATTGATAGTTTTCCTTATACGACCAGCGACGGCGAGCATAAAGAATTTGCCGTAGCCTGTAACGAAGACAGCCTGCTATGGATGGCCTCACTGGGCTGTATTGAAATAAACCCCTGGTTCAGCAGGATACAAGCGCCGGATAACCCCGATTATTGCGTGATCGATCTTGATCCGGATAAGCATCATTTTGATCAGGTGATATCGGCGGCGCTCGAAGTCAAATCGGTGCTGGATGCGCTGGAGGTGCCGTCTTATCCTAAGACATCAGGTTCCACCGGCATGCATATCTATATCCCGCTGGCCGCCAAATACAGCTACGACCAATCGCAGATGTTCGGCCGGCTGATTGCTAAACTGGTACACGAGCAGATACCCGAATATACCAGTGTTGAACGACAGATCAAAAACAGGCAGGGTAAAATGTATATCGATTTTTTGCAGAACCGCCCTGGTGCCACTCTGGCAGGACCATATTCACTAAGACCAAAGCCCGGAGCTACCGTTTCCATGCCATTAACTTGGGACGAAGTAAAGCCGGGACTAACCATGCGCGATTTTACCATTTTTAATACGGTTGACCGGCTTAAAACTAAAGGCGATCTGTTTAAAGGTGTGCTGGGAAAAGGCATCGATCTGGAAAAAACGGTTAAGCGGGCCCAAAACATCTTCCAGAAAGCGGGCTTTGAAAATAAATAGCATATAAATGCCTAAAAGAAAAAATCTATGGTTTACGCTGTTGTTCGTCTTTCTTGGAGCATGAATGCTGCAGCGGTATTGATCATTGCCGCACTGACCCTATTCTGAAAAATTTCAGCGAATGGTGCTGATCAAATCCGTATCTGTTTAAACACATGTTTAGATGAAAAGAGAAAAGCAAACCGTACACCGAAAAATAAGCCGGCCGCTGAAACGCAGAAACAATCAGCTGGCTGATTAAAGGAAGCAGAACAACGCGGGGCTGAATTGCCACAAGGAAGCCGCGGTAGCTGCAGAAATAAAAAATAGAAAGAATTAATAAGAACATTAGTTATGAAAGCAGTAAGAATTCATGAGTTTGGCGGTCCCGAAGTGCTGGAACTCGAAGAAGCCCCTAACCCTGAACCGGCAAAGGATGAAGTGCTGGTAAAAGTATATGCAACAAGTGTTAACCCGGTCGACTGGAAAATACGTGAAGGGCTGAGAATGGATAAATTCCCTTCCGATCTGCCATTGATACCAGGATGGGACGTATCTGGGGTGGTAGAAAAAGTTGGAGAGGCTGTGCGTCAATTCAAAAAAGCCGACCAGGTATATGGCCGGCCCGACCCTACAAAGAACGGTGCTTATGCTGAATATATCGTAGTGAAAGCCAACCAGCTTGCTTTTAAGCCCAAAAGCATTGACCATGTTAACGCTGCAGCTGTTCCGCTGGCCGGTTTAACTGCCTGGCAGGGATTGTTCGACCGCGGGCATCTGCAAAAAGGGCAAAAAGTATTGATCCATGGGGCATCAGGCGGCGTGGGAACATTTGCAGTCCAGTTTGCCAAATGGAAGGGCGCCTACGTAATTGGTACGGCATCGGATGCTAATCTTGCATTTGTGAAGCAATTAGGCGCTGATGAAGTGATCGATTATAAAAACGAAAATTTTGAAGAACGGTTGACCGGCATCGACCTGGTGTTTGACACCATCGGCGGCGACACGCAAAAGCGCTCTATTCAGGTCCTTAAGAACGAAGGCCGGCTGATCACTACGCTGAAACCTGAGTTCCACACGGAAGCTAAGGAAAAGCACATTTACCTGGAAGGCTATACTGCTCAATCCTATCCTGATCAACTGCAGCAAATAGCCGGGCTGATAGATGAAGGACTCATTCAGCCGGTCGTGTCAATGGTAATGAGTCTGGAAGATGCAGCCAAAGCGCAGCGAATGAGTGAGGAGGGGCATGTGCGGGGCAAGATCGTGATCAAGGTAATTTGACAATTATGGCACTAGGCGAAGGCATATTAAAGCTCTTGAATAAGGAATACCCGGCATCAACAATAAGAGAGACCCGGTACAGAGATCTTGACCTTGCTTTTAAAACCGACAAGGAAGGAAGGCCTGTTCTTTTATTTATCGGTAAAAAAATTGCTCCCGGCAAGATCAGGGGAGAAAGATATGTGAGAAGTATTGTCAATACATCCGATGGGAAGGTAAAGGACCATTGGGAAAAAAAAGGAAAAGCTACCTGACTACCGTGAATTATCCGATTTTATCCCTCATCACTTTTACCACTACTTCTGACTTTGAATTAACATGCAGCTTTTCGTAAATATTTCGAATATGAAAGGTGTAACCAGTGTTCAATCGTTTGGAAAGCAACATAAGCGGCAGCGTCAATACCAGCACCAAATAAAATCGCTTTTTAAAATCGGCGATCATCATAGCATGATGGCATGTCCTCCCATATCCATTGATGAACCGGAGCCGTGCTGCATCTTGCTGTGGTCCATGGCAGGGGATTGATCGTGTTCCATAAAAAAGACGGGTTAAATTTTATCAATAGGTTTCCGCTGCTGTTCCGATGACCTGTACTGGCTGGGGGTTAGCCCGGTTACGCTTTTAAATTGCGTGGATAAGTGGGCGCTGCGGCTGTAACCCATCTGGTAGGCAATTTCGTTGAGATTCAGTTCACCGTAATCCAGTAATTCTTTTATTTTTTCTACTTTTTGCTGGATAATAAACCGCTCAATGGTCATGTCCTGGGAATGTATAGCTAATTCCGGACGGGTCAACTTAAAATTGTATCATAACCGAACATACACTGTTACACTTGCGAACAGTTGTTATTTATTGGTAAAAATAAATAGCGGATTATAAGTTGTTTAACTGTTTGGTATGTAGTTTGCATTTTGTAAAGTAAAGACATAGCATTATGATCAGAAACTTTATAATAACTGCCTGGCGAAACCTTAAAAGTAACAAGGTTTTTTCTTTTATAAACGTTTTTGGCCTGGCGGTAGGGCTTACCTGCTGCATGCTTATCAGCGCGTATTTATATAATGAACTGAGTTATGATACGTATGCCGATAATGCAAAACAAATATACCGCGTAGCCCTGCACTCCAACGGTGATAACGCTGCTGCGGATTTCCCGAATGTAGATATCGCAGTAGGGCAGGGCATAAAAAATGCATATCCCGAAGTACTGGCAACTACCCGAATGACAAGGATGGGTAATGTATTTGTAAAATATGCCGGCCAGCAATTTAAGGAGGAGTCGGTTGTATTAGGCGACCCCAACTTTTTGAGCCTGTTTTCTATCCCGCTTTTAGCTGGCGATACTAAAACCGCACTTATCGAACCTAACAGTATGGTGATAACCAAAGATTTCGAAAAAAAGTATTTTGGTAATTCTTCCGGTATGGGTAAAATGATTATCGTTAATAATAATCCCACTAAAATAACAGGCGTAATTGATAAAGTACCCGATAATTCGCATTTCCATGCAGATGCTTTTTTGAGTCTGATTACTTATGCCGGCCCTAAGGTTAAACAAACTTGGAGCAATGTTGGGTATTTTACCTATTTACTCTTAGACAAAAACGCTAATCCAGCTAAGTTAGAAGCCGCCTTCCCGCAATTGGTGGCCAAATTTGTAGTGCCCGAAACCCAACATGATATGGGCGTCAGCTTAGCCGAAGCGCAAAAATCCGTCAATACCTTCAAATTCTTTTTGCAACCAATACAATCTATCCACCTGCACTCGGCCACCAGATACGAGTTTGAGGCCAACGGCGATATTCATTACATCTACATTTTTGGTGCCCTGGCCTTATTTATAATGCTGCTGGCGTGTATCAATTTTACCAATTTATCTACTGCAAGCTCTTCCAAACGCGCTAAGGAAATAGGCATCCGTAAGGTATTAGGGTCGGAGAAAAATAAGCTGGTTTGGCAGTTTTTAACCGAATCTATTATGCTTACATTGTTGGCCCTATTATTTGCTTTAGGTCTTGTTTACATGCTGTTGCCATACTTTAATAACCTGGCCGGCAAAAACATTAGCATGGGGTTCTTTTTAAATTATGGCGCGCTTGCGCTCGAAATTTCATTAACCTTATTTGTGGGTTTAATAGCAGGCATTTACCCCGCGCTATTCTTATCATCATTTAAAATAATTTCGATACTAAAAGGTGGTGGCAGCTCGCAGCCGGCTAATAAAAGCGGCTTGCGAGGTAGCCTGATAGTTTTCCAATTCGCTATTTCAACTGGGCTTATTATAGCCACCTTTATAGTTTACCAGCAATTGCATTATATGCAAAACAAAAAGCTTGGGTACGACAAAGACCAAGTGCTGGTAATATACGATACCAATACCCTCGGCAATAATATCAATGCATTTAAACAGCAGCTATTAACCGATAGCCGCGTGGTAAATGCAACTATATCGGGCAATGTACCGGGTACCAACAGCATGGGTGGTACAGAAATATATTCGCCCGATATGACTAACAGCAAAGGCAGCCGTTCAGAAATTCAGTGTGGTATTTACTGGGTTGATAATGCTTACCTGCCTACTTTAGGGATAAAGTTAGCAAGCGGGCGTAATTTTTTCCCGCCATCGCCGGCAGATTCAATATCTGTTATTGTAAATGAGGCAGCCATACGTGATTTGGGCTTTGGCAATGCCAACCCATTAGGGAAAACCATTGTTCGTTCGGGCCAGCATCATTTTACTATTGTTGGTGTAGTGAAGGATTTTAATTATAGATCGGCCAAACAAAACATTGCACCGTTAATGATGCTACCCTCTACTAACAGTAAAGGTGCAATTATGGTAAAAGTTAAAACAGCAGATGTACATCAATTAGTGGCTGATATAAAAACCAAATGGGATAGCTATAATGCCAGCGCGCCATTTAGCTATAGCTTTTTAGACCAGCAATACGCATCTTTATATAAAATAGAACAGCGCACAGGGCAAATATTTACCTCGTTTGCAATTATTGCGGTGATTATTGCAAGCCTTGGCTTATTTGGGCTGGCAGCCTTTATGATACGCCAGCGGGTAAAGGAAATTGGCATCCGCAAGGTATTGGGAGCGTCAACCGTAAGCATAACTTCCATGTTATCGGTCGAGTTTTTAAAACTGATAGTTATTGCGGCGCTCATATCTTTCCCTATAACATGGTTTGCCATGTATAAATGGCTGCAGGACTTTGCCTATCGCATAACTATACAATGGTGGGTGTTTGTGGCCGCGGGCTTAATAGCCTTGCTTGTAGCGGGTATAACCATCAGCTTTCAATCAATTAAAGCGGCGTTAGCAAATCCGGTTAAAAGTTTGAGAAGCGAATAGGCAGTTTGCAGTAATCAGTTTGCACTTTGCTTTTACCATTAAACTAATAAAGCGAGTCCAAGTAATGATAGCCATTACAGCCGAAGTGACCTAGACGCTAAAAGTCTGTAAAGCCGGGTACACCAACAGCTATAAACTATCTTGGGCAGGTCCGTGTAGATACGGCTTCCCATATGATAACTTGTGCAAAGGTGTTTTTAGCTGATAAGCGGGATCGCCAATGCCTGCCTACAGTACTTGTCCATTTGGTAAACAATTTGAAAGAGAATGGCATTGCGATACAGGAAGTGATCGCTGATACCAATTATAGCAGTGGAACCGCATTAAAAACATTCCGACCAGCCAAGCGGCCCCGCTTGACTGAAACACATTTAAGTGTCCACACTCAATTTTGCGACATCCTGTCCGCAAAAAAAAGCCGCTCTACTTTCGTAAAGCGGCTTAGTAGCCCGTAGGGGAATCGAACCCCTGTTTCTAGAATGAAAATCTAACGTCCTAACCCCTAGACGAACGGGCCTTTTTTCAAAGTCATTACTGACTCGGAATCCCTTATTTTGGGATGGCAAAGATATAGCTTTAAAATAAGTTTTAAAATTAATTTTCAAAAAATATATCTGCCCTGCATTAAACTGTGATAGCTTAGTCATAAAAACAAATAGGACGTTCAGTCATTATAAATCTTTGATCAATTGTTTTACATTTATATTGAGTCAAAAATAGGGTAAGTTTTTATGGGTACCGGCTAAAAGGCAATTGTTAAAAACTATTGTAAAATCTCTAAATCACCTTAAACAACCAATAAAAATCATATGTATTAATCTGCTTGGTGTAAGCAAGGACGTGAATAACCGAATGATATGAAAACTTACGACGCAATAGTGATCGGCTCCGGGCAGGGAGGCGTCCCGTTAGCTAAGAAACTGGCCATGGCGGGAAAAAAGACTGCGCTGATCGAGAGAAGATATATAGGTGGTACTTGCATAAACGACGGCTGCACACCTACCAAAACCTGGGTGGCTTCGGCAAAGGCGGCCTACATGGCTTCTAAAAGTAACGACTTTGGTATAAATATCAAGAGCTACAAAGTGGACATGGTTCAGATCAAAAAGCGTAAGGATAAAGTCGTATCGCTTTTTCGCAATGGTAGCCAAAAGAGCCTTGAAGCAACCAAAGGTCTCGATCTGATATTTGGCGAAGCTGCATTTACCGGTCCTAAAATTATCTCAGTAAGCTTGAATGATGGTGGCTATCAGGAACTGAAAGCTGACCTGATCTTCATGAACACCGGGTGTAAAACGATTGTCCCCGACATTGTTGGGATAGACGATATTGATTACCTGACATCAACCAGTATTCTGGAACTGGATAAAGTACCCGAACATTTATTGGTCATTGGAGGTAATTATGTTGGTTTGGAATTCGGGCAGATGTTTAAGCGTTTTGGGAGCAAAGTTACCATATTGGAAAGAGGAAAACATATTGTTGCTCGCGAAGATGAAGATATCTCAACTGAATTAAAAGATATTCTGGAGGAGGAAAATATCAAAATATTGACCGAATCTCAGGCCTTAAAATTTAAAAGGGCCGGCAAAGGTAAAATCTTGGCTACGATTAAATCTGGCGAAAAAGAACACAAGATTAAATGCTCGCATGTACTGGTGGCTGTTGGCCGTGCACCAAATACGGATACTTTGGATCCTGGAAAAACAGGTGTGGGAACAGATGAACGGGGGTTTATTAAGGTAAACGGGAAGCTGGAAACCAATGTTACGGGAATTTATGCGCTTGGTGATGTAAAAGGTGGTCCGGCCTTTACACACATATCCTACAATGATTACACCATTGTTTACCGCAACCTGCTGGAAGGCGCAGATCTTAATACCCAGGACCGGCCTGTTCCTTACTGTATGTTTACCGATCCGCAGCTGGGCCATGTAGGTATGAGCGAGACTGAAGCCAAAAAACAAGGCTTGAATATTAAAGTAGCCAAATTGCCCATGGCCCGTGTAGCCAGGGCAATTGAGACCGGCGATACCCGCGGCTTTATGAAAGCTATTGTCGATGCGGACAGCAAGAAAATATTGGGAGCGGCTGTTCTTGGCCAGGAGGGTGGCGAGATCATGTCCGTATTGCAAATGGCAATGGAAGGAGGGATCACCTACGATCGTATCCGTTATTGTGTGTTTGCTCATCCCCTCTATTGCGAATCGTTGAATAATCTTTTTATGTCCATTGAAGGTTGAAAGTTGCCTATGATCACAGTTGAACAGCTAAGCAAATATTTTGGTGCAGTTAAAGCGGTTAACGGCATTTCATTTGAAGTAAAGGAACATGAAACGCTGGTGCTTTTAGGGACCAGCGGGTGCGGTAAAACTACTACCCTAAAAATGATCAACCGGCTGATTGAACCCACTTGCGGAACGATACAGATCGATGGCAAAAATATTTTTTGTCAATCGCCCGAGATATTGCGCCGGAGCATAGGCTATGTATTGCAAAATAATGGCCTCTTTCCCCATTACACCGTGGCCGAGAACATCGCTATTGTTCCGCAATTGTTAAAATGGGACAGCAAGAAAATTGAACGGCGGATTGACGAATTGATCGAAAAGCTTCATCTGTCACCTGATCAGTTAAAGGCTTATCCAAATGAACTAAGCGGTGGTCAGCAGCAGCGTGTAGGTTTGGCAAGGGCTTTGGTAGCTGACCCGCCGGTTTTGCTGATGGACGAACCATTCGGGGCATTGGATAATATTACCCGTTCAAAAATACATGCCGAATTTAAAGCCCTGGACGAATTGAAAAGGAAAACCATTATTATGGTTACCCATGATGTGCAGGAAGCCTTTGGACTCGGCGACCGTATATGCCTTATGGATAAAGGAAAAATTGTGCAGATAGGTACACCTGCCGATTTACTTTTTAAACCGGCTAACCATTTTGTAAAAGACTTTTTAAAAGAACAGCGCCTTCAACTGGAGTTCAGGGCTGTCCTGGTAAAAGATATCTGGACTTTGCTGCCGCATACTAAAAAGGACGTTGATGCAGCTTCATTGTCTGCTGACTCGGATATCTGGACAGGTATGGAGAAATTTAAATATCATCAGACGGACCGTTTAAATATCGCCTATGAACATGAAACAAGGTCAGTAGAGTTTAAACAGTTAATCACAGCATTCTATCAATACCAAAGCAACCGCGCCCATGAATGAGCAGCAGCAAACTTTATGGGAGTTCATGCGGCAGCAGAGTGATAAGCTTGCTGCCCAGACTTTGCAGCATATCGGGCTTACTTTTATTTCGCTGATAATTGCAGTACTCGTCGGTTTACCGCTTGGTATATGGATAAGCCGCAAAAAGCAATTTGCGGGAACTATTTTAGGTATGGCTGGTGTACTGCAAACTATTCCCAGCATTGCGCTTTTAGGGTTTATGATCCCTTTGCTGGGTATTGGCGCCAGACCCGCTATTGTCGCCCTGTTGCTGTATGCGCTATTGCCTATTATCAGAAATACTTATACCGGGATTACAGGGGTCGATGCTGCGGTTAAAGAATCCGCCCTGGCCATGGGAATGAGTAAATGGCAAATACTATTTAAGGTTGAGTTGCCCCTTGCTATGCCCGTCATACTTGCAGGTATCCGCACGGCTACAGTAATTAATGTTGGAGTGGCTACCTTGGCCTCCTATATCGCCGCAGGTGGCTTGGGTGAGTTTATTTTTGGTGGCATATCGCTCAATAATACCAATATGATATTAGCGGGGGCAATTCCTGCAGCATTACTTGCCATTCTATTTGATTTTCTGCTGTCGCGATTACAAAATCTCCACCTTAAAAAAGTAAGAACGGCTACGGCAACTTTGCCGGCACTACTCATTTTATTAGCTTCCCTTTACTTTATTCCTTCGGCTTATGGCGGAAAACTTACGGCTGGCTTTACACCCGAGTTTATGGGCAGGCGGGATGGCAACCTGGGACTGCAAAGCAAGTATGGGTTAAAGATACATACGATCGTAATCAGTGACGCAGTGATGTATAAGGCGGCTTATGAAAACCAATTGGATGTCATTAGCGGTTATTCAACCGATGGCCGTTTAAAGGCTTACAATCTGGTAGTGTTAAATGATGATAAGCGCATTTTTCCGCCTTATTATGCTGCGCCCATTATCCGGGAAGATGCCCTGAAAAGATTTCCGGAATTAGAGAAAACATTAAATCTTTTGGCGGGTAAAATCGATGATTCCGTAATGACAGACTTAAACTACCGGACGGATTATCTGCACCAAAGCCCGGAAAAGGTGGCTGAATATTTTTTAGCGTCCCGGGAGTTATTAAAGCCTTCACGAAATGGAAATGCCGGGATTGTACGTATCGGTTCAAAAATTTTTGGAGAGCAATATATTCTTGCCAGTATGTATACGCTGCTGATCAAGGGCTACACGGATTATGATGTAGTGACTAAAACCGGGCTTGGCGGAACAAAAATTTGTTTTGATGCCTTAATTAATGACCAAATCGACCTCTATCCAGAATATACCGGCACGGGCCTGCTGGCCATCCTTCAGCCTTCATCAAAAATTGTAGATTCCCTTACTAAGAATAAAAATGAAACATTCGATTATGTACAAAGAGAATTTGAGGCTAAATTTAATATCAAGTGGTTAGAACCGATCGGCTTTAATAATGCGTATGCTTTAATGATGCGCGAAAAACAAGCCAGACAATTAAATGTTAAAACAATTTCTGATCTTAAACGATATTTGGAGAGCAAGTAATTATGGACCTGGCAGACCGTTATAGAAAAGTCAGAAAACGAACTGAGGAAATTTGCAGCCCCTTGCAAACCGAAGACTATGTGGTGCAACCCATTGCAGATGTGAGCCCGCCTAAATGGCACCTGGGGCACACCTCCTGGTTTTTTGAGACCTTTATCCTGAAGCCTTATTTTATGGGCTACCAGGAGTTCAGCCCTGAATATAATTTTGTATTCAATAGCTATTATGAAACAGTCGGTACCCGTGTGATCCGCACCGACAGGGGTAATTTAAGCAGGCCAACCGTTATTGATGTTTATAAATACCGCCAATATGTGGATGAGGCGATGGATAAATTTCTGTGCCAGGAGCCATCTGCTGATGTAAAAGAATTATTGATACTCGGTCTTAGCCACGAAGAGCAGCACCAGGAACTTTTATATACCGATATTAAATACATTTTAGGTCATAATCCATTATTCCCTGTTTATTCCGCAGATTACATCCCGCCGAAATCCAATGCACGCCATAGCGAGGAATTTATAAAAGTAGCAGAAGGTATTTACGAAATAGGTTTTGATGGTAAAGGGTTTTGTTTTGACAATGAATTGCAGAGGCATAAAGTGTACCTGAATGCATTTGAGATAAGTACAGCTTTAGTCACTAATGGCCAGTACCTGGATTTTATAAAGGATGGCGGTTACCAGGATTTCAGGCACTGGCATGCCGAGGGGTGGGACTGGGTAAATAAAAATCATATAGTCTCCCCGTTGTACTGGCATATTATTGATGAGGAATGGCACAATTATACCTATAACGGGCTGCAGCCAATTAATTTAAAAGATATACTATCCCACGTCAGTTATTTCGAAGCTTCAGCCTATGCCGCATGGAAAGGTCTGCGCCTGCCAACCGAATTTGAATGGGAGGCGGCAGCAAATAAATTTAAATGGGGGCAGCGCTGGGAATGGACAGAAAGCGCCTATCTGCCTTATCCCGGATTTGTGAAGGCCCCGGGAGCTATAGGCGAATACAACGGCAAATTTATGGTCAATCAGCAGGTACTAAGAGGCGGATCGGAAGTAACATCCCCGGGGCATAGCCGCATTACCTACCGAAATTTTTTTCAAACACATTTACAATGGCAATTTACTGGCATAAGGCTTGCTAAATAAACTATTTCAAGATTAAAAACATGAATACACACTTTGCACATATGGAGTTAAATGAGGCGATAAATCACAAAACAAGTCAGTTTTATGATGATGTTATAGCCGGTTTAAGATCTACCCCTAAGCGTTTAAACTCAAAATATTTTTATGACGCCAATGGTGATAAACTTTTCCAGGAACTGATGAGCTGTCCTGAATATTATCCAACCAAATGCGAACTGGAGATATTTTCAAAAAGAACGGCTGAAATATGTAAGAAAATGATAGCTGATGGGGATGCTTTTGAGCTTATCGAGCTGGGGGCGGGAGATGCCATGAAATCTACTTGTCTGCTTCAATACCTTCTGGAACAAAAAGCTGATTTTACTTACATTCCTATCGACATTTCCGAAAACGTCATATCCTACCTGAACATCTCATTACCACTAACCTTGCCCGGCATTAAGATCAATGGTCTGAACGGCGAATATTTTGACATGCTAAAACAGGCTGCATCCAACTCTGGTAAACGGAAGGTAGTATTATTTTTAGGATCCAACATTGGGAATATGCCTGTGGATAAGGCAATAGATTTTTGCAGCTATCTGCGCAGACATCTTTCAAAAGGTGATATGGCATTGATGGGGATAGATCTGCAAAAGAACCCGAAAACCGTTCTGGCGGCCTATAACGATCAAGGTGGAATAACAAAGAGGTTTAATCTGAATCTGCTCACAAGAATAAACCGTGAATTAAATGCGAACTTTGAGTTAACCAAGTTTGACCATTATCCGACGTATGATCCTGAAACCGGGGCCTGTAAAAGCTACCTTGTAAGCCTTCAAGACCAGGAGGTAATTATTAATGGAAAAGAAAAAGTGCAATTTTTAAAGGATGAGTATATCTATATGGAGATATCGCAGAAATTTACTGTCTTACAAACCGAACAGATGGCTGAAAAAGCGGGGTTCAAACCAGTTGATCGTTTTTTCGACAGCAAAAAATGGTTTGTGGACGCTGTTTGGATAGCAGGGTAAAACTATAATAACGAAACATCGAATGATGAAGTGTAATGGTCATGTTCATCATTCGGTGTTCAAAATTTATTATTCGATATGCTTATTCATCAAAGTATCTTCGGATTCAGTTCTGAATCAATAAGTTCACCCAGGGGTTTTCCCATCAGCCATTTTTCAAGATCATTTTTTTGCCATTGGTTTTTAGGTGATGACACACACGCACCGTCGGCTATATAAATAATGGTCATCACCTCGCGCATCTTATCTGAATTATTGCCAGGCGCATTATGAATAGTAAAACCCCTGTGAAATGTAGCATCGCCTGCTTTCATGGTTTTTGCGCGACTTATCGGAAACTGTTCTTTCTTTACATAATTTTCAAATGCACTTTCAGACTCATCAGATATTTCGAAATCAAATATTGCACCTTTCGTAAATGACCCTGAAGCAAACGTAAGCATGCCCATGTCCACATCAATGTCAACCAAAGGCATCCACATGGTGATGGTATTGATAGTATCTATCGGCCAGTAATACTGATCCTGGTGCCATGGCGTAGGGCCGCCACCTGGTTCTTTAAATAAGGCCTGATCATGATAAATGCGAACGTTTTCAACCCCCATCAGGTCGGCGGCAATTTTTGCCAGTCGTTTCGCCAAAACAAATTTCTTAACCGCCTCATCAGACCGCCATAAATTCATGATCTGCAAAAATGCTTTTCCATAGGTATCGCGGTCCTCCATTTTGCGCCTTTCGGTGTTGTACCGTCCGGCAGCGTCTACGATAACCGGGCGATAAGCAGCTATCTCTTCCGGCGATAATATATTTTTAACTAAGGTGTGTCCTTTTTCTAAAAACTCTTTTACATTTTCATTCGAAACTGCGTTTAAATCCGTCAATGCGGGTAATTGCGAAACCTGTGTACTCATTTCCTTTTAATTATAACCAAATGTAAGCTTGCAAGCCTTTGGAAAAAAATGAAGAAAATGGTTGAATTATGGATTATTTTATCTTTATATTGCATAGGAATATTTATAAAGTTAAAATAAGCAAATGATTAAGATAGGCAAATGATTAAGGCTTCATACGAGGTGCTTCAACCCACAAGCGGCCATTCTTTTCTGCTCCGGAAATTTGGTAAGACGGCATTTGATGCCCCATATCATTTCCATGAGGAGTATGAGTTGACCTATATTTTACATGGACGCGGCAAACGCTATGTAGGCAGCCACATGGAGGATTTTGCCGGTGGCGACCTGGTATTGCTCGGCGCCAGCCTGCCGCATTGCTGGAAATTGGAAACAGATGAGTCAGACCACAAAGAAGCCAGTGCATTAGTAATTCAATTTAGTGCCAATTTTTTGGGTGATGATTTTTTCAACAAAGTCGAATTACAGGGTATTAAGAAACTGCTTCACAAAAGCAGCAGCGGCATAAGCTTTAATGCCGGAACCCGGAGTATTGTTAACCGCAGCCTGAAGCTGCTCTCAGAGGAGAAAGGCAATTTTAACATGCTGCTCAGCCTGCTTGAAATATTGCATCGCCTTGCAGCTTCAACAGAATATACGTTGTTAGATCAGCAAAGAAGCGTAGGCGAGCAATCACGTACCCAGCAGGAGCGCATCAACCCGATTTTTGCTTACCTGGTAGAAAATTTCAGAGGACAGGTTTCGCTTGACGAGGCTTCAAGCATAGCGCATATGACACCCAATGCTTTCTGCAAATACTTTAAAAAGATTACCCGTAAAACTTTTATGGAAACTGTAATTGAGTACCGCCTTAATTATGCCACCCAACAATTAGTGCAAACAGATAAACCCATATCAGAGATATCTTTCGACAGCGGCTTTGGCGATGTATCGCATTTTTATAAAATGTTTAAACATAAAATGCACCAGAGCCCCCTGAATTACCGCAAAAATTTTATGCGTGAGTTTGAACAGGAAAATAAAAAACAGGCTTTTGCCTGAAAATTTTATTCTGCATTCCAAACCGCGACCCCATAAGCCGGTAAATTCACGTTAATCCCGTTCGATCTTACTTCAGATTTCGCGCTGCTATATAAACTTTTAAGGTTTGCCACATCAGCTGGGGGCTCAATAGTGGCATCCTGGCTTTTATTAGACAAGTTGATCGCTACGATTACCTTTTTATGGCCGGTGGCCCTTTCAAATGAAAATACCTGGTCGTTGTTATTAGTCAAAGTTTTATAAGTGCCTTTGATAAGAACCGGATTTGATCTCCTCAAGCCGATCATTGTACGGTAAAAATTCCAGAGCGAATTCGGGTCATTCTTTTGTTCTTCCAATGAAATACCGTCATTTGGCTTATCATTATTGAATTGGTTTTTCCAGGGGCCCTTTAATTTATACCAGTAAGCCATGCCTTTACCCTGATCGCTCTTATACCATTCAAATGCTTGGCGATTAGGTATTTCATTTGCGTCGGTAGCGCCAAATTTACCGCTGGTACCTGTCATGCCCAGCTCCTGGCCGTAATAGATGGACGGAATACCCCCAAGTAAAAGATTCAGTGCTGCACCTATCTTTAATTTAGGTATATCGCCATTGACCCCATTGCTAAATCTCGGCATATCATGGTTTTCTAAAAATACCACCTGCTGTTTATTTGCCGGTGTAAGCAAATAGGTGGAATCAGCGGCAGCTATTAATTCCTTCTTATTAAATGAGCGAATAGCGAAAGCCAGCCTGAAATCAAACACCCTGTCCACTCCTCCCCGGGTTAAATAATCTATACCAAAAGAACTCCAGCCCTGTTCAGCAACGATGTTAATCTGGGGATTAACTTTTCTTAGTTTACCTAATAAAGGATTCCAGAAGGTATCGAACAAATGAGGCATAATGCCCTTGTTATCAAGGTTGTCAAACATATGATCCAACCTGAAGCCATCAACGCCGTCATCAAACTTCCCGTCATTATTCGGGTCCATCCAGAATTTAAACAAGCGGTAATTATAATCCAGCACCTTAGGGCTGTTTAGATTTACGGTGGTTATTTTACGGTAAATGCTGTCATAGCCGAGTAAACCTTTAAGCCCATATACGATAGATGTCGGTTTTGTATGCGCCGTATCATCATAAATAATATAATCGCTATACTTCGAAGGGAGGTTATTAACTCCATTCTTCCACCAGATATGATCTTCAGTAACATATTGGGTTTCCATATCCATATAAAGTTTCATGCCACGCTGGTGCATATTCTTTATCAGCAGTAGGTAATCCTGCATCGTTCCATACCCGGGATCGATCTTTTTAAAATCACTTGCAAAATAGTTATGATAAAAAACAGATTCATACAATGGGGTCAGCAGTATTGCCGTTACACCCAGTTGCTGCAAATAATCAAGTTTTTGCCTGATGCCATTCAGATCACCATGCTGGTCGCCGCTGCTGTCGTAAAAGCTTCTTTGAAATAGGTGATAAATGATCTCTTCCTTAGCAGGTGGGTGTTTTTTCTGTTGGGCTTTAACCGTAGGACATATCATCAATAGGTAAAGCAGAGTAATAATTATCGAAGGTTTATGTTTTGTCATTATACAGGTTTACCGGAATATCCAAATTAAAGGAACCTCCCCGCTATTAACAATGAAGAAATTATCCTAAAAGTAGAAAAACTTATCAAAAATATTGTGGATTTGGCCTTTTAATCCTCACATTCAGCAATTTAGAATAATATTCCCCAACAAATGGCTAATTTCTTTCTTTTTTTTATTGATATAAATAGCTTATTTCGCATCCTGATCCAACAGGGATATTTAATATTAGTTAAATTGTTTCAACTGAAAACCGACCTTATTTAAATGAGCATCTTTTGTAAAGCGGCAATAACTGATGGTAAAGGCAATTTTGAGATTGCAGAGATCGAAGTTAATGAACCCAAAGACGATGAGGTGCTGATAAAGATCAAAGCGGCCGGACTATGCCATACTGATTATGATTCCCTTAGCTGGGGCAAACAACTCATTTTAGGGCACGAGGGTGCCGGAGTAGTGGCCGGGGCCGGCAAAGATGTGAAAAGGTTGTCTCAGGGCGACAACGTAATATTGAGCTGGGCCATGCATTGCGGTCATTGTTTTCAATGTTTGGAAGGAAACCAGCATTTATGTGAAGTAGCCTCTCCCGTTGCAGCCGGTGGCAATGGATATACACCAGGCCATGCCGACCCATCGGGTACTCGATTTAAAGGCCGGCCGCTGCTTCGTTCATTCAACATAGGCACAATGGCTGAGTATACTTTGGTTAAGGAATCGGCAGTGGTAAAAAATTATTCTGATAAAATGACTTTCCCGGCGGCAAGCATTATTAGTTGCGGAGTGATGACGGGATATGGCTCGGTAGTAAATGCCGCCAAAGTAAAACCCGGTTCATCGGTTGTCGTACTTGGAACGGGAGGTGTAGGTTTAAATGTTATTCAGGGCGCTAAAATTGCAAAGGCCGGAAAGATCATTGCTGTCGATATCAATAAAAACAGGCTCGAGATGGCGAAAGCCTTTGGAGCAACCCATACGCTGCTTGCAAGCAGCGCTGATACAGGGCTTTTAAACGCGGCTATACAGGTAAAAGGCCTGACCGGTGGCAGAGGCGCCGATTATGCCTTTGAATGTACTGCAATGCCTCAATTAGGGGCAGCGCCGCTGGCAATGGTGCGTAATGCCGGCACCGCCGTCCAGGTCAGTGGTATTGAACAGGAGATCACCATTGATATGAAGCTTTTTGAGTGGGATAAAACCTACATTAATCCCCTGTATGGAAAATGCAGGCCACAGACAGATTTTCCGACTATTATTAACTTATACGAAGACGGGCAACTTTTATTAGAAGAGATGATCACCCGCACCTATCCCTTAAATGAACTTGATAAAGCCTTTGATGACCTACTTAACGGCCGAAATGCCAAAGGAGTCGTCGTATTTGAATAACGAAAAAATGTCCCGATTCAGAACAGTAGAGATTTCTAATCCTCAGTTTGAAGCAAATCATCTGCGTTTTATAACGGTAAAAACGCCCAGTCTTAAAGGGCGCGGAGATATTTGTGTGTTTGTACCACCTTCGGTTAATAAAACTAATACTGCCCCTGTAGTAATTCTTTTGCACGGGGTGTATGGCAGCGCCTGGAGCTGGGCGCATAGCGGCGGGGTACATTTAAAAGTGAATGAACTTATAAACCGGGGAGAGCTGCCACCTATGATTCTTGCCATGCCATCAGACGGCCTGTGGGGCGACGGATCGGCCTATTTGCAGCATAATAATTATGATTTTGAAAAATGGATAGTTGAAGATGTCGTTGATGCTGTTGTTGAAAAAATAGACGGCGCTGATGAATCGTCACCCCTTTTTATTTCAGGGCTTTCAATGGGCGGGTTTGGTGCTTTGCGCATAGGAGCTAAATACGGACCGAAATTTAAGGCCATATCGGGGCTTTCATCGATTACCAGTTTGCCCCAGATGAAACTTTTTGTGGAAGAAAGCTTAAAAAGCTATATACCACTAGATATTATAGATGAAGATTTGCTGGCAACTTTTAAACATTACCGCCATCATTTACCGCCGGTACATTTTGACTGCGGCACAAATGACCCTTTAATAAACTATAACCGCGACCTGCATCAAAAAATGGGAAAAGAAGGAATAATTCATACTTATGAAGAATATTCCGGGGGACACGAATGGCCATATTGGTCTAAACGTATTATCACATCGTTGAAGTTTTTTGCTGAACAACTGTAAACTGCCGCTATGGCGCAAAGGAACAATATTTACACTCAACTTAACGCCCTTAATTTTCTACCGGCATATCCCTCAGCTGCTTCGGTGTTAAAGGTTCATATCCGGCCGGGGTTGAAAACAGGCCTGCCGGTATCGGCTCGAATCTGATGTCTTTTACGGTTGTTTTAATTATCATTCCATTATGGTTTACAGTAAAAGCCAGCGGAACACCTTTTGTAGTATCAAAAGGCATGGTTAGCGAATTCGGGATAGCGGTAACTTCTTTGGTAAACCATGCTTCTGCAGTTTCGCCCGTTACTTTATCTGTAAGGGTGTACTTTAATGCTTTATAACCGGCAATCGTGCGGGTTTCTGTAGCTGCAATGTAGCTATACCCAAGCCTGGCAGGTGATTCCTTAGCCTGGTCTGCTTTATTGTAGTCTATCACATATTTTTTTGCGTTTGATGCCAGCAGCACGCGCATAAAGTCCGTAGGCTTATAAGTGATGACGGTAGTTGCTTCATCATTCATCTGCTGGATACTTACTGCTGAATCGCCTTTGAAGTAAACCTTAGCTGATTTGGGCAGATAAAGTAAATATTTATGCAGGCTATCGGGCAATTGATATTCGATGCTATAGGATATTGATCCTTCTATTACTTTTTTACGGCTGCACGAGCTGAGCAAAGCCGGGATTATCAGTAAAAAATAGAAAAGTACTTTCTTTATTGGCATGACAGATGATTCATTATAACAGGCGGCTAATTTATCAAAAATCAGCAATGTATTGCCAGGAAAAAAAGGAGTCACCTGTAAACAGATCTGAAACGGCAGAAGCTGCCTAAGTTATCTCTTGCTGCCCTTCACATTCAACAAAACAGAACTGGTGTGCGCCATACCCAGCGTATTGCCGGGAGCAATTTCGAGGTAATGCTGCAGGTACCCGTTGATGATACCTTTCATTACCTGTTCATAAGTTGCTTTATACTCGCTGGAATA
Organism: Mucilaginibacter sp.; assembly: GCA_028287895.1. Lineage (GTDB taxonomy): Bacteria > Bacteroidota > Bacteroidia > Sphingobacteriales > Sphingobacteriaceae > Mucilaginibacter. The sequence goes on along the minus strand of JAQBOV010000036.1, from coordinate 19,516 downwards.
GGGTATAATTGATCTGCCAAAATGCATCCGGCCCTTGTCATCAATGAAGACGGAAAAGGGATAATCAAAATCTTCATAGGCTTTATGGATAGTGATATTATATTCAGGATAAAGATAGTCAACCGATGGGTCGACCTTGTCTAAAGGGGTTGATAGGGTCTTTACTTTTTCAACCGTAACCAGCGGTGTTTTACTTTTGAAGATAACGGGTTGGGTAGCGGAAAAAGCGCTGTCAATTTTGGTATTGGCTAATTTGGCTCTTGCCTTTATAAATAATGAATCCATAGTTCCCGGCAGTCCCTTCTTTTGAATATACTCCGCCGGCCGGCTTTTTATATAGCGGTCTGAATAAAAAGTAAGAAAAACATTGGAGCCTTCATCATTATCCAGTATAACCTTGTTCTCCACCCTCAACGCCTGAAATTCCAGACTATCTGAAGTTATCTTTTTTACTTTGAACCAGGCATCAGCCATATTGAAAATTGAGTCATGATCAAAATAAACATGAAAACCATAAAATGTTTTCATTTTCGGACTGAATACCATTACCGAATCATCAGATATAAAATATAATTTCCAGGATGGCAGTAACTGGTAGCCCTGTTTATCAAAAATAAGCCCGGTGTTAAAAGCCCTGCGCACTTCGGTAAAGTGTGTCCCCTTCACGGTTGCGAAAGGCAAACTCCTTTTCGGATGAAAGCGATTGCATGAAACGTAAATGACAGAAATTAAAATCAGCAACCCGAACCGGTATCGTTTCATATATAAATCGGCTCAAAATACGTAAAAATCGATAATCTTTGAATAAATTGCTTTTTCATTACCTGGTTAGACATGAACAGACTACAGCGGTGGCTTTTGGCAATACTTTTCATAACGATAGCTTTCAAAGGCAACGCACAGCCAAAAAAAGTTATTCTTGACTCTTATTTTAATGACGAGCATAAAACGGATGCTTCAGGAAAAATAGTATCCTATCATTATAAGTGGGAAGAAAAAGATAACAATGGTTTTTCCATTTTCGGTGATGCTTTTAAAAGTAAGGGTGCCTTTTTAAGCACGCTTTATGTGGCACCTACTGCTACTGATCTCCTAAAAGCGGATATCTACATTATTGTGGATCCTGATACTAAGAAAGAAAGTCCCGATCCCAAATATATCGGCCCGGAAGATGTAAAAATTATTGCCAGCTGGGTTAAGCATGGAGGAGTGTTATTACTCATGGCAAATGACAGCGCTAACGTGGAGTTGAAGCATTTTAATACGCTTGCCGGGAAATTTGGCATCCATTTTAATGATGACCTGCAGAATCATGTAAAGGATGATCAGCATTTCGCGGACGGAGCATTCGCCATCGGCGCTGACAACCCGCTGCTTAAAACCGCAAAGAAGATATTTATGAAGGATATTTGTTCCTTAACGCTAAGACCTCCGGCCTATCCGGCGTTGAAGAAGGGCGATGTCAATATTATAGCGATCTGCCGCTATGGTAAAGGAATTGTAATGGCCGTGGGCGATCCATGGCTTTATAACGAATATACTAATGGCAGGCTTCCGGATGGTTTTGAAAACGACAAAGCCGCTAATGACCTGGCTTTATGGCTGCTCCGGCAAGTGCCGGATAAAAAGTGAGTAAAGCTGTCTAAATCTTGATTTGCATGATCTATGGATTACTTGATTTTGAATAAATAATCCGGGAATCCTTTAATCCTATCAGCAATTAAGGTTCAGATAAAATTAAAGCAGCAAGGTATCCACTCTGTGCGCATGCACTATTTCATCGCAAGGCGACCATGAGAATATGGTAAATCGACCATCTTGCGAAGCCACCAATGCAAAAGCATCCCGTTGGTCATAAACAAACTGGGCCGCCGCAAAATGCCGTGTTCCCCCATCTTGTCCCGGAGCGATGATCTGTGCGGCGCTGTCAATAATCGGTTCGGTCACCATGATCTCTTTAACGGTTTCACCCCCTATCGGGCGTGTTATTTTGGCCCCGAAAGCCACCAATTCGCTTTTGTCATTGATAATAGTTGCGCCATCTACAGCGGTAAGGCCGGCTACACTTTCTATTTCACGGCTTAGCTCATCCTGCCAGAGCACCAGGTTTTGCTTGTTTACCTTTTGCTTCATCAAATCGGCCAAGCCACCAAAAGACGGTGAAATGGCATATGAAATAGGATGGATGATCGACTCGCGCCAATTGTCGTTATCAGAGGGTACTACGAGCAATAAGCCACCATGTCCATGTGCACGCATGGATACCGCTAACTGTACATGCAGGTTGACTGTATTATTCCACGAAGCAGGAGAAGAAAAGCCAAGTAAAGAGGTCAGCAGTGCGGGGCAATCAGGCAAAGTGACGCTTTGCTCATCCACTATTTTCACTTCGTCACCTTTTAATACGGCCACATTAACAAATTTGCCAAAGCCGTCTACTCGTCTATGCTTGATCACCAATAGGCCCGGCTCAATCACTTCCAGCACAAAGCAAAAGCCTGGAATATCATGCGTGGTGCCCCAAATGTATATTTCTTCCTCATCATGCCATACACCCAGATGAATACCGGAGCGTTCAACAGCGGGAGCCAGTTTGGTTAAAATATCCGGGCTAAGCGGCAGGCGTTGCTCAAATACCAGCGGCAGCTTAGTTCTATCAGGCGGAAGAAATGCAAGCGATATCTTAGGGGGCCGGCCTTCTTCTTTTCGCAGGCTCGTCCAGAATGCCGTGTCTATAATGGCTTCAATTATTTGTTTTCTGGGTTCGGGCGCAAGGCCATCTTCCCCGCGCTTTGCTGCGGCAGCCAGTTGTTCGGCAAAATGGGTTTCAATTGCACCTGATACCAAACGTGCAGCTTTGTAAGACGTTTCGCTTATCATCGACCTGATTTCGTTATTCATAGGAAGCTTATAATTCAGAATAAAAAAATTACGATACTAATTTAGCCCAAATTACGCTTGGAAATGCCCTGGTCTTAAAATATTACGTTCAAATGCTTTTTGCAGGTCAACTGGTCCCGGCAGAATCTATGCTGCCCTTGCTAACGGAAGGTTCTGTTTGTGTTGCAACGCCAGGATGCCGGTCTTGTTTGGCAAAACCAGCTTTGGCAGGCAAAAATCAAAGGCAATTTCTAATAGGTTCATGTTCTGGGTAATCGTTTAAAGAACCGGTTTGCTTTTTTATTTGCAGAAAAGTAAAATAAGCACTTGCAAATTAAAAAAATATCTACTTACTTTACAGACATTACAGAAATGATAATTAGTAGCACCACAATTACGACAACAACTACCACCGGGGTTTGCCATGGGGGAAGATGATTGTATGGTGTAAAATATAAACAAACCAACCAAACGCCTTCCTCCCGCAAAGAGGAAGGCGTTTTTATTTTATCACAAATGAAAATTTTAAAATTTGGAGGCACTTCTGTCGGTTCAGCGCAAAGCATTGCTACGGTGATTGACATCTTGAAAAAAGAATACCAGGCCGGTGAAAAGCCGGTAGTAGTTCTGTCTGCCATGAGCGGCGTGACCAATTTACTATCGTCAATGGCTGAAAATGCAGCGAGCGGCGGGGATTTTACGGCACAATTGGCCGAACTGGAAACACGTCATTTTGAAATGGTGCGCACGCTGCTGAATGTGCAGCACCAGAACCCGGCCTATACGCGGTTAAAGATCAACTTTAATCACCTGGAAGAATTGCTGCAGGGGGTGTTGACCCTGCGCGAGCTTACCCCAAAAACACGCGACCTGATATTAAGTTACGGAGAACGCTGTTCGACTTTAATGATCAGTAAAATGGCTGCTCAATATTTCCCGGAGGCATTATTTGCTGATGCGTCTGAACTGATAAAAACGGACAGTGATTTTGGCCATGCCAGGGTTAATATGGACCTGACTGAATTGCTGATCAGAGGCTTTCATCAGGAAAACCCGGATAAAATGCTTTTCGTAACCGGATTTATCGCCTCAAATGATACCGGGCAGATCACCACGCTGGGCCGTGGGGGAAGTGATTACAGCGCAGCTATTTTTGGTTCGGCGCTGAACGCCTCTGAAATACAGATATGGACAGACGTAAATGGTATGATGACCGCTGACCCGCGCATGGTAAAAAAAGCATTCTCATTGCCTGAACTAACCTATACTGAAGCAATGGAGTTATCTTATTTTGGCGCAAAGGTAATCTATCCGCCAACAATGATACCGGCATTTTTGAAAAAGATACCGATCGTTATAAAAAATACGTTTGATGTGGAGTTTGCCGGAACAGTTATTCAGCATGATTGCAAAGCATCAGGCTTACCCATAAAAGGGATATCATCCATCAGCGATATCAGCATTATCAATCTTGAAGGCAGCGGAATGGTAGGTAAGTCCGGTTTTAGCGGACGATTGTTTTCTTTACTGGCGCGTGAGCAGATCAATATCATACTCATCACGCAGTCATCATCAGAACATAGTATTACTTTCGCTGTTCAGCCAAATGACGCCGAAAAAGCCAAACGCCTGATAGAGCAGGAATTTGAACTGGAACTGCTTGCACGTAAACTTGATCAGCCCGAAATTGAACAAAGCCTGGCCATTGTTGCCATTGTTGGCGAGAACATGAAACAAACACCCGGCATATCAGGCAAATTATTTCACGCCCTGGGGCGTAACGGTATTAATGTGCGGGCCATAGCACAAGGCTCGTCAGAGTATAATATTTCGGTGATTATTTCACGGCATGATCTGGCCAAAGCATTGAATGCCGTGCATGATGCCTTTTTCGTTCAGCTTAATAAAACCCTGCATGCCTTTTGCCTCGGTACTGGTAATATCGGTACTACCTTATTTAAACAATTGAACCAGCACAGCGAATTTTTGCAGCAAAATAACGGCATACAGGTAAAAATTGCCGGTATAAGTAATACGCGCAAAATGCTGTTTGATGCCGATGGCTTATCATTGGATAAATGGCAGGACGAATTGCAACAGTCAGACGAAAAGGCAAACCTGGCTGATTTTGTTAACCGCATGAAGCAAATGAATTTGCCTAATTGCGTATTTATTGATAATACCGCCAGTCCGCGGCCTGTTGAGTTTTATGAGGATATTTTTAAATCGAATATATCTGTAGTTACCTGCAATAAGATAGGCAACTCGGCAGCATACAGCCAGTATAAAACCTTCAGAGACGCGGCCAGGCAGCATGGGGTTGATTTCTTTTATGAAACTAATGTGGGAGCAGGGCTCCCTATTATTCGCACGTTAAAGGACCTGATGAGCAGCGGCGACCGGGTAAAGCGCATTGAAGCGATACTTTCGGGTACGATATCATTTATCTTTAATCATTTTAAAGGCGATGCAAATTTTCATGATGTGGTAAAACTGGCGCAGGAAAAGGGCTATACCGAGCCAGATCCGCGCGATGACCTCAAGGGAACAGATTTTATGCGTAAAATACTGATACTTGCCCGTGATGCGGGTCATGCTATGGAAGCATCGGATGTGCAGATAGAAAGCATTTTGCCAAAAAGCTGCCTTGATGCACAGACCGTGGAAGATTTTTATGCCGCTCTGAAAAAGGAAGACGCTTATTTTACCAAGTTGAAAGAAAAAGCAGCGGCTGAAAAGAAGGTATTGCGTTACATCGGTAAGCTGGAAAATGGAAAAGCAGCCATTACCTTACAAATGGTAGATGAGAATCATCCGTTCTATATGCTATCCGGCAGTGATAATATTATTTCATTCACTACTGACAGGTATAAGGACAGGCCACTGGTGGTAAAAGGCCCGGGTGCCGGTGCTGAAGTTACTGCCGCAGGGGTATTTGCTGATTTGATAAATGTGGGAGCAAATTAGCTCCGGCCCCCTCAAAGGGGAAAAATTATAAAGGTAACATGGAAAATAACCTACAAGAACTAAAAAAAGCCGCAGACCCCTTAGCTCCCCTTTCCGGGGGCCGGGGGGTTCGCGTTTTTGCCCCGGCGACCGTTGCCAACGTCGTTTGCGGTTTTGATGTGCTGGGATTTGCGGTGAATGAACCGGGTGACGAAGTAATCATGCGGGTAATCAATAAGCCGGGTATCACCATCAGCAAAATAACCGGGGATAATGGTCGCTTGCCGCTTGATCCCGCTAAAAATACGGTAAGCGTAAGTGTACAGCATTATCTGCAAAGCATTGGGCGTACCGACATTGGACTGGATATCGAGCTGCACAAGAAAATGCCCATAGGCAGCGGATTGGGCTCAAGTTCGGCCAGCACAGTCGCCGGACTATTTGCCGCCAAAACCTTATTGGGCGACCAAACCGATGCGGTAAAATTGTTACCCTTTGCGATCAAAGGCGAAGAAATGGCCTGCGGGCATGGTCATGCGGATAATGTGGCGCCGGCTTTATTGGGTGGTTTTGTGCTGATACGCAGCTATGAACCGCTGGATATTGTAAAGCTTCCCCATCCAAAGGAATTATATTGTGCCATCGTTTTTCCGGATGTAGATGTACCCACGCGTGAGGCAAGACAGATCATCCGAAACAAGATACAGATGAAGGATGCAGTAACGCAATGGGGTAATATTGCCGGGCTGGTCAGCGGATTATTTATGAATGATATTGATCTGATAGGCCGCAGTATGAAGGATATTCTGGTGGAACCTGTGCGTTCCATACTGATACCTGACTTTTATAAAATGAGGGAAATGGCTATGAATATCGGAGCGGTAAGCTTTGGTATCTCAGGCTCCGGACCATCGGTTTTTGCCTTTACCAGGGATGAAGAAACCGCCAGGCAGATCACCCAAAAATTGCAACAGCACCTGACAAGTATCCATATCGGTTCAAATGGGTATGTATCCGGGATTAATGATAAGGGACCGAGAATAACAGGCTGAAGCCAAAGGTAAGGCGCGCTACAAGAACAAGGACCAGAGCCAAAACCGGTAAAATTCAAGAATTAAATAATTTCGAAATTCGAAATCAAAAAATGAAATATTATAGTACCAACAATACCTCCGCCCGTGTCGCCTTTAAAGAGGCGGTTTTTAATAGTATGCCGCAGGACGAAGGCTTATATATGCCGGTATCCATTGCCAGGTTGGATGAGGGATTTTTAGATAATTTAGATAGCTATACCCTGCCTGAAATCGCTTTTCATGTGGCAAAAAATTTATTGGGTGATGATATTCCGGAGAATGACCTGAAGGCGATCATCCGCGAGGCGATCAATTTTTATGCGCCCGCGGTTGAGCTGGAAGAGCGTATTTATGTGCTGGAGCTTTTCCATGGGCCCTCACTGGCGTTTAAGGATTTTGGCGCACGGTTTATGAGCCGGGTAATGAGCTACTTTTTAGAAGCCGGCGAAAAACAACTGGATGTGCTGGTGGCTACTTCGGGCGATACCGGCGGGGCAGTAGCCCTGGGTTTTTTGGGAGTGCCCAATACCAGGGTGACCATATTGTATCCCAAAGGCAAGGTAAGTGGTATACAGGAATTGCAATTGACTACCAACGGGCGGAACATTCGGGCTATTGAGGTGGACGGTACTTTTGACGATTGCCAGGCGCTGGTAAAACAGGCCTTTACTGATCCGCAGCTGAATGCGAAATTCCGCCTTACTTCGGCTAATTCGATCAATATTGCACGTTTGATCCCACAAACATTCTATTACTTTAATGCTTATGCCCAATTGCTTAAAGAAGGAAAGAGTAAGGTAGTGTTTTCTGTCCCGAGCGGCAATTTCGGTAATATCGGCGCTGGCTTGTTGGCCTGGAAAATGGGCTTACCTGTTGAGCAGTTCATTGCCGCTACCAATGCAAATAATACTGTGCCGGAGTTTTTAAAGACCGGGGTATATCAGGCTAGACCATCCGTGCAAACCATATCGAATGCTATGGATGTGGGTAACCCGAGTAACTGGGTAAGGATAGAAGATATGTTTAAGCAAGACAGCGAAGGGTTAAAGAGATTAATAACAGGGTTCAGCTATACTGATGAAGAAACGCTGGCGGCTGTCGAGAAAATTTATAGTCTTTATAACTATATCGCCTGTCCGCATACGGCCATTGCCTGGCAGGCGCTTAAAGACTGGCAGCAGGACCAGCCGGCCGGGAAAGCAACCGGCGTGTTTTTATCAACGGCACATCCCTGCAAGTTCCCCGATGTTTTGCCTGAACATATCGCAAAGGCAATTGTAATACCCGAAGAAGTAAAAAAACTGGAAGGGAAAACCAAGCAGGCCGCATCTTTAGGTACCGGTTTTGAGGAATTTAAGAGATATTTGCTGGAGAATAAGTAGCGGATTGTTATTTATTTGGACACGAAATTCCGATGCGATCTTCCATTTTGATGTGGTGATTTATGGAGAAAGCGAATAATAAAGGTCAAACAAGATTGCTTCGATGAGCTCAGTGAAGATCAGCAGGGACCTGCCCTGAGGGGCTTAGAGCAGGCAACAATGGAGAAACTATATGTCATCAAGAAGCTGTTACAAGGTTTGAATTAATAATTTTATGATCAATACCATCATCTTCGATCTCGGTGCAGTCTTAATAGACTGGAACCCAAGATATATGTACCGCAACATTTTTAATAATGAGGACGAAATGGAGCGTTTCCTGGCCGATATTACCACCTCCGACTGGAATGAGGAGCAGGATGCGGGCAGGCCACTGCATGAGGGAACTGAATTCCTGGTAAACAAACACCCCGGGCATGAAGAAAATATCCGCGCATTTTACGGGCGCTGGGAAGAAATGCTTGGCGAGGCATTTCATGATGTGGTAGAGATATTCAAACAGCTAAAAGAAAAAGGCCACTATAAAATTTACGCGTTGACCAACTGGTCGGCAGAGACCTTTCCTGTAGCCTTTGAGCGTTTTGAATTTTTAAAATGGTTTGACGGCATTGTGGTTTCCGGTGCTGAAAAAATGCGTAAGCCTACGCCAGAGTTTTACCATATTCTGCTTGACCGCTACGGGGTAAAACCCGAAGAGGCTTTGTTCATCGACGATAATTACCGCAACATAGTGGCCGCTGAAAAATTAGGGATACCAAGTATTCATTTTACCTCGGCAAAGGTATTGAGTGATACTTTAAAGCAAATGATGGTTTTGTAGATCGTTTGGATTACTTACTGTCTAAAAACAATTTCTACTCCCAGATCAAAGGATTGATTAGCAACAGAAATGCCTGAATATTTTGTGTAAGCAGCAAAGTTGTTATAAGTAAAGGAGATTTCCATTTTTTTATTAAGTCCTGCGCCCACTTGTAAAGGAATACTGGCCCAATAAGGTTCAAGCTAGCTAAATATAACCTTTTTAGCTTTATCTATAAACAAATCTCCGATGGAGTCACCTTGTTCGTTAGCCTTAAATAATCTACTTATAATAAAATCTCATCCCTAAACTTGCCGACCGGTTACTCAAAGAACTAAATACATATTGCGTATAAGAAGCAATGCCGGTGTAAGTAAATGAAAACTCCATTTTTTTATTAAGCATAACCCCTATCTGTAAAGGAAAATTGGCCCAATATGATTCCAAGTGATATGGTTCTTCATTGGGGTCTTTGGTTCCCGTATTAGGATCTATGATTTTTGTGTTTGAATATGCTGATAAATTAAATGACACACCGGCATCTATGTATACTTTAAAATTATCTTTATTATAAAAATTAAATAATAACTGGGGAACTATGCTGGCCGTGTATTGATTAAATCTATAAATGTCGTTCGTATGGGAATTTACCGCTGCCGGTAAAACGAGCCGTGGACTTATATATGAAAAGGAAAGGTCGGCCCTTAAAATAAGTTTTTGAATATTCGGGTTAACAAACACATCATACCCTAAGTCTATTTTAGGAGATATGGTAGATGAAGTGGGAACAGTTGCAAAATTAGTATAGTTATACACGGTTTGCGTATTGTTTACTCCAGCCCCGATAAAAAACCGGTTACTTGACTTTTTAGTTTTGACATTGCTATTTGCTTGCGCAATGCCGTTTATTTCGTCGACTAAATGTTCCAGATCTAGTTGTGCATAGCGACTTCGGGCTACTTCTTTCATTAAATCTGTGCTTCCTGCATTGAATTTATTAATGTAGAGTATTAATTGACCTCTATAAATGCATATCTCTTTGATATCCCGTTCATTGGTATAATATTGATAATATTTCAGTTCTACAGGCTTTTTGTTTTTTTCGGTAATAAAAAAGCGGACTTTGTTTTCGTCGTTATCGTAAAATAATGTAGCATGATCACCTGTCGCCAATTGCTTTAAAAATATGCTGCTTTGTTGTTTGGTTGTATCTAAGCCAACAGATAGATCAGGGAAGCGTGTTCCATCCATGCTTATCATGCCTGTATAGCTCATATAGGTTTCCATTCCTGTGACCTGAAATCCTTTGATATCGGGAGGTGTAAATTTCAAAGGCTGATTATCGTCTTTATTTATCTTAAAATCTATTGATTTTGGGTTTTGGGCCCATTCGCGGTAGTCAATATATCCTTTTAGGGTATCACCATTATTTTTTAAAACATAGCCCTGATGGTAATTGGATTGGGCGAAAATAGCCGAGGGTAAAGTTATAAACAGGATAATATAAAGCAGTTTCATCTATGAGAAAATGTGATTTGTTTAAGGTTTTGGAATTAGCAATTAAAATATCGCTTCGGCGATCTTCCTTGTCGGGCCGGGATTACTCATGGTATAAAAGTGCAAAACCGGTGCACCAAAATCGACCAGTTCTTTACATTGGTGGATCATCCACTCAATGCCGACGTCTTTTACATCCTTTTCTGATTTGCAGGCATGCACGGCTTCGCTCAAATCTTCAGGAATGTCGATATGAAATATTTTCGGCAGATTGATCAATTGCTTTGAGGAGGTAATGGGTTTTAATCCGGGTATAATAGGCACGTTGATGCCATTCTGGCGGCACTGTTTTACAAACTCGCAGTATTTAGTATTATCAAAAAACATCTGGGTCACAATAAAATCGGCTCCCATATCCACCTTTTGCTTCAGGTATTTAAAGTCAGTTTTGAGGTTTGGGGCCTCAAAGTGCTTTTCAGGATAACCCGCCACACCGATGCAGAAGTTGGCATTCATCACTTCGTGATCCTCATACAGGTATTTCCCGCTGTTCATGTTTACTACCTGTTGCAGTAAGTCGGTGGCATAAGAGTGGCCGCCAGGGGTAGGTATAAAACCGGAATCAGCCATACGGGCGTCACCACGAAGCACCAGTACATTGTCTATCCCCAAAAATTGCAGATCGATCAGTGCATTCTCGGTTTCTTCCCTTGTAAAGCCGCCGCAAATCAAGTGAGGCACTGCATCTACTTTGTAGCGGTTCATAATAGCAGCGCAAATAGCCACCGTACCGGGACGCTTACGATAAGATACCTTTTCGAGCAGACCATTGTCGTGCTGCTTATAAATATAATCCTCGCGATGATAGGTAACGTCAATAAACGGCGGATTAAACTCCATCAGCGGATCGATGGCATTATAAATGCTTTGTATGCTATTGCCTTTAACGGGCGGCAATAATTCAAATGAAAAAAGTGTTTTGCCTTTGGCGTTTTGTATGTGTTCGGTTATTCTCATTTTCTTAGTAGCACGTGCAGCAGCACTGGCAGTTTTATTTTTAGGTTGAATTTGATCCTGGCAATAAAAGTAACAGTTTAATTATACAATTAAATAACCGCCACAAACTCTGCAGCTGCCACTCTGTTTAATAATTAAGATTTGGTCCCATCCACCGCTCTACGGTTTCAATTGACATATTTTTGCGCTTGGCATAATCTTCCACCTGGTCTTTACTGATTTTACCAAGCCCAAAGTATCGTGCCTGCGGATGTGCAAAATAGAAGCCGCTGACGGATGCCGCCGGTGTCATGGCCAGGCTTTCGGTCAGGCGCATGTGCGCGTTATCTTCCGCTTTCAGCAGTTCAAATAAAGTGATCTTTTCGGTATGATCAGGGCAGGCTGGATAGCCCGGCGCCGGACGAATGCCCTGATATTGTTCTTTGATCAGCTCTTCGGTACCCAGTTGTTCGTCTTTGGCATAACCCCAGTACTGGCGCCGCACCAGCTCGTGCATTTTTTCAGCAAAGGCTTCTGCCAAACGGTCTGCAAGAGCTTTGGCCATAATGCTGTTATAATCGTCATGATCTTTTTCAAATTCTGCCACCAGTTCCTCACAGCCAATACCCGCAGTAACAGCAAAACCGCCCCAGTAATCAGGCACGCCGCTCTCTTTAGGGGCAATAAAGTCTGACAATGCATAGTAAGGCTCACCCTTAACTTTCTCCGACTGCTGGCGAAGCGTATGAATGCGTGTTAACAATTGCGTACGCGTTTCACTGCTATATAACTCAATATCATCCCCAACGCTGTTGGCTGGCCAGAAACCGATCACTGCATTTGCCTGTAACAGTTTTTCCTTTACAATCTTCTTTAACAGCACCTGTGCATCGTCAAACAGCTTTTTGGCTTCGGTACCTACGTATTGATCATTGAATATTTTCGGATAGCTGCCCCGCAGTTCCCAGGTATGAAAAAATGGTGTCCAGTCAATATAAGGCAATAATTCTTCCAGCGGAAATGCCTCGAAAACTTTGCTGCCGGTAAACGTCGGTTTTGGCGGAATGGAGCCGTTCAGGTTGATCTGCAACCTCGACTTCCGTGCCTCGTCAATGCTTACAAAACGTTTATCCGAACGTTTATTCAGGTGCGCCTCACGGGCTTTTTCATATTCGGCCTTTGTATTTTTTATAAAATCATCGCGCAGGTCCTTATTCATCAGGTTGCTGCAAACGCCTACACTGCGCGAGGCATCCAGTACGTGGATAACGCCATGCTGATAATTCGGCGCCACTTTAACTGCCGCATGTATGCGTGAGGTAGTCGCCCCGCCAATGATCAGCGGAATAGTAAAGCCCTCACGATCCATCTCTTTGGCGAAGTGGACCATTTCATCTAAAGATGGCGTGATCAGACCACTAAGGCCAATAATGTCCACCTGCTGTTTCCTGGCCTCTTCGATAATGCGCTGCGCGGGAACCATTACGCCCAGGTCGATCACCTCGAAATTATTACAAGCCAAAACAACGCCTACTATGTTTTTACCAATATCGTGCACATCGCCTTTGACGGTCGCCATTAAGACCTTACCTGCATTGGCCCGGCTGCCAGTGCTGTCTTCACCGGCATCGATCACCCGCTGTTTCTCTAATTCAATAAATGGCAAAAGATAGGCTACGGCTTTTTTCATCACTCTTGCCGATTTTACGACCTGCGGTAAAAACATTTTTCCGGCTCCAAACAGGTCCCCCACAACATTCATTCCGTCCATCAAAGGACCTTCGATCACTTCCAGCGGCTTGTCAAATTTTAGTCGCGCCTCTTCCACGTCATCATCCAGGTACTCAATAATACCTTTAACCAGGGCGTGCGATAAGCGTTTTTCAACGGGATCTTTGCGCCATTCCTCATCGCGCACAATTTCTTTGCCTTTTGATTTGATGGTATCGGCAAACTCCACCAGGCGTTCGGTAGCATCCGGGCGGCGATTAAGCAATACATCTTCCACCTTTTCAAGCAAATCCTTAGGTATCTCTTGATAGACCTCCAGCATCCCGGCATTCACAATACCCATATCCAGTCCGGCTTTGATGGCGTGGTACAAAAAAGCGGAGTGCATGGCCTCGCGCACAACATTGTTGCCTCTGAAGGAGAATGAAATATTACTTACCCCGCCGCTTACTTTTGCAAGCGGGAGATTTTGTTTTATCCAGCGGGTGGCTTCGATGAAGTCGACCGCATAATTGTTATGTTCTTCCAAGCCTGTGGCAACGGTTAAGATATTGGGGTCGAAGATGATGTCCTGTGGCGGAAAGCCCACCTCATTTACCAGGATGTCATAACAACGTTTACATATCTCAATCCGGCGGGCCAATGAATCCGCTTGTCCCTGCTCATCAAAAGCCATTACCACTACGGCAGCGCCATAGCTTTGTATTTTACGGGCCTGGTCCCTGAATTTGTCCTCGCCCTCTTTTAATGAAATGGAATTGACGATCCCTTTACCCTGCAGGCATTTTAGCCCGGCTTCTATCACCGTCCATTTGGATGAGTCGACCATGATGGGCAGTTTGGCTATATCGGGTTCGGACGCGATCAGGTTTAAGAATTTCACCATCGCCGCTTCCGAGTCGATCATCCCCTCGTCCATGTTCACGTCGATTACCTGCGCACCGCCTTCCACCTGCTGACGCGCGACTACTAAAGCGCCTTCATAATCCTCGCCCAGGATCAGTTTTGAGAACTTGGGTGAGCCGGTAATATTAGTACGCTCGCCTATATTGGCAAAGTTGGTTTCGGGTGTTATGTTTACCGGTTCCAATCCGCTTAAACGCAGGTAAGGTGCTATTTCAGGCAATTTTCGCGGTGTTGCCGCTGCTGCTTTTTCGGCAATGCAACGGATATGTTCGGGCGTAGTGCCGCAGCATCCCCCTACGATATTCACCATCCCAAAATCCAGGAAATCCTCAATAAAATGGGCAGTTTCATGCGGCATTTCATCATAGCCACCAAACTCGTTTGGCAAACCCGCGTTTGGGTAGGCCGAAATAAACACGTCGGCTTTTTCAGAAAGTTCCTGTAAATGAGGACGCATTTCTTTAGCACCCAAAGCGCAGTTCAGGCCCACAGACAGCAAACCGGCGTGACGGACAGAGTTCCAAAATGCCTCAACCGTTTGCCCGGAAAGCGTACGCCCCGAAGCATCGGTGATAGTGCCCGAAATCATGATATTGGCCGTGCTCCGATAAAACGAACGGTCTTTTCCGGCCTGGCGGCATTCATGTTCATATCGTTTTATGGCGAATATAGCCGCCTTGGCATTCAGTGTATCAAATATGGTTTCGATTAGTAACAAGTCTGAGCCACCGTCAACCAGGCCGCGCACTTGCTCATAGTAAGCTTCAGCCAGATCATCAAAAGTAACGGCACGGTAACCCGGATCGTTTACATCAGGCGACATGGAAGCAGTGCGGTTGGTTGGCCCAACAGCGCCTGCTACAAAGCATGGCCTGTCAGGAAATTTTTTATTGTGCTCGTCCGCCACTTGGCGGGCAATACGGGCGCCTTCATAGCTCAACTCGTAAGCCAGGTCTTCCATGTGGTAGTCGGCCAGGGAAATACGTTGTGTGCTGAAAGTATTGGTCTCGATAATATCGGCACCAGCATTAATGTATTCCTGGTGTATCGCCCTGATCACATCCGCCCGGGTAATATTCAGCAAATCGTTATTTCCCTTCAGATCAGAGGGATGAAGACGAAAACGTTCCCCACGAAAATCCTCCTCGGTGAGCTGATACCTTTGAATCATGGTACCCATCGCGCCGTCAATTACCAGTATGCGTTTTTCTAATTCTCTTCTTATATCCATCTTTTAAAGTTGGCAGTTGCCAGTTTTCAATTGGCAGTTTCTTGTTTGCAGCTGGCAATTACCGAATGAAGAATCTACAGCTAATACCTGCAAACCGCCAACTGAACACTGCAAACTGAAAAAAGCTTATTTCGAAAAGTCGGGTGTAAAAATTGACTTTCGCTTATCTTTCCTATCCATTTTTGAGGCGGATAAGTAGAACGTAGCACCTTGTAAGCACAGGTTGCTAAGACATCGCAGGGTCTAATCCCTCCGTCTTTCTCTATAAGCACTGCAAATTTGCACAATAATGTTGTAAGTTCAAAATATGGAATAATTGTTAATTGTTATATTGAATGAAAAATGAAAATAACTAAGGCTGATAAACAGACGCTGAATCATTAAGTATTGGCAACTTTTAAAAGTTTTAAACCGGTACGATGCCATCAATTAACCATTGCGAACATTTTTTAACTATTGATAGGTTGCACATCCTTACCGTGTTAGCCCGCCGCATGCAACGCTCTGCAAAAAACTTTTAAACACCACTTCTAATTCTCCCGAAAGAAGCTCAACTTCGCAATCCCTATTTGTCAAATATGAGCAACCACTATAAAAAAATTGCCTTAGAGCTGTCCATCGCTGAAAAGCAGGTAAGCATCACCGCGGGTTTGCTGGATGAAGGCGCTACGGTGCCCTTTATATCCCGTTACCGTAAGGAACTGACCGGTAGTCTCGACGAAGTACAGGTAGCCGCCATACGCGACCGCATACAGCAATTACGTGAACTGGATAAGCGCCGCCAGGCCATATTGAAATCGCTTACCGAAATGGGAAAGCTAAGTGCTGAGTTGGAAAAGCAGGTTAACGAGGCTGAAACCATGTTGGCCTTGGAGGATATCTATTTACCATATCGCCCGAAACGGAAAACCAAGGCGACAACTGCACGTGAAAAAGGGCTGCAGCCACTGGCTGATCTGATACTGGAACAAGGCAGGACGGATCTGGAGTCGGAAGCTGCTAAATATATTGATGAGGAAAAAGGCGTAAATTCAGCCGAAGAGGCACTTACGGGAGCAAGGGATATCATAGCCGAGCACATCAGCGAAAATGCCGAAGTGCGTACCAAAATGCGTGCTTTGTTTTTGGAGAAAGGTACCTTTCAATCCAGAGTGATTGCCGGTAAAGAAGAGGCAGGCATTAAGTATAAGGACTATTTCGATTGGACCGAACCGGTAAAATCAGCACCATCTCATCGCATACTGGCTATGCGCCGCGGTGAAAAAGAAGAAATGCTTTGGCTGGATATACAGCCGCCTGAGGACGAGGCCATTGCTCTGCTGGAACAACTTTTTGTAACGGCTAATAATGAATCGTCACAACAGGTAAAACTGGCAATAGCCGATGGATACAAGCGATTGCTGAAGCCCTCAATGGAAACCGAGGTGCGTTTGTTGACCAAAAAGAAAGCTGACGAAGAAGCGATCAGAGTATTTGCCGAAAATGCCCGCCAATTGCTGATGGCTGCACCATTAGGACAAAAACGAACCATGGCTATCGATCCCGGTTTCCGTACCGGCTGCAAGGTGGTTTGTTTGGACGAACAGGGCAAATTGCTGGAATACACCGCCATATTCCCGCATACCGGCGCAGGCAATGCAAAGGAGGCCGAAAAAACCACAAGGCATTTGACTGAAAAATATAATATCGAAGCAATTGCCATTGGCAACGGAACAGCAGGCAGAGAAACCGAACTTTTTGTGAGGAACCTGAATTTACCGGGCGTCAATATCGTGATGGTAAATGAAAGCGGCGCATCAATCTATTCAGCATCAGATGTTGCCCGGGAGGAATTTCCGGACAAAGATGTGACGGTAAGGGGGGCGGTATCTATCGGTCGCCGGTTGATGGACCCGCTGGCTGAACTGGTAAAAATCGACCCGAAATCAATCGGTGTAGGGCAGTATCAGCATGATGTGGATCAGAACAAGTTGCAGTTATCATTGGATGATACGGTAATCAGCTGCGTGAATGCCGTAGGAGTCGAACTCAATACTGCTTCAAAACAAGTATTGGCCTATGTGTCGGGCCTTGGGCCGCAGCTGGCACAAAATATTGTAGATTATCGCAATGAGCACGGTGCTTTTAAACGCCGCGACCAGCTAAAAAAAGTAGCCAGATTGGGTGACAAAGCCTTCGAACAGGCCGCAGGGTTCCTGCGCATCGGCGATGCTGAAAACCCATTAGATACCAGCGCGGTACACCCGGAAAGATACAGCCTGGTTGAGCAGATGGCCAAAGATCTGAAATGCTCGGTGAAGGAATTGATGGGCAATACCCAATTACGTAAAAGCATTCCTTTGCAAAAATATGCGACGGAAGCAGTTGGTTTGCCTACGCTGAATGATATTATGGCCGAACTGGCTAAGCCGGGGCGCGACCCACGGGAACAGTTTGAGGCATTTAGCTTTACAGATGGTGTGAACGCCATCGGGGACCTGAAAATCGGTATGAAATTGCCTGGCATTGTAACCAATATTACTAATTTCGGGGCTTTTGTGGATATTGGCGTACACCAGGATGGCCTGGTACACCTGAGCCAGATCACCAATCGCTTCATAAAGGATCCCAATGAAGTACTGAAGGTACATCAAAAGGTAGAGGTAACAGTAACCGAAGTGGATGCGAACCGTAAAAGGATATCGCTATCGATGAAGGTGAATGAACCAAGGGAACAACCAAAACATCAACCCAAACCAATTACGGAGAAAAAAGCTCAAAATCAACCCGAAACCGATATGGCCATTAAATTGGCAATGCTGAAAGGAAAATTCAAGTAAAGTTTATTCCAAAGTGATCTGTCTCCTGATGCTTTCTTCTAATGAGATAAATGTTTCGGTACGCTGAATTCCTTTTACACCCTGTATGTTCTCGTTCAGCACTTCACGCAAATGCGTAGTATCATGGCAAACGATCTTTGCAAAGATACTGTAGCTTCCGGTGGTGTAATGCAGTTCAACAATTTCCTTTACGGTTTTCAGCTGCTTAACAGCCTCATGATACTGTGAACCTTTTTCGAGATAGATGCCCAGGAACGCGGTGATGTCATAGCCCAGTTTCTGCGGGTCTACTTCCAGACTGGCACCT
Organism: Mucilaginibacter sp.; assembly: GCA_028287895.1. GTDB lineage: Bacteria > Bacteroidota > Bacteroidia > Sphingobacteriales > Sphingobacteriaceae > Mucilaginibacter. Next base: position 949 of record JAQBOV010000036.1, on the reverse strand, counting down.
TTTATCACGCCCATTTCCTCCAATTTTTTCATCCGGACATGGATGGTTCCGCCGGAAACGATCAACTCTTTGGCGATTTCGGTATATGGAGTTGTCGCATTTTTCATCAATATTGATAAAATCTGGATATCGAGATTATCAATTTCTAAATTTTGAGCTTTTCTGTGGGACATAAATTTTAAATTCTATATTTAAATACAAGTTTAATTAAAATAAAATTAAAAATAAAAATAATTTATTGAAATATTTGCAAGAAATTGATAGTCCTGTTAGATTTGTAATAAGCAATCGGATATGCTTATCGTTCTTTAAAATAAAAATATAATGTTGGGTGGTGAAATTTTTGGCAGACACACCTCCTTGTCCCGGTGGCGGAGAATATGGGAAACCAGCTTGCTGGCTAACCACTCCTTGAAGGTTCGACCCCTTCCCCAACAGCTAAGTTAAGTCTGAAGTATTGAGTCATGAGTTTTAAGTTGTTAACTCAAGACCTGGAACTTTCGGACCTATGGCTTAATATACTGTAGGATGGTGAAATTTTTGGCAGACACACCTCCTTGTCGCGGTGGCGAAGAAATTGGAAAGCTTTCAGCAATGAGAATAACCACTTCGTGAAGGTTCGACTCCTTCTCCTACAGCCCTTCTCATAATTTAGGTTTATAATTGGTTAGTAAAGACCCCTGCCCATCAGGGGCTTTACTGTTTTTATACCTTTCGGTTTGCGATCTCTGGTTTCGGATAATGAATTTGAACATCGACTTCCGGAATGAATTACAACATAAATCACCATTCAATATTCTTCATCCGGTGTTCGATATTTACGGATCAGTCCGAAAATTTGGGGGGCATTGAAATAAGTATTTATTTTGCGGGAGAATAAAAGAATACGAATATCCCTGTGCAGAACACCTACGAAACACTAGTCAAATTGTTATTACCCCAGGGTATA
>JAQBOV010000015.1 GCA_028287895.1 Mucilaginibacter sp. | reverse complement strand
ATTAAAATCAAAAAAGCTTTTATTTTCATAAGACCGTGGTTTAATTACATCGTTAATTTCAAGAGTGGCTTAATTTGGTTCATTTGATCTTGCTAGTTATTGAGCTTAGCTTCTAATACATTGTTTTTTGTCCACAATTTCATTGCTGCGTTGCTTCCCTGTATTATTCTGAAATCCGGTTAGAATAAATATTAAATTGAACTACCGAGTGCCGATTGTTGAGTTCATGGCTGGCTGTCCCTTGTGCAAAGGAAAACCGGCATATAGATAGAATAGTGAAGAAGGTTAAATAGATTTTTTTCATGATACGAAGTCTTTAAAGGATTTAGTCCCGTGATTTTGAAGTTTGGTTTTTTGAAAGTGACCTGTTCAGCATATTTCGATAGTGCGCATAAAAAAACACGCAGAATATACGTCTTATTCAAGGAGATAATAGATTTTGGCAATGCAACCCGAACCTAATTACCCTTTGAAAAAAAACGATCAGCGCTGAACAGAAATCTTTGATAGATACTTTACGTATGGCTGGTGAGCATTGGATAGATCATGTTTTGTGATTAGGTAAGGTACGTATATTATCGCGTAGTTCTTGATTTCACACATGGTGTCTTTACGACATTCTCAATTAACTGCCAGTTCATGGGAAAAGAATATGCAAGGTGAAGAATTTTTTTCATACTGGAAGATTTAGGTTTTGTTTAATAATCTGTGATAATATATTTTCAATCTCGGCATATTATATAGCAATAAAGAATCGCCAATGTAACATTTTTGTTATATTGGCGATTTTATTATTTATATATTAAGCATATAATAATGGAAATGAGCAGGTTGCTGCCTGGTTAGATATAAAATCTGTTTCACCCAAACCAGCGCTCCTATTCTAACCAAGTACACGTCTTGTGACCCCCTGATAAAAATAATTCAAAGCACCAGTGGGATTATCCGTCCATGCCAGGTATATTCCCGATGGATTGGAATAACCCGTCTCAAGCTCATGTCCGACAAAAAATATTGTGCCGGAGGATGTTTGCGCTACATCCAATAAAAATAATTAGCGATAGGGTTAGATAAACGTTTTATGATATAAGTTTTGAATTTAGTTTCAGTTTTTATTTGCGTTTTTTATTAATAATTGCACTTGTTGTTTAAGCAGTTCGATCCACTCCTTTAACTTCCAGTCGGAAATCATAATGGAGGTGGGACGCCGCATGTTTTTGGACCACAAAACGCAGCTTATCCCAATGACTTTCGCCGCCATTAGGCTCTCGCGTTTTTTTGAAATTGCGCTTTTGCTTATATTGTTCTAATTCAGCCATAGGCACAAAGCCCCTTGCGGGGCTTAAAAATTTGTTGAGCTAAATCACTTTTGTTTGTCTTTGAGGTGCTTTTCTATAACCTTGCGGTCATTTGATCCGGTTGCACGTTTAGCGCCGGTTATAGCCTGTGCGCTTACCCCGGGGTTCTGAGCTTCATATTTTGCCTCGTAAGGCTGAGAAGAATTGATTTCTTTTCTCTCTACTTTAGTTCCCCGCGTTGCCATGTCGTTTTTATTAGGTATATTATCCAATTACAACAATAAGGCAATAGTTTGGTTTTGGCCATACAGCGAATTGAATGTGGCTTCAATCGACATTCAGGCAGGTTTCGACTTTTCAAAGTAATGGATTAATATCTTCAAAATGGAGCGCCTCATATTTTTACCAAAAGGGATAAACGATGCAAAAATAGGGGCGGCTTTCGTCCACGCGCCGGAGATTTTTGATTAATATCGGATAACCATCAATGCCAATCCCAGGCCAGTTTGGCTCATCACTTACGCCAACCGCAATGATATAGAGCCGTGGGACCCGGAAGCAGCTTATTGTTACTTCCAAATATCCACAGGTCCGTTAGACGAAATTCTTTTTTATGTATTTCATCTTTGCGCCGAATGGTGTGGTCAAGTTCATCCGAATCTCTATTGAAGGTGCTCCTTAGAAATGAACCGGGTCTGCCGAACGGCTTTTGATGGGCCAAAAGTGGATAAAATTATAAATATGTTAATTATTCGTTAATTAATGAATATCAGGCGTTTTATTTCTTAAATAAACCGTGCATTTTATAAATTATTTTTAATAATGCATTTATGTAATTGATTACAATAAAATTTGAATCTGATTTGATATATTTGGTAAAAATAATTGCCTGAATGATTAATTTTTGCGACGATTATGCATTATTTACAGAAAATGAGCTTGTGAAATTGCTAAAAAGCGGCGATAAAAAGGCTTTTGAACAATTATACCATAATTACAAGGTCAGAATTTATCAGAATATCTTTAAAATGATAAAATCTGATGAAATTTCTGAAGAATTGCTGCAAGATTTGTTTGTAAAAATATGGACAGGCAGAGAAAATCTAGATCCTGAAAAATCTTTTCGCTCCTATCTATTTAAAATAGCTGAAAACTTAGTCTATGATTTCTTCCGTAAAGTGGCATTAAACAAAAAGCTGGAAAGTTATTTGACAACTCTGGCGGTATCAGAAAATTCTCCTGTTGAGCAATATATGTATTATAAAGAAGGCACGTACTTTTTAACCAAGGCAATTGAACAATTGCCTCCCAGGCGAAAGCAGGTTTATATTTTATGTAAAATAGAGGGAAAAAGCTATGAAGAAGTTAGCCGCTTGCTGGGTGTATCCATCTCTACGGTTAACGAGCATATTGTTAAAGCATCCAGCGTAGTAAGAAAGTTTTTTTTGTTATCTACGCACATCAGCTAATTAACGGCTTAAATGTGTCGGTCCCCGATTCCGAAATTGAGCCTTCTCTTTCGTAAACCCAATTTTAACCGTTTTCAAGTGCTGGCTTTTTAGCAGGCCATCTGTTGCGTGACTGCTTAGTCGGTACCCGTTAGTAGTCAATCTTACAAGCACCAGGTCCCATCTTTTCAGCCTGGTCGTTGCTTAGCTTTCTTATTTCATGAGTGCATTTTGCCAGCCCGCAACAATCTTTATCAGTATGGCACTGAAAAGTGTAAAGTCGTCTTATTTACAAGTTATTCACATTTTATTATTTTTTTCTCTGTAGAGCAGATGTAAACATTCGCTTAAGCGTATTAGCTGTAAAATCAGGAAATTGGAAGACAGACAACTGCTAAAAGAGATATTCCAGCGATATATTAATAATGAATGCTCAGAGCAGGAGATTAAATTTTTATTGGAGCATTTCAAAACGGATAGCAACGAAAGCGCTTTAAGGGAAATAATAGCCGAAAAGCTAACTGAATATTTGCCCGGGCATTTTGAACAGTCGCGCCAAATGAAGGGATCTTTTGATGAAACATTTGACCGTATATTACTTAAGATAGATCGGCAAGACGAAGCTGCAAAGACCGAATCCGTATCAAAGCGTCCCCTGGTCCTGAAATTAATGGCAACGTTAACCATTGTGCTGATCATATTTCAGGTATTTTATATCTACAATAAGTCGGTTACCAAGCCCGGTGCCAGGTTTGCAAAAATCAGCAAGCCTAAGATAAATATCCGGCCGGGCGGCAATAAAGCCATACTGACTTTGCACGATGGTTCTAAAATTGTTTTAAACGATGCCAGGGAGGGTACACTTGCCCAGCAGGGCAACACCAAAATAGTCAAACTGGCAAACGGTCAGCTGGCCTATAATCAAACAAATACCTTGCCCGCAAAGGTATTATACAATACCATGACAACTCCCCGCGGCGGACAGTATAAATTGATATTACCTGATGGTACACAAGTATGGCTCAACTCAGCCTCTTCCATCACTTATCCAACAGCTTTCGTAGGCAACGAGCGCAATGTATCAATAAGCGGGGAAGCATACTTTGAAGTGGCCAAAGACAAGTCTAAACCATTCCATGTAAAGTCAGGCAACCAAACGGTTGATGTTTTGGGCACCCACTTTAATATAATGGCTTATGCTGACGAGGATGCGATCAAAACAACCTTGCTGGAAGGATCGGTAAGGGTAGTGGAAAATAATATCACCAGTATGTTAAAGCCCGGTCAACAAGCTATTGTTGATAAACAGGGTGGCATAAAAATCACTGCGGCGTCTATTGATGAGGCTTTGGCCTGGAAAAACGGTTATTTTAAATTTAACCGGGTCGATATCCGGTTTATCATGAGACAGGTGGCCAGATGGTATGACGTCGACATTGTCTATCAGGGACGTTTTCCAAAAGATGAATTTGTTGGAAAAATAGGCCGTGGCGAAAATATATCACAGGTGCTGCGCATACTTGAACTAGACGATGTTCATTTTAAGATTGAAGATAAAAAGATCATCGTATTACCTTAATTAATCAACTGTTTGTTTAACCCTTAAAAAAGAAAAGTATGGTAAAATAGCTATTAAGACAACACACTAAGGCTAACCAAAAAAAACCGGAAGTGCTACCAACACCCCCGGAACAATGATATGAGTTAGCTAAAAGATCCATGACAGAATCCTATTTATTCACTCAAACCTTGCAAAGATATGCAATTAATTTTTCTCTATAAAGACCGCAAAACGTTGCGGTTCTTGTTCCACAAAGTGCTTATTATTATGAAATTAACCGTGTTTATTATAACAATTTCATGTCTGCAGCTAAGCGCTAAAGTATATTCCCAAAAGATCAGCATGTCAGGCACGAATATTTCTTTAGAAAAAGCATTGTCATCAATCGAACAGCAAAGCGGTTATTTTTTCCTTTATAAATATAATGAAATTCAAAAGGCCAGGCCTGTTTCGGTCCATCTTGAAAACAAGTCTGTTACTGATGCTTTAAATCAGTGTCTTAAAGGGCAGCCGTTCAGTTATTCAATTGAAAATAAAACGATCGTTATAACCGAAGAAAAAAGACTGGCCGAAAAAGTGGCCATACCTGCTACCAAAAACATTAAAGGAAAGGTGCTTGACGAAAAGGGCCTGCCTTTACCGGGAGCGACCATTATGGTTAAGGGCAGTAAATCAGGCAGCGTCACCAGTGCAGACGGCGAATTCGAGATCAGAGATATTGACGACCAGGCGGTCTTTACCGTATCCTTTGTCGGTTACAAGCCAAAGGTCGTTTCAGTTAAGGATATCTCATCGAATATTACCATTACGCTGGAGCCGGATGAATCATCCCTGAATGAGGTAGTAGTTACCGGGCTGGCAACAAGTATAAAGCGGAGTAACGCTGCCAGTTCAATCACCCACCTTTCAGCTCAGCAATTAACCGGTACAACTCCCCCGGTTACTATCGATGGCGCCATGAGCGGCAAGGTCATTGGCGCCGATATTGTTTCCAACAGCGGCGCGCCTGGCGGGGGCATATCAATTAAACTGCGTGGCATATCCTCAATAAACGGAACTTCGGAGCCCTTATATGTAGTTGACGGTGTGTTTGTAAACAACGCTCAGTTCAGCACAGGTGCCGGTGCAAGCGCTTTTAGCGGGGCAGGCACCAACCAGGACCAGGCTACAAATCGTCTTTCTGATATTAATCCGGCGGATATTGAATCGATCGAAGTATTGAAAGGGCCGAGCGCCGGCGCAATATATGGTACGCGAGCAAATGCCGGTGTGGTCATTATTACGACTAAAAGAGGCAAGGCGGGCAAAACGCGCGTAAATATCTCTCAGGATGTAGGCTTTGCCTCGGCAGAAAAATTATTGGGCTCCTCTACATGGAACCTTGACCCGATCGGGCCGCAGGGACAAACCAAGTTTGATTATGTCTTTGGCAACGGCACAGTGGGCAGTGGAAGCGCTACGGAAATTGCTGCCTGGAAAAAGGCAACGGCAGAGGGCAAAATTTATGACTATGAAAAAATCATTTACGGCAACATCGGCAAAATAAGCAACACCAGCCTGAGTGTTTCGGGCGGCAACGATAAAACTAAATTTTATTTAGCCAGTGGCTTAGATGAGGAAACAGGCATTGAAAAGCGCACCGGTTTTCAGCGCCGGTCGGTTAAATTAAACCTTGATGAACAGTTAACCAAGTTCTGGAATTTCTCAATCGGCTCCAATTACTTAAACACGGGCAATCAACGGGGCTTCAGCGGTAACGACAACAGGGGCGTATCGGTACCCTATACCTTAGCCTATACGCCTGACTACGCCCAGCTGCTTCCTGTAAACGGCGTTTATCCTGATTCCCGTTATACCGGTGATAACCCTTTGGCGATATCTGCAAGGGCCGTTAATAACGAAGGGACCAATCGTATTATCCAATCATTCAACACCAATATCTACCTGATTCAAAAGCCTGGTCATACCCTGAAATTTTCTTTTTCCGGGGGCCTGGATTTCGTTCTTACCCAGGATGAGATTTATTTCCCGGATGACCTTCAATCACAAAGAACAAGAGCCAATGGCGCGGGTGCTTCGCGTTTTTCAAAAAACATAAGCTTTAATACCAATTACCAGGGCTTTTTGATTGATAACTGGAAGTTATTTGGAAAGATCGACATGACCTCACAGGTGGGTATGGTGAAACTCTCAACCAAAAATGATTTCAGCTGGGTACAGGGCGAAGGTTTGTTGCCGGGACAGGAGAATCCCAATAATGCGACTGTAAGGACTTCAAGCGAAACCTTCCAGCGCTGGCAGGATGTTGGCTTGGTAGGCCAGCAGGAGATGAATTGGGATGATAAGGTTATCGGTACCTTTGGGATAAGGTTTGATAAATCAACCTTGAATGGCGACAATAATAAGCTGTATCCCTTTCCGCGCGCATCAGTTGCCGTAAACTTAACCAAGTTTGACTTCTGGAAGGTACAATCGGTTAATGAGCTGAAGCTAAGACTTGCTTACGGCCGCACCGGTGGTGAACCCACATTTGGAAACACCTTTACCTCGCTGGGTACCACAAGCATCGGCGGTTTACTCGGCACCGTATCGCCTACCACCGTAGGTAATCCTATTATTCAGCCGGAAACGGCGCAGGAAATAGAAATGGGTACGGATATAAGCCTGTTAAATAACCGCGTAACTTTTGAAGGTTCCTACTACGTTAAAAACGTATACAATTTATTAAACCCCTATGTTATTTCTGACGGAACGGGGGTTACTTCATACATCGCTTACCCGGTGGGCGATCTGCAAAACACGGGTATCGAGCTGGGCCTGGGAGGCGTGCCGGTAATGCAGTCTAACTTTAAATGGACTACCAATTTACAATTCTGGAACAATAGAACCAAAATGACCCGGCTTACCATTCCAAACACAACAGTTGGCGGCGGATTTAGTATATATGGCCGTAATCAGTTAAGATTGGGACAATCTCCGACGGCATGGTACGGCTCTCCGAACATCGTTGATGCCAACGGAATTACGCAGGCAACACAGTATGAGGATGCCCAGCCCAGGTATCAAATGTCTTTTTCTAATACACTGACCTTTTTTAAAGATTTTGAACTTTCATTTTTGCTTCATACCAGCCAGGGGAATTACAATTCAAATCTTACCCAAAAGCAAAAAGATATTGGCGGCACCTCGCCTGACTGGAGTAACGTAGATAACTTATGGGGTACAGTTGGTGTGCCGAATGGCAAGGCCCGCTCGCCGAGCAATCCCAAGGTAACGGCAAGGCAATTTATCCAGGATGCCAGTTACATTCGTTTAAGGGAGGTGGCACTGTATTACAATGTTCCAAAACCCTTCGTGGCTTCCCATCTGCGCAATATCGTTCAAAGCGTAAAATTCGGGGCATCGGCAACTAATTTATTTACCATAACCAAGTACGAAGGATACGATCCGGAAGTATCAAACTTTGGAAACCAATCAGTTGGAGCAAGTGTGGATAATGCAGCTTTTCCAAGCAGCAAACGAATATTTATACACTTGGCGCTTGGCCTGTAAACTTAATTCATAAACGTAAAAAAATGAAACACTCCAAAATAAAACTCAATATCCTGCTGATAGGAGGATTGTTGATGCTGTTCTCCTGCAGCATATTCGAAACAAAAAAAGTGGTCGATCCCAATTTCCCGTCGGTAGAATCCATATTGACCAATGCAACTGCCGTGCAGCTTAATGAACTTGGTGTTGGCCTGCAATCCGCCATGCGCAACGGAATATTAGCCTTCAGGGAAGTATCCGGCTCGATCGGCAGAGAAGTTTATGTCCTGAGTTCGGTTGAAACAACCTGGACAACGGAGCTTTTAGGCACGACAAACGGCGGGCTGAGTTTAACCACAGGATTTAACAGTTCCTATGATGATTTTTCACAAACCCGCAGGCGTGCAGAAATTTTTATGCGCTCTGCAAATAACTCCACGGCTATTACCGAGGCCCAGAAAAATAGTATCAGGGGCTTTTGCAATACGACGGAAGCATACGCCATGCTGAGCAATTTAAATATGCAGTATCAAAATGGCATACGCATCAGCTTTACTGATCTGAATGCGCCCGGAGATATGCTTAAACCAGGCCCCTTCGTAAGCTACACTGCAGCACTGACCGAAATTAAACGCTTACTTGACCTGGGGGCTACTCAGCTGAGTTCAGCAAGCCCCGCTTTTGCTTTCCCGGTTACATCGGGCTGGGCAGGTTATTCCACGCCGGCCACTTACCGGTTGTTTAACAGGGCCTTAGCTGCCCGGGTATCGATGTATCAAAGCGATTGGCCGGGCGTGCTGTCTGCCTTAAGCGAATCTTTTCTTAATTTGAATGGCCCGCTGGCAACAGGACCGGTTTTTACCTTTTCAACCACTTCGGGTGATATGATCAATCCAATGTATCAACAGCAGAATACGACCTCTATCCCGGTAGTAGCACAGGCGCTTTTTATTTCGGATGCGGAGCCCGGCGACACCAGGGTAAGCGCTAAAGTAGCCAAGAGGACCACCCCGCGGGCACTTAACGGACTCATCGGAGCTTATGATGTATACATGTATAATTCGAATATATCCCCGGTCTCGATCATACGCAACGAGGAATTGATCTTGATGTATGCCGAGGCCCAGATCCAATCTGGTCAGTTAGCTCAGGGTGCAGCCGCTCTTGATATTATCCGGGTCGCATCAGGGCTGCAGCCCCTGGCTGTTGCAAAACCGGCTGTAGTGGGCGATAAGGCCATGCTGATCACCGAAATGCTTAATCAGCGCAGATACTCCCTGTTTTATGAAGGACAGCGGTGGTTTGATATGCGCAGGTATAACCTGCTAAATACTTTACCAAATGACCTGCCTAATGCCATGGTATACACCCAGATGATACGTCCTTTCGCCGAGGTGCAATGGGATGAAAAAAATCCGCAGTAATGAGCCAGTTAATCTTAAAAAGATGAAAAACAAATTATTTTTAATGGCACTGATGCTGGCAGCCCTGGGGCTGCCGGCTGCCAGTGCGCAGCAAGGGGCAGCCGGGAGCAAGCCGGCAGCATTTAACATATCATTTTCGCCTGCTGCAGGCAGCGAGCCGGTTACGGGCCGTATGTTCCTGGTCATATCACGTACCGATACGATTGAGCCCCGTTTACAGGTGGGCCGTTACGGCACCCAGTTTTTTGGTACCGATGTTGACCAGCTGCAGCCATTGCAGCAGGTGACCATTGATGCTTCAACACTGGGCTATCCGGTCAATAAAATGGAGGAAATTCCCCCCGGAGACTATTATGTTCAGGCGGTGCTGAATAAATATACGCAGTTTAAGCGCGCCGACGGGCATACGCTTTGGATGCATATGGATCAATGGGAAGGCCAGGACTGGCGGCGCTCACCGGGTAATATTTACAGCAAGGTTCAAAAAATCTCCATTAATCAATCAGCCGGCCAGACGGTAAAATTACAGGCAGATCAGATTATACCTCCCATACCTGTTCCGCCCGATACCAAATGGGTTAAGCATATTAAAATACAAAGTAACAAGCTGACCAGGTTTTGGGGGCATCCTATTTATATCGGAGCTACTATATTGCTGCCAAAGGGATACGACGAAAACCCCGATAAGTATTACCCTACCGTTTACCAGCAGGGGCACTTTTCGCTGGCGCCCCCGTTCAGGTTTGCTGAGGGTGAAAATAACGAGTTTTATAAAGACTGGACCTCTGACGGTTTTCCGCCCTTTATTGCCATCACCCTGCAGCACCCTTGCCCGTATTTTGATGACTCGTATGCGGTAAATACGCCCAATAACGGACCTTTCGGGGATGCTATACACCAGGAGCTTATTCCGGAGATCGAAAAGAAGTTTCGCTGCATCAAAGAAGGTTATGCCCGTTTACTGACCGGAGGCTCCACCGGGGGATGGGAGTCATTCGCACTGCAGGTTCTTTACCCCGAATTCTATGGCGGTACCTGGTCATACTCGCCTGACCCGCTTGATTTCCGCAATGTGGAGGGCATTGATGTGTACGGTGATAAAAATGCCTTTTATAAAGAGCATGAATGGTATAAAGTAGCCACTGCCAATACGCGCAATCCTTTAACCGGCGAAGTAAGGCTAACCTCCGAACAGCGCAATACCATGGAAATGGTTAACGGCACCAGGGGCCGCTCAGCAGGGCAGCTGGATATCTGGAGCGCGGTATTCGGCCCGGTTGGCCCGGACGGTTATTTTAAACCTCTTTTTGACAAACAGACAGGCGCTATGGACCCCGCCGTAGCCCAGTACTGGAAAGAGCATTGGGATATGCGCTATTATCTGGAAAACAACTGGGAGAGGGTAGGTGCGAAACTGGTCGGTAAACTGAATATCATTGCAGGAAGGATGGACGATTTTTACCTGAACTTTGGGGTCTACCATATGGAGGATTTTTTATCAAAAACAAAAAATCCATATTACGGCGGCACGATCAGCTATGGCGAGCGGGGCGGACACAGTTACCACAATTATACCAACGGGGAGCTGATCCGGGTAATGGCGGCCCATTTGAAAAAAATGCATCCGGATAAGTAATCATGCTTTGCAACATTCCTATTAAAGCTTACTCATTTTAATATAAACCATTTTATTGATTTTATGAAAAAGATATTCTTTGTTATTTTCTTGCTTGCGGCATTTTTCTATGTCAATGCACAGGTAAAACCCTCAGGCGAGCCGGTAAGAACTATTCTTGCCACCGGCGGAAATTTTTCCAAGCCCTATATTAATTATATTATTAAGCTGACCAAAAAGAAGAACCCGAAGATCTGTTTTATGGGATCGGCCGGTGGCGATAATATTGTCAGGATCGTTGCCTGGTACGACTCCTGCCGGGGCCTGCCGATGAGGCCTTATGTACAAAAAGTGTTTTTAAACTCCAGCCCTGATCAGCAGACATTTGAACAAAAACTGCTGAGCATGGACGCTATTATCATGGGAGGCGGCAACACGGTGAACATGATCGCCATATGGAAGGCCCAGGGCATCGATACTGTTTTAAGAAAGGCCTACAACAAAGGGATTGTGCTCGCGGGGGGCAGTGCCGGCTCGATATGCTGGTTCCAGGGCGGCACAACGGATTCAAGACCGCAAAAGCTTTCTCTTTGCGCGGGCCTGGGTTTTTTACCCTACAGCCATAGTCCGCATTGGAGGCGTGAGCAGTTACGCAAACCACTTTACCGGGATGCCGTTTTAACTGGAAAGCTGAATGCGGGGTATGCGGTAGAAGACGCAGCGGCCGTTTTGTTTGAAAACGAAAAATATGTAAAGTCTGTAGCGCTTGATACCATCAACAAGACTTATTTTCTTTCGGTGGTTGACGGAAAGTTAAACGAAAAGCTTCTTCCGGTTACAGAAATTGTGAAATAATCCATTTGTCCATTCCACAGACTTATAAATTAGTTCAATGATCATGAAAAAAATATTTGCTGTATTTTTATTACTTGCTTTAGGCTTTGCCGGCAAGGCCCAGAACGCGCCTGTACGAACAATTTTTGCATCGGGTGGCAATTATGGTAAGCCGTTCATCAGGTACGTGATGGCCCTGACCAAAAAAAAGAATCCCAGGATATGTTTTATGCCAAGCCCCAGCGGCGACAGTCCGGTTGCCATCGCAGCCTGGTATGCAAACTGCGAGGACCTGGAAATGCAGCCATTTGTGCAAGCTGTATATGTAAGCTCATACCACGCTCATGAAAGCTTTGAGGAAGTATTACTGAGTATGGATGCCATTATTGTCGGCGGCGGCAGCACACTTAACGCCGTAGCGATGTGGAAGGCCCAGGGCATTGACACGATACTTAGAAAAGCTTATAACAAAGGCATTGTGCTGGGTGGCGGCAGTGCAGGCTCTATATGCTGGTTTCAGGGCGGCCCCACCGACTCAAGGCCGCAGGCGCTTTCAATTTGTTACGGCCTTGGGTTTTTACCCTACAGCCACTGCCCGCATTGGTTAAAGGAACAATCGCGCAGGCCGCTGTACCGCAATGCGGTACTGACAGGGAAACTGAGCCCGGGATACGCATGTGACGACGGGTCAGCCATTTTATTTGAAAATGAAAAGCCTGTTAAGGCGGTAGCCATCGATGAGGCGAATAAACCCTATTTTCTATCCGTAGAAAACGGAAAGATTGTTGAAACGGTCCTGCCGGTTACAGAAATAATAAAATAATATTCGGCAGGATTATTCTTCCGGCCAGATCCTTAAACGGCGAGGTGCTGCAATCGTTTAAATTGCAGCAATTCGCCGTCTTTATCTTTGAGCTAGCTGAAAATCATATCAGGCTACTCACTTCTCAGACTCTCCACAGCATTTGCCCTCGCTAGTTTTACCGAAGAAAACTCATAGTAACCAAAGCAAATGGCCCCGTATTTTAGTATCTAAAAAAATATCACCGCAATATATATTTAATACAAATAAATTTATCTTTGATGTTATCCTATTCTATTCCACTGGTAAAGGATCACCATTTGAGGAAGATGTCAAAGGATAATAAAAATTACGTTTGATGAGAGATATATATGACAAGATACATGAGCTTGAAGGCATACTCAGGCTGACCAAACACGAACAGTTTGTACAGGGCATTATCAATGCGATTGATAATAAGGTGGTTGGGGTAGGCGACCTGCTGCCATCCGTCAACAAGCTGATCAATGAACTGGGCTTTGCGCGGGAAACTATCATGAAGGGCTACAAGGAGCTTATCAAGCGTGGTATTGTAGAATCCCGTAACCGCAGGGGCTTTTTCATTGCCAGCGCAGATACCGGCCAGAGCCTGCGCGTAGCCCTGCTGCTTTACGCATTTGACACTTTCCAGGAAACGTTCTTTAAAACATTTAAGAAAAACCTAGACCCTGAGGTGCATCTTGATGTATTTTTCCATCATAACAATATCGACATCCTGGATACCCTAATCGGCAACATACGCGGCAAGTATGGTATGTATGTAGTGGCCCCCATCCCCAACCCGCGCACGCGAGATATTCTAAAAAATATTCCCCTGGATAAATTCCTGATGATAGATCGTTTTGAGCAGATGGACGGCGACTTCTCTTATGTTACACAAGAGTTTGAACAAGCGACTTACAAAGCTTTCTGCGAATTAAAAGACGTAATCACACGCTATGATGAATTTGTTTTCTATTACCGCCCGTCTACAGATACGCCAATTGAAATTTTACGATCCTTTAAAAGATTCATTAAAGAATGCGGCATAAAGGGGACCATACAAACGGAATATACCCCGGGAGCGATCACCAGGGGGAAAGTATATTTCACTATTAATAATACAGAATTATGGGCCATGCTGAAGGACTGCATAAATAAAAACCTTGACCTGGGTATCGACGTGGGCATACTGTCGCACAATGATGATATGGTAAAAGACATCATCCTGGGTGGTATTACCACGTATACTACCGATTTCGGGTTAATGGCAGAAGAAGCGGCTGCATTTGTAATGTCCGGAAAGCCGGTCAAGAAGATCATTCCCACAACGCTAATCAGGCGCAAATCATTGTAGTGCCGATAACTAGCGTGTATATCTGTGTTCTAATCAATTTTATCATACCGCGTTTTAGTTTGCTATGCTACTTAGTTTTATAATATGTACCGGATTTGTAGCCTTGATCTCCTGGCTCAAAACAAGACGGACACGCCTTAAAACGGTAAATGATTATTTTTTGAGCAATCGCAGCCTTGGTTTTGTGCTGGTTGGCTCCTCTATTTTTTTGACCAACCTGAGCGGCAATCTGCTCATCGGCGAAAACGAGTCGGTGTATATCAATAACATGTCTGTTATGGCTTGGGGGATGACATCTATCCTGGCCATGCTTGTTGTTTCGGAATTTCTGCTGCCGGTTTATCTGCGTATAGGCGCCATCACCACGCCCGATTTTTTAGAGCACCGTTTTGATGCAGTTACCAAGAGGATAGTATCTATTGTTTTTCTGGCCAGTTATGCAATCAATCTTATTCCCACCATTTTATACGGCGGCGCCCTGGCCATGAACGGCATATTCCACGTTAGCCAGCGCACGGGGTGGGATTCAACCACCACTTGCTGCGTGCTCATTGTGATTATCGGCATTTCAGGTAGTTTTTACTCTATTCTTGGCGGCTTGCGGGCCATGAGCATTTCCGATACATTATTGGGCCTGGGTATGATGATGGGCTGCCTGCTCATATCTTATTACGGGTTTAAATATCTCGGTCATGGCAATTTACTAATTGGAGTGAAGGTGATATTACATCAAAAAAAAGAACATCTCAACGCCATCGGCTCAGCTACAGATGCGGTGCCCTTTGGTACAATTTTTACCGGCATGCTGCTCATGAACCTGTATTACTGGGGCATGGAGCAATTTATAGTCCAGCAGGCGCTCGCTTCCAGAAATCTAAAAGAATGCCAGAAAGGTATAGCGCTAGCCTGCGTGGGCAAATTACTCTCTCCATTAATTTTGAATCTGCCGGGACTGATTGCCGTGCAGCTGTATCCTCATCTTGATAATACCCGGGAGGTATTTCCAAAGCTGATCTCGGATATTCTGCCGGGCATTTTCCAGGGTTTTATGGCATCCATTGTTTTAGGTGCAATTTTCAGCACTTTAAACGCCGGGCTCAACAGTTCAGGAACGTTATTTATCATGAACATTTACAAGCCCTGGTTTGATAAAACCGGCAAGCAGAAAAGCGATAAACAATTAGTGCGAGGCAGTAAAATCTTTCAGGTGGCGCTCACGCTGATGGGATGTTGTATAGCGCCGTTCATTATTTTGTTTAAAGGCGGTTTTTATACTTATATCCAGATGCTGTCCGGCTTTTTTTCTGTGCCCATTTTCTCCGTTTTGCTTGTGGGCTTTTTGACCCGCAGGGTGCCGCCCGTGGCCGTAAAAATTGGATTGGCCTTTTTTATATTGACTTATGCCAGCGTTATCTTGATATTTCATCCGCCAATGCATTACCTGCATGTGCTGGCTATCCTGTTTGTAGTCACCGTTGGTATAATGCTGCTAATAGGGCGACTGTTCCCGCTCAAGGTGCCTTATCAGCCAGAAAAACATCCGGTAGTAGATGTTCAGCCCTGGCGTTACCGGCATTGGGTAAGTGCGCTGCTTATTATCCTGATGGTGCTCGCCTTTATCTTGTTCTCGCCGATAGGCATCGCCGGTGGGTAGCTTATGCGTTCACTACTGGTATTGGCTGCGTTGATGTAGTGCTTTGATCAAGTTTGGTAACACTTTCTGGCTCAAGTGTAAAACAAACGTGCGCGCTGTTTCAATAAATTCATGATCGATACGATAGACCAAAAGACCACATTCGAAATTGAAATTTAGAAGGCTGACTTTTTCTTTGAAACATTCCCTTTTAAATATTTCGCAATCAATGGCGAACAATTCTGTCGATAGGTTTTCATCTGTACTATTCTATACTTTATTTAAAAATTCATTTTCAAGTTTTGTTAATTTTTTTCTGAAACACAGTTGGTGGTAGGCTTATCCAAGGAATTTTAAAAATAAAATATGTATCAATTAAAGTATATCGTAAATGATTTTATACTTTCAACTAGCTGACTAATAATTATTTAGCTAGCAAAAAAATTAATTTATTGCAGCGATTTCAACGGGAAATGATTGCCGCCGGAGCACAAAGAATTCAATATTAATTAGCCAGCATTATGAAAAATGTAACAAAAACTTGCAAAAGTCATTTTATATTTTCACTTTTGAATTATAGTATAGGATAGAATAGGTAAACAATCTATACTATTATGCCAATTATAAACCAGTTGCTTCAAGAATAGTGTTTGTCATTTGTCATGTGCTGCTATAGCGCATGGTACAAATGGATGTTTGATGTGTAGCCATAGTCAATTGTTTGCTGCGAAGTAAATAATTGCGTTATGCGACTGGTGGCGGGAAATTATAGGCAAGTAAACAAACAAATTTTAAACAATATAACTCCTCTCACATGAATCGAAAAAAAAACCAGCTACCAAAAAAACCTAAGGCCCGATGCTTATAATTCAGCCTTAATTCATTCTACAATGCTTACCATTCCATATTAAACAAACCAATCTAATTTAACTTAAATTATGAAAAGATTTACTCATTCCATTTTAAAAGATGGCGATATGAGGCAAGCTTTTTCCGGTTGCTGCCCTAAAGGGCAATTTATATCCGGTAAACACAAGCTTGTTTTATTTCTGCTGATCGCTTTACCCTTTTTTACCTTGAACACTTTTGCGCAAACCATCACGGTGAGCGGTCAGGTGTCGAATGCTCGTGGCGGCATGCCTGGTGTGACGGTAAGTGTTCCGGGCACAAGTGTTGCCGTTGTTACTAATGTTAAAGGTGCCTATAGTATTAAAGTAGCACCAACGGCTGATCTTTCTTTTACCTCCATAGGCTATAAAACGCAATTGATTCACGTTAACAATCAAACAAATATCAATGTTACGCTTCAGGAAGAAAATAAGGCGCTGAACGAAATTATAGTGGTTGGTTACGGTA
>JAQBOV010000109.1 GCA_028287895.1 Mucilaginibacter sp. | reverse complement strand
TGTACTGCTAAATAGTTCCAGGTTGGTACGTTAGTTTCCTTTTCGTAATTTTTAGGTGAGATATATGCATGTGGCTCGGTAAAGATAACTAAGGCCCTGTTATCAATAATATCTGCGGATTGTGGATTTGCCTTTGCAAAATGGGATGAGATAACCACCTGTCCGTCTGTTTCTTTTACCAGGAAAGGTAAATGTGTAGCGGACGGAACACCATCTTTAACAGTAACTATAGTTGCAAAGCTGTAACGCTGCATAAAGCTGATAGCTTCCTGCTGGTTTGGGAACTGGTTAAAAGATGGGATATACATATTTTAGTTGTAATGGTTGTAAATGTTGTAAGAGTTATAATCGTGGTTTAAACCTAATCGACTTAATCCAACCTAATCTAACTCAATCAACTTAAAGTCTCCAGCATCCGCTTCAACACTGCTTGCGCTGCCCAAACGCGGTTTGCGGCTTCATGAACCACTATAGAATTTTTACCATCTAAAATCTCATCAGACAACTCCAAATTACGCCTTACCGGCAGACAATGCATTATTTTTGCATTATTGGTGATTTTTAACCTTTCGTTGGTAAGCATCCAATCTTCATTGCCGGAGAAAATCTTACCGTAAGGCTCATAGGCCGACCAGTTTTTTACGTAAATGAAATCAGCATCTGCCAAAGCTTCATCCTGGTTGTGGGTAATAGTTGCGCCTTGTGTAAAATCTCCACAAAGCTCATAGCCTCTTGGATGAACTATTGTGAAATCCACGTCTGCCTTGCACATCCATTCTGCAAATGAATTTGGTACCGCCTGCGGTAGGGCTTTTATATGCGGGGCCCACGTCATTACAACTTTTGGGCGTGGTGTTGTTTTTAATTCTTCAATAGTTACCAGGTCAGCAAGGCTTTGTAATGGGTGGCGTGTAGCTGATTCCAGACTTACTACCGGTACGCCACAGTATTTTACAAACTTGTTAAATATATTCTCACTATAGTCATCGTTACGATCCTTTAATCCCGGAAATGAGCGCAGGCCAATAATGTCAGCATACTGGCCCAACACGGCAGCAGCTTCGCGAATATGCTCAACCGTATTGCTATTCATAATGACTCCGTCCTGAAGCTCTAATGCCCATCCTTCCTTATCCATATTGAGCACCATTACATTCATGCCCAGGTTAAGGCCGGCCTTTTGTGTACTCATACGTGTACGCAAGCTTGGATTTAAGAATACCAATCCCAAAGTCTTGTTTTTACCCAGTTGCTGATAGGCATAGGGGTTTTGTTTCAGATGCAGTGCTTCCTTAACAAGCGATTGAATGTCGGTGACATCATTTACAGAGGAAAAAAGTTTCATAGAGCCTCACCCTAAGTCCCTCTCCGGCAGAGAAGGACTTTTGTTTTTTTAAGTTATAAATATAGCCCTTATAAAGTCTTCCCAACAGGGGGAGATTTACAGGGGGCGTTTTGATTTAATACAGTAGTAAATGCTTCCAGAAATCTGTCAGCATGTGCTCGGGTCAGATTTAGCGCCGGTAAAAGCCGTATCACGTTTGGTTTAGCTTCACCGGTAAAAATATGGTGCTTAAATAGCAGATCCTTACGCGCATGGGCTAATTCTTCCGGCAGTTCAATGCCAATCATTAGTCCCCGTCCGCGCACTTCCTTTACCTGTTCAAATTTATTTAATTCCCCGATAAGATAACCACCTACTTCGGCTGCATTCTGCATCAGTTTATCCTGTTCCATCACTTCCAATACCGCTAAACCGGCTGCACAGGCCAGATGGTTGCCGCCAAAAGTAGTGCCCAGCATGCCATAAGCAGGCTGTATTTTTGGCGAAATAATAATGCCGCCTATAGGGAAGCCATTGCCCATTCCCTTAGCCATGCTATAAATATCCGCATTGATGCCTGCAAAATCATGTGAAAAGAATTTGCCCGTCCGTCCGTACCCGCACTGAACAGCGTCGGCAATAAATACGGCATTATATTGATCGCAAAGCGACCTGACCTTCTGTAGAAAACTTGTAGTTGCTACCTGTATACCACCAACGCCTTGTATGCCTTCAATAATCACCGATGATATTTCATTGGCAGCAAAAGCCTGTTCCAAAGCCTGCTCATCACACCAGGGCAGGAAAATGACATTGTCGGTTTCATTAATTGGGGCTACGATCTTCGGATTATCCGTTACCGCTACTGCCAATGATGTCCGTCCGTGAAAGGATTTACGGAAAGCGATCACTTTCTTTTTGCCGTTATAAAATGAAGCCAGTTTAAGGGCATTTTCATTTGCTTCCGCTCCCGAGTTACACAGGAATAACTGGTAATCGTCTTTCCCTGAGGTTTTTCCAAGCTTTTCTGCCAGTTCCTTTTGCAAAGGGATCTCAATAGAGTTAGAATAAAAGCCTATCTGATGCAACTGATCCTCCAATCGTTTTACATAGTGCGGATTGGTATGACCGACGGAAATAACCGCATGGCCACCATAAAGGTCAAGGTATTCAGTGCCTTTATCATCATAAACCAAACTTCCAACACCTTTTACAATGTTTATTGGATTGATAGGATATACGTCAAATAGTTTCATATTCTTAATTTTATTTTCCTGGCAAGTCATTGCCAGGTACGAAGCAATCTCTGCACATGCAGGTCCACTATGCAAGGTGAGCTGTTCTATCAGCTCTGCACAGTTCGCGCTGCCATACTGCACTCGCAATGGGACTACCTCTTTTATCCCTTGTCTTTCACCTAAAAAGCCGTGGCCTTAAGCCTTAGCCCCGCCGTTTCATCCAGCCCAAACAGCAAATTCATATTCTGTACTGCCTGGCCTGATGCGCCTTTTGTTAAATTATCAATGATGCTGGTGATTAATAACTTGCTGCCGTATTTGGCAACCTGTATAAAGCATTTGTTAGTGTTTACCACCTGCTTCAGATCGATATTCCGACCGGTTACATGGGTAAATGGATGTACAGCAAAATAATCTTCATATAATTTAAAAGCTTCACCGCCCGATAATCCGCAATCCATGTAAATTGAAGCAATGATGCCGCGGGTAAAGTCACCACGATAGGGTATGAAGTTGATTGTCGGTCCGGGACCAGGTTGTAGTTGGTTTAATGATTGTCCAACCTCTTTCAGATGCTGATGTTCAAATGCCTTATAGATGGAAAGGTTATCATTTCTCCAGGTGAAATGCGTAGTAGCTGACGGACTTTGTCCTGCACCGGTCGAGCCGGTTGTGCCTGTAATATGTACCTCATTATTTAACAAGCCCTTAGCCGCCAGTGGTAACAAACCTAATTGCAGGCAGGTAGCAAAGCAACCCGGGTTAGCAATATTCTGCGCATTTTTAATGGCATCACGGTTCAACTCAGGTAGACCGTATACAAAGCTTTTTGATTTATGCTTTGAGCTATCAGCTAACCTGAAATCCTGACTTAGATCTATTATTTTAATATTATTAGGGAAAGGATTGGCGTCTAAAAACTTCCTTGCGTCACCATGTCCAACACAAAGGAGAAGCACATCGATATCATTGGATAATTCTCTGCCGAATTTCAGATCGGTATCGCCAAATAAGTCCGTATGTACCTCATGAATATAATTGCCTGCGTTACTGTTGCTATGTACAAAAGCGATATCCACATTGGGATGATTGATCAGTATACGCAGCATTTCGCCACCGGTATAACCTGCACCGCCAACAATACCTGCCTTGATTTTATTTGATGTTGATCCTATCATTTCTTGTAGATGGTGAAGAGTATAAAATAAATTCCAGGTCCGAGCTTTCTTTATTGCTGATGAAGTGTTTTTGTCCGGGTCTGATCTCTATTCCTTGTTCCGGTTTTAATACGCTGATCTCCCCGTCGATCGAAAAGGTGGCTCTTCCCTTGACAATAAAAAATACCTGGGTCGCCTTTTCATGAAAGTGTAATTGTTCGGATGTATCCGGAGGCATTAATTCCTGTTTTACAGACAAAGCGTCTGTATCAATATAATTCCATCCATAGCAGTCGTCGCCCCATTTATAGTGGCTTAAACATTCACTTTTTGAAAATACGGGGTTATCCATTGTCTGTGTTGTTTACCTTGTGATAGATCATTACCTGGTTGCCGAATATTTTTGAGAAGCCTTTTACATCCTGGCCGGTCCATGCGTTGTTCATTTCGCCATAACTACCAAACTTGCTCGACATCAGATCATGTGCAGATTCGATACCGGTAACCTGAAAGCGGTATGGGTTCAGCTCTACGAATACTTTGCCGCTTACCTTGTGCTGCGTGTCATTTAAAAATGCTTCGATATTACGCATGATAGGATCGTGGAATTGCCCCTCATGAAGCCAGTTACCGTAGAAGACAGAAAGCTGATCTTTCCACGAAAGCTGCCATTTGGTCAACACATGCTTTTCAAGCGTATGATGAGCCTTGATGATGATTATAGGTGCAGCTGCCTCAAAACCTACACGACCTTTAATCCCTATGATTGTATCGCCCACATGGATATCCCGACCAATGCCATAAGGTTGTGCTATAGCCTGTAAAGCCTGTATGGCCTGGGTTGGGTGGTTGTAGTTTTTACCATTAATCCCGGTCAGCTCGCCTCTTTCAAAAGTTAACTCAATATTCCTGGTTCCTGATTCAGTCATCGGTGTTGGCCAGGCATCTTCCGGTAAACCTAAATTAGAAGTCAATGTTTCTTTACCGCCAACCGATGTGCCCCAGATACCTTTGTTGATAGAATACTTCGCTTTTTCGAAGTTCATTTCAACATCATGTTTTTTCAGATATTCAATTTCTTGTTCACGGCTCAGTTTCAAATCGCGGATAGGGGTTAATATCTCCACCTGCGGGATTAGGATATTGAAGATCATATCAAATCTCACCTGGTCGTTACCCGCTCCGGTACTGCCATGAGCTACATACTCCGCACCGATCTGTTTGGCATAATTAGCAATAGCCGTAGCCTGGCTCACCCGCTCAGCACTTACAGATAGGGGGTAGGTGTTATTTTTTAATACATTACCATAAATAAGGTAGCGCACGCAGCCATTGTAAAAATTCTCCGTCTCATCAACCACATGGTGCGAGGTAACACCCATGCGGTATGCCCTTTGTTCCACGCTGTATAATTCATCGGCACTGAAACCGCCTGTGTTTACAATAACCGAATGGACCTCAAGGTCCAGATCACGTGTTAAATAGATGCAGCAAAATGAGGTGTCTAATCCGCCGCTGTAAGCCAGCACTACTTTTTTCTTCATGGAATATTTGTTTGTGCACAGAGGCAATATATTGCCTGTGTGCGATTATTTAATTTAAAAATGGTTTTGCCGGTCCGTTCTTTCTCCGTGCTCAAGGCCAACTTTCCGCCTTTTATTCTTTATCCTTTCACCTGGATCTGTCCGTCCGTTCTTAGCGTCAAACTAATCTTGTCCATTCTTTTTTTTATGGCATTTTCGATACGCTCAAGCAAGGTAGCTTTATGCGTGAGCTTTTTCATTTTATCTTCATATTCTTTTAATTTTTCTGCCGGATCGAAGAGCATGGCCGTGCACATGCAGTTCTTACGTTCCTTGCTGGTCAGGATGTCATAGTTGACACAGCTTTTGCATCCCTGCCAAAAATTTTCGTCCTGGGTAAGTTCAGAGTAGGTAACCGGTTCGTATCCTAATTCCGAGTTGATCTTCATTACAGCCAGCCCTGTTGTAAGGCCGAATATCTTTGCATCAGGATATTTCTTTCGCGAAAGCTCGAATATTTTATGCTTGATAGCCTTTGCCAGACCTACTTTACGAAATTGCGGGTTAACTACCAGCCCCGAGTTAGCTACGAAATCGCCGTGGCTCCAGGTTTCGATATAACAGAAACCTGCCCAGGTGCCGTCTTTATGAAAAGCTATTACGGCCTTGCCCTCGAGCATTTTATTAGCTACATACTCAGGGGAGCGTTGTGCAATACCGGTACCGCGTGCCTTTGCCGACTCTGCCATTTCATCACAGATCTGCTGCGCATAGTCTACATGCTGGGCGGATGCAACCTGAATATCAAAATCTTGTATAGTCATTTAAGTAGAAAATTAACGTTAATTCTTTGACGTCGCCGCCAATACGTAATCAGATGGATTTTTGTTGATGAAGTTTAAAAGAACTTCGATCTGGGTTAATAGCGGAGCGTTAATTAAACCCGGGGAATATAAAGCCTTCGTCGTGAAGGGGAAAATTCAAACCTGCCTGTCGGCAGGCAGGAACAGTTGCAATCCAAAGCAGCGGCAACCGGAGCAGTTGTTGCTCTTATTACGGGCTTATTTAAGCTTTGCTGGATCATTATTATGCGTGTTTTTGTTTTTTTTAATTGGGTGCAAATTATCGCATAAATTTTTACTTATGCAAGAAAAAGTTTAGTTGTTGCAAACTTGTTAGGTTGGTAAGTTCAAAATGTTGCAATTCTATGTTGTTGCGTTTTGTTGGAAGGTTGGAAGGCTGGAAAGTGGAAAGGTTGTTTTTTCGTATCTTGATAGCACCTTGTTCATATTGTTCCCCACTTTATAACCTTCCAACCTTACAACTTTTCAACAATATCATTAACAATCATATCCGCATGAATGCGTGAGTTTTCGATAAACCACAGGTGAGTATCCATACCGCCGCATACCACACCGGCAAGGTAAATTCCCTTTAGGTTGGTTTCCATCGTGTCTGGATTATATTGGGGGATCGATTTTTCATCTTCGGATAATATGATCCCTGTTTTTTTCAAAAATCCAAAATTGGGTCGGTAGCCTGTCATGGCCATAACATAATCATTAGGTATGGTGATCGCTCCCTCCGGGGTTTGGATGACAACTTCGCCTCCGCGTATTTCTGTAAGGCTCGAGTTAAAACAGGCCTTGATGCTGCCTTCTGCAATACGGTTGATAATATCAGGTCTGACCCAGTATTTTACCCTGTGACTGATCTCAGCATCGCGGATCACCAATGTTACCTCTGCGCCCTTACGGTAGGTTTCCAAAGCTACATCAATAGCCGAATTGCTGGAACCAACCACCACAATCTTTTGCAAGGCAAAGTAATGCGGATCCTTATAATAATGCTGTACTTTGGGCAGGTCCTCACCGGGGATATTCAGTTTTACCGCAATATCATAAAAGCCGGTCGATACGATGATGTTTTTTGCCTGGTATTCGGCTTTGCTCGTGTTAATGGTATAGTGTCCGTCCGTTCTTTCTATGTGGGTCACTTCCTCAAATAGATTCACTTTTAAGTGATTTGAAAATGCCACCCTGCGGTAGTATTCTAAAGCCTCGGCACGGTTCGGTTTATTGCTGATGGTTACAAAAGGTATCCCGCCGATCTCCAGCTTTTCTGAAGTGCTGAAGAAAGTCATCGTAGAAGGGTAGTTGTAAAGCGAATTGACCAGGCAGCCTTTTTCAACAATAAGGTAGCTTAAACCGGCTTTTTGTGCCGATAATGCACAAGCCAAACCTATCGGGCCACCGCCTATAATGAGTATATCAAGCATTGGTTGTAATATATTATCTGTTCTAAAAGTTTAATTTCCGTCATTGCAGGGAGGCCCCTAAATCTCCCCATGGGAGCGTTGGGGCGGCTGCCGTACATCCCGGTAAGCCTTTACCCGGTTAAAAACCGAACCAGCAAAGGTATAGCTTGGCAGCACTTTCAAATGATTTTCAGGGCAAAATTTACGCTGACTTCCATCAGTTTATCGCCCGTGTGTTCACCCTGTAACTGTTCACTAAGTTCAGTATGGTAAATATTCATTACGCCGTCTTTTGTCAGCAAGTCCATCTGGCCCGGGCGATCGCCGTGATGATCGATATAAAATGAGCCTATGTTGCTTCGTCTTTGTTCGAGCTTAATTTCCATAAATAAACCAACTGTTGATGCGAATTACGCAAAATAGATTGAAGAATCAGCTATAACGTTGGTGAAGATTACAAAGAAATGATCGGAAGAATTTCCTGCCCCTGGAGGAAAATAAAAAAGGGTAAGCTACTTTTATCGCACCGCTACAACCCTCTACCCTTGCTGCGTTCCCACCCTGGGGGAGTTCAAGAGGAGCTGGTCGTAAAAGACTTACCCCGGCACAAAGATAGAAAAAAGGTTGAAATGAGATTAACAAAATATTAAAAAAATGGATTAATGGTTGATTGTTTGGTTTTTAAATTGCTGTCTGTCCGTTCAGGGATGTAAGTAACGCTCCACGTGCGTCCTTGAGGTACGAAGTCTCTACATAGGCAGCGTGTGCAAGGCTTGCTTTCGCCCGGTATGGTTTAGCGATTGCTTCGTACCTAAAGGACACTCAAGGCTATCCTTTTACTTTTCAAATAGGCTTATCTGCTGACTTGCAGCATAATTTCCACTCAATGGTTTTAACAGCGATTGCTTTGGCGGAGCTTCGCTGATCAGGTGCCTGGCTTCAAAAGGAATTTCCAGATACACTTCCCAGTGGGCGAAATTGTTAAAAGCCTCGCAGTGCAGTATGGTAAGTTGTCCAATTTCAAAAGGCTCAACCCAGCGCATGTTTTTAAATTGGGGCCAAAGCTTGTTGTGAGCGCTCACATGAATATTGCGCGCAATGGGGATATGCGGCACCAGGTAATCCTTAATGTTCAGACTCTTTTTCAATACCTTGAACCATCGTGTGGTCTGAAGGGTCGATCGTATTTTAGCATAAATGGTACGGTACTCATCACCGTGAGTAAAAAAGTCGAATCCATCAATCGTAAGGGTAACAGGCGGCAGCAGTTTCAGGTTATTTTTGAGGCCCATTATCTCAGGCTCTGCCAGGTAAGGTTTGCGCCGGGGCATAGGCTTTATGCTGATATGTGCCTTTGAATCCAAACGCTCATACGCACCGATAATGCCCTGGACATCCGCCCTGTGTTTTTCCATCTGCTCACTGATGCTTTCGGATGGCGAAAGTATCATCATGTAATCTGCGTAACCTTTCATGTTATTAAATATTCAGGGAGATAAAAATGCTAAATATTTTAGTAATTATGCAATTTATTTGGAAATATACCAAGGCGTCGTTGCAGGCTGGTCGATGATGCTTTTGTTACCGCTCTGTACAGCATAGAGTTTATTCATGTTGTGTTTTGTTTTTTACCGGAATTTAATGAGCTCGCTTTGGTATGTTCGCTTGATACAGGTAACTGTAACAGATGGACGCACCTTGATTGTATTGGCACGAGGGTAGTGTCTCAGTTTCGATTTATTTGATTATAATTATATCAGCCTAATGCATAGGCAGTCAAGCATTGTTTAATCGCTGAATAAGCGGTTTTTTATTGTGAAATATTGCTTACTTTGGCCGGTGGACCGAACACAGAAGCCAGCCTGGCAGCAAGGCTTAAACGTTAGCCACAACCCGTTAGATAGACAGCCAAGCAAAATTGCAATAATGGAAAAGTCATACAGAAATCTTACTCTCTTTTTTGCAGCAATTGGTATAGTATTATTTGGGGGATTTTATAAGACATATACAATTTATTTTCCCACTTTCCCTGGATTTAACTATATACAGCACACTCACGGCTTTTTAATGTTAACATGGCTATGTCTTTTAATTGCTCAGCCAATACTTATACGGAAAAGAAACTATAAATGGCACAGGATACTTGGTAAAGTATCTTATTTTATTGTCCCTTTACTTTTGTTGTCAATTTTTCTTGTTACAAGAATGGTTTACTATAGAACATTGCATACCGACTCGCAAAAGGAAGCTATTGCATCAATTACTGTAAGTCTTCCAGATTTGATTTCATTTGGATTGTTTTACTTTTTAGCGATTAAACATAAAAAGAATGTTCCCAAACATATGCGATATATGATTGGGACTTCGCTTTTATTAATTAGTCCGGGATTAGGTAGAGCATTGGCTATTTATTTTGGTTTGCCACTTTCTTATGCCCTAGCAATTCCCGACTACATTGTAATGGCTATTGTTATTTTTTTTATTGGATACGACTTTATGAACAAAAGAAATTTTCGCCCATATTTTATTATTCTCTTTGTACTTATAGTAAGGCATGCAATATGGCTGTTAAGGTATTCAGAGGGCTGGCAGATAATCGGCGGACAATTTGCACAGCACCTATTTTAATCGGAACTAACAAGAGTATTACCAATAGCAGGGCTGGACGTTGGAGCAATCGGGAAAACTTCAAACTGAGACACTACCGGCACGAGAGATTAATTATTGAATTATTGATGAGTTTTGGAGGTGACCTTTTGAGTGTGTGCCTGGCAATGATGCTCACAGGGGTACAAAGAAACAAAATCCTCCTTCATTTGATTATCAGTTATAGTATCCACGGCAAATGAAAAACTTAATTTTAATTGCTGCCTTAGCTTCGTCAGTTAATTGCGCATTCAGTCAAAGCAGACCAAAAACTACAGATACTGCAAAAAACCAGTCGGTTACTCGTGCCGTATCGTTTAGGGTGAGCTATGACCAGGTATTCAAAAGGAACACCGATGGCTCATTCAGCGCTATACAACCGGTTCAAATAAATGGCGAAACTGTTGGCTCCGGCTTAGCTTTCTTCAGGGGTACGACCTTTGGCGGGGTGGATGTAGCCGCTTATGAAGGTCATGACCTGTTAATTGATACCCTTAAAGGGGTGGTAATTATCCGGAAGATATTTTGACAAACCGGACGGACGGGCAGGTAAGAGGTGAAAGGGGCAGCCAGCTCAATCAACGCAAGCCGCTACTAAAATAATTAGCATTTGCCAAATATTTCCCATCTTTGTATAGTGGAAGCCAAACGTTATATCATGCATATCGACCTCGATTCATTTTTTGTATCGGTGGAGCGCAAGTTTAACCCGGAACTTATAGGCAAGCCGGTGATTATCGGCGGCAATGCGCAACGTGGGGTGGTGGCATCCTGTAGTTACGAGGCGCGCAAATTTGGGGTGCATTCGGGTATGTCCTCACGCGAGGCTTTTAAGCTGTGCCCTGAGGCTATTGCGGTACGTGGCAACCACGAGTTGTATTCGCAAGCTTCAAAAGAGGTTACGCAGATCATCCACGAAATGGTGCCGGTGTGTCAGAAATCATCCGTTGATGAATTCTATATCGATCTGACCGGTACCGATCGCTTTTATGACCCTTATAAACTGGCCACCCAGGTGCGCCAAAGAGTGATCAGGGAAACCGGGCTGCCTATATCATTCGGACTGGCATCGGGCAAAACGGTAGCTAAAATGGCAACCAACCGGGCCAAGCCCAACGGTCAACTATTTGTGCCGCATGGTAGTGAGATGGCATTTTTAGCGCCCTTGCCTATATCCGCCATACCGGGCCTTGGCCAGAGCACGGCCAGTAAACTATATGCTTATGGAATTGAAAAGATAGGCGACCTGCAACGGGTGGAGCATCGTTTCCTGGAGACCGTATTTGGCAAAGCCGGCAAGTGGATATGGGCCAGAGCCAGAGGGATAGACCCGGCAGAGATCGTACCGCACGCTGACAGGAAATCCATATCAACCGAGCGGACATTCAATACCAACATAGCGGACGGACGGACACTGGAGTCGGTACTGGTGTCCATGACCGAGGAGCTGTCATCCAAACTGCGAAGAGAAAATAAACTGGCATCATGTCTGGCCATAAAAATACGCTACGCTAATTTTGAAACCCACATGCAGCAGGAAAAAATAGCGCTGACGTCGGCAGAACATATCCTGATCCCCGGCATCAAAAATTTGCTCAAAAGAGCCTGGAACAGCCACAGGCCGGTAAGGTTGATAGGCGTGAGGCTGAGTCAGCTTTGCACCGGCAGCTACCAGATCAACCTTTTTGAAGATAATGAGCAGCAAATAAAACTCTACCAGGCGATCGACCAGATCAATTTTAAATTCGGCGATAAAACGGTATGCCGTGCAGCAGGCATGGAAGTTGGGACAAGGAATTTTAATCCTTTTTTGAGTGATTGAGTTGATGGTCTGAACCTGAATTTATCGAATTTAAGAATGACACGAATGATATCTGTTTTGACCGTGTTAAAATTCTGAAAATTCGTTAATTCAACAAATTCCGGCTCAGACCAGTTCCTTCTTCATCAACAAATCAATCTGCTTGTCATTACCTACCCAAAATTCGTGGCCGCTGAATTGCTTAAATCCTTCACGCTCATAAAAGCGGATTGCGCTATGGTTATGCTCCCACACGCCAAGCCAGATGTATTGTAATTTAGCCTCAACCGCTTTTGAGATCGCAAAATCGATCATTTGCTTGCCTATTCGCTTGCCCTGCTGGTTGGCTAATACATAAATACGCTCAACCTCCACAGCATTTTCATCCCTGAATTCGGTTTGTGCCGATGCGTAATTCAGCTTGATATAGCCGACTTTTTTATCATCTATCAAAGCAAAATAAAAAGCCGAATGAGGATTTGTCAATTCAGACAAAAGCCTGTCGTGCGTAAAGGCAACTGATGTATAAGCTTCAAAATCGTCGGGATTGTTAAGCCGCTCAAAGGCATCATAGAACGTCGTTTTACTTAAGGACAGCAGTTCATCAACATCGGACGGATTGACAATTTGTATGGTGATAGAAGTAAACATAAGTATGATATACAATAGATATATCAGGTGAAATTAGAAAATTATATTTTAAGAAAATACCTCTGTGACCCTGTGTTATTACTTTGTGCATCTTGTGGTTTAATTTTACTACACGAAGGTTTCTCAAACACGGGGCATGCTACTATACAATTATTCAAACTGCCCCTGTAATCTTTCGAGCCTGTCTATCATCAGGTTAAGCTTTTCTTCTTCATTTTTAAATATCCGCTTTTTGTAAAAGAAGGTTAAAAACAGGAACCAAATAATAGTGATACTGTAAACCCCTGTTTTGTAAAGGGTAGAGGCATTTTGAAGTATTTCAACAAAATAAAGCGAAAGGCCTGCGCTGATCAGCAATAGATAAATGTAGTAGAACCAGCCTGTAGTCTTAGCCCGGTTTTTCTGATATTGCTTCAGATGCTGCAAATATTCATTGGGGTTCAAAGTGGCATCGCGCTTGTTAAGTATGCGGTAATTGCGGATGATCATCATTGCATAAAGCATCATCGTGACGAGCATGGTAAAAATCCCCACATAGGTTAACCACGACTGGAATACGAAAAAGAATAATATAATAAAGGTGAGCACAAGCACGGCAGTCATCGCCACTATCCCCCAATACAACTGGTTGGTTATACCTCTTATCCCTTTCTTTACCTGCTTCAGTACTTCGTCCACTGAAAGCTGCTCCTGCTTTGGCTGTCCCTGCCAAACGGATATCAAATGCTCAAAGTCTTTCATTGTGGTTATATAACTCTGTTAATTTTTGTTTAATACGATAAATTTTCACCCTCAGGTTGCCCTCTGATATGCCTGATATTTCGGCAATTTCAGCGTACGGCACTTCATCCAATACCATAGTAATTATAATTCTTTCTGATTCTTCCAACTTCGATATACACTTATACAGCAACGCCACCTGCTCATTTTTCTCCGAATATTCCTCACTTTTGTTTTCAGCGATCTGTGGGGTAAGCTCATCCTTTGCCTGCCGTTTTTCAGACCTGAGATAGGTTAAACAGGTATTAACGGCGATACGATAGATCCAGGTTGATATTTGCGCCTGGTTGCGAAATTTATCCAGGTTTTGCCAGACTTTTAAAAAAGTTTCCTGTAGCAGGTCGCTAGCGGCATCATCATCGCCGGTATAGCCATAGCACAAATGGTATATTTTTTTTGAATTAGCTTCAAATATTTGCTTGAAGGCTGCTTCTTTAGTATCCAATTCAGTTAAACTTTTGTGTTAGATATAATTTAGTGTAATTTGTTACAACAAGTAATCATTCATATTCAGCCATTTTAACTTTTCTTCAGCCTCACCCACCATGGCGTTAAAATCCTGGCTGTAATCAAACTGCAGGTCTTCGTGCAATTTAGCTATCGATTTTCTTATTTTATCCAGTTGCCTGGTTAATATTAGGCGCAGGGGTTTATAGGATGTTGATGCCCGCCTCTCGACATATTGAATATAATTGCGGCAGAAGTTAATAAGCAACTCAATCTCTGCTTGTGTTGAGCCGGTAAACTTGATATATTTATTAAGCAATCTCAATATTTTTCGCAGGGCTTTAGCCAACTGATAATTGTTATGAGGCAACTGGCTGAACATGAAGCCATCTTCGGCTATTAAACTTTCAATAAAAGCCTGCTCATTATCGGCATCAAATAATAAATAGCCGGCAAACTCCTTATTTTCCTTTTTATGGCGTACCAGGCGCAGGCATAACTCCATTAATTGGGTGTTATCCAAATGCTGCAATTCTTTTTTAATATCCTGTATGCCGTAAGTTTTCATGCTCATGCCAGTTACTTAATTATTTTAGTAAATAGTTGTAGTTTCGCAGCTCTGTTTAATATGCAAAAAAGCAAACTAACCCTATACATTTTTATCGCCCTCGTTTTGGGTATTGTGACCGGTTACCTTTACAATATTAAAGTTATTGATGGTATTAATAATAAAATAAGTGCGGCCGAGGCGAATATAAAAACAATCGGTATACGGTTAACAGGATTAAAAGATACTGCAACAACCGAATATAAAAGGCTGAAGGTCGTCCGCACCCAACAGGTAAAACAACGGACGGACGCTAATGCAGCAAGGGAAGATAAGCTGGAAGGTTTCACTATATTAAGCGATATATTTTTGCGACTGATAAAAATGATCGTCGCGCCGCTGGTATTTACCACGCTGGTTGTAGGAGTAGCCAAAGTGGGCGATATTAAGGCAGTTGGGCGTATCGGCGGTAAAACATTACTGTGGTTTTTGAGCGCTACGCTGGTTTCATTATTACTGGGGATGCTTTTGGTAAACCTTTTTGAACCTGGCCAAACCATGCACCTGGCATTGCCTGATAGCCATTTAGGGACCGATATTAAAAAGTCAGCGATTTCATTTAAAGATTTCGTGGGCCATGTATTCCCAAGGAGCTTTATTGAGGCCATGGCAAATAACGAGATATTGCAGATCGTGGTATTCTCCTTATTTTTTGGCGTAGCAACGGCAAGTATCGGCGATAAAGGGCAGCTCGTAATCAGGGCGATGGATGCCATATCCCATGTGATATTAAAGATAACGGGTTATGTGATGAAGCTTGCCCCCTTAGCGGTTTTTGGAGCGATTACGGCTGTAGTTGCCAAGGAAGGCTTGGGTATTATATCCACCTATGCCACTTTTATCGGGGAATTTTACTTTTCGCTTATTCTGCTTTGGATGATCATTATAGCGGCAGGCTTCTTTGTGTTGGCAAGACGCGTATTTACGTTGGTCAATAATATAAAGGACGCCATGCTGGTTGCTTTCAGCACATCCACCAGCGAAGCCGCTTACCCGAGGGTATTGATAGAACTGGAACGCTTTGGCTGTAACAATAAAATAGTGAGTTTTGTATTACCGCTGGGATATTCTTTCAACCTGGACGGCTCGATGATGTATATGACCTTTGCCTCGTTATTCCTGGCTCAGGCTTATGGGATTCACTTATCATTTTCACATCAGTTATCAATGCTGCTGGTTTTAATGCTGATGAGTAAGGGTATAGCAGGTGTGCCGCGTGCCGCACTGGTGGTGATAGCCGGTACATTGGGCATGTATAATATCCCCGAAGCCGGGCTCGCTTTGCTAATTGCTATTGATCCTTTAATGGATATGGGCCGCTCGGCAACTAATGTGCTGGGCAATGTAATGGCAACAGCGGTGGTCAGCAAGTGGGAGGGGGAGCTGGCGGATTAACTAATTCGAATATCGAATTTCCGATTTCGAATTTTGAAGTCTTACAAGATCAATAATTTAATAATTCAATAAATCAATAACCAATACAATGAGCCCTCAATTCAAAAAAATATTTCTCATATCAGCAGTGGTAGTGCCATTTATGGCCTATTGTGTATATTACTATGCAGGGGTTTTTAAAAATGCACCTTATAAGTTCACCGAGTTTGACGCTATAGTTTTTGAATATGGACCAGGTGACAGCCTTGTTAATAAATATAACTCAAAAACCGGTGATTATCAATTCGTGGACATCCGGGATTCAATAGTGAAAATGCATTTACATCTTTCCAAAGATGAGCTGTTGTACCTTCACCGTAAAGCAGCCGACCTTGGTTTCTGGGATTTTCCTTCTGTTGAAATGGGTGATACGACTTTAAAGCATGATGGCACCAAACCACTGCGCTATCTGATAGAGTTTAAATATAAGCGTAAAACTAAAAAAGTGTTGTATGATTCCTCCTTTGGTGGCGACCCGCGATTAGTGGATGCCAATCAACGGTTGATAAAAGAAATATCCAAGATTTTAGAGGAAGAAGAGGCGAAACAAAAGAAATAAGTTGACTGGTTGATTAAGTGAGCAGTTGTTGGTGTTAAACATTAACGAGCAGCGGATAGTCCGGAATAAACGCAATCACTTAATCTAATCCAATCAGCCCGTCAACTAAACAACATTGAAATAAGTATTGCAATTTGTATTTTGAATTCCTATATTTGCACCTCAAATTTTTAAACAATAATTAATAACAATGTACGCAATAGTAAGTATAGCCGGACAGCAATTTAAGGTTGCTAAAGACCAGCAGCTCTTTGTACACCGTTTACAGGGAGCCGAAGGCGCTAGTATTGAATTTGACAATGTGTTATTAGCAGAAAACGAAGGTAAATTCAAATTGGGAACCGATTTGAAAGGCGCTAAGGTATCCGCTAAGATCGTGTCTCATTTAAAAGGTGATAAAGTAATTATCTTCAAAAAGAAAAGAAGGAAAGGTTACAAAAAGAAGAATGGCCACCGCCAGCAATTTACCAAGATCGAGATCACAGGGATCACATTATAATTAAGGTTTAAACGGGGATTGCCTGCAATTCCATAAAAAATATAAGAAATGGCACACAAAAAAGGGGCCGGTAGCTCAAGAAACGGCCGCGAGTCACATAGCAAACGTTTAGGTATCAAAATATTTGGCGGTCAGCCGGCAATTGCAGGTAACATCATTGTACGTCAGCGTGGCACCCCGCACAATCCGGGTCTGAATGTAGGTATCGGTAAAGATCATACCTTATTCGCATTAACTGATGGTACGGTTGTTTTCAAAAAGAAAGCAGATAACCGCTCATACGTTTCAGTAATACCTTTCGAAGCTGCACCGGTAGTTGAAGCCCCAAAAGCAAAACCTGCTGTAAAGGCTGAAAGGAAAGCAGTTGAAGCAAAAGCACCAGTTGCTGAAGTAGTTGAAGCAAAGGCACCTGTTACCGAAGTAGTTGAACAAGCACCAGTTGCTGAAGCTCCTAAAGCAAAAAAGGCTGCAGCACCGAAAGCAAAAAAGGCTGATAAAGCAGATTCCGCTGAGTAATTAGCATATCGCACAATAATAGGAAATGCCTTGATAGAAATATCAGGGCATTTTTGTTAGTATTAATTGCCTTTACTCAATGCTCGCGGATCATCAGCCCATCAGCAAAATCACGCAGATATTGTTTATGCTCATCGGGCAGGTTGATAGCATCTAAAGCCTGGAATGCTTTATTGGCGTAGGCTTGCATCGCTTCTTCGGCATATTGCCTTACCTGTAACTGATTGTATAGGCTGGTTACTGCCGCTACCTTTCGTTTTTGATCAGCTTGCTGTGTGGTCAGCCAGTTATTTAATTCCGCAGTTTGTGCTTTATCAGCCAGTTCTAATGCTTTGATCAATAGGAAGGTTTTTTTGTTGGATATAATATCGCCACCAACTTGTTTGCCAAATTTTTCGGGGTTGCCATATACATCCAATATATCATCCTGTAACTGGAAAGCGATACCTAACTGCTCACCAAAAGTATGCAGTAAAGAAGCGTCTTGTGCGCTTGCTCCGCCTATAATTGCACCAATTTTTAATGCTCCGCCCAATACTACCGCCGTTTTAAGGCGGATCATCGTGATATATTCGTCAATATCTACATCGTTACGCGTTTCAAACTCCATGTCGATCTGCTGCCCTTCGCACACGCCTACAGCCGTCTGATTAAATATATTCAGTATCGGGCGTAACAGGTGTTCATCCACCTGCATCATTAACTTGTAGCCTTCTATCAGCATCACATCGCCGGATAGAATACCTACATTGGGGTTCCAGCGTTCATGAACGGTAACTTTTCCGCGGCGCAGGGGCGCATTATCCATAATATCGTCATGCATCAAGGTGAAGTTGTGGAACACTTCGATAGCCAGGGCTGGGGATATCGCCTTCTGTATATCGCCGCCAAAAAGGTCGCATGCCATTAATAGCAAGGCAGGACGCATACGCTTGCCCCCAAGGGAAAGAATGTATTTAATCGGCTCGTATAGCTCTGCAGGATAAACAGGAAAGGTTAATTGATTAACCTCGTTGCTGATTATCGCCTGCAGATCGGTAAGTTTCCTCATTCAATTGTTGAATTACTGAATTATTGATTTATTGATTTTTATTTGTTGCCGATACGATATTATTCTTGCACTAACGAAAAATCAATTTGTTTTTTAGTCAGGTCGACGTTTTTGACCTTGATCTTCACCTGATCGCCCAGGCGATAAATCTTCTTTTTACGCTGACCGATAATCGCATAATTTTTTTCGTCGAGCGTGTAAAAATCATCGGCTATGTCACGCAGGCGTATCATGCCTTCGCATTTATTTTCAATTATTTCCACGTACATGCCCCATTCGGTGACACCCGATATAATACCTGAATAAATCGTGCCAATCTGATCTTTCAAAAATTCAGCCTGCTTGTATTTAACAGACGAACGTTCTGCATCAGCTGCCTTTTTTTCCATCTGCGAACAATGCTGACAAAGTTTTTCGTAGTGCTCTGCATTGGCAGACTGCCCGCCATTGAGGTAATGGAATAACAGCCTGTGCACCATCACATCCGGATACCGGCGGATAGGAGAGGTAAAGTGCGTATAATGATCAAACGCCAAACCATAATGGCTCGTTGTTTTTGTAGTGTAAATAGCCTTCGCCATAGAGCGTATGGCCAGTTGTGTCAAGACATTTTGTTCCTTTTTACCTTCAACATCCTCCATTAAAAAATTGAGCGATTTGGCTGTTTCTTTATCGGATTTGGTGTTAATGCGATAACCAAATCTCGCTGCAAACTGGGCAAAACTGGCCAGGCTATCCGGCTTTGGTGAATCATGGGTACGGTAAACAAAGGTGTATTTATGTTTGCCCTTGCCTTTTTTGCTTACAAACTCTGCCACCTTGCGGTTTGCCAGCAGCATAAAATCTTCAATGAGTTTATGGGCATCCTTACGCTCTTTCACATACACACCAGTGGGTTTTCCCTGCTCATCCAGTTTGAATTTCACCTCGGTGGTTTCAAAATTGATCGCGCCGTTCTTGAATTTGCGGTCACGAAGTATATAAGCCAGTTCATTCAGTTTCAATATTTCCTTTTCATACTCATTTGATCTCTTTTCGATTACTTCCTGCACTTGTTCATAAGTAAAACGCCGGTTGGAGTGGATAACGGTTTTACCGAACCATTCATGTTTAATATGCGCCTCATCATCCAGTTCAAATACAGCGGAAAAGCAAAGCTTATCTTCATTGGGTCTTAATGAACATACGCCGTTCGATAATCTTTCAGGCAGCATAGGAATTACCCTGTCAACTAAATAGACCGAAGTGCCCCGCTCAAGCCCTTCTTTATCTAATCCTGAATCTGGATTAATATAATGCGAAACATCGGCAATGTGCACGCCTACTTCATAATTTCCGTTAGGCAGATATTTAAACGATATAGCGTCGTCAAAATCCTTAGCATCAAAGGGATCGATAGTAAAGGTTAAAACTTCTCTGAAATCGCGCCTGCGAGCAATTTCATCGGGGGTAATGATATCGGGAATCTCTTCGGATTCGTACTCAACTTCTTTAGGAAAAGAAAGCGGAAAGCCATACTCTGCAAGGATGGCATTCATTTCCGTATCGTTCTCGCCCTGAACACCTAAAACATGTATGATTCGACCGACAGGATTTTTGGCATCAGGCGGCCAATCTGTAATTTCTGCTATCGCTTTTATCCCGTTCCTTGCACCATTAAGCTCATTGATCGGGATAAATATATCATGCATCATTTTGCGATCGTCGGGGATAAAAAATGCGAAACGCTCAGAGAGTTTTACAATGCCGGTAAACTCCATTTTATTGCGGTGCAATATTTCTATCACCTCACCTTCTTTACGCGAGCCCTTGCTTTTGGCGTAAACGTAAACCTTTACACGGTCGCCATTCAGCGCATTGCGCAGTTTGCGGGGTGCTACAAATATATCGGTCTCCGCTTCGTCGTCGGTAACGATAAAAGCTGAGCCATCGGTGGTCAGATCTACGATCCCTTCAACAAAAGTTTTCAGTTCCAGCAATTGAAACTTGCCCGGCGAGAGTTCTCTTAGAACACTGTTTTTTGCTTCTTCTTTTAATATTTCAAATATAGTATCCCTTGATTCAGGGTCATGGATATTCAATTTTGCAGAAACTTGTTTATAATTCAGCGGCGTATTGCCATTTCGCTCATATATATCAAGCACCATTTGAGTGAGTACCTGCTTTATAGATGAGCTTTTTTTATTTTTAGACATAGATAGTATTTAATGGTACTAAGGTACAGATTAAGTCGTAAGTTATAAATCTTAAGTCTTCTTGTGCGACGCTTTCAAATTTATAGCGTCCCTTTTATTTACGGCTCAACACTCAGAACTCAAGACTTGGAACCTGGTATTGATGCAATCAGCTTCTTAGTGTAATCCATTTTAGGCCGATAGTAAATTTCGTCCGGATCGCCGGTTTCAATAATCTCGCCTTTGTTCATCACCATAATTCGGTCTGAGATATGTTTGATCACCGAAAGATCATGGGAGATGAAGATGTAGGTAAGGTTGAACTCCTGTTGCAATTCACGGATAAGATTTAAAACCTGCGCCTGTACCGATACATCCAAAGCGGATACGGATTCATCGCAGATAATGAATTTGGGCTTTAAAGCAAGCGCCCTGGCTATGACGATGCGCTGGCGTTGTCCACCTGAAAATTCATGGGGATAACGGTTAAAGTATTCAGGCGGCAGGTTTACTTTTTCCAATAGTTCCAATACCTTCTTTTTACGTTGAGTATTGTTTTCATACAACTGGTGAACCAATAAGGGTTCCATCAACGAATCGCCAACGGTGAGGCGCGGGTTTAAAGAGGAGTAAGGGTCCTGGAAAATGATTTGAATATTGCGCCTCATATTACGCATCTCAGGTTTGTTCAGCTTGCGCAGATCAGTATTTTCAAAATTAACGCCGCCCGAAGTTGGCTCAATCAGCCTTAATATGCTTCGGCCCAAAGTTGATTTACCACAACCTGATTCACCCACCAGGCCCAGGGTTTCGCCCGGGTAAACATCAAAACTGACGTTGTTTACTGCCTTGATGGTGTCTTTTGACTTTGAAAAAAATCTGGTATCAACCGGGAACCAGGTGCTCAGTTCATTGATCTGTAATATGGGTTGCCGAGCGTACAATTTCTTTTTTCTTTCCTTTATGTCATCGTCTGTACAGATATACCGCTCCCTTATCTTTTCAATAGATACCGCATTATTTGCAGCATCCAAAAAATCAGCGATTACGGGTAATTTTTTTAAGTGATGATCGGGCGATGGCCTGCAGGCAAGTAATCCTTTAGTGTATGGATGTCTGGGACTTGAAAATATGGTTTGGGTTGATGCTTGTTCAACTATTTCGCCTTTATACATTACCATTACACGGTCGGCTATTTCACTTACTACCCCAAGATCATGCGATATGAAAATCAAACTCATGTGACGCTCCGATTTGAGCCTTAACAATAATTCGATGATGGTTTTTTGCACGGTTACATCCAGCGCGGTGGTAGGCTCATCTGCTATCAGTATTTCCGGGTCGCAGGAAAGGGCCATAGCAATCATTACCCTTTGCTTCTGACCGCCCGATAGCTGGTGGGGGTAACTATTGAAAATAGCCTCCGGCCTCGGTAATTGCACCTCGTTAAAAAGTTTGATCGCTTTTTGTTTAGCTTCCTGCTTATTTACACCTAAATGAAAGCGGATAGCCTCGGTAACCTGGAATCCACAGGTTAAAACCGGGTTGAGGGAGGTCATCGGCTCCTGGAAGATCATAGCGATACGGTTGCCGCGTATCTGACGCATTTCATCCTCCGGCAATTGCAGGGTATTTATACCATTTAATAATACCTCGCCGTTAATAATAGTATTGCCAGAGTTATGCAACCGCATAATAGCCAATGAGGTAACGGACTTACCAGAGCCTGATTCGCCGACTATGCCAATGGTTTCGCCCTTTTTTAAAGAAAACGAACTGTCCTTAACGGCTTCTATTAAGCCGCTCTGGGTTTTAAACTGAACATTTAAGTGGTTTACCTTCAGCATTATTGTCCGATCAGCGTAATACAATCATCTGCAATTAGTTCCTCACCCCGGTAGCGCCTAAGTAGTTGAGCAGTGGCTATGACATCTTTCTGGCAATAAATTGCTATTCGTTCCAATTGATTTTCAACCCAATAAACACGGCCTACCATACTGCCATCAATATCATCCTTTGGTGTGGGAATATTAAAAATAGCGGTAAGCAGGCTTAAAGAAGTATTGGTTTTATAATCGCCGAATTTCCATAATTCCATGGTATCCAGGTGGT
Source organism: Mucilaginibacter sp. (assembly GCA_028287895.1). Lineage (GTDB taxonomy): Bacteria > Bacteroidota > Bacteroidia > Sphingobacteriales > Sphingobacteriaceae > Mucilaginibacter. The sequence continues at coordinate 1,558 of JAQBOV010000109.1, read as the reverse complement.
TTATTTCCCAGGGTTTTTTGCCGGATATTTCTAATTGTGACGGCATCTGTATGCCATTAACCAGCATCCTGCGGCAGATATAAGGGAAATCAAACTCCTTGCCGTTATGAGCGCAAAGAACCAGGTTGGATGGCTGCGAACGCAGCAGGTCTGCAAATTGTACCAATAACTCTGCCTCATCATGCGCGGCATATGATTTTACCCTGAGCCCTGTAAATGCGCCTTTTGTAAATATACCCGCGGATATACAGATGATCTTGCCAAACTCGGCCCAAATACCGGCCCGTTCATAAAAATCTTCGGGTGTTTCCTCTTTACGCTGATATTGCGTCTTCAGGTCCCAAAGCTTTTTCATATGCTCAGGCAATTGATCGTGACTGCTGTATTGAGGCACAGTCTCTATATCAAGCACCATCAGGTTGTTCAAGTCATACTGTTCGAGCATTTGAATTGCGTTTTAGATAGCGCCAAGATAATAAATTCGGTTTGCAGTTTTCAGTAGCAGAATTTAGTTTGTTAATCAATATTCAATATAACAGCCGTTAGCTATAAACGAGCGTTTGCGTCCAGCAGAAGGCTTGGAGTGTCGTCTATGATAAGCTGATTTAATTAAAAGAAGATATTTTGAATCAATTGGCTTTGTGCGGCACAATTTATACAGCTCGGGGGCACCCCCCTGTAAGAAAGGCTGAATACAAATTTACAATTTGAGGTTGAATAACGTGGTGGCAGTAATTTGTCAGGAATGAATTAAATTCAAAATCATTGGTGTCAAGGGTGTTCAGCGCGCAAAATATGAACACTATGTCAGCGTATCATTACGCCCGGCTTGTTAATAATGGGAAGCTTGATGAAATTAGATTCAACAATACTCTCCGGCAGGAAAATAAATTTCTTATCAAATATCTCTTTGCCGATGTAATAGCTTAACCAATATTCATTATTCAAACCAAAGGTGGCTTCGTCAATCGGCTCAATAAGCGCAAATTCACTGTTTTTCACTAAAGGGAACATGTGCCGCAAAGTTGAGGTTTTTATCTGTTCCCCATCTTTTTCTCCATAACCTTTCGAGGTGATCAATACATTCTCTATCGGCTCTTTCTTCAGGTTGATGAGATAGACATACCAGGTTTTGCTCTCCACATTCTCACCTTCAAGCGCCACGGCGATCGCTATATCCTGTACTATATTTTCGGGAATGTCCTTTATCATTTTTTAGTTGATTGGGTTGATTGAGTTAACTAAGTTGATTAAGTTGTGCGGACAGTAAATAACTTATACAACTCAATCAACCACTCACTCAATCAACCATATTACTTCTTCTTCGCAAATCGTTTCGCACCTGCTTTTTTAGGAGCTTTAGCTTCTGCATCGGCCAGGGCCTTGCATTCCTCGTAAGTGAGTTCGAGCGGTTCCTTGCCTTTAGGTATTTTAACGTTTTGTTTGCCGAATTCAATATAAGGCCCCCAGCGTCCATTCAGAATTTTAACATCCGGATTCTCATCAAATGTCTTGATCAGCCTTTCAGCATCCCGTTTACGCTTATCAATAATTAATT
>JAQBOV010000100.1 GCA_028287895.1 Mucilaginibacter sp. | reverse complement strand
CCGGGTTTTGATATCAGCTTCCATTTCCACTCTTTGCCCGGCTTTTACTAAACGCAAAATATGCAGGTAATCCTCACCGCTCGTTTCCATTTCCGGGGCTACGGCCTTTGCCGTATCGGCATAGGATGCACCGTTAGTCGTAAACACGGTGCCATCGGTACCGCGAGCCATGCTCAGAATAAGGCCCACATGTTCCTGCTGTAAGAAAGTGCTGACAGCAGTTCGCAATGCGCGCGCTTTTTGAAAGGCACTGAATTGCGGAGAATTGGGACCAGTTACCCTGCGGGGAGCCGGCTGCGGGGCCGCGTTAGCGATTTCATCCAGTTCAGCATCGGTATAGCGGGAAAGGTCGGGTTTGGCACTGCGCGTTACTTTGGTATTGATATCAAAGATTACAATTTTCCCTGCCAGCTTGCCCTGGTATTTGTCCAGGTCGGTAATGGTATCCGCTTTGATTACAACAACCTCACTTTTGATGGGCCCGTTGGTACCCGGTGTCCAGGCTTTGGGAATTGCTATAATGGCATGATAATAAGGTACAGTCATTGCTGCATAGTTCTTTTCAACTTCCCAGCCTTTACCAAACTTGCCCCATGGTTCCAGTTTAGCATTAGCCAATCCCCAGCTTTTTAACCGGCTCACTGCCCAGTTTTGTGCGCGTTTAAGGCCGGGAGAACCCGCCAGTCTCGGGCCGGCAACATCGGTAAGGTAAAAGGCGGTCTCCATTACTTTTGAATGGTTCAGACCTTCATCGCGGATCCTTTGAACTGCCGCCTGGTCAACCGGCTCCTGTGCGAAAACAGAGCCTGCTGTTGCGGCAATTAAAAGACAGGAAAAAAGTAATTTTCTTTTCATTTTCGATCAGTTTTTATTGAGAATAACAAACTTATCTATTTTATACTAAATATTTTCAATAGTCAGATTAACAAATTTGTTACGTCCATTTCCTATTTTGGAGTATATTTGGGCGATGAGTTCATACCGTTCAGACAGAACTGCGTTTAAAGCACAAACCGCATCGGAAGCTTCAAACCGCGCGGCTTATTATAAAAAGCTAACATGGCAGGAACGCTGATTATTTGAATAACATCGCATATAACTACCTGAAAACGACCCCAAAAGTTAGACAGGGCTGTTTTTAAAGCTTGGAGTAAGAAGGATAGGGATAAATCAGAACTTTAAAAAATTACTATGCTTAAATCTGCAGTACCCATTTTAGCTTCGTTGAACGAAGAAGAATCGATTAAATTTTATACGGAAAAACTGGGTTTTACTTTTCACTCAAGCTGGGAGGGTTATCTTATTTTAAGTAAGGATAAGGTGTATTTGCACCTATGGCCCTGCACTGACAAAGAAATACCTAAAGCTACCGGATGCTATATTAATGTAACCGAGATAGACAAGCTTTACCAGAAATATGAACCGCTCGGCATAGTCCATCCAAATGGGAAGTTAGAAGAAAAACCCTGGAAGATGAAACAGTTCAGCATACTGGATAACAACGGTAATATCATCCACTTTGGCGAGGATATGAATGTGGATTAACTGATCAGCAACTTATATCCTCTGCCGTGTACATTAATGATCTCTACACTCGGATCATCTTTTAAGTACTTGCGTATCTTGCTTAAAAAAACATCCATACTGCGGCCGTTAAAGTAGTTGTCATCATGCCAGATATTTAGCAATGCCTCTTCGCGGGTGAGTACTTCGTTTTTACGCAGACACAGTAAACGCAGCAATTCAGCTTCCTTTGTAGATAGTTTCTGGTGCACATCGCCTATAGCGATCATCTGCCCGGTATAATCAAATTCATAGCGGCCGATTTTAAAGTGAGTCTGTTTCTCCTCTTCGCTCTTTTCGTTATTGTTTACCCTTTTCAGCAGTGCATTTATGCGCAGCAATAGCTCCTCTATCCTGAAAGGTTTGGTAATATAATCATCGCCGCCAAGGTTAAAGGCCTGCGTTTTATCTTCTATCATCCCTTTGGCCGTCGCAAAAATAATAGGCACATGGGCGTTAAACTTTCTGATTTCTTTGCCCAAAGTAAAGCCATCTTTTTTGGGCATCATCACATCGAGTATCAGCAGGTCAAAGTTTTGCTTGGTAAATGCCCGCAAGCCTTCTTCCCCATCTTTACATAAAACTACTTCAAATTTACCTTTTAGTTGCAGGTAATCCTGTAAAAGTAAGCCAAGGTTCGGATCATCCTCAACAAGCAATATTTTCTTCATGTTTTATGATATATGGAATTTCAGCTCAAACTCTGAGCCTTTCTCTTTTTCAGATTTAACGCTTATCGTGCCGTTAAGGCTTTTTACAATGGTATTAACATAACTTAATCCCAATCCGAATCCTTTTACGTCGTGTAAATTTCCTGTGGGTATGCGGTAGAACTGCTCAAATATTTTCGTTTGCTGATCCCTGTTCATCCCTATCCCTTTATCGGTAACACGTATAACGACCTCGTTGTTCTTATTAAACGTACTGATGGTAATTTCAGGTACTTCAGGACTATATTTTATAGCATTATCTATCAGATTGTACAGCACATTTGAAAAATGAAGTTCATCAGCCGCTATGATAGCCTTTTGGGCATCAAGGTTGAGGTTGGCCATAACGTTATGCTTCTGTAATTTAAGCGACATACTATCAAGCACAGTAGTCACCATTTCATTAACGTCAAGCTGTTTTATGTCCAGCTTAAGTTCGTTCTTTTCGATCCTTGCGATATTCAGCACGCGCTCGATGTGGTTGCCCAGCCTTTGATTTTCTTCGAATATGATATTGGCAAGTCTTGCCACACGACTCTTGTCTTCGGCGATTTCCTTATCTTTTAGTGCTTCACTGGCTATCATAATGGTCGACACCGGTGTTTTAAACTCATGTGTCATATTGTTGATAAAATCCATTTTCATTTCAGATATTTTCTTCTGCCTTAGAATGGAGAAAATCGTATATCCGAAACACACGATCAAAACCAATAACAGCGCACCCGAAGTAGCCATAGAGGCCGTCATCCTGGCTAATATCAATGAATTCTTCTGGGGGAAGGATATTCTGATCTTACCCGGGTCATTGATCACGTCTTTGCTGAAGATTGGTACCTGGTAAGTATTGGCCGGTATATAAGTTGCCTTTGAATCATTGGTATAGGTGGCACTTGTAAAGATCAGCGAATCGCTGTTAAAAGTACTTACCGAATAATTAAAGGGTGCGAAAATCCCCTTGTTATGCAGCTCAAACCGAAGCAAGGAGTCTATCCAGAATGGGCTAAGACGCTTTTTTAAGGGCTCATCTGACTTCTGGTATTCATCTGCCAGGTTTGCAATGACGTCTGATCCGTCACCTTTCTGAATATTTTGCAGCGAATCAGCCTCCAGCATTTTTTTTACCTCGTTAAACCTGCGTTCGCTTTTTTTACGCTCCTGTTCGCGTACCCAAAAGGGATTTACCTGCACAACGGGAATCACCTGCTTGCCAAATTGCGGGTCCATATAATCGATCAGCAGCGTATCGTATTTATGTAACTTAGTGGGCTTTTTTACCAAAGCCGGATTAGCCGGTCCTCTGATAATTTTAGGATCGGTCATACGCTGGTGAATATTGCCGAATTCATCCGTATATTCTTCATATCTGAAATGAAGATTTAACTCCCCGGACTGGGCCATGTTAAAAAACTCCTCATCCAACTGGTTGCTCAATATTACTTTCTTGAGGCTGTCGCGAAGCAAATTTAACTTCCGTTCATGGGAGTTCAGCTTTCGTTTTACCGGATTGCTAAGGTGAGCTTTTGTACCATTATTTACTGGGCTGCTTACAAGGGCGCGGTGGACTGTCATGTTATTCGCCCGCTTAAATTGCCGGTCAAACACCTGGGCTTTTTTATTCAAAAAGTTAATAGCATCCCGCTTGGCTAACTTATTTACCACATTATTTAATGCATCATTCACCGAGCGGTCAAACAAATGCGACTGCATTTGGTAAGATTGCCGCAAAAAATATAGTTGCATAGACATCACACCCAAAAGTGCAAAACCCATTAAGCCGATAATAAAGCCTATACTCTTCTTCTTCATCCTTCCAGCAAAAATATTTTAAATAAATTCACCGTGCCCGGATTTAACACTTTTTAACATATCACAGCAAAGAATTAACATCTTGAAATAGAATAGCTTGTTAACTTTGATCGCATAAAATTTAACCAGTATCACATGAAAAACCATTGGATGAAACCCGGCTTCGAATTCATTTTCGCATTAAGCCTTATGGTCATCATAGTTTTACCTCTTTTAGTCTTTGCCCAAAGTACGAAAGATATGGAAATAAAGATCACTGGTGGCGATACGACGATTAACGGGAAGAACATTCAGGACCTTTCGCCGGCCGGCCGTAAACAGGCTTTGAAAGATCTTGATAATTTAGGCAGCGCCGCTGGTACTGACAATGCCGGCCGGCAGCATTTGGTTATAAGAAACAGAAGGCCGTTAGACGGGCCGGAGCCCGGAAATATCATTACCGGAAAGCGTGTATTGCAAAGTGATGACCATGACCCGGCAAGGGCTGATGAACCCCGTTTTAGCGATACTGCGGAGCACGAATTTAAATTCAGGATGAAAAGGCTCCATGACAAGGATTCTGCCTTCACTTTTAACTACAGGTTGAATACCGATCGCCAGGAACGGCCGGATCGCGGCGACAGACATTTTAATTTTCGCATGCGCGGCCCGGGGGAGGAAAATTTCCGTCATAAAAATATTCAGCGCTTTGACTATACCAATACCGGCAGCGATGGCATCAGTACGCATGCCAGCTTCAGTGTAACAGATCCTTCGCCGGAAAAATTGAAGGCCCTCGCCGGCAGCGAAAAAGCAGAACTGGATATAAAGGACCTGAATTTGGTTCCGGAATTTTCTGCCGGAAAAGTGCTGCTGATATTTGGCCTGCCATCAAAATCAGTGGCCGAAGTAAAATTTACCGGCAATGACGGAAAGCTCATATGGAGCGATAAAGCAATGAATGGCAGCTTTAATAAAAGCTTCGCACTTGGGTTAAACGGAGTTTACTTTTTGCAAGTAAAACAAGGTGATAAAGTTGCCTTGAAAAGGATACTGAAGGAGGAATAGGCTGCCGCTCACAGTAGGCGGTTTGCAATAAAAATATTCTTATAAATACCAAGAGCCTTTCTGATGGAAAAGCTCCCGGCATGTTAAACTCCTTATTGCAAACCGCCTGCCGGCTGATTAAAAAGGAAGATCATCCTCATCTGGTGCCGAGCTGATGTCAGCAGGAGGAGCATATTCCGGCGCGGTATTGCCGTTAGCGCCTCCAAGAACATTTACTTTCCACAATTGCAGGGAGTTAAAATAGGTTTTTTTACCTGCTTTATCTGTCCATGGGCGACCCTTCAAGTTGAAGAAAATCTCTATATCATCGCCGACACGGATATTATCCAGCAGGCTGCAACGATCCTGTATAGCTTCGAATTTTAAATATTCGGGATACTGAGGGTTCTCAATATATTCAACTATCAGTTCTCTCTTTTTTAATGACTCAGTAACCTGAGCGGTAGGTGATACCTCGTGTACTTTACCCTTAATTTCCATAGCTTCTAAAATATTAAAAATGTAAAGTTAATGGTTAAGAAATTAAATAGCGGGTTTTTAATTCATAAATTCGCCAACTTATTATGCAAGTTTTCCACACTGAAAGTAAAATAATCATAACCTGTAATAAAAGGTTATCCATATACCTGCAACATGAGGTTGAAGAACTGGGCTTTACGCCGGTAAGAGTTTTCCCAACCGGCATTGAGCTTAAAGGCACGGTCAATGATTGCATCGCGTTAAACCTTAACCTTCGTTGTGCCAGCCAGGTGATCTACCTGGTAAAAAGCTTTGATGCAGCCGACCCGCAGGAGCTTTATAATAAGCTCGTTGAGATAGAATGGGAGGACCTGATCGATTTTACCGGTTACTTTTCTGTCACCTCGAATGTTAATAATGAACATATTCTGACACCGCTTTTTGCCAACGTAAAAGTAAAGGATGCTATTGTTGACCGGATAAAGGCAAAAAAAGGCATCAGGCCCAATTCAGGACCTGAGCAGAATAAGGTTGTTGTTCACTTATACTGGCAGGATGATAAAGCCGAGATATTTTTGGATACCTCCGGCGAGACATTGGCAAAACACAGCTACCGCAAAATTCCAGGCAAGGCCCCTATGCTTGAGGCCCTGGCTGCTGCAACCGTTATGGCCACCAATTGGGATAAAAACAGCACGTTTATTAATCCGATGTGCGGCTCGGGCACTTTGGCCATTGAGGCTGCTCTGCTGGCTACCGATAAAAGCCCCGGCCTGTTTCGGATGAACTATGGATTTATGCATTTAATGGGCTACCAGGAAGAAGCGTTTTTTACCGAACGGCGAAAGCTGAAGGATAAAGCCAAAAAAACAGTAAATTTTAAAATAATCGCCACTGACCTGTCTGCTGATGCGGTAGATATTGCTCAAAAGAATGCTAAAACCGCCGGGGTAGAACATTTAATAGATTTTAGCGTTTGTGATTTTGCAGACACGGTGGTCCCTGAACAACCTGGTATCATCATGTTCAACCCCGAATACGGTGAACGCCTGGGCGTGCATAGCAAGCTGGAAGCAACCTACAAACGCATGGGCGATTTTATGAAGCAACACTGCCGCGGGTACAGGGGTTACATATTTACCGGAAACCCTGACCTGGCAAAAAAGATAGGTTTAAAGGCCGACCGTAAAATTGAATTTTATAATGGCAAACTGGATTGCCGTCTGCTGGAATATGAGTTGTATGAAGGCAGCAAACGGGAACCAAAGGAAGTATAGCTTTTTGTCGATTGGGTTGGATCAAGTTAATCAATTACCCACCCAATCAACTATTCACCATATCAACCAGTAAATGAACAGGATCATATTATTAACCATCTCCTTATTTCTGTCAATCTATTGCAGGGCGCAGCAGCAGCTGGCATTCCCTTTCCAGGGAGGTCACCAGGCAATGACCCAATTTTTTAAAGACAGCATCAGCGTATCGCCTGAACTCATTAAAATCAAAGCCAACGGCACGGTGATTTTTAAATTTACGGCTGACGAAAAGGGTACGATAAAGAAACTGGTGATCTATTATGCTGACGATGCCATTTTAGCTCCGCCTTTGATTGAAGCGTTAAAAAAGTCGAACCATAAATGGGTAGTACCCGATAATGAGAAATTTCATGATTTTATTCTCTCCTTTTCCATCGGTTTAACCCCGCCTCGAGCAGGGAGCCCATCGCCACAAAAAGCACTCTATAATTTCTTTTTAAAACGCAAACCTATTTTATCGACCAACCAGGTTCCGCTGGATAACGTCACCCTGTTGCCTACGGTGGTTGTAAACTATAAGATTGACGAATAGCTTTAAATAGAACCCCGGGGGGGGGTAAGAATCAAGAGCCGGGATAAAAAAGCAGCATCAATTCTATATTCCTGGATTGTTTACTCTTGATTCCTGTTTGTGATATATTTGCAACTTAATTGCAAAAATGGAACATGCGGTAATTATCGAAAAAACGCGGAATTTTGTACGTGAAACATTGGAAGGTGCCGAAGGCGGTCATGACTGGTGGCACATCCATCGTGTTTGGGTAAACGCCAGACGCATTGCAGACACCGAAAATGCCGACCTATTGGTCGTGGAACTGGCAGCATTGCTGCACGATATAGCAGATAGCAAATTCCACGGCGGGGACGAGGAGATCGGTCCGGCAACAGCGGGACGATTTCTGCATGAACTCCGTCTGGATGAGGCCATTATTATACATGTACAGCAGATCATCAGGCATATATCCTTTAAAGCCGGTTTTGACGGGCCGGACTTTCGCTCTAAAGAACTGGAAATCGTACAGGATGCCGATCGTTTGGATGCTATCGGAGCCATAGGCATTGCCAGGGCTTTCAGCTATGGCGGCTTTAAGGGCCGGGAAATATACAACCCCGAAATGATACCGAATCTGAATATGACCAAGGAGGAATATAAGAACTCTGCAGGGCCGAGTATCAACCATTTTTACGAGAAACTGTTACTTCTGAAAGATAAAATGAACACCGTAACCGGCAAGGAACTGGCCGAACAGCGTCATCGTTTTATGGAAATATATCTGCAGCAATTTTATTCAGAATGTAATTAATAATAAATTTAGATAAGTCTAAATTTATTATTAGGTTTGTCTAATATGTAAGCTACCAGATGCCCGTAAATATGGATCTAACATAAAAAGCCACATTTTCCAAACTTTCACCGGATGAAAAAAACCTTACCATTCATTATACTATTGCTGACTGCTGCAAAGCTCACATTTGCCCAGGATACCGTAAAACAGCAGCGCTTTAATTTCCATTTCCAGCAAACGATCATTACGCAGTATAAGCCGTCATTTAGTGCCCCTTACAGTGGCAAAAACAGCTTAGTAACCAGGGAAGAAACAGAAACCTCTATCACTTCGACATTTTTTGGAGCAGCCCGGTTATGGAAAGGCGCCGAAGCTTATTTTAACCCTGAACTGTCGGGCGGAGCCGGCTTGAGCGAAACACTCGGAATCGCAGGTTTTCCCAATGGGGAGACCTTCAGGGTAGGTGGCGTTCAAAACAAAATTTATGTTGCCCGTTTATATTTCAGGCAAAATTTCGAATGGGGAACCGAAAAGGATACGATTGAAGACAATGTCAACCAATTGAAGGGCTTAAAAAGCAAACGTTATTTTTCATTTGCCATTGGAAAGTTTGGCATGGCCGATTTCTTTGACGGTAACAATTTCAGCCATGATCCCCGCTCGCAATTTATGAACTGGGCATTAATGGACAACGCGGCATGGGATTATCCGGCCAATACCCGCGGATATGTATTAGGCGCCATTGCCGAATTAGGCCAGCCCGACTGGACCCTCCGCTTTGCCTTCACCCTGGTCACCACACAAGCTAATCAATCCATATGGGACTCGAAAATAGGAAAAGCGAACACCCAAACACTTGAATTTGAAAGACGATATACCCTGTCCGCTCAAAAAGGGACCGTGCGCATACTGGGCTTTGTTAACAATGGCAAATTCGGCAATTATCGCCAGGCAATCGCTCAAAATCCGTCTGCGCCAAATGTGGATTCAACCCAGGCTTATGGACGTCATAAATATGGGTTTGGCATTAATGCCGATCAGTACCTGAGCAAGGACTTTGGAGTTTTCGCAAAAGCAAGCTATAACGACGGGCATACCGAAACCTGGTTCTTTACCGAGATTGACCGCTCGCTGACTTTCGGCGCGATGCTTAAAGGCACGTCATGGAAACGCAGCGATGATGAACTGGGTCTGGCATTTATTGCCAACGGACTTTCAGCAGGTCACCGGGATTACCTTGCAGCCGGCGGATATGGGTTTCTTATTGGCGATGGCAGGTTAAATTACTCACCGGAACTGATAGCCGAGTTATATTATAAGGTAAACGCTTTTCAAAAGAAATTCTGGATTACACCCGATTACCAGTTTATCCTGCATCCTGCCTATAATGCTGACCGCGGGCCTGTAAATGTGTTTGGAATAAGGGCGCATGTAGAGTTTTAACCAATTGGTTTGCCCGGATAAAAATTTTATAAACATTTAGTCCCAAGTTATTGTCTTTAACCTTAATGGCTAAAACACGCGCAAAAACCGTAAAAGAATCAGAGGCACAATACGTATTACAAAAAGTTCAGCCGGCATTGCTTGGCTTAATGGACGGTTCGGTATCAACCCTGGCTCCATTATTTGCAGCCGCCGGTTTAACCAATCAAACCCACAAAGCATTTTTTGTTGGCCTGGCAGCGGCCTTAGGCGCCGGCATAAGCATGGGCCTGGCAGAGGCCCTGTCAGATGACGGAAAAGTTACCGGCCGGGGCAGCCCGTTATCCAGAGGCGGTATAACCGGATTTGCTACCGCTTTAGGCGGCATGCTGCACACCTTACCCTTTTTGATCGGCGACCTTCGCACCGCCCTGCACATGGCCTACATTGTGGTTGCCTTCGAGCTTGTAGCCATAGCAGCAATAAGATACAAATTCATGAAATCACCCTTATGGTCAACCATTGTACAGGTGATAATAGGCGGCGGCATTGTTTTCCTGATCGGCATATGGCTCGGGCAGTTAGGCGTGGGGGATTAATTTCATCTTACCAGCCTGAAAATAATTAACAATATATTATTATTGCCGGAAACACCGTTTACTTACCATTATGAAGAAATATCTTGCCTTAATATCACTATTGTTCACTGCTGTCACTGCTTTTTCACAGGCAAAACATACCGTTACCAAAGCATCCGTTACTTTCCAGATAAAAAACCTCGGAGTTAATACAGCTGGCACCTTTAGTGGTTTTAAAGGAGAACTCCAGTTGGACCCGGCGCATCCGGAGGTAAGCAGAATAGACGCTTCTATTGAAGTCAAAACCATTAATACCGGTAGCCAAACACGTGATGAGCACTTAAAGGGTGACAGTTATTTTGATGCAGAAAAATATCCCCTGATTACGATGAAATCTGTTGCTTTCAAACACAAAAGCGGTAACAGCTACACCGGAACATTCTATCTTACGATTAAAGACAAGACCAGCCCTGTGGAGCTGCCTTTTACTTATACCGAAACAGCTAATACGGCTACATTTAAAGGAACGTTAAACATAAAACGTTCGGATTACGGCATTGGCGGCAAGAGTCTGATCATGTCAGACGATGTGACTGTGTTCATTGATGTGGATACCACAAAGTAGGTTCCCTTTGAATTTGGCGGCACGGGTGACTTTTATAAGAGTCCTTGGTTAAAAAAACTCACAAATTAATAACGATAACTTAACATCAGCGTAGTTTTGCTGGCCGGCAGGTAATCAATACAAATTGTAACTTTACGGTTATGAAATTGCGTGTCCTTGTTTTTATCAATGCTGCGGCGGTGGCTATTACGGTTTCAGCTGTTAATTTTTATTTTAAGCATAGCTTATATGATGTTGCTGTCACATTTGTGCTCACCATTATTATCAGTTTTGTTATTTTTTATTATCTGCTCGAGAAATATATCTATTCAAAGATCAAACTCATCTATAAGCTGATCCACAATTTAAAGCTGGGCCGCGATCTGCGTGATGCCCTGGGCGAACATGTGAGCGCTGATCCGATAAATGATGTGGAACATGAAGTAAAAGAATGGGCCGGTCAAAAGAAAAGCGAGATTGATGAGCTGCGCCGGCAGGAAAAGTTCCGGCGCGATTTTCTATCGAATATCTCGCACGAGTTCAAAACACCCTTATTTGCTATCCAGGGCTATATCGATGCGGTTATAGACGATGAATTTGAAGACAAGGAAATGGCGCAGCAGTTTTTAGAAAAAGCCTCTAAGAATGTCGACCGCTTAAGCTACCTGATCAAGGACCTTGATGAGATATCAAAACTGGAAACAGGCGAAATGCCAATCAACTATGCTAAATTCAAGATCAATGACCTGATCAAAGAAGTATTTGAGTCTATGGAACTAAAAGCAAAAGAGCACCGCATTAAACTCGTTTTCAAACAAAAATATGATGAGCCGATAGCGGTAACGGCCGACAGGGAAAAAATAAGGCAGGTACTGGTAAACCTGATCGATAATTCGTTTAAATATGGTAAAGAAGAGGGAAGCACATCAGTAAGCCTGTTTGAACTGCATGACCAGGTATTGGTTGAAGTGACCGACGATGGCATTGGCATTGAAGAAAAATACCTGCCGCGTTTGTTTGAACGCTTTTTCCGCACCGATACCAGCCGGTCAAGGCAAATAGGCGGCTCGGGACTTGGGCTTGCCATAGTAAAGCATATCATTGAGGCACATGATCAAACGATCAATGTTCGCAGCACTGACGGATTAGGTTCAACCTTTGGTTTTACTTTGCAAAAAGCCAAACAGGCGCTGCCGTTTCCGGTCATACCCGCTTTAAAGAGTTAACATTAATTTAACATTGCAAACTATACCTTTGCAATAATTTAATATTGAATTTACACCCCCGATCAAATATATTAAAAATGTCACTCAACAGTATCTTCCAGTATTTCGTCCCAAAAGACAAAAAAATATTCTTCCCGTTATTTGAACAGGCATCCAATAATGTGGTCGTAATGGCAACCGTACTGGTCGAAGCCGTTAACTCGAACGATCACCAGCACCGCGAAGAACTGTTTAAGCAGATAGACAAATTAGAGAACAAAGGCGATGAACTTACCCACCAGATCTACCTGGAGCTTGGTAAAAACTTCATCACTCCTTTTGACCGTGAAGATATCCACTCGCTGGCTACGGCCATTGACGATGTGGCTGATTACATACAGGGCGCAGCAAACCGCATGAGCCTGTACCGTATTGATGATTTTAATGAACATATCCGCAAACTGTCCGAATTGATATTACAAGCCAGCCAGGACCTGGAAAAAGCTGTACGCGAATTAAAGGACTTAAGAAATGTGCGCAATATTGCCGATTCCTGCATCAGAATAAATAGCGTGGAAAACCAGGCCGACTACGTTTTTGATCGTGCCGTAGCCGACCTGTTCTTATATGAAACCGATGCGATCCGCCTGATAAAATATAAAGAGATACTGGCGGCACTGGAAACAGCAACCGACCGGTGCGAAGATGCAGCAAACGTAATGGAATCAATTTTAGTTAAAAACGCCTAATCACAATAAATGGTAACCTCGTCACTCGTTATTGTAGTTTGTCTGGCGCTAATATTTGACTATACCAATGGCTTCCATGATGCCGCCAACTCTATAGCTACCATCGTATCCACCAAGGTATTAACCCCATTCCAGGCGGTGCTTTGGGCCGCAGCATTTAATTTTATCGTATTCTTTTTTATCAAAGATCATAAAGTTGCCAATACCGTTTCTAAAATAGTTGTTGAGCATTTTGTGACCATACCGGTATTGCTGGCAGGCTTAATAGCTGCCATAAGCTGGAATTTAATCACCTGGTGGTTTGGTATCCCTTCCAGTTCCTCACATACCCTGATCGGCGGCTTTGCAGGTGCGGGCATTACCAATGCATTGTATATGGGTTCAACCGCGCTAAGCGCTGTTAACATGGCCTATATTCTCAAAATAATAGCTTACATTGTTTTAGCGCCATTTATGGGTTTAATAATAGCCTATTTCGTAACCATTGTTGTATTACACTTAAGCAAAAACTCCAGACCGGCAACAGCCGAAAAATGGTTTAAAAGAATGCAGCTGGTCTCTTCTGCAGCTTTAAGTTTTGCCCATGGTGGTAATGACGCGCAGAAAGTAATGGGTATTATTTATGTCGCCCTTATCGCTTCAAAGGTCATACCCTCAGGCAGTCATATGCCCGATTGGATACCGCTGGCCTGTTATTCAGCCATAGCTTTAGGCACGCTATCGGGTGGCTGGAAAATCGTTAAAACGATGGGCTCGCGCATTACCAAGATTACCCCTTTAGAGGGGGTAAGCGCTGAAACTGCCGGCGCCATCACCTTATTTTTTACCGAACATTTCGGCATACCGGTTTCAACCACGCATACCATTACCGGCTCGATCATCGGCGTTGGCTTAACCAAGCGTTTATCAGCGGTAAGATGGGGACTTACCATCAACATCATATGGGCATGGATAATAACGATACCGGTTTCAGGATTAATTGCCGCCGGAGTATTTGCCTTAATGAAGGCAATAGGCTAATTTTACAATTTACCTTGTTTAATTACTACACCTATGAAAAGAGCATTTCTATTATTGTCCCTGTTGCTTATGGGCTTTACCATTACCAGCTTTGATAATGACAAACCATTGTCCGCTAATGCCGGCCCGCAAATTATCCCTTCAAACCTGGAGATTGGCAATGCATTAAAACAGGCCTTGCAGCAAGGCACCGCTAAGAGCACTGACCAGCTTTCGGCCGTCAATGGATTCTTTGGTAATGCAGCCGTTAAAATACTTTTCCCGCCCGAAGCAAAAAAGGTTGAAAAGACTTTACGCGGCATGGGATTGAACAAGCTGTGTGATGATGTGATCCTCTCGCTCAACCGCGCCGCCGAAGACGCTGCCAGGGATGCCAAACCCATATTTATCGATGCCATTAAAAAGATGACACTGCAGGATGTCACCGGAATTTTGATGGGCCAGAAAGATGCCGCGACCCAATATTTTCAACGAACCACTACGGCACAACTAGCCGCTAAGTTTAAACCCGTAATACAGGCCAGCTTAAATAAAACAGGTGCAACCAAATATTATGGAACCGCAGCAGGCGAGTATAATAAATTACCTTTTGTAAAGCATGCTAATCCTGATATCTCGGATTATGCCACTCAAAAAACCATTGACGGCCTGTTTATTGAAATTGCCCAGGAAGAGCTAAAAATCCGTCAGAACCTTCCGGATACACGGGCAACACCCTTGCTGCAAAAGGTGTTTGCCTTTGCCGATAAGAAGGGGAATTAAAATTTATTCACCTATAGTCTATAGCGATGGATTTCGAACACCCGTAGTTTGAAACCCATCGCTATAAATAAAACCCGATTGGAAGCCCATCGCTACAGACGAAACCCGATTCTACTTAAAACTCACACTAACTTTCACCTCTTTAGCCTTTTTATCCCCGCCCCCAGCCCATGCCGGGCCATTGCTGATTAAATCAATAGCTTTTTTATCCGCTGCTTCACTCAGTCTTTTGATGACCTTAAACCCGCTCAGACTGCCATCGGCGGCAACGGTAAAGGATACCTTTACCTTCCCCCTTTTCCCATCGGGCGATTGGGCATTCTTGTTCAGGTATTCGTTGTAGCTTTGCCAGCCTTGCTGCGGACGAGCGTCTTGAGCTATTACTTCATGATCATTGTCCCTTTTAGTAACCGCCACCTCACTAAGTGAATTGCCGGCGGGCTGAAGGCTTATATTCAGCGCATCCCCGTTATTTACCTTTACTTTTTTTGAGCTGTAACCGATGTAATTTACTGCCAGGGTTTGATCCTTGGAAACGTCCGGCAATGTGAATTTGCCGTTCACATCGGTAACCACACCAAAAGGCCGGCCTACCACTTTAACAGTAGCGCCGGTTATCGGTTGCCCGTCATAGTCCATCACTACACCGCTTATTGTCCTGTTGTTATTGGGCGGCGTCGCCGACACCCCCTCTGCTCTGCTCTGCAGCAACGTTTCTGCAGCGGCAGGCGCTCCACCCCCCGACGCTGCAACCTCTTTCATCTTGCCGGCGTCCCGCGGCTTCTTTTGGCTCATATCTTTCACGATAAGCTCATTGGCGGCAACTGAATCCTTTTGAGGTTTATAAAATTCTTCTGCCTGTCGATCTGCATCAGTCGTGGGCGCTGATACAACAGGGGCTTTATTCGCTTTTCTTACCACCACCTGCTCCTTACTGGCATAGGTATTTTTATCGCTGTATGTTTCAGGCGGGGACAGCTTTTTTCGTTTGGTGCTATTGTTGCCCTCAGGCGTGGCGGGACTTACAGGTGACGGGGCGCTGATAACAGGCGGTTCCTTCTTTTCGACTTTCAGCTCCTGCGCAAGGCGGGCGGTCTTTTCAGGCTGTTGATTACCGCTTAACAACCAGATGCCCGCTCCTATAATTATTAATATTGATGCCGCGATGGATAAGGGTCCCCATGGAATGATGCGCCGTTCCTTTTTGGCGATGCGTTGCTGCAAACGATCAGACAGGTCATTCAAATTAGCCTGCTGATCACCATCTGCCTGTTCAAATCCTTCCAATGCATCCGCCAGAAAAGGATCGTCCTGCGCACGCCGTTCCAGTTCGTGCATGGCACGGACATTAAGCTCCCCATTAAGGTACTTTCTAATCTGCAATATGTCTTTTTCTCTACTCACCATTCCTCTCCATGCATAATTTCAGGTTGCGTTTGCCATTCTGAATATAACTTTTCACATCATTAAGGCTAAAACCTGTCAAATCGGCTATTTCTTTATAACACTTCTGTTTTAAATAAAACAGATCGATGCTTTGTTTCTGCATCGTGTTTAATTTCTCCATACATCGTTCCAAAGCTTTCAGGGCTTCTTCCTTGTTGTTATCATCAGGATGCCAAAAAGGGGTAAATTCCATAACCTCATCCAAAGAAATTACCTCCGCCTTTTTACCTGATCGTATTTGCATCAGGCAATAATTACGGCTCAGCACATACACCCAGCTCCTGAACTGCTTGACGTCATGCTGCCTCACTTTCTCAGTAAGCTCCTCAAATATTCCCATTACAGCATCTTTTGAAGCATCTTCATCTTTCAGATACTTTAAGCAGACGCCGAATATTAAAGGCACATATTTTTCAAACAGCCTGCCTAAAACCGCGATATCACCGCTTTTACGGTAATTATTCAGTTGTTCTTCGTCGTTGGTATTATCGGTTTTAACTGGTCTGCTAAAAAAGCTCATTTCAAGCCGGCAAAATAAAATTTTTCATCGGCTTATGGAAATGTGAATATCGGTGCATCCTATCTACAAATCAAACGAAAATGAACAAGACAATATTACTTACTTTGATGATTGCCTGTCTGGCAGCATTTAAGATCAGCAACACCCGGCATATTACCGGCAGCGTGTTTGACAACAATGATAAAAAGCCCATTCCCGGCGCAAGTGTTAAAGTTGATGGCACCAGCATCGGCACACAAACCAATCATAATGGCGACTATTCCATTGATGTCCCCGAAGGGAAGGATTATTTAACTTTCAGCTCCAGGGGCTATCGGACCAAAAAGGCGGGGATAGGCAAAACCGATACGATGAATGCGTACCTGGATGCCTCGCCAGCCAACTTAAACGAAGTGGTGGCCGCCGGTTATGGCACTGCCCGGCAAGCGGATCAAACGGCAAATGTTCCTGCGGTCGCAGCCGGTCAGATACAGGGGAAAGCGGCCGGTGTAGCTGTTTACGGATATGGTGCACCCCGGAACAGTTCAAAAGTCAGGACCAGGGGAATGGCTGCTGCAAATATAGCTGATAATGCCCTTTTCAATCCAGCCGGCGAAAGCTATAAACCCCTGACCGAAAACAGCTTTTTAAGCGCAAAGGACAATCCGCTATCCACGTTCTCTACCGATGTGGATGCGGCATCTTACAGCAATGTACGCCGCTTTATAAATAATGGCCAGCTGCCCCCTGCTGATGCGGTGCGTGTGGAGGAAATGATCAATTACTTTAAATATGACCTGTCGGGTCCGGCAGGCAATGACCCGGTGGCCATTCATACCGAACTTTCATCTGCCCCATGGAACGCTAAACATCGTTTGCTGCGGATAGGGCTGAAGGCCAGAACCATCGCCGTCAAAAACCTGCCCGCCTCCAACCTGGTGTTCCTTATTGATGTATCCGGGTCGATGAATGAACCCAACAAATTACCCCTGGTAAAATCATCACTAAAGATGCTGGTCGACCAGCTCAGGGCGCAGGACCAGGTTGCCATAGTGGCTTATGCCGGTAATGCCGGCCTGGTGCTGCCATCCACGCCGGGCAGCAGTAAAACAGCTATTAATAATGCCATTGATAATTTAAGTGCAGGCGGGTCAACGGCAGGTGGCCAAGGCTTAAAGCTCGCATACCACATAGCAAAAGAAAATTTTAAAAGCGGCGGCAATAACCGTATCGTAATGGCCACCGATGGCGACTTCAACGTGGGCCCCTCAAGTGATGGTGATATGGCGCAGCTGATCGAGCGCGAACGAAATACCAAAGTAGACCTGTCTATAATGGGTTTTGGGATGGGCAATTATAAAGACAGCAAGATGGAAACCCTGGCCGATAAAGGCAATGGCAACTATGCTTATATCGATAATATCACCGAAGCCGGCAAAGCCTTAGTAACTGAATTCGGCGGCACACTGTTCACCGTGGCCAAAGATGTAAAAATACAGGTGGAATTTAACCCCGCCAGGGTGCAGGCTTACCGCCTGGTCGGTTATGAGGACCGTATGCTGGCCAAAGAGGATTTCAATAACGATAAAAAGGATGCAGGAGATATGGGCTCGGGCCATACGGTAACTGCATTTTATGAAATTATACCTGCCGGCATTAAGGACGATGATCAAGACAGTGCTGACCCGCTGAAATATCAGAAAACTAAGGATGCTCCTGCTGCTTTTAATTCGGATGAGATGATGACCATTAAATTCAGGTACAAGCAACCCGGGTCTGACCAGAGCAAAATGAGCCTGGTAACCGTTGCCGATAAGCCGGCAGATTTTAACAGCACAACAGCCGACTTCCGCTTTGCATCAGCTGTAGCCGAGCTTGGCATGCTGCTACACAACTCATCATTCAAACAAAAAAGCAATTTTGACCAGGCCATCCGTATAGCAAAAGGCGCAAAGGGCAAGGATCAGGATGGCTACCGGTCGGAGTTTGTGCGCCTGGCCGAAAGCGCCAGATCTTTAGCCGGCAATGGCCAGCTGATATCGGAGGAATGATTTTGGGGTCGCGCGAACCGGGGGGTCAGATGTATGGGGGCTAAACTTCCAATTTGACATCCGGCTTCCCATATCTGACTTCCGGCCTCCAAAAAAAACCTGAACTTCGTCTGTAGCGGGGCCCTTGCAACGGGGGCCCTGCTTTTTTTGCTGTACGGTCAAAGCTGCCGGGGAGGGTGGCGTTAACGTGGAATCCTGGCGGCAGGCAGCACACGCAGACTATTTTGATGAAAAATAATTGAATTGTTCCCTGAGATATGAGCCAATATCACGCCTTGTTGTCATGGCGACCAGTATTCCTGTTGGCTTATTGATCAACTGAGCCAAAAGCCGACAAATACTTATCGATATAAAATTGCTTGTTTGCCGTTTTGTATTGCATAATGAACCTGGGATGTTCCAGGGCAATTATCTTTCTGAAGAAATGATGCTCCCCGTTCAGTTTGCGCAGGTAGTTTTCATTTTTGCCTTTACCGAAGCAAAAACACACCTCGGTTATAACGCCGAGGCTGATCTGCCTGGCGATATTATCGACAATAAAGCCGTGCACCGCATTGGCCAATGGCTTACTGTCATAGTAATTATAATTCTTTTCTTTCCCTTTAGCATCTGCCGTTGTAAAGCCGAGCGGGCAAAGCGAGTTGATATAGAACTTCTTGTAAAATGCCTCGAGGCCTCCGTAAGCATGGATCATCTCATAGACAAAAACTGAGGATGGCTCATGGGTTGCCTTTCCACTGTAATCAATGCCGCATTCAATTTTTAATCTTTTCGGGTCGGTAAACGGTATGCCGGTTAATCCTCCGCCAAATCTGCCGGGGTTAATGCCCAGAATTAGATAGCGGGGATTATTGTCATTATAATATTTATAATAAAAAGCTTCACTAATAGAGGTAGTTTGCTCAAACTCTCTGAAAGGGTTCATAATGCGTATACCTTGCGGCAGTGCAGCACCGGTATACTCCAGTTGTTCGTTAAAACGATTCACTTTATCAGCAAAGGTCATCATGCTAATTTAAGGAGAGTTTTTAAAATGCGGTTAAACGTCTTTACCCGGACCGGAGCAACCTCTGCAAAGGCAGACCGGACCTGCCTGCCTCATCGCCCGGCGGCATAGAGCTTGTCATGCTGCGCTGGCAATGAGCGCACAAAAAAAGCGACAGGCCTAAACCCATCGCTCCTGTTTATCTTGTTTCTTAAATCCGATTCTAAACCAAAAGTCGTACCGGCTCTTCCAATAATGTTTTAAGCGTTTGCAGGAATGCCGAGCCGGTTGCACCGTCAACCACGCGGTGGTCGCAGGTGAGCGTTACCTTCATTACATTGCCGGGTACTACTGCACCGTTCTTTACTACCGGTATCTGCTGTATGCCGCTAACGGCCAGTATGCAGGCTGCCGGCGGGTTAATAATAGCGGTAAATTCATCCACGCCAAACATACCTAAGTTAGATATGGTAAAGGTAGAGCCCTCCATTTCGGGCAGCTGCAGTTTTTTGGCTTTGGCCCTTTGTGCAAAATCTTTTACCTCGGCAGATATCTGGCTCAGTGACTTACCATCTGCAAAACGAACGGTTGGCACCAGCAGGCCTTCATCTACAGCAACGGCAACACCAATGTTTACATGCTCGTTATAACGGATACTTTCGCCCATCCATGATGCGTTTACGGCAGGGTGTTGTTTTAAGGCAACAGCGCAGGCTTTCAGCACCAAATCATTAAAGGATATTTTAACAGGCGCAAAATCGTTCATTTTGGCACGGGCAGCAACTGCCTGGTCCATATCAACGGTAATGGTCACATAAAAATGCGGGATCAAAAAGCTTTCAGACAAACGCCTGGTGATGGTCTTGCGCATTTGCGAAACCGGCTTATCGGTATATTTTTCCTGCCCAACATATTGCGGGATTACCGGCGCAGCAGCAGTTTCCTTTGCAGGAGCAGCAGCAGGGGTCCCTGCAGCAGCTTTAGCAGCCGGAGTAAATTCTTCTACATCTTTCTTAATGATACGGCCGCCTTCGGCTGATCCTTTTACATCATTCAGGTTGATGCCTTTGTCTTTAGCTATTTTACGTGCCAGAGGCGATGCTTTTACACGGCTGTCGTCTGAAGAAGTTGCGGTCGATTCGGCAGAAGCAGTGGCAGTAGTTTCCGCAGCAGATTCACTGCTGCTGCTACTTTCGGCGGCTGCCGGGGCAGAGCCGCCATCCTGAAGCAAGGGTGTAATATCCGTGCCCTCTTTACCTACAATGGCAATAATGCCATTCACGGGGGCGGCTTCGCCTTCTTTGGGCCCTATGTATAACAGGGTGCCGGCTTCATAACCCACAACCTCCATGGTCGCCTTATCGGTTTCCACATCAGCCAGTGAATCATCGGACTTCACTTTATCACCTACTTTAAAATTCCATTTGTTAATAATGCCTTCGGTCATCGTATCGCTCAGCGCGGGCATACGGATAACAGTGGCCGGTATCCTGGATAAATCTACTTTTGCAGAGGGGGCGGTCTCTTTTGTTACAGCAGCAGCAGTTTTTTCCTGAGTTGCAGTTGCGGTCTGTTTTGGCGCAGCCCCGCTGCTGCTGTCAGCGCCGCTCTGACCTGAATCGGCATCCAGTGCCGCTTTATAATCTTCGCCCTGTTTACCGATAACGCCTATCACCGCGTCAACAGGAACCGCTTTACCTTCTTCTACACCGATGTATAGTAAGGTGCCATCCTGGTACGATTCAAAATCCATGGTGGCTTTATCCGTTTCTATCTCGGCCAATACATCGCCCGATTTTACCTTGTCGCCCACTTTTTTATGCCATTTCGCCAATACCCCTTCGGTCATGGTATCGCTCATTTTAGGCATTTTTACTACTTCGGCCATATACTATTGATGAATAGTTTTTTTTAAATCTAATATAATTATAACGGTTAGCTCATAATAAAAGGATAATCCTTTTCTACATACACATCGGTATACAGTTCAGACGCTTCCGGCCATGGTGATTCTTCCGCAAAATGAACGGACGCCTCCACTTCAGCCTTTACTTTTTCTTCTATTTGCTCAAACCATGCTTCATCAGCATAGCCCTCTTTCAAAATGGTGCTTTTAACCGCTTCGACAGGGTCTTTTGCCTTGTAGCTTTCCAGTTCTTCTTTGGTACGATATTTCTGCGGATCAGACATGGAGTGACCCTTGTAACGATAGGTGCGCATCTCCAAAAATGTTGGGCCCTGGCCGGAACGTGCACGCTGAGCAGCTTCGTCCATGGCGTTATGCACCGCAACCGGGTCCATACCATCCACTGCCGATGAGGGAATGCCATAAGGCAGACCCAATTTATAGATATCGGTTTGTATGGTTGTACGCTCAACCGAAGTACCCATTGCATAGCCATTATTTTCGCAAACGAATATTACGGGTAGTTTCCAGAGGGCGGCCATATTAAAGGTTTCGTTTAAAGCGCCCTGGCGCACGGCACCGTCGCCCATGTAGGCGACGTTTAGAAACTCGGTGCCTTTATACTTTTCGGCGAAAGCAATACCTGCTCCCAGCGGGATCTGACCACCAACGATACCGTGGCCGCCGTAAAAATGCTTTTCCTTGGAGAACATATGCATGGAACCGCCCTTGCCTTTTGAGCATCCGGTTGCCTTGCCATACAGTTCGGCCATTATTGAATTTGATGAAACGCCTTTGGCGATAGCGTGGGCATGATCACGATAAGCGGTGATCAGACTGTCTTCGGGCCTAAGGACCGACATTGCACCGGCAAGCACTGCTTCCTGCCCGATATACAAGTGACAAAATCCACGTATCTTTTGCTGACCGTATAACTGGCCTGCTTTTTCTTCGAATTTGCGCATCAGTAGCATGGACTCATACCACATCAGGTAGGTGTCTTTATTTATTTCGATTGAACTCATTTGTTGAACGATCAATTTCTTTAGAGAAAGCGCAAATCTAATTATATCCTTGAAAATATCGAAACCGCAACAAATTTGTTGTAAAGATTTTATTTGATCCGCTCTGAGCTGGCCTGGTGCAGCTATCGCCCTATAAAAGAATTAGTTAATTTTTTTAATTCCGTAACAATTTTAATTTTAGTTGCGTATAATGAATTATGATATTTTAAAAAAAGGTGTCATTTATTTGTAATTATAAAAAAATAGAATAGTTTTGCAACTAGCAAAAGACATAATGTCTTGTTTAATAGCGCTCTGTTGCCCCTAACTCAACGAAGAAAAAACATTAAATGAAGAAAATTATACTCGCCTTTGCCTTGAGCTTCAGCATATTTGCGGCACAAGCTCAAACAAAAAGCGCTCCGGACCAACCCGCTGAAAAGGCTCCCGATGAGCAGGATGGTTTAGTTAAAGATTACTTTTCTCAAATAATGGGCGTTGCATTGTCAACCACCTCCAATGTAAAATTATTTCAATTTGTATACGACTGGATCGGCACCCCATACCATTTTGGCGGCGATTCAAGAAAAGGCATTGATTGCTCGGCATTTACAAAAGAGTTATACAGTAAAGTATTTAACCTGACGATCAAGCGTAACTCGCGTGATATTTTTAGCATGGTGAGTCCTGTTGCTAAAGATGATTTGAAGGAAGGCGACCTGGTTTTCTTTAAAATACACAGCCGCAGCATAAGCCACGTGGGTATTTACTTAGGCGACAATAAATTTGCACATGCCTCATCAAGGGGTGTGGCTATCAGCAGCCTGGATGGCGGTTATTATAGCAGGTACTTTTATAAGGGTGGCCGCCTGCTGGATGTCTTCAAAAAAGAACTTGAGGAATCGCCGGACAA
Source organism: Mucilaginibacter sp. (assembly GCA_028287895.1). GTDB lineage: Bacteria > Bacteroidota > Bacteroidia > Sphingobacteriales > Sphingobacteriaceae > Mucilaginibacter. Next base: position 6,007 of record JAQBOV010000100.1, on the reverse strand, counting down.
TAGCACTGATAAACAATAAGCTATTCCCCAAAACACTAAAGTATTTATATATTTGACAGATCCATCCGTACCCGGAAGGATTTTTTGTCATGAAGTTATACCTTTTCCTTACTGTTTGTTATTTAATGCTGATCCTACCGGGTTGCCAGCAAACTGCTTCCATTGCAGGCGAACATCGCCTCAACCATAAAAAACCAAAACTGCACCAGGTTATCGCTGCCGCTGAACCTGATACCATTTGCATTGCTGCCGTAGGCGATATTATGCTGGGCTCCGCGTACCCGGATAGCAGCAGACTTCCGCCCGATAGTGCAAAAAACAGCTTTAAGCCGGTTGTGAAATATCTAGCCGGAGCCGATATCATATTTGGCAACCTGGAAGGCACCTTGCTCGACTCGGGCTTACCGGCATCTTACAAAAAGAAACTGGAAACGGCTTACCTTTTCAAAATGCCCACCAGCTACGGGCAGGTACTAAAGAATGCCGGCTTTAATCTGATGAGCGTAGCCAATAACCATATTACTGATTTTGATCAAACCGGATATGCAAGCACGGTGAAAACCTTGCACGGCTGCGGCATTCATTATGCCGGACTGGAAAGTTATCCAACTACGATTTTTACGCGTAATGGCCTTAAGTATGGCTTCTGCGCATTTGCACCCAATGCCCATACGGTATCGCTGCTCGATCTGAAAAACGCCGGCCGCATTATTGGAGATCTGAAACAAAAATGCGATATCCTGATCGTATCCTTTCATGGTGGCGCCGAAGGCGCAGCTTATGAGCACGTGCCCTTTAAAATGGAATTGTATCTGGATGCCAAACGTGGCGACGTACATACTTTTGCACATACTGCTATAGATGCCGGAGCCGATATTGTACTGGGCAACGGTCCGCATGTAAGCCGTGCGATGGAAAAGTATAAAGGGCGGTTGATCGCTTACAGCCTTGGCAACTTTTGCACCTATAAAAGTGTAAGTGTGGCTGGCGTTTGTGGTATGGCACCCTTGCTTAAAGTCTATCTCAATAAAAAAGGCGAGTTCATCAGCGGAAATATTATCTCATTCCGCCAGACACACGAGCGGGGCCTGGTTCGTGACACGCTAAACCGGGTAGTAAGGCGCATCAAACTGCTTACTGAAATGGATTTTCCGCAATCGGGTTTGGATATTGATGACGATGGATCGATCGTAAGGAATAATTGATAGCCGTTCCGAACTGCTCATGCAACAGGGAACAAGCGGACCACCGGTAAAAACCAGCACGGTCTCAACCGAAATGTTGATACCAAACTGAAATTAAGACTGATCAGCGGTCGTTCTTACAAGGCTGATTCCCGAAAAGAAAAACAATAATGAAATGATACCCACCACTATCAGCGTGGTGGCGTGCATACTATGCTGTATAACACCATATCCCGTGTATATTAACCCAACAATACCCAATACAGTAAGTATAGCTCCGAAAGTACGTTTTAAGTTCATGATGATGCGGTTATTTGTTTGAATTAATTATTAAACAAATAGCGCACCAAAAATAAAACCTATATTTATTACCGAGCAAAACATGGATTATGAACATTGACATCCCTTTATTGATTGTTGGATTTATAGTATTGATTATACTATTTACTTCTTTTGTGACTGTTAAACAGGGCACTATAGCCGTCGTTACTGTTTTTGGTAAATACCGCCGAATATTAGCGCCGGGATTGAATTTTAAAGTTCCGCTGATCGAGCAGGTGTACTCGCGCATATCCATCCAGAACCGCTCCGTAGAGCTGGAATTTCAGGCGGTAACTATTGACCAGGCCAACGTGTACTTTAAAGCGATGCTGTTATATTCGGTGCTTGACCAATCCGAAGAAGCTATAAAAAACGTAGCTTTTAAATTTGTGGATGAACGTAACCTGATGCAGGCGCTGGTGCGCACGATTGAAGGTTCGATCAGAGCCTACGTAGCTACTAAACGCCAGGCCGATGTACTGATATTACGCCGTGACATTGTAGACCATGTGAAGGAACAGCTTGACCAGGTACTGGAAACATGGGGTTACCATTTAATGGACCTTCAACTGAATGACATTACCTTTGATGAAGTGATCATGAAATCAATGAGCCAGGTGGTGGCATCAAATAACCTGAAGGCAGCTGCTGAAAACGAAGGACAAGCTTTGCTGATCACCAAGACCAAAGCTGCCGAAGCCGAAGGTAACGCCATTAAGATAGCCGCTGAAGCCGAGCGCCAGGCAGCACAGTTAAGGGGGCAGGGCATTGCTTTATTTCGCCAGGAGGTGGCAAAAGGGATGAGCGCTGCAGCTAAAGAAATGGAACAGGCCCACATGGATACCTCGGTTATTTTATTTACCATGTGGACGGAGTCCATCAAACACTTTGCTGAAAACTCGCAGGGTAACGTCATATTCCTTGATGGATCAACCGCCTCAATGGAGCGCACCATGAAAGAAGTAATGAGTTTAAACCTTTTGCAGCCTGAGAAAGTCAAAAAGTAAAATTTTTACTTAACCAATTTCCATGAGGTTGATTTTACAGAGGGTGATCTGCGCAATTGTACTTTATGCCGGCTGTTGCCTGGCCGCTTCGGCGCAGCCATACCGTCAGCTGACCGCTGATGATTTTCAAGGTACCCCGCGATCACATACCAGCGTAATAGCCTATACCAATTGTTCCATTGATTTTAAATACCAGGCTCACCGTAAAAACGGTTATTACCAGTTAGACTTCGACATCCGGCTGGTAATGAACAGGGACAGATCGTGGATCGACAGGGCCAGGGTTACTTCCGGGGAGATGCTCCGGGAGATATTAAAACACGAACAGGGCCACTACATTATTGCTTATCTGGAACAGCAGGAACTGTTGCGCCAAGTGGGTAAAACGCGCTTCGAGGCTGATTATCAATACCGCGCACAAGAAATATTTGACCGGATAGACGCCCAATACCAGCAACTGAACAAGGACTACGACGATGATACCGAACATATGACCAATCGCAGGCAACAAAACAGCTGGGATGTTTATTTTCAAAGAAAGTTGAAATATATGCCGCCTTCATAGGGGAATTATTTCTTATAATCCGAAATATTGAGCTGATGCTTACAAAAACTATACTCGTGCAGTTGGTTTGAGCAGATGACCGTTAACCGGTCAGCCGCAAATTGCTGTACCAGGTTTAAATACCAATCCATGCCCTGGGCATCTAAGTTTGAGGTGGGTTCATCCAGCATCAGCATGGGTGTATCCGAACAGAAAGCTAATGCCAGTTTGAGCCGCTGCTTCATTCCTGATGAAAAATATCTGATGAGTTTATGCTTTGCACCTTCGAGGTTTAACAGGCTGATCACCGACTCTTTGTCCATTCCCTGCCGGTAGGGTTTAAATTTAAAATGGAAGTCGGTCATTTCGTCCAGCGTAAACTCCTCAATCAATTCCAGATAGGGGGCGGCCAGGCTGAGCTGGTTAAAAACAGACTCCACCTCGACAGATTTATTATCCTTAAAATAATGGATCTCACCCATTGAAGGCGCCAGGCTGCCATTTAAAACCTGCAACAGGGTTGATTTACCCGAGCCGTTCGGCCCGAGTATGGCATAGGTTTCACCACTTGTAAAAGTGTAATCTATATTCCTGAAAATCCAGTCCCGGTTAAAACGGCGGCCTATATTTTGGAGGGTAATTTGCATTTTCAGGAAGACCAGGACACCTTGTTAAATCATTTTATTAGATACCAAAACCCTTCATAATACCCCGCTGGGAGTTCTGTACAAAATTAATGATCTCATCCCGTTCAACCGTTGGCGCAAATTCTGCTTCAATAATATCCAGGGCTTTGGTCACATTATATTTTTTCAGGAAAATGATCCGGTAAATTTCCTGTATCTCGTTAATGGTACTTGCCGAATAACCCCTGCGGCGCAAGCCGACAGAATTGATACCGATATAGGATAATGGCTCGCGGCCTGCCTTGGTAAAAGGAGGCACATCCTTACGCACCAATGAACCACCGGATATCATACTATGGGTGCCGATCTCCACAAATTGATGCACCGCTGATGTGCCACCGATAAATGCATAGTCATATACATTAATATGCCCTGCTAATTGCACAGAGTTGGCGATGATCACATTATCGCCTATTACACAATCATGTGCTACGTGTACATAGGCCATCAACAGGCAATTGCTGCCTATGGTCGTCGTGTTTTTATCAAGGGCCGTACCACGGTTGAGTGTCACGCATTCGCGGATAGTGGTATTATCCCCTACGCTTACCGTACTTTGTTCGCCCCGGTACTTCAGATCCTGTGGCGGGGCCGATATGACGGCGCCTGGAAAAATACGGCAGTTCTTACCGATCCGGGCACCATCCATAATGGTGGCATTTGAGCCTATCCAGGTACCTTCACCAATTTCTACATCCTTATGGATAGTAACAAAAGGCTCGATAGTTACATTGTCGGCTATCCTTGCTTGCGGATGTATATATGCTAAAGGCTGTATCATTCTTCTTTTTCTTTTGTCTTTTTTACAATCTGGGCCATCAGTTCGGCCTCAACCACAATGCGCGATCCAACCATGCCAATGCCCTTCATTTGTGCAATGCCACGGCGGATGGGCGCTATCAGGTTACAATAAAATATTAAGGTGTCGCCGGGCACTACCTTATCTTTAAATCTTGCATTTTCTATTTTTAAAAACAGTGTAATATAATTCTCCGGGTCGGGCACGGTGTTCAGCACCAAAATACCGCCGGTTTGTGCCATTGCTTCTATCTGTAATACCCCCGGAAACAAGGGCTGACCCGGAAAATGCCCTGCAAACAGGTCTTCATTCATCGTCACGTTCTTCAAGCCGACCACGTGGCTTTTGCTGATCTCGAGTATTTTGTCGATCATCAGCATCGGCTGCCGGTGCGGCAATATGTTCATGATCTGAACGGTATCATATACCGGTTTAGCATTGGGATCATAAACTTTTATATGCTTGCGGCTTCTTTCCTTCTTTATAAGCGTTTTAATTTTTTTGGCAAATGCGACATTGGCCGCATGGCCCGGTCGTGCTGCCATAATATGTCCGCGCAGAGGCACCCCTACCAGGGCAAGGTCCCCTATCATATCCAGCAATTTATGCCTCGCCGGCTCATTCTGATGCCGCAGTTCGATATTATTTAATATACCCTGCGGCGCTACTTTAATATCCTTGCGGTTAAATATCCTGGCAAGGTGCGCCAGTTCTTCATCATCCACTTCTTTATCAACCACCACAATGGCATTATTTAAATCGCCGCCTTTTATCAGGTCGTGCTTTAACAACATCTCCAGTTCGTGCAAAAAGCAGAAGGTACGGCATGATGCTATTTCCTTATTAAACTCAGATATAGTTGAAATACTGGCATGCTGGCTGCCCAATACCTGCGAGTTATAATCCACCATGCAGGTAAAACGGTAATCGTCTAATGGCATAGCCACCATCTCAACCTTGCGATCGGGCTCGGAGTAATGAATATTGTAGGGTATATGATAATACTCCCGGTCAGCTTCCTGCTCATTAAAGCCGACATTAGTTAAAGCATCAACAAACTGCACCGAACTGCCGTCCATAATAGGGGTCTCGGGCCCGTCAAGATCAATCAGCACATTATCCACTTCCATGCCAACCAGCGCAGCCAGCACATGTTCAATGGTGCTTACACTGGCGCCATTTTGTGAGATCGTGGTCCCGCGCGAAGTATCGGTTACGTTATCAACATCTGCATCAATAATGGGCAAACCCTCTATATCTATCCTTCTAAATTTATACCCATGATTTTCAGGTGCCGGGTTAAATGTCATGGTTACCTTCTCACCGGTATGTAATCCGGTGCCCGATACAGAAACCGGCGCCTTAATAGTTTTTTGTTTTACATTCATAATATTAAGCCCCTTGTAAATCTCTTCCGCAATGGGGTGCGAAGACTTTTCAGGGTTTTTATTTTACTTTATTCAATT
>JAQBOV010000071.1 GCA_028287895.1 Mucilaginibacter sp. | reverse complement strand
TGGTGCAGGGGTTGCTCCAATACGGACTGATAGCGGCCGGCCATGCCGTATAGCTTGAGGCCGATTAATTGTTCTAATGTACTTTGTGTGTTCATCTTTTTATGGTTAGTTATTACTATGGTTATTCAAATGCGTTAGGCCCTCTGAGGTTATCATGGGATGGCAAGGAAAATAAGTCAGTGTTCGCCGGTTCCTCCAGTTTATCCAGGCTAGCGGAAAGGATGTTATGAATGGTGCGGTAGTTATAGGTCCTTCCCTTGAGCGCCCTGGTGCAGGCGGCCTCCATTCTCTCCGGTCCATAGGATCGGGCAAGGCGCAGCAGGCCCAGGCAGGCATTGTAAGTCTGTTCCGTAAACCGTTTGCTGCTCAGCATGGCCTGAATATAAAGGGAGGTAGAACTGCCCAGCTTTTGTGCCTGAGTAAGGAAGTAGTCCGCATCCCAGCCTTTCTGCTCCTGGTATAACTGGTGCCCCTGTGGCATATGTTCGGTGGTGGTCGTATAGCCATGCTTCTTATAACTGCGGGTATGCAGGGCGATTCGTTTATGCTGATAAAAGATCTCCAGGGTATCGGTATCATAAATTACATCGACCTGTTTGCCGATATAAGCAAAAGGGACGCTATACTGATGCCAATCCTCGCCCAGGATGATATGGTAGTTTTTTTGAACCTTGTAGGAGGCACTGTGTCTCATCAGGTAGGGCTCCGGCGGCAAGGTCTGTAAATAAGATCTTTCCTGCTCCATAAACCTGGTAAACCTGTTGGCCTCTTTCTTTTGGAAGGCCCGTTCGTGATGATTGGATAAGTGAATAAGAATAGCCTCGTTCAATTCCGAGAGGCTAAAGACTACGTTATTTCTCATCGGGGCATAGATCCGCTGATAGGTCAGCTTTACCTCGCTCTCCACCGGGGCCTTATCTTTAGGTTTGCGAACCCGCGAAGCCAGCAGGGTTAAACTATTATGCAGTGCCCATTGCTCGATCATTTCAGTAAAGACAGGCTCATACCGGCAACTTTTCTGCACGATCTGCTTCATGTTATCACTTTTGAAATTCAGTGGCGCACCGCCGAAGAACCTCAGGCATTGGTTAAGTGCTTTTACTACCTGCGGAAGGGTAGCATTAGGCAGCGCTATAGCGTAGCTATAGCCGCTGAAAGGTAAAACACAAACCAATACCGGACAGCAGATGATCTCTCCGCTTTGCTTGTCCACATAGGAAAGTGTGTCCCCTGCAAAGTCAACCAGCAGCAGATCACCCGGTTGATACTCGAAATGCATGGTGGCGTTATTAAGCTTTTGTTCACGGGCTAAAAGTTCACAGAACTGGGGGTATTCATAGCCATCAGTGAACTCTTTCTTATACTCTTCCCAAAGCAGGCGCCGGGTGACACCGGTTCGCTTAAGCTCATTGATCCAATCTGGGATCTGTTCACTGAAATTTGCCCTGCGCGGTTCCTTAGCCAGCTTTTCTGCCGAAGGATAAACAATCTCAGATAGGGCCATATCACCTAGCTTTTGCAACTGATCAAGCGTGTAGGAACTGCACTCCAGTCGGTCTGTATACAGCTTTATGGTATTGCGGGATAGCCCAAGTTCTTTTGCGATCTTCCTATCTGATAATCCGCGTTGTAAATAATGAATGATGAGGCGTACCTGGTGCATCGTTACAAGTTTATTTGACATCTGCTATGCTGGTTTATGCATAGCAATATCAAGGTTATTAATAAACTTATAAGCTACTTGGGGTGGCTCACTAACGCCAGATTGTCATCTCTTTTGAGGATCTCTGGGTGGCTCACTATCAGCAGAATCTGCCCACCTAACCCTGTTTTTGGGTGGCTCACTATCAGCAGATTAGTGGCTCACTTTGTTCCAGAATAGTGGCTCACTATGGTCCAGATTATTCATTTGAGAATCGCTACCTTCATTTATTATAATTTTATTGCATTCCATAATTATAATTTTAACACGGCTGTTACTCTTAGTATTTAATGTACTGTTGCGTTTTAAACAATAACGCCGTATTCTATATATTGACCAATAAATCATAAAATTATGTGCAAGTCTTACGCCCTCTTAATTTTTATCGGACTTTTTTTAAATTGTAAAAATGAGACTCGATTAATACTATGAATTCCAATTTTGCAGGCCACTGGCAGTATCAATATCAAATTGGCGGTCAGACCGGGGCAAAAGTGTATCCCAGCGGCTCATCAACTGTTCTGATTTTGAACATCAATTGGACCTATCAAAGACTGACGAATAATAACATACAACAGCAGGGCAGCTATAAAGTCAACACTGTGAAAAGTTTTTTTACCGGCAAAAATGACAATGCCATTGATTTTGATTCTTCAGGATGGAAGATCATTACCGCACAAAATGACACGTTATCGATTGCTGATAATTTCGCAGACGGATACAGCCTGATATATACTAAAATTAAATAATTTATCGCCGCCTAATCCTTTAATATAGATTATCGAATGCTTGTTTTAAAGCAGCAATAAACAGAAAAAAAAGATTATGCCCAGTTTCGTTTTGAGCACCCTGAGTGCATTGTTCACTTGTTTGGAAACATTATTCTCCGATAGCCTGCGATCTCCTGACAAGAAAGGTTTTCCTTCCTGCTCATTTCAAATATCTGCCTCATTTTTGGGGGAACCGCCAGTATCTCCTTCTCAATGTGTGCTTTGAGCTGGTGTTCTCTTACAAGACTGTCTGTTGGGGCGCTGTTGGTATTCAAATAATCGTTGAGTGAATCGATGTACTTTGCTTCGACCTTCTGATGCGGCGCGAACAAATCAAATATCCGATTTCGTACAGCAGTAAATAAGTATCCGGCAAGGTGACAACTATTCTGAACAGCATCCCTTTTAAACCAAAGCGTCGCAAATAAGTCCTGAACCCATCAGTCCGGCTGCATATTCCCGGTTGCCTTCGGCCAGTTCGTTCCATACGACTACCATCGCCTCCTCTCAATTAATAAAAACTCACTATTCATTTGAATAAATGTGATATAATACAAATATTCATTTGAATTAGTGAGATATTGTACATATATTCGTCTGAATTAATGTACTTCAAGGTGAAAAGAACAGAAGCGCCCGAACTTATTAAATGGAAAAATTCGAATAGCCGCAAGCCGCTTATTATTCGCGGGGCGAGACAAGTCGGCAAGACCTGGCTGATGAAAGCGTTCGGCCAGGAGGAATACGCGCAATGCGCTTACGTAAATTTCGAAAGCAATAAAGCGCTAAAAAATATTTTCGAGGATGATTTCAATATCAGCCGCATTATTACTGCCCTGCAAATAGAAACCGGTTTAACCATTGAGGCCGGTAACACTTTAATTATCCTCGATGAGATACAGGAGGCGCCGGGCGCGTTGACTTCCCTTAAGTATTTCCACGAAAATGCACCCGAATATCATGTTATATCTGCTGGCTCTTTGTTAGGGGTGGCGTTGAACAGGCATACCTCCTTTCCTGTAGGAAAAGTTGACTTTTTAGACCTCTATCCCTTAAGTTTTACAGAATTTCTGGAGGCTGCAGGCGAAAAGCCATTGCTTGATTTGTTGAAAAGTAAGGACTGGGGATTAATCAAAACTTTCCGGCTGAAATACATCCAGTTATTAAAACAGTATTATTATATAGGCGGAATGCCGGAAGCTGTCTTGTCTTTTACCGGGAACAATGATTTTATCGAAGTAAGAGCTATACAAAAGCGAATACTTGCAGCTTATGAGCAGGATTTTTCCAAACATGCGCCTAATGAAATTGTACCCCGGATCCGGATGTTATGGAATGCTATACCAGCCCAGCTGGCAAAGGAGAATAAGAAATTCGTATACGGCGTGATCAAACAGGGGGCCAGGGCAAAGGATTACGAGTTGGCTATGTCATGGCTGATTGATTGCGGACTTATACATAAGGTAAACCGGGTCAATAAACCAGGCATCCCGTTAAAAGCCTACGAAGATTTCAGCGCCTTTAAACTTTTTATGGTTGATGTCGGGTTATTAGGAGCTTTAGTAGATATTGATATTAAAACACTGTTAAATGGTAATGATTTGTTTGAAGAGTTTAAGGGGGCATTAACAGAACAATTTGTATTGCAACAACTGGCTACTGATAAAGAACTGACCGTTTATTACTGGTCCGCTGAAAATGCTACCGCTGAAATAGATTTTTTGATACAATATTCCAGTCAGATCATTCCTATTGAAGTAAAAGCGGAGGAAAACCTGAAAGCAAAAAGCCTCAAAGTGTTCTGTGAAAAATATAAGCCTGCTATGGCTATCCGAACGTCCATGTCTGATTTCAGAAAAGAAGACTGGCTAACCAACCTGCCTTTGTATGCTATAAGCGAATTGAGCAAGTTGTAATTGTTAAATGAGCCTAAAGCTGTTATGCCAATTTGTGACGATAGGCTATGAACACGCAGGTAGTGCAGGAAATTCAAATTTTTCGATGACCTCTTGATGACCTCCAAAGGGGGTTAAAAGCGGTTTTAAACGGAAACGTTTAAAGACTCAAAAATTCGTTAAAGCTTGATAATCAATAATAGTCAACCTATTTTAGGACGTTACATCCAATCAGACGTTAATCGGGGGTATTCAGCACGAAATTAGCACTGCTATTTACGGTAAAAAATGCCGCCAATGATGGATCGTAGCAACAGGAATAAGAGCGTAACAGAGCATATAGGAAATATTAAAGCCTAGTGATGGCGGCTTATTAAATAATCGATAAAAAAAACAAAAAGGGCTAACAGCACGGTAGCCACTATCCAGCGTTTGTTGGTTTTGTTTAAAGCCATTGGTGAAATTTATTGATGAACCAGTTCTTAATAAATTGGGTGAGCAGGCAATAGACCAGCAGAATGCCACACAACCAGGGAAAATAAGCCGGTGGCAAGGCCTGCAATTTTAAGGCATTTGCTAGTGGAGAAAATGGGATCGCAATGCCAACGGTCATAATCAAAGTGGTCAGCGCCACAACCGGTGCAGCCGCCCAGCTTTGAATAAATGGTATCTTACGGGTGCGGATCATGTGAACGATTAACGTTTGTGAAAGCAATCCTTCGATAAACCAACCGCTTTGGAACAAGCTTTGATGCGCCGGTGAATTTGCTTTAAACACAAACCACATGACAGCAAAGGTGCTGTAATCAAATATGGAACTGATCGGGCCGATAAAGAACATGAACCGGCTGATCCCTTTCGCATCCCATTTTTGCGGCTTCTCGATAAAGTCTTCATCCATTACGTCCCAGGGAATGGAGATCTGCGAAATATCATAAAGCAAATTGTTGATCAGGATCTGTATCGGCAGCATGGGCAGGAACGGCAGCAGCGCGCTGGCGCCGAGCATACGTCCCCGGGAACAAGATTTTTGATGTCAATTTCCTGCTTTTCTTCATGTTTCCGTAATACAGTTGCGGTTGTCCGGACCATAGATTTAAGCTTCTCAGCAACTCATCCGTTACCCTCGGCAGGCGCGGAACCACCCTGAACTTTGCTGATTCGGGTTGCCGAATGTCGTTCAGCACGGTTGGCACCACCTGTATATCCGAAGCCCATCGTTCACTTTTATACAATAACTATAGGATTTAGGGGTTGTATTTCAGAATCTTTTCAGTTTATAGTTGCATTTTTACCCTTAGGGCTGTTAGGCTCCATATCAATTTAATAATAGTGATGAAAGTTTTAATAGTAGAGGATGAACAGGAACTGGCCGGCAGTATTTTAACTTACCTGCAAAAGGAGAATTATCGCTGCGAAACTGCAAACAATTTTGCTTCGGCAAAAACGAAGCT
>JAQBOV010000041.1 GCA_028287895.1 Mucilaginibacter sp. | reverse complement strand
ATCTGAGCAGCGTGATGAGTATGTCTATGGAAGTATATTGCAACTGAATAACCTAAGAAAAATTTTACCGGTAATTGATCATTACGAAGGCTATGGTGATGATCAACTTCAACCCAACGAGTTTATAAGAGTTTCCCTTGAAGTTGAAACGGGAGCGGATTCTGTTGCCTGCTGGGTTTACCTATGCCATTTACCTGTTACAGGGTTAACACGGATTGAAAGCGGCAGGTATATAAAATGTAACGTCCTGGGTTGACACACAAAAATAAAAAAAGCCCCACAGCGCTAAATCTGTGAGGCTATTGTTAAATTAATTAGCGTTATTAGATTTTTACTGATTTTACAGTTTTGATGATACGTGCAGCTACTTTGTACGGATCAGCGGCTGAGTTTGGACGACGATCTTCCAGGTAACCTTTCCAGCCTTTTTGCACGGTATATAAAGGTATACGGATAGAAGCGCCACGGTCAGAAACTCCATAGCTGTAATCAAATATAGAAGCAGTTTCGTGCTTGCCGGTTAAACGCTGATCGTTATCAGCACCGTAAACAGCAATATGCTCTTTGACAACCGGACGGAAAGCTTCGCAAATTTTATCGTAAACATCTTTGCTTCCGGCAGTTCTTAAAGTAGTGTTTGAGAAGTTGGCGTGCATACCCGAACCATTCCAGTCAAGAGCACCCAATGGTTTGCAATGCCAGTTAATAGAAACATCATAGCTTTCGCCAATTCTTTCCAGTAAATAACGGGCAACCCATATCTGATCTCCTGCTTCTTTAGCACCTTTTGCAAATATCTGGAATTCCCACTGACCGGCAGCAACTTCCGCATTGATACCTTCTACATTTAAGCCTGCCTCAAGGCAAACATCAAGATGCTCTTCAACGATATCTCTGCCATAAGCATTTTTAGCACCAACCGAACAATAGTACGGGCCTTGTGGCGGAGGATAACCGCCAGCTGGGAAACCTAAAGGCTTATTGGTCTCAGGATCCCATAAAAAGTACTCCTGCTCAAAACCAAACCAAAAATCATTGTCATCATCTTCAATTAAAGCACGGCCATTTGATTCATGAGCGGCACCTGTGGAGTCAAGCACTTCACACATTACTAAATAACCATCTTTTCTTTGAGGATCGGGGCAAATAAAAACAGGTTTTAAAACGCAGTCTGAAGAACCTCCCGGCGCTTGTTCGGTTGAAGAACCATCAAAGCTCCACAAAGGGCAATCTTCTAATTTACCGCTAAAATCACCTTCAATTTTTGTTTTACTGCGAAGGCTTTGTGTTGGTTTGTAGCCATCAAGCCAAATGTACTCTAGTTTTGCCATTGTTTAGTTGTTTTTGGAATTTGGATTCAAGTATAGTTTTATAATGTAAGTTTATATTTCAAGGCGAATTTAAATATTTTTTACAAATCTCATCATAATTGTTAGAAAAAATTAAAAATATTTTTAAAAACGATCGTTTTATCTATCTAAATGAATAAAATTAATAGTAAAAATGAATTATAATTAAAATTCATCCGTTTTTTAATAAAAAATCAGTCCATAGTGAGTATTCAGCTATTTACTTTGATGCAATATGCGCTTTTTATGGATTTATCCAGCTTCGTTTAACAAATTGTTAAAAAAAGCATTTATTTATGCTTTTAAAAAATGACAATTGTAAAAATTTCAGCATTGTAAGCCTGTTGTTATATTTTTAATTAATTAAAGCCGCTGTTATAAAATTTTCTTAAAATTGCCTGGGATTTTAGTCGGTAACATTATCAATTAATAATCCCATCTCAACGTTTCTTTATTTCTTTCTATAAATTAAACACAAATGAAAATAACAGTTGTTGGCGCCGGAGCTGTTGGCGCTACTTGTGCGGATAACATCGCAAGAAAAGAATTAGCCGAAGAACTTATTTTATTAGACATCAGGGAAGGCTTTGCTGAAGGCAAGGCAATCGATATGATGCAGACATCAGCCTTGCTGGGTTTTGACACCAAAATAAAAGGCGTCACCAATGATTATGCGGCCACTGCGGACTCCGAAGTAGTAGTTATCACCTCAGGCTTACCACGTAAACCGGGTATGACCCGCGAAGAGTTGATAGGCACCAATGCGGGAATTGTTAAAAGTGTTACTGAAAGCATTTTAAAATATTCACCTAACACGATTATTATTGTAGTATCCAACCCGATGGATACCATGAATTACCTTACCTTGAAAACTTCAGGTTTGCCTAAGAACCGCATCCTGGGTATGGGTGGTGCATTGGATTCATCAAGATTTAAATACTATTTGAGCCAGGAACTGGGTTGTTCACCAGCCGACCTGAATGCGGTTGTCATAGGCGGTCATGGGGATACTACGATGATCCCTTTAATCAACCATGCTACCTGGAACAGTATTCCTGTAACTCAGTTATTAAGTCAAGAGCAACAGGAAAAAGTGGTTGCTGCTACTATGGTAGGCGGTGCTACCTTAACCAAACTGATAGGCACTTCAGCCTGGTATGCACCGGGGGCAGGTACTGCAGCCATGGTTGAAAGCATTGTTCGTGATCAGAAAAAACTGATCAGTTGCGGCGTAGCTTTAGATGGTGAATATGGCCAGAAAGATATATCACTGGTTGTGCCTGTTATCATAGGTAAAAACGGCTGGGATAAGATCGTCAACTTTAAATTAAGCGATGCAGAGCAGACCGAATTCAGCAAAAGCGCTGACGCTGTGCGCAATATGAACCAGGTATTGGTTGATAGTAAAATCATATAATTTATAGCCACGGGTTACAAAGCCGCCATTACGGCCAAACGGCTTCTCTTAATTAAGGGAGGCCGTTTTTATTTAAACCTTTTGCTGAGCAGACTGTTTTGTTTACAGAACGGTTAACCAATTCAATGTATATCTGACATGCCTGCGAACGCCATAACACATTTGCGCGTTATTAGAGTAACTGATAACGAAAGTGCAAAAGCTACCGATGCCCTTGCCGTCGAGGAGCCACTTGAAATACGGTTAGAATACGGGCCGGCTGAGGGGCGGAAAGTTCAAAACATCTCAGTGACTATGCGCACCCCGGGCAATGATGCTGAATTGGCATTAGGTTTCCTTTTTACTGAGGGCATCATCAAAGAACAAACAGAAATTAATTCAATTGAGATTGGTCTTATTAATCGTGCGCAAAATAAGGAAAATGTAATACTGGTTAGCCTTAAGCAGCGTATAATTCCCAACCTGGCTAATACTGAACGCAATTTTTATACTACATCAAGTTGCGGAGTTTGCGCAAAGGCATCTATTAGCGCTATACGAACGGTGAGTGCCTATAATAATAATAATAATAATAATGAACCGGTTGAAAATCAAATCAACGCCGATGTGCTTTGTAAGTTACCGTTTATCTTAAAAGGCCACCAGAAGATATTTGCAGATACCGGCGGATTGCATGCTTCAGCTTTGTTTAATTCTACAGGCGAATTATTATTACTTCGTGAAGACGTGGGCAGGCACAATGCATTAGATAAATTGATCGGCGCGGCTTTAAATAAAAGTATGCTGCCGTTAAATCACCATATATTATTGTTAAGCGGCCGCGCCAGTTTTGAACTGGTACAGAAGGCGGTTATGGCGGGTATTACTATGATAGCTGCCGTGGGCGCACCGTCAAGCCTGGCTGTACAATTGGCTGAAGAATTCAATGTTACGCTGATCGGTTTTTTGCGCGACCAGCGTTTCAATATTTATACGCAATCGACCCGCATATCGCTGCATCAATATGAAAATACGTATTAAAGGCAATTCGCTACGATATAGACTAACCAAAAGTGATGTGTATCGTTTATCGCAGGAAGGCTACCTGGAAGCCAAAACCGATTTTGGCGACCGGGAATTAATCTATGTGATCCAAAAGACAATGGGGAATGACCTGTCCGCATTTTTTAATGACAATGTAATTTGCCTGCAAATACCCGGCAAAATGATCGGTGAATTACAAAGCACTGATCGTGTAGGTTTTGAGGGTAAAAAAAAGGATCTTCATTTATTGGTAGAAAAGGATTTTAGCTGCCTGGAGAAGGTGAACGAAGACCAGAGTGATCATTATCCAAACCCCTTAGTTGAAAAATTGAAATGAACAAGCATACCGATCAACCCGCAGCCGAAAACCCGGAAAAATTATCAGACCTGAAGGTAACTGAGCCTAAACAATGGGCTGCGGGCATACCAGCGGTTTATGAGGCTTTTAAAGACGTGATGGCGGAAACCGGGCCGTTGCGTGGCATGGGCGCCTTGCTTAAAATGAACCAAAAGGGCGGCTTTGACTGTTCAGGCTGCGCCTGGCCAGACCCGGATGACGACCGTTCGCCCATGGCAGAGTATTGCGAGAACGGCGCTAAAGCATTAGCCGAAGAAGCAACTACCAAAAAACTGACCGCTGAGTTTTTTGCTCAAAACGCTGTAGCCGATCTGGCCGGATTGAACGATTACGAAATAGGGAAAAAGGGCAGGATAGCCCAGCCTGTCTATTTGCCCGCTGATGCTACACATTATCAAACCATCACTTGGGATGATGCCTTTAAAAAGATAGCCGGTAAACTCAATAGTCTTGCCTCGCCTGATGAAGCTGCATTTTACACATCTGGTCGCACCAGTAATGAGGCGTCATTTATGTATCAGCTGTTTGTGCGCGAATATGGCACCAACAATATGCCCGACTGCTCCAATATGTGCCATGAATCGAGCGGAACAGCGCTTACTGAAGTGATAGGAATAGGCAAAGGGACCGTTACACTGAATGATTTTTATCATACCGATGTGATCATTATCATGGGGCAAAATCCGGGCACTAATCATCCCCGCATGCTTACAGCTCTTGAAAAGGCTAAAAAAAATGGTGCTAAAATAATAGCCGTTAATCCTTTACATGAAGCCGGACTGACCGCTTTTAAAGATCCGCAAACGGTAAAGGGATTTTTGGGTGTAAGTGTTAAACTGGCCGACATATATCTGCAGGTTAATATAAATGGTGATATGGCCTTGATCAAAGCCATTGAAAAATTGCTTCTTGATGCCGAAAAAGAAAATCCGGGAGAGGTATTCGACCTGGGATTTATAAAGGATAGTACGGTTGGCTATGATGAATTGGTTAAGGATATCGAACAGCAGGATGTCAGCAAACTTTGTCAAACTGCAGGCGTTCCCCTTGAACAGGTGAAGGAAGCTGCTGAATTGCTAAAAAATAAGCACCGGATCATTGTATGCTGGGCAATGGGTATTACGCAGCATTTAAATGGTGTGGATACGATTAAAGAGATCACCAATTTAGTTTTGCTGAAAGGCAGCATCGGCAAGCCGGGTGCCGGTTTATGCCCGGTTCGCGGCCACAGCAACGTGCAGGGTAATCGCACCATGCTGATATGGGAACAATTGAAGGATAATGAAGCGAAGAAACTGAAAGAGATTTTTGGTTTCGATCCGCCTAAAGAAAAAGGTTATGATACTGTTGAAGCGATAAAAGCCATGCATGAGGGCAAACTGAAATTTTTCTTTGCTATGGGAGGCAATTTTCTTTCGGCAACGCCCGATACCGATTACACTGCCAATGCCATAAGGAAACTCGATATGACGGTGCATGTATCCACTAAACTCAATCGCAGCCACCTGGTACACGGCAAAGAGGCACTCATTTTACCTTGCTATTCGCGCAGTGACAGGGATATCATTAATGGCGTGGAACAAATTGTTAGTTGTGAAAATTCGATGGGAGTGGTGCAGCAATCGAAAGGAGTATTGAAACCCATATCCGACCAGTTTTTGAGCGAAACACAGATCGTTTGCAGGTTGGCCAAAACAACACTGAGTCATAAAACCGTTGTTGATTGGCATAAATACGAATCCAACTATGACTATATCCGGGATGTCATCGCAAAGGTTATCCCTGGGTGTGAGGATTATAATAATAAAATTCGTCAGCCGGGAGGCTTTTATCTGCCTAACGGCCCGCGTGAAGGAAAATTTAAAACTGAAAAATATGGAGACAAAGCCGCTTTCTCAGTAACAAAATTACCCGATCATAAGCTGGCTGGTGATGAATATATGCTGACATCCATCCGCAGTCACGACCAGTTTAATACCACTATTTACGGCCTCGAAGATCGTTACAGAGGCATCCACGATGAGCGCCGGGTAATATTTATGAATGAAAAGGATATGCAAAATGCCGGGTTGAAGGCAGGTGATATAGTAGACCTGTTTAATTATCACGGTGGTATTGAACGAGTTGCCCGCTTATTTGTGGTAATTCCTTATCATATACCCGAACGAAATACTGCTGCCTATTACCCCGAAACAAATGTACTGGTATCTATTGACAGTGTAGCCGCCGGAAGCAACACACCGGTATCCAAGCGGGTAGTCATCAAAATAAAAAAGCATACACCGCCAATTTAAATTAAGATACTGTAGTTGCGTTTCAGGGGCCTGTTAGTTATGAAGCTTTTATGCAGTAGTAAAAAACAAATGATTTTTAGAAAATCATAATTTTACGCATTTTTAAACGCTTTATTCAGCGCATCTTTTAGATAACCTGTGAATAACAGGTATGTTAGCAAAGAGAAGTAAAAATTAAGATAATGGCTTTAATGTATTGTAAATAAGCAATCAAGAAATGTTCACAGCCGACCATTTTGATGTTAAGAAACTGTTAATAAAAAATAAAAAAAACACTTGACGGGTATTGATTTAGGCACTACCTTAGATAACATCAAGAACGACGTACTTTGATAGCCTTACAGGAAACAGAAAGTGAATCGGGCGAATCTTCGGAGGAGCTAAAGATCACAGAAGTACCTGAATAACACAAAAGACAAAAGACGAAAGTCTGAAGAAACTGGGTGTTATTGAAGTAACGAGAAACCAAAAAGGCGAAAGCCTTTGAAAACGAACGAAGCTGAAAAAGGTATTGGAAACAAAGCACTATTTTACGGAGTAGCGCAAAAGGGAACAATGATTACGGACAACAGTTCAGCGTTTGCAAAAACAACGAATAAAAAACCTGATCGGTCAATTTACACAAAACTTGATGCTTCTGAGTAACTACGGTTAAGCAGGAGTAAGGAAACGGAAGTCATTCGAAAGAGTGTGCTTCCGTTTTCGTTTTTAGCCCCTGCCAACCCTCCCCGGATGGGAGGGCTTAAAAAAGATGTACAAAAAAAGTCTGCCCTTCCGCGGGAGATTTAGTGGGGGCTTTTTCTTAAATTAGCCGCTATGACGGGCAATAAAGCAAACGGGAGAGAAAAGATATTTGTATTAGATACCTCGGTTATCCTTTACGATCATAACGCATTCGAAAATTTTCAGGAACACGATGTAGTACTGCCAATCCAGGTTTTAGAAGAACTGGATAACATGAAAAGCGGAAACGATACACGCAATTTCGAAGCGCGCAGCTTTATCCGGTTAATGGATGATATTTCCCGCAAGAATTTATTGAATAAATGGATACCGCTTAAAGGGAAAGAAAAAGGCAGCTTTAAGGTAGTAATGGACAGTAAAGTTAGCTCAGTTGATGCAGAGGTTGTTTTCGGGAGCGATAAAATAGATCACCGGATATTGAACGCCGCCCTGGGCTTGCAGGATGAGTACCCGCAAAAGAAAATCATTCTGGTCTCAAAGGATATATGCCTGCGGTTAAAAGCAAAAGCACTTGATATTTATGCAGAAGATTATGAGACCGGTAAGGTTAAAAACCTGGAACAATTATATACAGGTGAAACCACTTTGAACAGGGTACCGGATAAAATGATTACTCAGCTGAATCAGCAAGGCACTTTAACGGCCGAAGCATTTGATATACTGCCAAACACCAATAACCACTTTTACAGCCTTAACGGGAAAAAGGTATCCGCATCCGGGTTTTACAATAATCAAAGCAGACTACTCGAGAAGGTTACTGAACAGCCTATATTTAATATCTATCCAAAAAATTTAGAACAAGCTTTTGCTATACATGCTTTACTGCATCCGGACATTAAACTGGTAACCGTACAGGGCAATGCCGGGACAGGAAAGACGCTACTGGCACTTGCCGGAGCTTTGGAGCAGCGTAAATATTACAGGCAGATCTTTGTAACACGGCCGATCGTTCCGCTAAGTAATAAGGATATTGGCTTTTTACCTGGGGATATCAAATCAAAGGTTGATCCTTATATGGCGCCGATCTGGGATAATCTGAAATTTATTAAAGACCAGTTTGGCGATGATGAAAAAATGCAGGTCAAAATAGATGAACTGGTTACTAACGAAAAAATCTCCATAGCCCCCCTTGCTTTTATACGAGGACGTACGCTAACAAAAATATTCTTTATCGTAGATGAGGCCCAAAACCTCACCCCTCACGAAATAAAAACCATCATCTCGCGAGCCGGAGAGAACAGCAAATTTGTTTTTACAGGCGATATTTACCAGATTGATACGCCTTATTTGGATGCTGAAAGTAACGGGTTATCTTACCTTATTGATAAGGCAAAAGGGCATCCATTGTATGCGCACATTACTTTACAAAAAGGGGAGCGGAGTGAGCTGGCTAATTTGGCGACCGAATTATTATAAAACAGCCCGCGGTGAACCGCCCCCGGAAGGGGAGAATTTTTAATTCTATTTTGCTGAGCTGATCATATTAAGAATTAGCGTTAAGGTAAAGGTGATCAGTAAGTATTTACGCTCGTAATATCACTTTCATGTCTTTGTCATCCTGGTAAGTTTCCTATCCATTCAAAGCGCACATGGAGGATTTCCACCCCGGGGGCATGGAGTCTTTTACTTAGCTCAATATATTATCGGTCACCTTGGCTATGTCGTAACTGATCTTATTGACGAAGCCAAGCTGCTCTTTTAGTAAAGCTTCATCTGTGCTCAATTCTTTTTTTTGTTCAGCATTGTTTGTTTTTTCTACAATAAAATCAACCGGCTGTCCGCCAAGTTTTTTAGTGCTGTCATTCAGTACAGCAATACTTTTCCTGATCAGCTTTAAATTTTCGGGTTGTGTTTTATGCAGATTTTTTTCTGATAAGCCTGAAGCCAGGTTCGCCAGATAGGAGGATAGGATATGGCTGAGCACTACAAATTTATGGATCTCTTTTATCTTTCGTTGTTTGCTTTTCGGCTCAGATGTCATCCGTTCGAAGGTTGCAGACAGGTTAGCCGATTTTACATAGATATCTTTTCGGGCCAGCTTATAATCAGTAGTGCTGACTGCCCTGCCGGTGATCGTTTCGGCTATTTTTACAAGATAATTCACATTGGCGTGAATCACATCCCGGAGATTTTCCTGTATCTGCTCAAACTCCCAGGTCGGAAAGATCAGGTAAGTTGCGATGAAAGCGATAGTTGAACCGATGATCGTATCAATAATCCGTTCCTCGGCCAGGTTTAAATGCCCCACACCTAAAAACTTAAACAGGATAAGCACGTAGGGCGTCATAAAAATAACACTCACCACGTAGTTTAAACGTGTGAAACTGTAAGTTCCCAACATAAATACGATAAAGAAAATAAACTGGATATTCGTGTTTGGTATCAGCGTTAATACCAGTATGCCGATAAGCCCCCCCGCAATAGTTCCTATAAGTCGCTGATAATTTCTTTGTTTAGAAAGGCTGAAACCTGGTTTAAGGATCACAATAATAGTAAGTAATACCCAATAACTATGGTGCCCCAGGGCAAATATTTTTGCTGTGATGAAACCTACAAGGCAAACCAGCGAAACCCTGAAGGCGTGTTTAAAAGAGCTTGATGATAAAGATAAGTTATCAAAAAATATGCGTGGAGCATAATCCTGGTGGGTAACAAATTTTGAATACTCCACATCCGGTGTATTTTCTAATAAAGTTTTCGATGACCTTGAATTATAGTAATTAAAAATATTGTGGATATTTTGGCTCAGGTCCCGCAAGTTGATCAGTATCTTTTTCAATACCAGGTTACTGGTGCTTAGTTCCACCGCAGAAATTTGATCAATTTTTCGTTTTACATGTTCAAGCTCCGCATTAAAATCATGCGAATGATTATAGCGCCTGTTGGATAATACAGCATAGCCTATATTTTCCAGTTCATGTGCCATTTGCTGCAGCACCCTTGCTATTTCGTTTAATAAGTTGGTATTACTGTATCGTTTTCTTATTTCATTATAATCATAATGGGTAGCCAGTATTTGCTCATACAAGTCAACCAGGTCAATAAAAGTAAGTACAAGTACCCTGCTGGCATTAGTTGATTCCCTTACCATCACCCGGCTTTTAAAAAGCAATTCCCTTACCAAATCCTGGTGCTGACTCACCTGAATTTGCTGAGACACCAGTTTACGGTAGTTTTCATCTACGTCAGTATCCGCTAAATAGAAATCGGCTTTTATCCTTAAAAATTTAACGACATCAAGGATGTTTTCCCCCAGCGCCTGTTGAGCAGCACGATACGGCCTGATGGTAAAAAACAATACAGTAAATATCATATACCATATACCACCTGCCGTAACA
This sequence comes from Mucilaginibacter sp., assembly GCA_028287895.1. Classification (GTDB taxonomy): domain Bacteria; phylum Bacteroidota; class Bacteroidia; order Sphingobacteriales; family Sphingobacteriaceae; genus Mucilaginibacter. Next base: position 1,592 of record JAQBOV010000041.1, on the reverse strand, counting down.
ATCAGGCTATAACCCAGAACCTGGCTGGGAGCAGAAGCTTTTTCGATCATGAATATCATCATCAGCAGCGATCCTGTCCCAACTGCTGCTGCACGGGTTCCATACACCGTTAGCATCGAAAAAAGGAAGGCGAAAATGGCAATCTCCGCTCCCAAGGTGAAAACATTTAAACGGGCAAATCCGGTAGCAACCGCTACTAAAAAAACACACAGGTTGCATATTGCCATAGCATTACGCTTATGTATTACAGAACCGGGTATATCCACCACCGATACACATAATGCGCCAAGCGACAGGGTAAGGCCCAGGTCGAATTTATTGAAGTAGTTGAATATCAGCGATGGCAATAAAATGCCCAGGCTGATACGTAAACCGTCAGAAAAATACTGGCTGTAAAAAAAGCTTTTTATTTCTCTTGAGGTGATGTTCATTAATTTTATCTGATTTAAAAACCGGTTACCAATTTACAAAAATTAAATCTTTTTGATTTGTTTTAGTAATTATTGCATTAATATCTGATTTATGTTATTAAAAATCCAGATTTAGATGGTTATTATCGTTAATATGATTAAATTCACGCCGATATTTATAGACCAATACACCACTCATTGAAAACTTATGCCCTCGACGTTAAAACTCAGCTATAGAGAAACAACTTTTAACCAGGAAGTTGTCACCCGTTTTGAGTTATATAACAGTTTATTTCAGACGCTGCCTTTTTACCAGGTAAAAGATACGGGGATATTACTGCCATTTTTTAGTTCGCATTGTGAGAAAGAAACGGCAGGGCAATCATCTCCAACCGAAATTATCGAATCTTTCTTTAAAAAATACGTTCCAGGTATTGACCACCAGGAGCAGATCAACCGGATGTTCCGTTTTATACAGTATATCGAAAGGCAGGTGGTATTGTTTGATGCTATTGAGGACTCATCATTCAATAAGATTGGCCGTACCGATGACAGCGGTTCATTGCAAAGCCTGTTACAGTTAGCTGCCCAGAGTGATAAAGTAAGGAATGATATCAGTGAAAAACTGAAAAAATTCTCGCTCCGCTTAGTGCTTACAGCACATCCTACGCAATTTTATCCGGGCACCGTACTTGGTATCATGACCGACCTGATCGAAGCATTAAAAATTAATGACCTGAATAATATTGATGTATTGCTGCAGCAATTGGGCAAAACACCATTTTTCAATAAAACGTCGCCTACCCCGGTGGATGAGGCAGCCAGCTTGGTTTGGTTTTTGGAAAATACATTTTATCATGCGGTATCGGCTATTCAATCAAAGCTCGAAGAAGAATTTGACATTGATTATGCCGACAATCACCAGGTGCTGGAATTGGGCTTTTGGCCGGGGGGCGACAGGGACGGCAATCCAAATGTGACTACCGAAACAACCGCTTCGGTTGCAGGCCTGTTAAGACAGATCATTTTCCGCTGTTATTACCGCGATTTCAGGGTCTTAAAACGCCGCATAACTTTCAGAGGCATCGAGAAAACGATCTCGCGGCTCGAAAAGCTGCTGTATCAGAATGCATTTAATAGTCAAACCAATCCAAAGGACCTGCAAAGTGAGTTGTTATCTCT
>JAQBOV010000012.1 GCA_028287895.1 Mucilaginibacter sp. | reverse complement strand
AAAAACCACGCTTACAGAATTATTAGCCAAAAATTATGGGTTCGAGCCCCTTTTCGAGGCGGTTGATAATAATCCTTACCTGGAAGATTTTTACAGCGACATGAAACGCTGGAGCTTTAACCTCCAGATTTATTTTTTAAATAGCCGTTTCAAACAGATCGTAGATATTCAAAAAAGTGAACGTAATATCATCCAGGACCGTACCATCTATGAGGATGCCTACATCTTTGCTGAGAACCTTCACGACATGGGCCTGATGACCACTCGCGATTATGAAAACTACGAAGCAATTTTCAACAATATAACCGCCTTTATTAAACCGCCCGATCTGCTGATTTACTTAAAAGCATCAGTGCCTACACTGGTAAATAACATACAGCGCCGCGGCAGGGAATACGAGATAGGCATCCGGCTTGATTATTTATCCAAACTGAACGAAAAATATCAGAAATGGATAAATGGCTACAAACTGGGTAAGCTGCTGATTCTGGATAAAGACCAACTTGATTTTGCCAATAATTCCGAGGATATGGCCACTATCGTGCAGATGATCGAAAGGGAGATACACGGATTATTTTAAAGCTGCAGGGCGTTACCTATAACGCCATATAACAGCTGTAATACTTTGTAACACATCAGTAGTTGAATTTATTAACCTTTAGAATTTGCATAAAAATAAATGAACACGCTCGGCATCATTCCCGCACGCTACGCCTCTACGCGTTTCCCGGGTAAACCATTAGTTGATATTGCCGGCAGGAGCATGATCCGCCGGGTGTATGAACAGGCAAAAAAATGCGCAGGTTTAACCGAAGTAATCGTTGCCACAGATGACGACCGGATATTTAAACACGTAGCCGGATTTGGCGGTTTAGCCGTAATGACTTCAGCCAATCACCAAAGTGGTACCGACCGGTGCGCCGAAGTAGCCCAGATGCATCCTACCTATGATGTGATCATCAATATACAAGGCGATGAGCCTTATATCGACCCGGAGCAAATTACAAAACTCATCAATTGCTTTAACGATGCAGGCACACAAATAGCCACTTTAATAAAAAAGGTGCTGACCAACCAGGAATTGCACAACACCAATTCGCCCAAAGTAATTATCAATAAATATTCAGAAGCAATCTACTTTTCACGCTCAGCCCTGCCACATATCCGCGCACAGGAGCCGCAAAACTGGCTGCAGCATTTTACTTATTTTAAACATATCGGTATCTATGGTTATCGCGCCGATATTTTGCAACAGATCACTAAATTGCCGGTGTCCGCATTAGAAAAAGCCGAGAGCCTGGAGCAATTGCGCTGGATAGAAAACAGTTATAAAATTAAAGTGGCGGAAACGGAACTGGAGACTTATGCCATTGATTCGCCCGAAGATTTGAAAAAATTAAACTTTTAATAACCCAACCTTATTAATGAAAGTATCATTAACTCAAACACTAACATTCATTACTTTCTTATTTATTACATCGTTAAATCAAAGAAAAAACGGAAGAATGATTTTACTGAAATGACCATGATAACAGGATGTTTATGACAAATATTTGACAGATGATAAATTTAGTTTTAAGCAGGTCAGAAGCCTTGTGCACTGATATAATACCGGTGAGCCGCTAAAAGATTAAAACTCCGGAAAAGCTATTTATTAGACTGTCTGACCAACCTTTTAATCTTCAAACATTCCAACCTTTCAACACCCGCGATTTCAACATCTTGAAACCTTTTCAACAATTGTGACTACCACTGTCAGGGTTTCGAAATTTTTGTTACTTTTGTATCCCGTACACAAACAATTTGCACAGGTATAAAAACTGGTGCCAAATACACACACATACATGACTAAATACATCTTTGTTACGGGCGGCGTGACCTCGTCGTTAGGGAAAGGCATTATATCTGCCTCACTGGCTAAACTTCTCCAATCGCGCGGATACCGTGTTACGATACAAAAGTTCGACCCCTATATCAACATCGATCCCGGAACACTGAACCCTTATGAACATGGTGAATGCTATGTAACGGAAGACGGCGCTGAAACCGACCTTGACCTCGGCCATTATGAGCGCTTTTTGAATACACCAACGTCACAGGCTAATAACATTACTACCGGTCGTATTTACCAAAATGTGATCAATCTGGAACGCGAGGGTGCTTTCTTAGGTAAAACCGTACAGGTTGTTCCGCATATCACGGATGAAATAAAAAGAAATATACGTTTACTGGGCGAAAGTGGCAATTATGATATTGTCATCACCGAGCTGGGCGGCACCGTGGGTGACATTGAATCGCTGCCTTATATTGAAGCGGTAAGACAGTTCAGATGGGAAGTGGGCTCGGGTAACTCCCTGGTTATCCATTTAACTTTGATACCCTTCCTTGCCGCCGCCGGCGAATTAAAGACCAAACCTACTCAACACTCTGTTAAAATGCTGCTTGAGTATGGTATCCAGCCAGATATCCTGGTTTGCCGCACTGAGCATCACATCAATATGGAGATCCGCAAAAAGATCGCGCTTTTTTGTAACGTTAATATCAATGCGGTTATAGAATCCATTGATGCATCAACTATTTATGATGTACCGCTGTTGATGCTGAAAGAACAACTGGACAAAACCGTACTAACTAAGTTAAGACTTCCTCATAAAAACGACCCCGACCTGGAAAGCTGGAAAGACTTTCTCGGCCGCTTAAAAAATCCAACTTCAGAAGTGCGGATAGGCCTTGTAGGTAAATATGTAGAATTACCTGATGCCTATAAGTCGATCACTGAATCCTTTATTCATGCCGGCTCAAAAAATGAGTGTAAAGTTCGTGTAGAATATATTCCGTCAGAGCATTTAACACCCGAAAATGCGATTGAGCGCTTAAAGAATCTGCATGGCGTACTGGTTGCACCGGGTTTTGGCGAACGTGGATTTGAAGGGAAAATAGAAGCCATACGCTACGTACGTGAAAATAATATCCCTTTCTTTGGCATCTGCCTTGGCATGCAATGTGCCGTTGTTGAATTTGGCCGCAATGTTTTGGGATTAAAAAATGCCAGCAGTACAGAAATGAATGAGCACACTCCTCATCCGGTAATTGCGATGATGGAAGAACAAAAGAAGATTAAAAACAAAGGTGGCACCATGCGTTTGGGCGCTTATGCCTGCGATCTGAAAAAAGGCAGCAGAGCGGCGGCTATTTATGGCAAAACACATATTACCGAGCGTCACCGGCATCGTTATGAATTTAATAACAAGTATCTGAAACAATATGAAGAGGCCGGGTTAATACCATCAGGCATCAATCCTGATAACAGCCTGGTAGAGATCGTAGAACTAAAAAATCACCCGTTTTTTATTGGCGGACAATTTCACCCGGAATTAAAATCAACAGTTGCAAATCCTCACCCACTTTTTGTTAACTTTGTCGCCGCTTCACTGGCATACGCCCGCAAGAAGTAATTAAAAGTAGGATACAATACAAATGGACAAGAATACATACACGGGATTTTTCCTGATAGTTTTGATTATGCTGGGGTCTTATTTTCTTTTGAGGCCATCAGAAGCCCAACTCAAAAAGGAAAAGTTGGTACAGGACTCGATAAAAAGAGTGGTCGCGGCAAAAGCAGTAACAAGTACAATAAAAACTGACACTGCAAAAAAAGCGGCTGGAATAGTTGATTCCGCTCTGCTAAAAACGCCTTTCGGCGCCGCTACTGTTGGCAGCGAGAAACTGATCACGCTTGAGAATAAAGAGCTTCGTGTAAAACTAAGTACTCATGGCGGCCGCATTTATTCGGTTGAATTAAAAAACTATAAAACAGCTGATAAGAAGCCATTGATATTATTTGATGGCGATAAAAATCAGTTTGGCTTAACTTTAAACATTCCGGGTAAAAATATCAATACCAACGATCTTTATTTTACGCCAGGTGCACCCGGCCTGAGTGTAGCTGAAAAGGATTCCAGTTCGATAACCATGCGCTTAAGCTATAGCACTACCCAGTATATAGATTATGTATATTCATTAAACGGGGCAGGTTTTAAATTAGGACTAAATATAAAAACCACAGGGTTAGATCATGTAATTGCCAATAGTAACACGCTTAATCTTAATTGGGAGTCGAGCCTGCATAAACAGGAAAAGGATATGAAACAGGAGCGCCAGTATTCAACCGTATGGTATAGGAATACTGAAAACGAAGTGGATTACCTGAATGAAGGCAAAGATGATCAAAAGACCATTACGGACAAAAAAATACAATGGGTGTCATTTAAGCAGCATTTCTTTTCCAATGTCCTGATCGCAAAACAGGGAATAGATAAATCAAACCTATCGGTAAGTACCGATGTAACGAACAACGAGGATGTGAAACAAATGAAGGCTGAATTGTCCTTTACGCGTGCTGCCGATGGTTCCGTTCCATTAGAATTCTATTTTGGACCTAATAGTTATTCCATATTAAAGACGCAAGGATATGATCTGCAAAAACTTGTTTATCTGGGTTGGGGACCATTGAAATACATCAACCAGTTTGCGGTATTGCCAGTATTTAATTTCTTGAAGGAGTTCAATCTGAACTACGGCTTGATTATTCTGGCCTTAACCATCGTACTTAAACTGGTGCTTTCGCCGCTTACCTATAAGTCTTACCTGTCAATGGCCAAGATGCGTGTGCTGAAGCCTGAAATGGACGAGATCAAAGCAAAAGTTGGTGAGGATAACCCGACCTTATTACAGCAGGAATATTTAAAATTGTACAAAAAGGCAGGCGTTAACCCTTTAGGCGGCTGTTTGCCATTATTGATACAAATGCCCATAGTGATCGCTTTCTTTAAATTCTTTCCAAGTTTATTTGAGCTAAGGGGTCAAAGTTTTTTATGGATGCATGACCTTTCCACTTATGACTCCGTAATTAGTTTTACGCCGATCTTTGGCGTAGATCACATCAGTCTGATGTGTTTGCTGATGACCATATCAACCCTGGTTTATACCTATTTTAACAACCAGATATCAGGTGCTACAGGACAGATGAAGTATATCGGGTATATCACACCGATCATATTCCTGGTTACTCTGAATAGTTATCCTGCAGGTTTGAATTATTATTACTTCCTGGCCAACATGCTTACTTTTCTGCAGCAATATCTGATCAGGTTTATGGTGGATGATAAAAAGATACATGCCCAGATACAGGAAAATAAAAAGAAACCTGAGGAAAAGAAAAAGAAATCCGGCTTCCAGGCCAGAATGGAAGACATGATGCGCCAGCAACAGCAGGTACAAACGAAGAAGAAGTGATCAGCGGTTGGTTAACTAATGATCAGTTACCCGTTATTAGAAAAGCCTATGTTCCTATCGAGCATAGGTTTTTTGTTGAATGCAATGCTGTACTTATTTCAACTAATCCCTTATCACAAATTAATAATCACTAATTTAATTAGCATAAATCTATTACATTTGAATTATGTATGCGATTGTTGATATTGAGACTACAGGGGGGCATGCCAACGCTAATGGCATAACGGAAGTTGCCATTTGCATACATGATGGTAAAAAGGTAACTCAACGCTACAGTACATTGGTTAATCCGGGCAAGGATATCCCGGTGTATATACGTGCTTTAACGGGCATTACCAACGAAATGGTTCAGGACGCTCCCCGGTTTGAGGATGTGGCAGCCGATATTTATCACCTGCTGCATGGTAAAATATTTGTAGCTCATAATGTTAATTTCGATTTTTCATTTATCCGTTATCATTTGTCTGCCGCAGGGTATGATCTGCAATGCAATAAATTATGTACCGTAAGGCTTGGCCGTAAAATATTACCGGGTATGCCGTCTTACAGTCTCGGTAAGCTATGCCGTCACCTGGGGATCGATAATGATAGCCGTCACCGCGCTGCCGGGGATGCTGAAGCCACCGCTATATTATTTTCGATCCTGCTTCAAAACGATACTGAAAATCATATTTGGGAAGCGCTTAAACAACGATCAAGAGAACAGGTACTTCCATCTAATTTACCAAAAGAAGATATCGACTTGTTGCCTTATTCGCCGGGTGTATACTATTTCCATAATGCAAAGGGCAAAGTGATTTATGTAGGCAAGGCACGGAATATTAAAAAAAGGGTATGCAGTCATTTCAGTGGTAATAATCCGGGCTTACAGCGGCAGGAATTTCTCCGTAATATTCATCATGTAACTTATCAGAATTGTGGCACAGAGCTGATCGCCTTTGTACTTGAAGCAATTGAGATCAAACGGCTATGGCCCAAGTATAACCGCTCATTAAAACGCTTTGAGCATGCCTATGGCCTGTATGCTTTTGAGGACCAGAACGGATACCTGCGGCTGGCCGTTGACAAACGGCGCAAACTCACTAAACCATTATACACCTGCAATTCGCTGCTCGACGGGCGCAACCTGCTTAACCGCCTGATAGAAAACTTTGAACTTTGTCCAAAATTGTGCTTTATTCAAACCAATAATGAGCCGTGCACCGGTGCCAAACAGCATTTGTGTGCCTGCCAGGGTATTGAAACCATCGAAGAATACAACAAAAAAGTCAGCCTGGCCATTGATGAATTAAAAGAGGCCCTGCCCACCTTTGCTATCCGCGATGAAGGCCGCAAAACGGACGAGCATAGCTGCATACTGATTGAGAAAGGACAATTTTACGGGATGGGTTATATTTCCCATTTCTTTGATGCCGACAACCTGGAACAGTTAAAAAACTACCTTACCCCCTATCCCGGTAATGATTATATCAGGAATATGGTATCAAATTATGCAATCCGTTATCCTGAACGGACGATGGTGTTCAGGTCATAAAGGAAAATTTAACGAGTTTTTAAAACTTCGCAAATCAAATCACCCCTGCTTTTTCCAATTCAACCTGCATTTGCTGCTGAACTTTTAAAGCTTCGGCCCGGGCTGCTTCCGCAAAATCTTCGCCGTTTGAAGCATAGATAATCGAGCGGGAAGCATTTACGATCAGTCCGCAATCCTTGTTCATTCCATAGCGGCATACCTCTTCCAGGCTTCCGCCTTGTGCGCCAACACCGGGTACGAGTAAAAAGTGATCGGGTGCTATTTTACGGATATCGACAAATTCAAGGCTTTTAGTGGCACCAACTACATACATGATACGGTCAGCACCGGCCCAGGTATTCGCTTTTTTTATTACAGCTTCATACAGATAGCCTTCACCGGTATGAAGATACTGGAAATCTTTACTCCCTATTGATGAGGTAAGGGCAAGAATGATGACCCATTTATCCGGATAGGCAAGATATGACATTACGCTATCGCTACCCATGTAAGGCGATACGGTGATCGAATCAAAACTCATCCCCGATGACGCTTCATCAAAAAAAGCTTTAGCATACATTTCGGAGGTATTGCCCAAATCGCCACGCTTGGCGTCAATTATACTTAAACAGTCTTCGGGTAAATATCTACTGGTAGCTATTAAACTTTGTAGACCTTTGACACCGTGTTTCTCGTAGAAAGCGGCATTGGGCTTATAAGCGACGCATAGGTCGCGCGTAGCATCAATAATGCGCTTATTAAATTCAAAAATAGGATCGGGATATTGTTTTAAAAATGCAGGTATCTTATCGATATCGGTATCAAGACCTACACATAAAAACGACTTTTTTTGTTTAATTTGCTGTATTAGTTGCTCACGCGAGATCATGAAAGAGGCTTTATTTTTTTTCGATGCTCAAAAAAACTAAAAAATAACCTAAGTGTTGGTTTAATAAAACATATTTTTTTCGAAATTTTGAATTCTGAAATTAATTGAGTAAAATTGCATCGTTATCCTTTGAATTTTTCTTGCACTAAAGAAACAATTTAAAATCCACGTAATTCATTAATTTTTAGTTGTTGCGTAAGCAAAATTGCAAGATAATTTCTCTCAAAATAAAATATTCCTTTTGAACTATTATTTATATCATGTCTGATACAACCGAATTGAACGACAAACTCGTTTCAGAGTTGCGCGAAATGGCAAAGAGTTTAGGTATTGCAGAAGCTGAGGAACTTAGAAAACCACAGCTTATAAGCAGGATCGTTGAACAAAACCAGCTGATTGAAGCTGCCCGCGCGCAACAAAACGCCGTTGAAACAAATTATTCTCAGATCAAAGCGGCTGCACCTGTAGCTGCAACTGAAAACGGCGAAAGAACCCGAAAAAGAACACGCACTGCAAAGACCAATAGTAATGAACCTCGTGTGGAGGTTCCTTTGGATGATACCAACCTGTTTGATTTGCAAGATGATGAGCCGCAGCAGGAAGAATCAGAAAACTTATCTGAAGAAATAAATAAGCCTGTAATTGCTGAAGACGCCGGTGAACAAGGCGGAGAAACCGCTGCCCGGCCGGAAGAGTTCGTTGCAGAAGTACGCCCGCAAAAATTTGAGCGCCGCAATCCTAATCAGCAAAAAAACCAGGAACCCGCTATCAATCTTGATTTTGATAATGTTATTGTAAATGAAGGTGTGCTGGAAATTATGCCGGATGGTTATGGCTTTTTACGCTCGTCAGATTACAATTACTTGACCTCTCCTGATGATATTTATGTATCACAATCACAAATAAAATTATTTGGTCTTAAAACCGGAGATACCGTAAGGGGAAGTATACGCCCGCCAAAAGAAGGTGAAAAATATTTTCCGCTGGTTAGGGTTGAAGCCATAAACGGCCGTATACCTGCCGAAGTGCGTGACCGTGTTCCATTTGACCACCTGACACCTCTTTTCCCGTCCGAAAGACTGGGTCTGTTTACAGACGCGGGTAACTATTCAACGCGCATTATGGACCTCTTCTCTCCTATTGGTAAAGGACAGCGCGGTCTGATTGTGGCCCAGCCTAAAACGGGTAAAACCATGTTGCTGAAGGATGTGGCAAATGCTATCGCCAAAAATCACCCTGAGGTATACCTGATCATTTTGTTGATTGATGAGCGCCCTGAAGAGGTGACCGATATGGCCCGCAGCGTTCGCGCCGAAGTAGTATCATCTACTTTTGACGAACCTGCCGAACGCCATGTAAAAATTGCCAATATTGTTTTGGAAAAAGCTAAACGAATGGTAGAGTGCGGTCATGATGTGGTGATATTATTGGACTCGATCACCCGACTGGCACGTGCTTATAATACGGTCGCACCTGCATCCGGTAAAATATTGTCGGGTGGTGTTGATGCGAATGCATTGCACAAACCTAAGCGCTTTTTTGGCGCTGCGCGTAATATTGAAGATGGTGGTTCATTAACTATCATAGCTACTGCCTTAACAGAAACCGGTTCAAAAATGGACGAAGTGATTTTCGAAGAATTTAAAGGTACCGGTAATATGGAATTGCAGCTTGACCGTAAATTATCCAATAAACGTATATTCCCTGCTATAGATATAACTGCATCAAGTACGCGCCGCGATGACCTGTTGCTTGACCGCGATACTTTACAGCGCGTATGGATATTACGTAATCATTTGGCCGATATGAATTCGCAGGAAGCAATGGAATTTTTGCAAAGCCAGATAAGAGGCACAAAAACTAACGAAGAATTCCTGATCTCAATGAATTCTTAATATTTTTGTAGTTATGAAGTTATAATATTACTTGTAACTTCATAACTACTTAATAAACCATGCATACCTTCACCCTTAAAATGAAGAAGCGCGTAAGCAAACATGTCCCGAATGCGATCACTTGTGCTAATCTGTTTAGCGGCTGCATCGGGATCGTATTTGCTTTCCAGGAAAACTTGATCTTTGCCGCTTACGCACTTTTCTTAGCCGCCATTTTCGATTTTTTTGACGGCTTTGCATCACGCGTGCTGCAATCCTTCTCGGGCATAGGAAAAGATCTTGATTCACTTGCTGATATGGTAAGTTTTGGATTTTTACCCTCGGCTATTATGTATGAACTTTTTTTGCAGGCTCATCAAATTCCCAAAGTAAGTCCCTGGTTAAATTTTATCGCTTTTTTAATTTCAGTTTTTTCGGCATTAAGGCTGGCTAAATTTAATAATGACACCAGGCAGGCCGAAAGCTTTATCGGCTTACCAACACCTGCAAATGCAATCCTGATCGCGTCCCTGCCCTTCATCCTTGCCCATTATCCGAGTTGTACACGGTATATTTTAAATCCATATGGCCTGGCTGCTTTTGTAGTAGTGATGTGTATGCTTTTAGTGGCTGAAATACCGATGATGTCGCTGAAATTCAAGAACAGCGACCTGAACAAAAACATTTATCGCTATTTATTACTGCTGTTTTCGGCAATATTGATACTATTTTTTAAATTTGCCGCTGTTCCGGTGATCATTGTAATGTATATCACTTTATCCATCATTCAATTCAAATTTTCTAATGACAAAGTTTCAAGCTGAAATAGACGTAATGCCCAAAAAAGAGATACTGGACCCACAGGGAAAAGCAGTGACCGGAAGTATGAAAAATCTTGGACTGACCGAAATACATAATGTACGTATCGGCAAGCATATTTCGCTCGAAATTGAGGCTGACACTGAACAAGCAGCAAATGCAAAAGTTGAACAAGCCTGCAAAAACCTTTTGGCTAACCTTATAATGGAAAGCTACAGCTTTAAAGTTCAGAAGATTTAAAGTCCGGCTTCTTTTTGAGCCTTGATACGGACAAGCGATTCCAAATTATTTTCGATAATTCCTTTTGCCTGATTAAATTTAGCTGATATTTCCGTGGGCTCTTCTCCCCCTGCTTTGCAAAGTAATTCCACTTCCTGCAGCAGTTGCTGCGAGATGAGCATCCCAAAAAAACCCATTGAAGGTTTTAACTTATGAGCCGCTCCCGCTGCGGTAACCCAATCCTGCGTTTTTATTGAGTTATCTATACTCTGCAAACATTCAGGTGCCTGCTTTAGAAGCATATCAATGGATTCTACAACAAACTCATTACTGCCGTCGGCAATTTCGTACAGGAATGAAAGATCAAGATCTGGAGTGGAAGGGCTATCAGGCATACTTAGGCTATAAATAATATTGTATGGTAATTCAAAATTATAACTTTTTTACGATCAAGTTATTTTTAAGTTCACTTTTAATATGAGAAATACTTTTATTGAGTACCGGATGAATAAGATCCGGCGCAATTTCGCTTAATGGCGCCAGAGTGAACATGCGGTGATGCAATTCGGGATGCGGTATATTAAGTCCCGGCTCAGCAATAATGTCTGAACCGTAAAATAAAATATCAATATCAATAGTGCGTGAACCCCACTTTTCCTTCCTTTTTCTTCCTAAAACATTTTCGATATTCAATATTTTCTGAAGTACATCCGGCGCTGGTGCATCAGTTTTTAATTGTACTACCTGGTTCAGATAATTTGGTGCATCGGTTTTACCCCAGGACTGGGTTTCGTATATAGACGACCTGTTTAGGATCGGGGCAATATCAGCTTCTATATGCTGTGCTGCCTGTTGCAAAAAAAGCTGCCTGTTGCCTAAGTTACTGCCTAATAATAAAAAAACATCGATCATTGTTGTAACAAATATTATGGACTAAGCTCTTAATATTATCCGTATTGAATTACTAAGTTTGCATAGATAAAAGATTTATAATATTTAATGAAACAATTCTTCAAATTTGTTCTCGCCACGATGGTGGGACTCATCATTGTAAGCTGTATAGGCGTTTTAATAATTGTTGGGATAGTGGTGGCAGCAAGTGGTGACAAACACATTGATGTTGATTCAAATTCGGTGCTCCACCTTGCTTTTACTAATTCCATACCAGAGCGGACGCCAAATAATCCGCTCTCAGGATTAGCTTTTTTAGGTATTGACGGTGACAAATCTATCGGTTTGAATGATATACTGGCAAATATAAAAAAGGCAAAAACCGATGACAATATCAAAGGCATTTTCCTTGATCAAAGCTATATGCTTTCGGGCCAGGCCACTACCGAGGAAATACGCAACTCCCTTATCGATTTTAAAAAATCGGGGAAATTTATCATTGCCTACTCCGAAGTTTATACCCAGGGCTTTTATTACCTGGCATCAGTAGCTGATAAAGTTTATATTAACCCCAAAGGCATGTTTGATTTCAGGGGGTTTAGTTCGCAAATTACTTTTTTGAAGGGTGCACTTGATAAAATGGGCATTGAGGCTCAGATCATTAAAGTAGGAACCTATAAAAGCGCTGTTGAACCTCTTATACTCACCAAAATGAGTGATGCCAATAGAATGCAGGTGAACTCATACCTTGGTTCGTTGTACGATTTCTATCTAACCGGCATCAGCAATAGCCGCAAAATAAACAAGGATTCGCTGTTTAATCTGGCAAATAATTTAAGCATTCAGTTTCCTGAAGACGCGTTAAAATATAAACTGGTTGACGGATTAAAGTATAAGGATGAGGTTTTAGACGAATTAAAAGAAAGAACCGATATCGCCGTTAAATCAGATCTGCACAATGTTGACCTTAGTGACTATACGAATAGTGATGCTAAAGATGGAGACAATAAAAAAGATACAAAAAACCGGATTGCTATTGTTTATGCATCGGGTGAGATTGGTGGTGGTGATGGTGACGACAACAGCATTGGTTCTGAAAAAATATCTGCTGCTTTGCGCAAGGTGAGGCTGGATGATAAAATAAAAGCGGTGGTTCTTCGTGTTAACTCACCAGGTGGCAGTTCGCTGGCTTCAGATGTGATCTGGCGCGAAGTAATGCTTACCAAAAAGGTAAAACCAATTATTGTATCAATGGGTGATTTGGCTGCCTCCGGCGGATATTATATTTCCTGTGCGGCAGATTCAATCATTGCCGAACCAAACACCATTACCGGTTCCATTGGTATATTCGCTATCATTCCTAACCTGCAAAAACTTTTTAACGATAAATTGGGTATCACCTTTGACGGCGTAAAAACAGGTAAATATTCTGACCTGGGCGATATCAGCAGGCCCTTATCACCTGACGAAAAAGCTATTTTACAAAACACTGTTAACCGCGGTTATGATGAGTTTACCAAAGCAGTTGCCGAAGGGCGCCACAAAACACAGGCTTATGTTAACAGTATCGGACAGGGCCGTGTTTGGACAGGCAGCCAGGCAGTAAAAATCGGGCTGGTGGACCGTTTAGGAAATATTAATGATGCCATAAGATCCGCTGCAAAAAAGGCGAATGTCAAAAATTATAAACTGGTAGCTTATCCCGAACAAAAAAGCTTCTTTAACAAATTTAGTTCAAGCTTAAGTACCGAAATGAAAACCCACTTTGTAAAATCTGAATTGGGCGATAATTACAGGTATTATGAACAAATTAAAGGCGTCACCGAAATGATGCGCACCCCGCAGGCCAGGATGCCTTATGATATTGTGATAAAATAAGTTTTAAACCTATTGCTTGATTGAAAAGCCGCCTGTAAGAAGGCGGCCTTTGTATTTTATTCAAGGTTTCTTTACGTTAAATTCCGTGTGTCCATAAATCACATCATTTGTGGCAATACCCTGCACAATAATTTCGAACGGGCCAGTAATACCCCTGGTGTAAAATTCTTTTGCCAAAGCAATGCCATCGAGTGTCAACACTGAATACTTTGGCGGGACGATAGAATTCGCCGGGAAACTGATTATAAATTTTCGAGAATGTAATTTGAGCATATGGAAATTGGCTGCTATATAAAAAGTAGATGAATAAACAATAAAAGCTTACAATCCCTTTTCTCCTAGTGCTGCTATTAAGGTTAGGTGAATGGCAAACCGTCTGGGTAACCGGCAATACTAAATTAACAATTTTATATAAATTATTAACCACTCCTTATTTTGAAATATATTTTGATACAAAGCCGCCTGTTATGAACGGCTTTTGTATTTTTACATTCTCGATCAATTATGGAAAATAAACCCATAGCCCGTACGCTCAGACTGCTGTCGCAACTAATGGAACTCCATGATGAGAATCCGTTTAAAATAAAGTCGCTGGTAAATGCTGCCTTTAAGGTGGATAAGCTACCTTATCCTGCGGCTGGAAAAAGTCTGGCTGAGCTCGAAAAAATCGATGGTATTGGTAAAAGCACAGCCACAAAAATAGCCGAACTGCTCGACACCGGCACGATAAGCGAATTAAAAGACTTATTGGCCGCTACGCCTAAGGGTGTCGTTGAGATGCTGGGTATTAAAGGGATAGGGCCAAAAAAGATAGCCATTATCTGGCATGACCTGGGTATTGAAAATATAGGGGAACTTTATTATGCCTGTAACGAGAACCGCCTGGTAGAAGCCAAAGGTTTCGGCTTAAAAACACAGGAAGAGATTCGCAAGGTTATTGAATTCAAAATAGCAAGCAATGGTAAATTTCTGTATTCCCAGGTTGAGCCTGTTGCCAATGATCTCTATCAGCAAATAAAAGGTATATTCCCGGATGCTTTTGTAAAAATAACAGGCGCTTACCGCCGGTGTTCCGAAATAATTACAGAGCTCACTTTTCTTGTAGGCACACTTGATAGTCAAATAGGCATTGATGCGATAGCTGAATCAGATATCCTGCAGAACATAACTGTTAATAAACATCATATAACCGGCAAAACGCCTAATGGCCTCCCGGTTGATATTACAGTTGTCGCAACCAAATTTTTTTACAATGAACTGTTCATGCAAACGGGCAGCGAAGATCATGTACAGGCTGTATTGGAACGGATAACTGACAATATCGAAGAGCCTGAAAGCGAAGATATGATTTATATGAAGGCCAGCCTTGCATGGATGCCGCCGGAATTGCGCGAAGGAGATACTTTTATTAAAAAAGCTGCCAGCAATACTTTGCCCCGGCTCATCACTTATCATGATCTTAAAGGAGCACTTCATAATCATAGTACCTGGAGCGATGGTGTAAATACACTCGAGGAAATGGCATTATATTGCCGTGATCAACTAAAGTTGGAATACCTGGGTATTTCTGATCACAGTAAAAGTGCATTTTACGCCAAAGGATTAAGCATAGAACGAGTTTTACAGCAGCATGAAGAAATTGACCATCTGAATAAAAAGATCAGCCACTTCCACATATTTAAAGGGATAGAGTCGGATATACTAAATGATGGTGCGCTGGATTACCCGGACGAAATTCTGAAAAAATTTGATTTTATTGTGGCCTCGGTGCACACTAACCTGAAAATGGATAAGGATAAGGCCACAGCACGTTTGATCGGGGCTATTGAAAACCCTTACACCACTATACTTGGCCACCCGACGGGAAGGCTGTTGCTGAGCCGTAAAGGTTATGACTTTAGTTACAAAAAAGTAATAGATGCCTGCGCGGCAAATGATGTGATAATAGAGATTAATGCCAATCCATTAAGGCTCGATCTTGACTGGCGCTGGCACCAATATGCATTGGATAAAGGTGTTAAACTATCTATTAATCCTGATGCGCACCGGAATGAGGGCTTTTTAGATATGCATTATGGTATATTAGCCGCGCGAAAAGGCGGATTATATAAGGAGGCATGCTTAAACGCGTTCTCGCTCGATGAAATTAAAAAAGTGTTCGAATCAAAAAGGGCAGGAAAATAGGTTATTTCGAAATTCGAATTCCAATTTTCACCATTGTTTGTTTTCAGTGGTGTTCAGCAAGGCCCACCGTTTCAGATTTATTATTACTTATGCGATCCCTTGAAATTCGAAATCAAACATTAACATCTGAAATTAAAAATGACACTAACGGATAAAGTACGTTCCATACAACAATCGCAACAAAAACCTGCCATCCTTGTCATCGGCGACCTAATGATCGACCATTATATTTGGGGAGATGCAACAAGACTTTCGCCGGAGGCCCCTGTGCCAATAGTAAATGTAAAAAATGAATCTACTACACTTGGCGGGGCGGCAAACGTCGCCCAAAACCTGGTTGCTTTAGGGGCCAGGGTTACTCTAGGCGGCGTAATTGGTGATGATGCTTTTGGCACACGACTGATAGAGATATTAACAAGCGAGGGTATTGCGACCGATGCCATTTTAAAAGATATCCAAAGGCCGACGACTGTTAAAACCAGGGTGGTAGCCGGCAGCCATCAATTAGTCAGGGTTGACAGGGAAGTTACCGAACCTATTGACAGCTTACTGGAAGACGAATTGGTGAACAAGTTAGATCACTATATTAATGAGGCTGACATCGTACTTTTCTCTGATTATGGTAAGGGATTATTTTCAGAGGTATTGACACAGCGGCTTATTAAGCTGGCAAATTTAAAGCGAAAAAAAATAATTATTGACCCCAAGGGGCTCAATTATGAAAAGTATAAGGGCGCCTTTATTATCAAGCCAAACAGAAAGGAACTGGCCGAGGCTGCAAAAACCGAAAAAATAAAAACACTTGAGGATCTGCAAAAAGCTGCCAAAGCAATTTTCAAACAAACGGGGACCGAGTATCTGATCGTCACTTTATCCGAAGAAGGTATCATCATCCTCGATGAGATTACCTATAAATTACTACCGGTAAAGGCCACCGCCGTATTTGATGTGACCGGCGCAGGTGACACCGTTTTAGCAACCATTGCCTACTTTATAGCATCTGGTTTGGATATAGAGGAAGCTTGCGAACTGGCCAATCATGCTGCTGCAATTGTAATAAGGCGCATCGGCAGTGCAACAACTACTATTGATGAAATTATTAATGATATTGAAAAAGAGGTATAACAGCTGAGCACTAAACTCCAAATCACCAATTCACTCAATTAATAAGTCAATAATTAAAATAATATGGTTATCGAAGAACTTTATGATCATCAGCGTATAATACAAAAAGTGATAGATTCGCTTACAGGCGATATTGAAGCGGCTTGTGAAATGATCACGACCGCCATAAAAAATGGCAATAAGGTTTTATTAGCCGGGAATGGTGGTAGTGCCGCCGATGCCCAGCACATTGCTGCCGAATTGAGCGGCCGTTTTGTTAAAGAACGTAAGGCATTGCCTGGCATAGCTTTAACAACGGATACCTCAGCTATGACGGCCATTGCCAATGATTATGGTTACGAATTTGTATTTTCACGTCAGTTAGAGGCCTTGGCCCAGCCCGGTGACTTGTTTATTGGGATTTCCACCAGCGGAAACAGCGAGGGAATATTAAAAGCATTTGAATCTGCAAAGAAGGTTAATTGCAAAACATTGGGCTTATCCGGCAGAAATGGCGGTAAGATGAATGGGCTTTGCGATCTTAATATAGTAGTACCATCTGATATAACTGCCCGCATTCAGGAAATGCATATTTTGATCGGTCACATCCTTTGTAAGGCAGTAGATAACGAATTTTAGTGTAAAGCCTAAGAAAGATCTTATCATGAGAAACGACCTGGAAAAAACGCTGTTAAGTAAAATAAGTGATCTGCCTAAGCTTCAGGCTTCAATATCCGCCTGGAAAAATGCGGGTAAAAAGGTAGTTTTTACTAACGGCGTTTTCGATCTGTTACATATCGGACACATTACCTATATGGCTAAATCTGCTGAAATGGGCGACAAACTGGTTATCGGTTTAAATTCTGATAGCTCTGTAAAAAGGATAAAAGGCAGCGACCGCCCGGTTAACGATCAGAACAGTCGCGCGGCTTTACTGGCTGCCTTATTTTTTGTGGATGCAATAGTGGTCTTTGACGAGGATACCCCAATAAATGTGATAACCGCATTAATGCCTGATGTTTTAGTGAAGGGAGCGGATTATTCCGTCGAAAATATTGTAGGCGCCAAAGAAGTAATTGCAAACGGAGGCGAAGTTAAAACCGTTAACTTTATTGAGGGCTATTCCTCTACTTCTATTATTCAAAAAATAAGGAACCAGATTACCTGATCTGTAAATAAAATGAAGATACTGGTTATCCGTTTTAGCTCAATGGGCGATATTATTTACACTACGCCGGTAGTGCGTTGCCTTAAAAAACAATTGCCGGATGCCGAAGTAC
Organism: Mucilaginibacter sp.; assembly: GCA_028287895.1. Taxonomy (GTDB): domain Bacteria; phylum Bacteroidota; class Bacteroidia; order Sphingobacteriales; family Sphingobacteriaceae; genus Mucilaginibacter. Next base: position 12,180 of record JAQBOV010000012.1, on the reverse strand, counting down.
ACTTTTTAACAAAGCCGGTTTTCAAGTATATTTATGATAATAACCCCTACGTTGATCGCCTGCTTCTGCTAAAGCCAACCTTATCGGAAACTATTAAAGAAATCAAGTCAGAAAATTACGATTACATCATTGATCTGCATAATAATCTGCGCACCTCACTGATCAAACTAAGAACAGGTATTAAGTCGTCTACTTACAGAAAGCAACGTTTGCGTAAGTGGCTGAGTTTAAAATTTAATTTAAAACTGGTTCCAGCTGTTCATTTGGTTGAACGTTACTTAAAAACTGTAAAGTTTCTGGGAGTAAAGAACGATGGTAAACCAATAGATTATTACATCAAAACCGAGCATGATCTAAAAAAATTATTACCCGGATCGCACCAGGAAAGTTATGTAGCATTTGTCATTGGCGCCACGCATTTTACCAAACGAATGCCCAATGAAAAGATCATCAGTATCTGCCGGCAAATTAATCGGCCGGTTGTTTTGCTCGGTGGCCAGGATGTTAAAGTTAATGGTAATGAAATTGCTGATTTAGTGGGCATGAATGTCCATAACGCCTGCGGCAGCACTTCACTTGATGAATCGGTATACCTTATATCAAAGGCAGCGAGTGTAATAGGCTTTGATACCGGGTTAACACACATAGCCGAAGCGTTTGACAAACCCGTAGCTTCTATATGGGGCGGAACTGCACCTGAACTACTGGGCGTACAGCCTTATATGGTGAAAAACGCTCAAGTGATTGGCATTGACCTGCCATGCAGGCCTTGTTCTAAATTCGGCCTTGAAAAATGTCCACTTGGACATTTTAAATGTATGAACAATATTCCCGAAAAAGTTGTTGTTAACTTCGTGAACAATGTGCAACGGGATTAACCCCATAAATTTATGAAGAAGCTGCTACTGATACGTCATGCCAAGGCGGTTCATGATGTTGACTATACTGATTTTGAAAGGCCGTTAAAACATTCCGGTACAGCGGATGCGATTTTAATGGCCGAAAGGCTGAACAGTGAGGCGATTAGTCCGCAATTGCTCGTAACCAGCCCGGCATTACGCACATTGGCTACAGCTGATATATTTGCCGAGCATCTTGAATTACCCAAACCTGAAGAAGATGTAAGGATATATGATGCCAGTCAGCAAACATTGCTGGATATCGTTAATCAATTTCCTGACAATCGTAATTTTATCGGTCTGGTTGCTCATAACCCGGGGATAGGCCAGTTGCTTAATTATTTTACCGATGATTCCCAGGAGATGTCACCAGGAGCTGCCGCTTTGATCACCTTTGATGTTGACGAATGGAGGCTGATTAGCAACAATACGGGCAAATTGATCTGGTTCAGTTCCCCAAAAGACCAGTAATGATTTGAACATGCGATAATTTGAAGATTAGAAAATGCGGTTACTGATATTGTTCATTTTCTTTATTAAATTAATTAAATCTATCCCTAAAGCCAAAGGGCTAACAATTGATATATCGTACTGCTGTAGTTCCCCGGCCGGGCATAATCGCTTGCCGTGGGCAGAAGCTGACAATGGTGTAATTGAATGATATGGAAAAGTGTCTATTAAAATAAATCAGGTCATTGGCCAGACATAGGTGGGAATTGAGACAGCCAGAAGAAGTCTGGTGCAATATGCACTTCCAACAGGCATGAAGTAAAAATTTTCTTTTCCTTGCCTGCTTCTGAACCCGGCAAATTCGTCGAATGACAAAGTTTTTGATTCAATTATATATCAATATTGGCAAAAGGCTAGGTGCCTTTAATATAAATGACCTGCTTGGTGTCAAAAAAATTTTCTTCAAAGTAGTCTTTCAGATGATATTGCTGTACGGCTAAGCCCGATTCTGTGATTTCTTGTTTAAGGTCGCCGCCTTTTAAATATAAGATACCATTGGAAATGGTGTTTTTCGATGTTTTATTAAATTTATCTTTTATCCAGGGGTAAAAATCGTTGAGCCGGGTTACGGCCCTTGAAACTACAAAATCAAACTTGCCGCGCACCTGCTCCGCCCTTATGTGTTCTGCTTTAAGGTTTTTCAGTCCGAGCGCTTTGGCTATTTCGTTAACCACCTTAATTTTTTTACCGATTGAATCAACCAGATAAAATTGCGTGTCAGGAAACATAATCGCCAGTGGTATGCCGGGGAAACCGCCGCCTGTGCCTACATCCAATATATTTTCGCCGGGTAAAAAAGCTACTACTTTGGCTATCCCTAATGAATGCAGTACATGCCGTTCAAACAGCAGATCAATATCCTTACGGGATATTACATTGATCTGGCTGTTCCAAAAATGATATAAATCGGGCAGTTGCCTGTATTGTTGCTGCTGGATAGGGCTTAGATTGGGGAAATACTTGAAAATGATATCAGATGTCATCCCGGTTAAAACGATTAATGATATTGCCAAGCAGGTACCTTGCCCTGAACAATTGGGCCTTCACTGTTCCTAATGGCAAATCAAGCTGCTGAGCTATTTCCTCGTAAGATAACTCATCAAAATAACGCAGGGTGATCAGGTTACGGTAACGGGCCGGTAAGCTTTCAATAAGTAGCTTTAATTCCTGGGTTTGCTGTTTTTTTATGGAAGATTCTTCGGGGTTTAAAACATCCGCCTTTATTTGCAGCGTTTTTTCTTCGCCATCATCATCCACCATCCCGTGAATAGACATTGTATTCAATTTTTTTTTCCGGATAAAATCGATACAATTGTTTGTCGCCACCCGGAAAAGCCAGGTACTGAAGGCGTAATCAGGCTGGTATTTATCCAATTTCTCGAAGGCCTTGGCAAAGGTTTCTACAGTAAGGTCCATAGCGTCCTCCTTATTATTAACCATTTTTAACGCCATGAAATAAATAGAATCCTTGTACCTGTGCATCAGGTCGGCGTAAGCTTTCTGGTTTCCCTCGCGTGCTTTTACGACAAGGTGGAAATCATTTTTTGCGTTTTCGGTAAAATTTGCGTTTACTTCCACTGGGTAGTTTTTATAAAAGTTCCAATCAATCCAAAAATATTTAAATAAACGTAATAAATCAGATCAAAAAGGGGCAAATACCATATTAAATTTTTGCCATCTAATTTTCTGAACACCTTGTAATATACAATTACCTGGCATACCAGTCTAAAAATAAACAATCCTAATGCCGGCCATGGGTCATAATTTAAAATCAGGCATAATACGAGCAATATATAAAATAAAAATCCGCTAAGTGCATCAAAGCTCAACATTCCGCGGTGTTTATTTTTATAAAGCTTCCCTACCCCCATATGCCTTTTTTTTTGCAGGTACCATGATGCTAAGGTAGTTTTTGCTTCACTAAAAGTAAATGCATCTGTATGTATCTCTATGGCAGTATTACTGGCATTTGCATTCTGGTTGACAAACAGGTCGTCATCACCAGACATGATATGCATATGCGACCCGAATCCTTTACCTTTAAAAAACAGGGTCTTGGTATATGCTAAATTACGGCCTATACCCATGTAAGGATTTCCGTTAAGTGCAGCTGAAAGATAATTGACAGCCGTTTTTATGGTTTCGAAACGGATAAATAAATTCAGAAAACCACCAGCCTTGTGATAAGGCGAATACCCTAAGACAATGTCAGATGACGAAAAATTTGCAGCCATGTGTGCTATCCAGTTTGTGGAAGCGGGCCGGCAATCTGCATCGGTAAATAACAGGTATTCGTTTCTGGCTGCTTTAATACCCATGGTTAAAGCGAATTTTTTTCCGGTCTTAAACCGGTCATTTTCAACAACGGTTACTATCTTCAAATGCGGATATTTCAGTTGACTTTCCTTTAATATATTTTCCGAATCATCTATAGAGCAGTCATTAATTACAACAACTTCAAAGTCTGGATAGTTTTGCTCCAGGATCAAAGGCAGATTCTCGTAAAGATTTTTTGCTTCGTTACGTGCACTTATAATTACCGATACAGGAATGTTTACCTGGTTGGGTTCATCCGGGGATTTATAAAGCCTAAGCCTGTTGTGGTAGTATATGAGATAATATAACTGGGCGATAAAACTAAGTGTGAATAGTATGAATAAGGCCTCGGGTAAATATGTTTCCAAATCAGATCAGTATATGTCAGACAAATTTGTTAAAAAACTATGAGAATTTAAGTGTTGGTATGCGGAAAGCCTGGAATGTTGAAAAGTCATTTCGAACATGTTAAAAATATTATAGGTTTCAACACGAGTATTAAAATTTAAACATAACCGTTATTACGACTTTACGACCCTAAAAGATTCCTACATCTACAACATAAATGACTAATTTTGCTGCCTCGTAATGAAATTTAGTTTAAAAGCACAAGATCCACTGTCAAAAGCACGCGCAGGCGAAATCACTACAGATCACGGCACCATCCAGACTCCGATATTTATGCCTGTGGGTACGGCAGGCACGGTAAAGGCCGTTCATCAGCGTGAGCTTACGGATGATATTAAAGCCGAAATCATTTTAGGCAATACTTACCATTTATATTTAAGACCCGGACTCGATACCCTGGAAAAAGCTGGCGGGCTGCACCGTTTTAACGGATGGGACAAACCTATTTTAACAGATAGTGGCGGTTACCAGGTATATTCGCTTACCGAAGTTCGTAAAATAAAGGAGGAAGGGGTAACGTTTCGCTCACATATAGATGGTTCGAAACACTTATTTACACCAGAAAATGTCATGGATATCCAGCGGATCATAGGCGCGGATATCATTATGGCATTTGATGAATGTACGCCGTATCCGTGCGAATACGGATATGCCAGGCGATCAATTGAGATGACCCACCGCTGGCTTAAACGCTGTTGTGAACGTTTTGACAGCACGGAATCTAAATATGGTTACAGTCAAACGCTGTTTCCCATTGTACAGGGATCGGTATATAAAGATCTGCGTACAAAATCGGCGGAGGTGATCGCATCATTTGAACGCGAGGGGAACGCTATCGGCGGGCTATCTGTAGGAGAACCTGCTGAAGAAATGTATGCTATGACCGAACTGGTTTGTGATATATTACCGTACCAAAAACCACGTTATTTAATGGGCGTAGGTACACCGGTTAATATATTGGAAAACATTGCTCTGGGTATTGATATGTTTGATTGCGTAATGCCGACACGCAATGGAAGAAATGGGATGCTTTTTACTAAAGATGGCATTATTAACATTAAAAATGAAAAGTGGAAGAATGACTTTACACCGATTGAAGCCGACAGCGACCTTTTTGCTGATACAAACTATACAAAAGCTTATCTTCGCCATTTAGTACATTCGGGGGAAATATTGGGTGCACAAATAGCTACCTTGCATAACCTGCATTTTTATTTGTGGCTGGTGAAGGAAGCCCGGGAAAAGATCATTTCGGGCGAATTTTATAACTGGAAAAAAATTATGGTTAGCCGCATAGGTCAACGAATTTAAATGAAAGCTATTTTAAAACGATATCTGAAAGTAATTGATGTGTACATTATCAAAAAGTACCTGGGTACTTTTGCATTTACGCTGGCGATATTTTCGGTGGTAATGGTAGTGTTTGACATATCCGAGCACCTGGATAATTTCCTGAAAAAGCAAAGTTCATTTCACGATATCGCCTTCCAATATTATGCTGGATTTATCCCCTTTTATCTTAATTATTTATCCCCGCTGATCAATTTCCTGGCCGTTATTCTTTTTACGGCTAAAATGGCCAATCAAACAGAAATAGTGCCTATTTTAACGTCAAAGGCCAGTTTCACCCGTTTTTTACGGCCTTATTTTATATCTTCTTCTTTGTTGTTTATCGTGTCTTTCTTTGCTAATGTATATCTTATACCCTTTACAAACAGGCTGAAGGTAGACTTCGAAAATTCCCACTTCAATGATGCCGATCCATCAAAAAACGAAGTGCACATGCAATTGGATAAGCATACTTATGTTTACCTAAAATCGTATGAAGCCGCATCAAAAACGGGTTATCAGTTTATTTTGGAGAAATTTAACGGGGATAACATGATACAAAAACTGGTGGCCAACTCCATTACATACGACTCTGTTAAAAGAATTTGGAAAATACAAACTTACTCAGACCGGCATATCAACGGATTGAAAGAAGTGATGATATGGCATGGCGCTGCAAAAGACACTACATTGGATATGCGCCCCGAAGATTTTGAGGTTCACGACAATCAATATAGTGCAATGTCTATGAGTGTCCTCGATAAAAACATTGATAAAGCAAAATTGAGGGGCACCGGAGAGCTTACCGATATGTTATTTGAAAGATATCATCGTTTTGTATATCCGTTATCTACCTATGTTCTGACGCTGATCGGCGTTTCTATATCCTCGCGCAAGGTACGCGGTGGCATTGGTTTGCCACTGGGAATAGGGATTATACTATGCTTTACCTACATTATCGTTGAACGGTTTGCCCTTGTATTTTCTATAAAGGGTGGCGCCCCGCCGCTGATTTCTGTATTTGTACCCAATTTACTATTTGGTGCTTTAGGTTATTATCTACTTGTAAAAGCGCCTAAATAATGCCCCGAGCCCTTACACGAGCCCCGCTAAATAAGAACCTGCTGATACTACATTTCACAGTTTTCATATGGGGATTCACCGGCATACTTGGCAAACTCATTACCATACCGGCAGTGCAGTTGGTATGGTACCGGGTGCTTATTGCATCGGTATCCCTGTTCCTTTATTTTAACTTCAACAAAACAGCTTTTAAAGTAAGCCGTAATACCTTTTTGACGTTGATATTTACCGGGGCGCTTGTCGGCGGACATTGGATATTATTCTTCCTTTCCATTAAATTATCTACGGTTTCCGTCAGCCTTGTCTGCCTGTCATCCATTACTTTATTTACTGCCGTTTTCGAACCGCTGATCAATAAAACGAGAATTTCGAAGCTGGAGATCATAGCGGGAGTACTGATCATAATGGGAATACTGATCATATTCAAATTCGAATCACAATACACTATGGGCATTATAGCGGGACTTACAAGTGCCGTATTCGCCAGCCTTTTTTCCATTATCAATGCAAGGCAGGTCAAGCGGCACGAGGCTCCTGTGATTGCATTTTATGAGCTCGCAGGTGCCTTCGCATGGATATCTATTTTCATGGCCTTGACCCATGGATTCAACCGATCAATGCTTTTACAACATGCCGACATAGGGTATCTTTTTCTGCTCGGCACCATCTGCACTTCCCTTGCTTACGTAGCCGGCGTATCCGTAATGCGTGAACTTTCGGCCTTCAGGGTAGCCCTTATTACCAACCTGGAACCAGTGTATGGTATCATCATGTCATTTGTCTTTTTTGGTGATATGAATAAAATGACTGCCGGATTCTGGGCCGGCGCTGTCATTATTTTGTCAACTATCTTCCTGTTTCCCGTCGCCAAAAAGCAGATCGTCAAAAGAAAAAACCGATAACAATTCTGCTATTACATTCCTTGGCATCGCTGAATAAAGGTTAAAATATTACCAGATTCCGGGCTGGTAGTGGCAGGGCAGGGCATATACATGCACTATCCGGCAGAAGCATTTTAAAGCGTTCTGAGCGCCTCTTATAAAAATCCACATCTAGATGCCATCAATTTATTTGAAACGGACAGGCGAAAATTAAAATTCTTATTAGTGTATTTAGTTTGATAGCATATAAAAATCTATAAAGCAGAAATAGCCGCCTAAAAATAGCCGCATTTATAATATAAAATCCAGGTACCTCAACTACTATAAATATATATTTAACTATAAATCAACTATTTATATTATTTAACAAAACAAATAGTTTAGCTAAATGCGCATTGCAAAATTTACAAAAACTAAAATACTTAGCATTCGCTCCCTAACAACAACTAAATTAAATTCAAACAATTATTAATGAGGCATTTAAAATAAGTTATATAAATTAATAGTTCACAAGGCCGATCTTTTGCGAGTGCAATAACTAAGTGTACGGAGATGAAAACACAGATTCTTAAAAATTTGGCTGCAATCAAAAAATGTATACCGAATCAGATTTCGACCAATAAAATAAAGGTCTTATTGAGTCTGATTGTCTGAGTAATTTAGCACGCTGTTTTTTCTGTAGTATTAAACCATTTTGAGAATGAGCGGGACGCTCACCTTTTGCGATCAAAAAATTTGCACCAGGATTTTTGAATGAAAATTATTGCCTGCTCAATTTTTCCATTTTCAGATTGCGATCAAAAAGCGTTGGAATATATTTTGAACAAGTTGTTATATCCCCTGCTGTTTTTGTAAATTTATTGCAGTGTTAAGCCTGGTAGATTTTTCCATCTATTGACAAGCAAATCATCTCATAAAGTTTTAAACTAAAATTATCATGAGGATAAAAACGATGTTCATCATTTTCATTACCGTACTGCTTACTGTGGTGGTCATGCAAAATACCGATGAAGTGATCTTTAAATTTTTATTTGCAAAATTCTACGTTTCAAAGCTGGTCATATTACTGACTGTTGCAGTGGTCGCATTTATTATCGGCGTATTGGTGGGGAGGCCCGGCAGAGCGAAATACGCGCCCGCGCAGGATAGCGAAACTGATAATTTTAAAAAACAATCAAATACACTAAGTGACGAAGACAGGGACTATATAAGTTAAAATCATGAAACAAAAGATTGGCTTTATCGGGCTCGGCAGCATGGGCCTCAACATGGCAAAAAATTTAATCGCCGCAGGTTATCATCTGCAGGTTTACAATCGCAGTATTTCAAAAGCTGATGAGCTGGAACAAACCGCAATCAGCAAATGCAAAACCCCGGCAGAAGCGGCAAACAACGTATCCTTTGTGATCACCATGCTATCCGATGATGAGGTAGTAAAGGAAACTGTAACAGGCAGGGATGGTATACTGCAAACCTTGCAGAAAGGAGGCGTACATATTTCGATGAGTACGGTATCTCCCGATGTCGCCCGGCAATTGGCCCACCTGCATCAAAGTGCAGGCAGCAGTTACCTGGCAGCGCCTGTTTTTGGCCGGCCTGAAGCGGCCGCGGCTAAAAAGCTTTGGATATGCGTTTCCGGCAGCCCGCAGGCAAAGGAAACCGCCAGACCGATACTGGAATGCCTTGGACAAAGTATAACGGATTTTGGTGAAGATGCCGGTGGTGCCAATGTGGTGAAGATAGCCGGAAATTTCATGATCATGTCATCGCTTGAAATAATGGCCGAAGCATATACGCTCGCTGAGAAACATGGTCTGGACAGAACTAAAGTGGCTGACTTTTTTGGCTCCACCATGTTCAACGCGCCTATTTATCAAAACTACGGCAAATTGATCGCCAATAAACAATTTGAGCCCGTAGGCTTTAAGGCTAACTTAGGTTACAAGGACGCCAGGCTGGCATTTACGCTTGCACAGCAAAGCAAAACACCGATGCCGATAGGTACAGCCATACACAACCGTTTATTGAGCGCTGTTGCCAAAGGCTGGGGCGATCGCGACTGGGTAGAAGCAGTGAGCCGCGGGGTTGCGGAAGACGCGGGAATATAAGTGATTTCGGATTTTCGATTTCGAATTTGGTATATCAACGTATTCCATTGAGAAATGAAAAATCCGAAATTGAAAATACGAAATTCGATATTAATAAAATACCTGGTTTGTTTTTTCCAATTCTGAAAGGTCAGGTTTTTCATTGAATATGCCGAAAACGGAGGCTCCGCTCCCACTCATACTGGCATAAACGGCGCCTGCATCATACAATGCAGCCTTCACTCCTCTTATGACCGGGTGATTTTTAAAGACAGATTCTTCAAAATCATTTTTAATAAAATGTTTCCATTCCCTTACCGGCTCTAAGATGAGTTCATATAAGGAATGTTTTACCGGGGCCGGTTTTACTCCGCGATAAGCCTCGCCGGTTGATACATGAACCGGCGGCATCACCAGCACTATTTTATATTTTGAAAGATCAATTGAAATGGTCTCAAACTGGTCGCCTTTTTCAAAAGCAAATAAAGGTTTGTTTTCAATAAAGAATGCGCAGTCCGCGCCCAATTGCCGGGCGTAATGCAGCATATCGGTTGCCGTGAGTCCTAAATTGCATAAACTATTGATCAATTTAATAAAAAACGCCGCATTTGCCGATCCTCCACCCAGTCCCGCGCCTATCGGAATGTGCTTGAGCAGGTGAATGTTTAAGGGAGCCAGATCATGATCTTTTTTTATAAGATGATAGCCCTTGATACAAAGATTATCTTCTATCCGGCCGGGGATCTGCAAACCGGAAGATTGAAAGGTTAAACGCTCACCGGGTAAAGCCTCCAGCGCATCATAAATCGGCAGAGGGTAAAATATAGTTTCGATATTATGATAACCATCAGGCCGGCGACCTGTTATGTTGATACCTATGTTGATCTTGGCGTTCGGAAATACGATCATTGGATTGATTAACAAAGGATGTATTTTTGAACATCCATAGGATACCAAAAATAGATTATTTTTATTTGTATTCTGAATTGTTGTAAAGCTGAAAGGCTGGAATGTTTTAAGGCTGACATTCTGACTTAATCAACTCGGTCAACTTAATCAACCAGTAAATGAAACAGTACCTCGATTTGATGAAGCATGTTTTGGAAAACGGCGCCCAAAAGCATGACCGTACCGGAACGGGAACCCTGAGCGTGTTTGGCTACCAGATGCGTTTTAATTTAAAAGAGGGTTTCCCACTGGTCACCACCAAAAAACTGCACCTTAAATCAATTATACACGAACTGATATGGTTTTTGAAAGGTGATACCAATATTGCTTATTTAAAAGAACATGGTGTACGTATATGGGACGAATGGGCAGATGAGCAAGGCAACCTGGGACCGGTATACGGCTACCAATGGCGCTCGTGGCCAAAAGCTGATGGCGGGCATATCGACCAGATCAGCCAGGTGGTGAATCAGATCAAAAATAATCCCGACTCGCGCCGTATGATGGTTTCGGCATGGAATGTCGCCGATGTTGAACATATGGCCCTTCCGCCCTGCCATTGCCTTTTCCAATTTTATGTGGAGCCGCCTAATCCCCTGAAGGGGGAAAAGGTCGGCAAGCTTTCTTGTCAGCTTTATCAGCGCAGTGCTGATATTTTCCTGGGCGTTCCGTTTAATATCGCCTCTTACGCTTTGTTGACCATGATGATGGCCCAGGTATGTGATCTGCAGCCAGGCGACTTTGTGCATACCTTTGGCGATGCTCATCTTTATAATAACCATATTGAGCAAACAAATTTGCAGTTGAGCCGCCAGCCGAGACAATTACCTATAATGAAGATCAACCCGGAGGTAAAGGATATCTTCCAGTTTAAATTTGAAGACTTCACATTGGAAAATTATGATCCGTGGCCGCATATTAAAGGGGCAGTAGCTGTCTAACTATTAATAAAGAAATCAATAAATTTGCAGATGACTTCCAATGAAATAAAAACTGAGGATCAGGTGCCTGATCAACTAAAACTCGCCAATAACTTAGCAAAGATGCTTTCTGAAGACAGGGAATTGCTGGAAAAGCTTGCCCGATGATTGACCTGCAAACCGCTAATTATATTCATGATATTTTAATCAGATATGGTGGAAGTAAGGGCATTAGGGATTTAGGCGGATCAGCGGCAGCTTTATCCAAGGCGTATGAGACTTTTGAGCGGCAACTCTACCCGAGCGCTATTGATAAAGCACCAGCAATTTTTGAAAGCATGATCATCGACCACCCTTGCACGGATGGGAATAAGCGGATTGCTTATCTGTTAATAATGCGATCGACTTTACTTGATAATGATGTTGACCTCAGGGCTTCTCAGGCTGGAAAATATGAAATGACTGTTCCGGCAAGTAAAGGCATAATGAGATTTGATGAAGTTAAACACTGGCTAAGCGAACGAATAAACAAAATGAATCAATGATCATATCTATAGTAGTCGCCATCGCCGAAAACAATGCCATAGGAAAAAACAACCAGTTACTATGGTACCTCCCTGCCGATTTGAAACATTTTAAAAATATCACCACCGGCCATACGGTAATCATGGGGCGTAAAACTTATGACTCGGTAGGCAAACCGCTGCCCAACCGCCGGAACATTATTATTACCCGGCAGGACATTTCGATTGAAGGCTGCCAGGTTGTTAAGTCCATAGATCATGCTTTGGCATTGAGC
>JAQBOV010000064.1 GCA_028287895.1 Mucilaginibacter sp. | reverse complement strand
TTTATAAAATCTAAAAACTATTAGTCACCGATTAAGACACCGGATAACTTGAGGTAATTTGAGTTGTTTTAAAGAACTTTTGACAGATCAAATTTACAAAAAAAGGAATTGAACTTGAACTGTTTTTAACATTATTTTTGTAGTAATGATGAATAGCAATGTTAATTTCTGTTTGACAAACGCAATTAGAATGGTACAAGCGTAGGCAATGTGATTATAGAATCATGTAGATATGTAACACTGCAGGTATGTAAAATCGTGCAGGAGTTACATATTGAGTGGGTCTATATAGGCTAAAAAATTTAGCGATTGCTCTCTTAAATACCAATTTGATTAATGCATAGGTTTTGGGCAATCGTCCAAACCGTGAGATTTATTATCCCTACCAGGGAACCTCACCTCCGTCTTTAAAGAATTTTGCAGTAGTGTCCGGATCGGATTGTGTTGCCAGTTCTACGATGGGACTTGCACCTTGCTCCGCGGTTTTTGCGCCCTGGAATTGGTTAAGGTCGGTGGCCGTATATCCCGGTGTAACGCTGTTAACTCCAATGCCGGTATCACTTTCATATTTATTTTGCAATTGAATATTAATTTATTAATATTGCATTGTTAATATTGCAATGTTAATATTAATTAACTCATAAGATTTTCCGTAGTAACAGGCTGTCTAATTTAGCTATCTGAGAATGAACAACAATGAAAAAAACAGTGATTATCCGGAGTACTTATTGAGTAGGCTGGTAACGGAAATGGAGCGGACAGCTGATAAATTATTGATGGCCAGCCTGGGCTTGTCATTTACCCGGTGCCAATACCTGGCCATACTGTACAGTGCCGGCACCATAACCCAACATAACCTTGCTGTAATTATAGGTCATAGTGATCCTTCGGTGAGTAAGATGCTAGGTGACCTTGAAAAAAAGGGGTTTGTTTCTATAGAAATATCCCCACTGCATGGCCGTAAACGATTGGTGTCGCTTACAAAAATAGGTGAAGAACTCATGCATAAAGGGACCGGCATTTTGCATGAACACTTTGACGGTGTGATCAAAAAGGCGGGTATTGACGGGAAAGCCTATGCTGAACAAACAAAAAAACTATGGCAGTCACTGCTGTCATTACAGGTTCAATAAACGATAATAATAGTGTAAATGGAAGTAATTAATAAAAAGCAGAACATGCTGTCCACGGACAGTATCCTATCAAACGATGGTACAAAAATAGGGTATTATCAGCAGGGCAGGGGACCGGGTCTGATTCTGATTCATGGCGCGTTATCATCTGCCGAAAATTATGCACGCCTGGCAGAAATCCTGGCTAAAGATTTTACGGTATATAATGTTGACCGTCGCGGGCGGGGATTGAGCGGGCCGCAGGGCATGAATTATAGCCTGGAAAAAGATGTCGAGGATATCAATAAATTACAGGCAAGAACGGGAGCTCTTTACCTCTTCGGCCATAGTTTCGGCGGTTTGGTAGCGCTTGAAACTGCTTTACAAAATACGGCAATAAGAAAAATTGCAGTTTACGACCCGGCAGTTTCTATTGGCGGTTCTATATCGGCAGCCTGGATGCCGGACTACAAAAAGTACCTTTCTGAAGGCAGAGCTTTGGACGCGTTTACTGTTTTCTCAAAGGGCACGGGGCCGCAGGCTGCAAAAAAAGTTCCGCACTGGCTAATGAAGGTGCTGCTTACGCTGTTTATAAAAAAGCCTAAAAGAATGCAAATGTACAGTCTGCTGAAAGAGAGCCTTGCTGAGCACGAACAAGTGGCAAAAAATGATAATACTTACTTAAATTATAAACAGCTCGGGGCTGATCTATTGTTCCTGATGGGCGAGAAAAGCGACCTTGATTATATTGAGAAAGCCAGCCAAATGCTGCAGGCCGCAGTGCCTTCCATGGAATTGAAAATACTGCCCGGTCTGAACCACTTTGGTCCCGATCGAACCGGACCCGAATCGGTGGCGGCGGCGTTAAAGGATTTCCTATTGCGTGAATAGTTAGTTGTTATAGATGAAACAGTATATAGCACATTGCTTTGATAGTCGAAGACTATGATGGGGCAATCCGTTTTTTTACAGAAACCTGAATTTTAAACTAATTGAAGATACCGTATTAAGCGAGACGAAACGATGGGTGCTCGTTGCGCCACCGGTTGCAGCTGAGTGCTGTTTGCTACTTGCCAAAGCAGTTGACCAGGAACAACGATCGGCGATCGGTCATGCATTCAATTTAATGTTTTCAGTTGCTGGCAACGGAGTGATTTGATCGAAAAGCCTTTCGATATTTTCAATGCAGTTCGAGGTGGAATTACCCAGACTGGGAATTTTATAATTTACGTCATCCAACTGGTCTAGTACGATTTTTTTTGCCTCACCGGAACCAAGTTTTTCTACAATCATTCTCGTGCGCTTGACAGCGCTGGAAAGACTTTGGTTACTTTCTTTGATTATCCGTTCTTTATTATTATTGAACTCCTTTAATACAGTTCCCGGCAATAATAATGTTACCTCTCCCATATCGATCAATTCTTCAATGACCCCGAGGATTTTCTGCTGCGCAGGATCTTTGGCCAAGTCAAGCCAAACGCAGGTGTCAATTAATAAGTTAAGCATGGTGTCAGTTTACTAGGTAAAGTTAGGGGCTTTGATAGTTGAAAGCTAATTGGCCAATTCCCTGTTACCACTGGGACCGGGCTCATATCTTTACATTTATATAAATCAGAATAAATATGAGGCACTTTGAGGCCTGGCAGGACTCTTGGCAATATGATCTTGACGAGATCGGCTAATCATCCTTTTTTACTTCTTAAAGTAAATTGACACGAGTCGAATTTGATATCAGCTAATTTTCAATGAGCATATATTTTATTGTAAATACTTCGTTTGCTCAAAAAAACATCATCCGACTCGGACAATATCGGATTATTCTAAGTCTCCTTTGTGCAACCTTTGTCTTATAGAAATATGCATTTCCAGAAACTTAGAAA
Source organism: Mucilaginibacter sp. (assembly GCA_028287895.1). Classification (GTDB taxonomy): domain Bacteria; phylum Bacteroidota; class Bacteroidia; order Sphingobacteriales; family Sphingobacteriaceae; genus Mucilaginibacter. The sequence goes on along the minus strand of JAQBOV010000064.1, from coordinate 1,158 downwards.
TATGTAAATTATGGCAAAGATTATCACAGTAGCGCACCAAAAGGGTGGCGTAGGAAAAAGTACAATGGCGCTCAATCTGGCATTGTGCTTTCAGGATCAATTAAAAGTGGCATTAGTTGATTCAGATTTACAGGGGAGTATTTATCATATAAAAGATGATTTCCCCGGATTAGCTATTTTATCCTCGGAGCAAATCAGCGACATCCCCAATTTAAACTATGACCTGGTAATTGTTGACACCCCTCCTTACTTGTCAAACAAATTAACGGAGCTATTCCAGTTTTCAGATTTTGTTTTGGTTCCGACAAAGGCTGGTTTTTTTGATGTCATGGCCATCCGGTCAACCCTTGCCCTGATCAAATTTTCCCAGGCAAAAAATACGCAGTTGAAAGCAGGCATCGTACTCAACATGATTAAACCCAGGTCTGCTATTACCAAAGATATCACAGTGCTTTTACAGAGCCTTGGAACTCCGCTTTTAAAAACGATGGTACATGACCGGGTAAGCATCACCCGTTCTTCTATGACTTCTGGTATACTCAAATCAACGGACGTAAAGGCCAAAGAAGAAATTACTTCTCTCGCCGAAGAGATCGTAAACCATATCAGTGCATAAATGCATAATTACATTTCTATGGATTTATGTAAATACAAATTTCTTCATTTATGCAATTACATAATTATGTTATTCTAAAAATACAGGTTTATGCAAATGCGTAATTACATACAGGTAGCTAGTCATGGAAGAATATAAAAACAAGTTGGGTAGCCTCGCTAATAAGCTGAAGACGGACTCACCTAAGATACCTATTCAGGAAGTGCATCCGGTTAAACCTTCGGCAGATGAAAAAGAGGAAGAAGCCCAACTGAATACATGGATACCAAAGGGTCTTTTAAAGAGGGTGAAGTCCTACGGTGTTGACAAGGATCTTTCTTTAAAGGACATCAATATTCTTGCATTAACTTTCTTTCTCGATGCAAAAGCGCCGCAGGCTGAACTTTAAAAACAGTTGAAGACATTAGGATAAAAAAGAGGATCATAATCATTAATAATGGAGGAAATGGCAACGGTTGAAGACATGGCGAAGGGATTAAACTGCTGTCTTTTTGCAGTTAGCAAGATGTACGTTTGTGTCACAAACGAAATCTTGCCCTCCC
>JAQBOV010000110.1 GCA_028287895.1 Mucilaginibacter sp. | reverse complement strand
ATCCCTTCGCCCGATCTGGCGTTCTTTATGTACCCCGCCAGGTTCGCCGTGCCCGGTTTGATATTGTTCGTCCGCATACCGATCTCGTACAGCTTGTTCTCTGTGGTGGCCTCCGGGATCTTCTTTTTTTCTTCAACATTATAGTCGGTAACCGGAACCTCGGTGACGACCTGAACCTGGCTTGCATTATTATCAAAAAATCCGGGCACCAGGTTAGTGCTTATTCTCAGCCCCTTAGTAAGGATCACTTCCTGCTGATCGGTGATGGCATAGTGATAAGGTGTATTTTCAAACGTCTTATCCAAAATAATGTCGAGAGATTTCTGATTGATGGTAAGTGTTACCCTCAGGCTGTCAAACAGCGCAGGGTCATAATAAAAATGGTAACCTGTTTTTATTTTCAGATCATTTATAATCTGCAAAATACCGGCCTGCCGGAAATCAACATCTAACGATTTGCTGCCCTGCTGTGCATATACAAAAGATGATAAACTAAAAAAGATGTAAAAGGCCAGGTTAAATTTTTGCATGCTATTTGCTTATCTGGTCATAATAACCGGCTAATTTGGCAACGGTGCCCTCTTTATCTTTGTTGTAATTGATCTTATTATCCTTCAGATACTGATTCAGTTCTTTCTTTTTATCCTTAAAAATATCCATAAAGGAGCCCTTGCTATTTACCCCGAAATACTTGTCGCCTTTTTTTACATATATATCAGTGATATCTTCATAAATGATCTCTGTTGTTTTTGACTCATCTATTTTCTTTGTCAGTTTAACCAAAACCTGTGATTTGCCCTGATATAACAGGTCATAAAAGCCGGGCATTCGGTTCCCCGGGGGTTCCCTGTCAACATAAATAAAATGATGATCCAATAAATAAACATCGGATATTTTTCCCGGCCTTAGCATGTATAGCTCATTACCTGAAATTGATATCATAGCATCATTATAAATGTCATAAAGGACAGGGATATCTTTATACCAGGTGTCGTTATAGCGGATCAGCGCGGGGATACAATAATTTTTATCCCGGAAGTAAAACGTGCCTTTATTAGCAGGGGGATATAATTCATACTGGGCGCCATTATAAATCTCGGACTGATCTGCAATGGCCTGGTTGAAATAATCGATAACTTGTGTCGCAGCTTTGCTATATAATAAACTATCGGGTGACAGATTTTGAGCCGAAGAATTGGAGATGGCCAATCCTGACAGGGTAAACACTAAAACGAAGTTTTCAACACGCATACTTGTAAAGCATTATGAATAAGGGCAGGCGTTAAATAAAATAATATAGGTTTTGAAAGCAATATAGTACTTTAATCAGGTAAGTTATAAGGAAAACCTTAAAAAAAATCCCCCGGTAATTTACCGGAGGATTACTTCAACTATATTAATCAACCAATCTCCCAAAATTCCCCTTCTATTTTTCGTTTGATAGTGAATATGGGAAATCAATGTCTTTTGTACCTCTTTGTTTATTCGGTTTGGCAGACATATTAAAGTTGAGCACGGCGCCCTGCATTAGCGTCTTATGATCTAAATAATTCAAATCATAAGGCTTGCCGTTGTAGGTCAGGCCCCGTACATATTTATTGGCAGCGCTATTGTTTGGTGCGTTGATGATCACTTTTTTGCCGTTCTCCAGCGTCATCGTTATTTTGCTGAACAACGGCGCACCCAGGACATACTGTCCGGCAACAGGGCACACCGGATAAAAGCCCATTGCCGAGAATACATACCAGGCTGATGTTTGCCCGTTATCCTCGTCGCCACAGTAGCCATCCGGGGTGGCTTTGTACATTTTGTTCATCGTTTCGCGCGCCCAGTATTGGGTTTTCCAGGGCTCACCGGCATAGTTATATAAATAGATCATGTGCTGTATGGGCTGGTTGCCATGTGCATATTGCCCCATACCGGCAATCTGCATTTCGCGTATCTCATGGATAACTTCTCCATAATAGCTGTCATCAAAAATTGGCGGCAGGGTAAATACTGAGTCGAGCTTGGCTACAAATTGTTTTTTACCGCCCATCAGGTCAACTAATCCCTGTATATCGTGGAATACGCCCCAGCTATAGTGCCAGCTGTTGCCTTCGGTAAAGGCATCGCCCCATTTAAAGGGATTGAAAGGTGTTTCAAAGGAGCCATTTTTATTCTTTCCCCGCATCAAACCGGTGGAAGGGTCAAACAGTTTGCGGTAGTTCAAGCTGCGTTGTTTGTAAATGCCGATTTCTGATTCCGGTTTATGCAGAGCTTTGCCTAATTCATAAATAGAAAAATCATCATAAGCATATTCCAGGGTGCGGGCGGCATTTTCGTTTATTTTTACATCATAAGGCACATATCCCAGCTGATTATAATATTCAACACCTTTACGCCCGGCGGCTCTTGGGCCGTCATGATTGGCATCATGGATCAGCGCCCGGTAAAGTGTTTCGATATCGTAACCACGCAATCCTTTTAAATAGGCTTCGGAAACTACGGACGCCGAGTTGTTTCCCACCATCACATCGGCATAGCCGGGGCTGGACCACTCGGGCAGCCAGCCGCCTTCTTTATAATCATTGATCAACCCTTCCTGCATTTCTTTATTAATGGACGGATAAACCATGTTCAGGAATGGATACAATGCCCGGAAGGTATCCCAGAAACCGGTTCCGGCAAACATATAGCCGGGTAATACTTCGCCGTTGTAAGGGCTCCAGTGTACGATCGCTCCTTTGGCATTTATCTCGTACAATTTGTTGGGAAAAAACAACATGCGATACAGGCAGGAGTAAAAAGTACGGGTCTGATCAATCGTACCGCCTTCAACGGTTAGCCTGCCTAACGTTTTGTTCCAGATATCTTTTGCTTTTTGTTCGGTTACGGCAAAGCTGTCATTTCCCTGTTCGCGCTTTAAGCTTAGTTCGGCCTGTTCAATGCTTATAAAAGAGGAGGCAACCCGCAGGTGTACCTGTTCGCCTTTGTTGGTTTTAAATCCGATCACCGCACTCGCATGTTTGGAATGCAGCTCTGCTGAGTCGGTCAGCGTGCTGTCGCTATAAGTGCGGGTTAGCGTGAAAGGCTTATCTATGTAAATAACAAAATAGTTTTTAAAGTTTTTTAAAGGCCCCCATGAATGGCGGGTTGAATAACCCACGACCTTTCTTTCTGAAGGGATAATCTTTACATAAGAGCCCCTGTCAAAAGCATCGATCACCACAAAGGAGCTGTCGCTTTTAGGAAAAGTAAACCTGAACTGCGCGCTGCGCTCGGTAGGTGTGATCTCGGTAGTCACGTCATGATCAGCCAGGTAAACGCTATAATAGTAAGGCTTTACAATCTCGGTTTTGTGTGAGAACCAACTTTGGCGGCCATTTTGAGTGACCTTGATATGTCCCGTTTCGGGCATAATGGCAAACTGGCCATAATCATTCATCCACGGGGATGGCTGGTGGGTTTGTTTAAAGCCGTTGATCTTGTAGGAATCGTAAGTGTATTGCCAGCCGTCGCCCATTTTACCTGTTTCAGGAGTCCAGAAGTTCATTCCCCAGGGCAAGGCTATTGCGGGGAAGGTATTACCGTTTGACAGGTCGTACCGCGATTGTGTTCCCATCAGCGGGTTGGCATAATCGGCAGGTAGTGTGCCGATTTTTGTTCTTTGAGCAAATACCGTAAATGGTATCAGAAGAGTTAAAAAAAGAAGAGATGATTTCATGTATTGTATTTATTATTTATAGCGATAGGTTTGCAGCCCATCGCTATAGGTTTGTTTGCTGAAGTTTGGCTACCTGCAGATCACCATTCAATATTCACTTTGATACCGTCCGGGCTGTTTTCAAAACCCAGGTACAGGGTGCTTGACGAAGTGTCCCATGATGATTTAACGTCGCTTATGATCTGTCCGGTACTGTTGATAACCGTTATTTTACCCGGCTTCGAAGGTAAGTAAACACGGGCACTGTTGAATGTATTCAGCGGGCTTTTTGCTGTAAAGGAATACATTTTGTCCTCTACCCTGGCCTCATATATCCTTGATGCAGATGCCAGCACTTTAGGCTGCTTCTTATCGGCAACGCGGCTCAGGACATAAACAAAGGACTGTTCGCCCGGGTTAATGGTCTTTTGATTTAATACCGGCAATTGAGGGTCGAACAGGTCTATCACCGGGCCCTTGATAATATACGGCTTTCCATCGGGGTTTTCATCCAATACCGAAATGATATCATACGGGCCCCTTTCCAGGTAGAAGTTATTTTTGAATATCAGCTTGCCACCATGAGCATCTTTTTCGTAAGCCTGTTTTACCTGCCTGATATAATCATTGTCGTTTTCAGCCTGCATTACAAACTCTTTCGGATTTTGCCTGATCACATAAACAGAGCCCTTACCTACTGAAAATTTTTGTTTTCCGGATGAAGGGTTGATGCCTAATAGCTTAAACAAATGTTGTGAAGGCGACCCGTATTTATTGCCTTTGGTATTCCACCATTCCATTACTGATTGATAAGGGTCATCATCGCGCCCGCAGTAGATAAGTACCCCTCCTTTTTTTACCCAATCCACAATATGCTGATGCACTTCGGGACTGTTGGGTTTCATGTTGGAGTAGCTGATCACCAAAACCTTTATATTTTTTAAAGTAGATGCATAGGCCAGGTTTTCCATATGAACGGTTTGCACCGGGATACCCCGTTTTAACAAAGGAAGTGTTTGCCCATAGAAATTTGAAAACTGCGGATCCTCAAACCCATTGTGCGTTGGGAAACGCTGGAACATCAACGAATTGCTCATCAGTACCCCAATGCCATTTACACCGTTTACGCGGTTTGCTGACGGCGGCATACTATTCAATGCATTAACCATCACCTGCATTTGGGTGGAGTAATATTTAGGTATCAGCACGCTTGAATCGCTGTGTGCCAATTTATACGGACGGGTATATATTCGTTCGGGCCAGGGCATTACTTCATAATTATCTACCATGGGGTATAATATTTCTGCGGTAAACGTTGCCTGGTAGTTTTTCCTGTAATCGGCCCAATCACGCGGCCAGTCTTCTATCGGATCGGTCAGAAAGAACAGCTTTCTCCCGGTCGGGGCCGTCATAGAAACCATGGAGCCGTACTCTAAAAAGGCATTTTCAAACACACGCTCCTTTTTTTTACCGTCAAAATAGGTAGGCTCGCGCGAGGTACCTGTCCAAACCTGTGCAATGTAGCCATCAATACCAGGTAATGAAGCCAGGCTGGCTTCCGGGCTTACAATTTGCCAAGAGGAATAATTTACCAGCGAATGCGTAGCGATGTAAACCTTCACCTCCCGGCCTTTGCTTTTGCCATAACTTTTAGCGTAGCTGGATACTTGTTTTATAGCCTCATAATACAGATGGTATTTCAATTTGCTGGATAAATAGGTATTTTCGGGCGATTCGTCCTGAGGGCGCCATGGGAAACCATAATACTTTTGCCATTCCTCTTTAAAAGGTGCGCTGTATCCGGCACGGGCCCAAAATTCTGGTTCTTCTAAAAATATGGTGGTGATATTGGCATCGACCACCCTTTTTATTACAGCAGTTTTCATGTAGTCGATAAATGACTGCACCGGCACTACGTAAGGCATATTTTTACCGTGAAAGATCGTATCGCCTTTTTGCGTTACCTGCCCTACGCCCAAATGGTTTTTACCGTCCCATTTTCCTAAAAAATAATCGAAATACTGTCCCCAGGCAATCCCGGTCATAAATGCGGTTTGATAGCCGTGGTCGCGCCATGACTGTACGCGCTGTTCAAATGTTTCACCGTTACGGTCACTTGTTCCATAAACTATAGCAACATCAGAACGTACATCAATCTGGGGCATCCATGGGCTGCTGGTTTGAAAGGTTGTTTTTTGTTTTAAATTATCCGGGGCTAGCTTTTTACCCTGGGCAAAAGGGGTCACTGAGATGAACAGCAGACTGCAAAAAAGAATAGTTTTTTTCATAATTATTGATCAGATCGAGAAAGTGAGCAAGGACCAACAAGTCCTGCTCACACTTTATATATTTTATTTAGATAGAATACTTACGATTTTAACTTATTCTATCTTACTGTGCCCCGGCATTTATCGGCAAAAAAACCTCTTTTACCTGGTAATGTGCTACTTGTAACAATTAATTTACCGGGTATACCTGCATAAACGTAACAATGCTGCTTGCTTCATATGATTGTATATCTCCCGGCGGACAGGAGACTCCATAATTACGGTAAGTTAAATTACGGAATCGGTCTCTGTTCTGCCAGCCTGCATTTATATTCTTCAATAACCATGGAAGGTATTGACTTTGTCCGCCGTCTTTTACCAGCATGATGATATATTGGGCAAATATGGCTTTCAATACGCCCTGTTCATTAAAATCTCCTTCCGCCGGCAGCAGAACATTAGGGCACATATTATTCATGGTATAATCGGCAGCAAGTTTGGCGTCTGCCAGATAAGAAGCATCATTAGTTACTTTATAAAGCATAACGGCAGCACCAATTGCCGTACCCTGGTTATAAGTATAATCTTCATAACCTGCCGGGCCATCACCTATTTTATGATCAGCTATCCGGCCATTATCCGCATTAAACAGGTTGGCCTTTGCCCATGAGTAAATTGATTTTGCCTTTAAAAGATAGTTTTGATCACCGGTGATCTGGTATAAGCGGATTGCAGCTATTACAGTAGGGTAATTGATACAGGCATTTTTACCACTATGATTAAAATCCCAGAACATACCTCCTTTATCAGGATCATAAGAACCTGCCCAAACATGATTAAAACCCTCAATAGATTTTTGCAGATACGTTGCGTTGCCTGTTAACTGACTGGCCCTTGCCAAAGCAGTCACCCACCACATCATATCATCATAAATGAACCATTTGGTATTATTGTTCCAATTATAGCTATCATATTGGTTGAACCCGCCCGTATAAATATCATTTACCAAAGTTAACTGCGAGGCATCCTTTGTGCGCTGGTAAACATCCATAGCCATATCCCAGTAAATGGCCTGTGTCCATATAGCTCCAAGGCCCTCCTTTTTTGTTGTACTGTAATAAAGTTTGGCGCTCGGATTATAAAAATAGGTATTGAATGCCTGGTAGGCTGCCTTGGCATCTGCGGATGTGAAATTAACTTTATTGGGCTTGGTGTCCACTTGCTGCTGGGGAACAACGCCCTTGCCTTTACTGCAGTTCACACCAATGACTAATAACAGGATCGCCGGCACATTTATGAGTTTTTTCATAGCAGCAGAAATTGTGGCAGGGCATTAAAATGCCTGGTAGCCGAATTATAGGTATGTGCAAATGCCGGCCATGAAATAGCCGATGAAGCGTACAGCAGAATAGGTGTTTTCATTTATTGTATTTGATAGCTATTTGTTTACAGATAGATGCAGTGATCGGAAAAGAAGGGCCGAAGCCCTTCCTGTAATTAAATTATGGGTATTTTATTGATACAGGCGTACTATAGTTGTATTCATCAAGTCCGGCGTTTATTCTTGCGCCAACCCGGAAGTAAACATCCTGTTGCGGGAGCGCCCCGCCGGCAGTGGTTATACTGATAGTTTGACCCAAAAGGACGGTGCCTGTCGCTCCGCTGTAAGAGGTAAGTTTTGAGTACCTTGGATCATAATTATTGCTTCCATCGTACTTAGTATTGCTTACGTACAGGTTAATATCAGTTATATCCTGCTGATAACTACTATTGGCAGTACCGCGTGTAATTTTAACCTGAACAGTAACTGTACTGTCGGCGTTAAATACGGGTTGCCCAACCCAGTCGACTCTTAAAAAAGGTTCTACTTTAAAGTCCAGGTTTGTAACTGTATTGGTGCCTTTTATGACTACGTTCTGGCTGTTATCAGACAAGACGCTTCCTGCGTTATCGGTAAGCACCAATGGCACAAAAGGACCCTCTACCGATACCTTATAGGTAGCGGCAAATATCTTGGTGTCGTTGAAAGTGCCATCCTGCATAGCCTGAAAATAATAGGGAGTCGGATCGCTGCTGTAGCTTGTCTCCATCAGTTTGACGCGTGTTCCGCGACCGCCTGTTTCGGTTTGCACGGTGTTGCCGGTTCCCGCATCCATTACGCTCCCTTTCAGCGTGTTTGATGGCGCGGGATAATTATCGATCTTAGAGCATGAGCTGCCTGCAATGGCTACCAGGCAAAATGCTAAGTAATATAGTGTCTTTTTCATTTTCTGTATGTTAATAACCTGGGTTCTGAACTAAGTTGGTACTCTTTGATATAGCGCCTTGCGGTATTTGTTCATAATACCATTTTGGGTCATAAGTGTAAACATCATTCCGTTCGTCGGTGCGGGAATCAAAGAAGTATTTGCCGGCCTGCGATGAATAAAAAGGCATTAAAATTTTGTATATCGTTCCGTTTTGCTCCTTATCAAATGTCCGCCATCTTCTCAGGTCCCAATATGTTTTATTCTCAAATGCCAATTCTTTTCTTCTTTCCATGCGGATGGTATCAATGGCCATTGAACCAGCGCCGGCTAATAAGGTTGCACCCGCCCTTGAGCGTATCTGATTAATGATATTAAAAGCGTCTGTAATATTAGCACCGCCCAGCTCATAGGCTGCCTCGGCACGGTTTAATAGAACTTCGGCGTACCGCATTTCTATCCATGTTTGATCTTCATTATTTTCCAGCACTTGTGATGTTGGCAGGTTTGGGTTAAGCCACTTACGTACAGAAAAACCTGAAAGTGAACAGGTTTGGTCGCCGGTAAATGTCCCGCTTAGTCCGGCCGGGTTCATTTTTGTTCCGTCGGGCAACGTAAACGGGGTTTGTGACGCGTTTGAAGATTGCACAAGGTTTGTGGCAGGGTATTGTGACCTTGAACCGGCGGGTAACAACCTGCTGATGCCCCCTGCTGCGGCACCTGTATAAATGCCGCGACGCATTTCAATATTTTGTCCTTTGAATGCGTCACCCGGCAATATTACGGTGGCTCTCAGGCGGGGTTCTGCATTCGCGAACAGGTCCATCGTATTGTTATATAAAATATAATGGCCGCTTGCATCGAGGGTCTGGATGGTACCATCGGTATTTTTCGGGACACCGCCAAACATTTCAACAAAATCAAGCGTCGGATTTACCTCGGCAGAATACCCGTTTGGCCCGATCAGCTGGCGCGGAACATTATAAGCATCATATCCGTGAACAGAATTTGGATATTTATATTCTCTTACAAATATGCTCTCAGGGCTTGAAGCATCAGAAAACAGGTTTACAAAATTCTGGTACTGCGCTGCTTTGTCGGTAGCCGACCATGCTTTTAAATAGAGGTTATAAACCCCTTCGAGCATTTTAGCGGCATCATAGCTTTTTTGAAAATATGCGCTTGCAGCACTTGCAGGTATACCGCAAAGCTGATTTTGACTGCCATCAAATAAGGTGATGTTATTGTATTTGGCAACGCTGCCGGCATAAAGCATCGCCCTTGATTCAAATGCCGCGGCAACATATTTATTTGCCCGGCTGCCATCGGAATAATCAGCATTCGCTGCGGGTAAATTAGCGATCGCGAAATCGAAATCACTGGCTACCTGGTCCCAAACCGCTTTTTCAGAAGAACGGGGTACTTTCAGCGCGTCAGTACTCGTACCCACCTTATAGTCAAGCGTTTTGTTAACAATGGGCACGCCGCCAAAGCGTTTTACCAATGCAAAGTAGGTCATACCCCGAACAAAATATGCTTCACCTAACCAGGCGTTTACCTGTGCCGTAGTGAAATTTTTTGCATATGACGGAAGTGTTTGAATTAAATAGTCACAATCATGTATTACTGTATAGGAGCCGCTCCATATGTCCCAGTTCCACCCTCCGAGATTTTCCTGCATGGAGCTTGTCTGATCACGACTCAGGGCCTCGCCTGTAGTCGCAGGGGTGGGGCTGATAATCCAAAAGAAGTTTAGGCCCCTTTGAGGCGAATACCTGAAGTCCTCAATCGGTAGCTCGCTATACAAACGTGCCATGTAAGCCTGGATACCTGCCGGTGTTGAAAAAACATCCGGGTCCTGGATAATATTTTGAGGCGGGATGTTAAGCTTTCTGCAAGCCGATGCACACACCGCTAAAATTGTTAATAATATATAGATATATCTTTTCATGATCTGTTTTGATTAGAATTTCACATTTAAACCGACATTGTACAATTTATCAAGCGGATACAAATACCCGTATAAACCTGTAGGATGCTCAGGATCAACATATTTTAATTTTGTCCAGGTGACCAGGTTATAGCCGTTTGCAAATACCCTGATTCCTTTAATACCAATATGTGATAAAACCGATGCAGGCAAGGTATAGCCTATTTCGGCACTTTTAAGCCTTACATAAGCAGCGCTCTGAAAGTTAAATGATGAATTGGAGTTAGCCGTAGTCCCTGTGTAAGCGAAATTACCCGGTGCCCACACGGTACTGGGGTTGTATGGATCTGCATTCGGGTTGGACGGGTGCCAGTTATCCAGGAATTGCGTTAAAGCGCTGCCGCCGCCCCAAAGTGGAATATTCAATTGCTCGATATAGGAAATATCAATTTTGGCAGCTCCCTGGAACAGCAAATTGAAGTCGAACCCTTTATATGAACCGCCTAAGTTCAGGCCATAAGTTATTTGAGGTGTTACCGTCCCGCCGTTAGGATTACTGCCGTAAGCTATCGGGTGGTTATCATTTCCATCAATCTGTCCGTCGCCATTCCAATCCAGATAATTATAGTCGCCAACTACGGTACCGCGGCCAACATAAACCGGGCTATTGACAATTTGCGCGTAATTCTGATATTGCCCGTTTGAGCCTAATCCCCACTGAATTCCCTGATTTCTGTTCCCCTGGTTTTGCTGCCAATCCAGATAGGAGTTACCATGTTTGGATTCAGCATAAACTGTATTCATGGTACGGGCGTAAGAGAAGACACCTTTTACATTGTAACTGAATTTACCAATATGGCTTCTGTGGGTTACTTCAAAATCAAAGCCCTTAGTGCGGTCTCCATTAAGGTTTTGCTGCGGCAGCGGAGTACCTATAACATCAGGCACCTGCAGCGTATTGGCTGAAAACAGTCCTGATCTGTTGCGTATAAAATAATCAAAGGTGATTCCTAAGGCGCCTTTCCAGGCGTCAAAATCGATCCCGGCATCAAAGGTATGCGATGTTTCCCAGCCAATATTGGCGTTAGGTAAGCCTGTACTTTGCACTGCGTTTATAAAGCCGTTGCCGAATACGGACCCGCTTGGCAATTGATTATTATTTCCGCCGGCCGGGTAGTAATAACCCTGAAGGAACTGGAAGTATAAAGTATTATCATCACCTAATACACCGTAAGAGGCACGGAGCTTAAACTGATCTATGAACGAAAGTGCAGATGAGTTTTTCCAGAAATCTTCTTCAGATAGGTTCCAGGCGGCAGAGCCGGACGGGAAAAATCCTTTTTTCTGGCTTGGTGGAAATTTGGATGATTCATCATTTCTGAAACTGAACTCGGCCAGATATATACCCTTGTAATCATAATGCAATCTTCCAACAAGCGAATTGGTTGCGTACTGATATAATCCGTTACCATCCTGGGTCGCATTTTGATTGGTTGTGTTTCCTGCAAATAATTGATCAACCGGTATAGCAAGTTGTCTGTATGCACCGAAGTTATCGGCGCTTTGTCCGTTACCTTCATAAAGCAACAACGCGCTCAAATTATGTACACCTTTAAAAGTATGATTATAGTTGAGTGATAGCTGATCAGTATTTTGAAGATAATTATAATACTGTCTCTGAACATAACTTGGTGCACCGGTTAAAGTTGGATTATAGGTACCGGCAGCCGCATCGAAGCTATAGAGGTTATACGATTTCCCAAACTGCTTATTATCCTGTATCTGGGCATTATAACTGTACAGCCCTTTCAGGGTAAGACCGTCAATAAAAGGAAATTTATACTCCAGGCTGATCGATCCGTTAAAGAACTTATTATTCTGTTTGCTGTACCCGTTGATATTTGAATTTTCAAAGGCCACGGGGTTGCCGCCGTCAACAAGACCTAAATTTAAATATGCCGGATTGTTATTGGCATAAATTGTTTGCGTAGGCAATTCGCGCCAGGTTTCCCTGGTTGTCCACCAAACGGACGTCAAGGGCGAATCTTTTTGATCCATTATGGCGCTCAGGTTCAGGTTAACCGTAAGATTGTTAGTTATCTTGCTGGTAATATTGGAGCGTACGTTGTAACGCTTGTAATACAAATCATTACTTGTTAAAAACCCATCCTGACCGGTAAAACCTCCGCTTAACAGGTAAGTTGTGGTTTCATTTCCGCCCGTTGCACTCAGGTTATGCTGCTCCTGCAACGCCGATTTCCTGAAAACCGCATCGTGCCAATCCGTGCTCTTTTTGGCGCCACTGGCGTAATCGGCAAAATCCTGCGGCGTGTAAACAATTCTCCCGCCGTTAGAATTGTGCATGGCGAGCTGGTTACTAAGCGTCATATACTCGGCCGCATTTACCGGCTTAGGTAAACCCGATGGTACCTGTGAGCCAAAAGTTCCGGAATAATCAAGCTGAAGGCTGCCTTTTTTGCCCTTTTTGGTGGTTATTAGTATTACACCATTTGCCGCTTTAACACCGTAAACTGATGCCGCGGCATCCTTTAAAACTGAAACGCTTTCAATATCATTCGGATCGAGCCTCGATAAAATGTTGCTTGTTCCTGTTGAATTATCACCGTTACCTCCGGTAACATTAAAATCAGGCATTTCTATTCCGTCGATTACCACCAAGGGGTTGTTCCCATATCCCCTGATGGAGATATTATTGTTAAAGTCGCCCGGCTCAGAAGTGTTTTGCATTACCTGCAAACCGGCAACTTTACCGCTTAGCATGTTTTCAACATTTTCATTCTTCGTAGTAACAATATCCTTGCTTACTACCGACGATACAGCTGTGGTAAGTGACAATTTCTTTTGACTGCCGTAACCCACCACCACCACCTCATCCAATGAGGAGGAAACGGGAATCAAACTAACGCTAACGGTTCTAAGATCGGTAATTGCAACCTCTTTGGAAGTAAAGCCAATAAAGGAGAAAACGAGGGTTTGCCCCGGATTTGCGTTAATGGAGAATTTACCGCTTGCATCGGTAACTGTGCCCGCGCTTGTTCCCTTAAGTTTAACAGATACACCGGGCAGTGTTCCGCCTTTTTCGTCCAATACCGTACCCTGGATCTTTCCCGCATTTTGTGCAAAAACAGAAACAGACATGAGCAGACCCAGCAAGAAAGCAAGATGCGGGGAGAGAACAATTTTGATTTTAGCCGGGCAGAGATTAATCAGTCGGCTACGACAGGTAAAAAATTTCTTCATAAATAAAATAGGTTAAGTTGGTTTATAAAATGCTAATGCATCACCCCGGACTAATTGGTTTATCGGGGGTTTCGGTACACAATGTTAGCCGGGTGGTATTAAAAAAAGGGTTAAAAAATGGGTTAATTGGATAATAATTTTATTAACCATAGGATAATATTGATTTATCCGGGCCAGAAAAAAAAACAGGGAATAAACAACGGCAACAGCGGAAGGAGAAAGTGGATCAGCCCCTGGCCAAAGGAGTGGGCTTTAAAAGCAACAGTGCGATAATTTGTAAAAATCAGCACCCTCCCCACTGCAGAGGGGTTGGGGTGAGGCATATCAGTAAGAATAATTATTGAATTATCTTTTCAAATCCGGGATGATACTCTGTACCAAATGATTTTTTGTACTCGATGGTAAACTGTTCATATACCTTTCGGGCGTAGTCAATTCCTTTTAACTTTCTGAGACCTTTTAGCTGGTATTTGAGTGCGGTATCATTAAAGGGGTCTATATCTAATATTAATTTTGTTAAATCAAGAACCAATTTCAAATCACCCGCGTCATAATGCCTCTTCAATTCGGGCTGAAGCACACCGGTCAATTGTTCCTCATAATTGTTTTTGTAATCATCCAGCCATTGATCAGGCATATCTCCCAAGAGTGTCCCCCTGGAAATGACATCAAAATGCGCCAATACGGCCTGATCATTACGTGCCTGGTTTACTTTAATGATGGCCGATATAAAGAAATAATCACAAAAAAAATCGCCGTTAATTTTAAATAAATAATTGTCGTTCAGAAAGGTCAGTTCAATTCCGTTTATATCACTGATAATATTTCTTAAGTGATTAAAAGTTACGCCCTTAATATTTTTTGTTTTAGCTACGTCCTTATCAGGCCACAGCATGCAGGATATCTTTTTGGAAGTAATCCCATTACCATCCCGGCTGTTCAGTAAGATCAGGATAAATAACTGCTTGATTTTAGGACTGAACAAGTAGGTGATGTCTTTCCCGTTTTTATCAAACACTAGAAATTCTCCCAGCAGATAAATGGTATTCCTTTTTTTCTCTGCACACTTTCTTTCAGGCGGCAAAGCCGTATCATTTTCTGACACAGAAAATGATACATTGTGCCTTCTTTTATATATCCGTATAAAGCCGGTGATTAGCAGCAGGGCAATAGCCGCGACTCCAACATAGACGAGCGCGGCGGATGATCTTTTTTGAGGACGAAGCGAACTGAAATAAATAGCACTGCTTACTGGTGGGGCCAACAGCGAATAAATTTTTATGGTTGAATTTATTCTATCGGTAAACTCCTGGATCGTACAATAGAATTCGTTGGTCTTATGGTTAAAAAAAAGGTTAATATCAGATTCTATCCGCTCGGAAGTTACCGGTATTGGTGCGCTCACAACCTCGTATGCCCCATCCTTAATTGAAAACTTGTATAATTTTATTTCTGTTCTGGCGATTTCATGCGGGTAGCATAAGGCATAGAAATATTTTTTATCTGCTGAAAGGATCAGATTATTTGCCGGAACAAATACTTCTTTACCGCCGGGACGTACGGCCCAGCATTTTTTTATGGTGTGGTTTTTTAAATTGATGCGGTACAGATCATAAAATTGCTTACCCCCAACAATTTGGTTGCCCGATTCGTTACCATAACCCCCAAATAAAAAAAGCTCGTCATTATTATCAGAATTGCCTGTAGCTGCAAAAAAACGCGGGGTTATGGCATCGCCTTTAAAAGCTACCCTCTCCCAACGATGCGACGCTTTGTCGTATTTTGAAAATGCATTGTAATAGCTGTAGGCCCCATACCCGCCGAACATATAAAAAGTATCCTGCTTCAGGTCATAAAAAATATTGTGATGATGCCGCTGCTGCGGAAGTATGGTCCTGCCAATGGTTTCCCATTTTAAACTATTCTTGTTCATATCAAGGGCTGCAACACTTGGCATTCCTTTAGCAATGTCAAACAATTCGTAGATATAGCACTTGTTTTCCTTAGCGTTGAAAATGCTTTTGCCAAGCACCATGCTGACCGGCAATTTATTCTGATAAGCAATAGCAGCCGACCCCTTTAATTCGGAATCAAACGTAATAAGCGAGTCCCTTTTGAAAATAAAAAGATTTTGGCTGAGGGTATTAAAATTCAGGCCTGCAACTTCCTTAAAAGACTGTTGATATACCGGTTTCCAAAAATATGACCCATTGATCAGCCAGACGGGGTTTTCCACCAGGCCCGTAACATCTCCTTGCTGATCGTGAACCTGGTTGCCCTTCCATTCATCCAGCGGGAATACATAACTTTTATGATCATCGCTGACTGTCAGATTTTTGATGGCCATATTGGGCACTTCAGTATAATATTGGTTTTTCCCGAATACCAGGTTGCCGGGTATCTTACCGTTAAATCCGAGCCCATCTGCCCGGTATAATTTATTATTGATGTATATCGTTACTTTATCCCCATTCAGGTCCAAATCGACTTTCACTTTCATCCATTTTTCCTTTTTGAGCAATGAAGCCTCTAAAGGGATCTTTATTTTATTACTTTGCCTGTCGATATTAAAATTTAAATAACCGGCTCCATCCATATACAGATAGCTCAGGCTGTATGAACTCTCCTTGTCGGCAAGATTAAACACATAACCCAAATGCGCATTATCCCATAAAGCAAGATCAAAATTAATTGAC
Source organism: Mucilaginibacter sp. (assembly GCA_028287895.1). Classification (GTDB taxonomy): domain Bacteria; phylum Bacteroidota; class Bacteroidia; order Sphingobacteriales; family Sphingobacteriaceae; genus Mucilaginibacter. Next base: position 17,339 of record JAQBOV010000110.1, on the reverse strand, counting down.
AGGTGACCCTGGAACACAGGCACATCAGAACTGAATACATGCAGGGAAGTGCGCTTTGTTAATAAACTATCATTCGAATTGAAAAGTAAACCCTGGGCTTTACTATCCGGAAACCAGAGGGTCAGGACAAAAAGAAATAATACTTTAAAATTCAGAAGTAAAATCTTATTAGTTTTCAGCATCGATAGAAATCCCCTAACTGATAGAACAGGAATCTGAACTATTCAATTTTTAGCACTAAAATAGCTTTTTTTAGGGAAGTATCTTTTTCTAACTTTAAAAACAATGCTTTGGGCTGGTAAATCACTTTTTAAAATTTATTTGTGTCTTTAAGTCAATTATTAACCGATCAATATAATTGACTGTCAATAAGCCATTTAAAATTTTAACACAATTTAACATGACTCCCCTTTTCGTTACTAACTATTTAGTTATATCTTAGGGAACCTAAATCTACCTTATGAAGTTCACAATTTTGTTATGTTTTGTTTTCTCTCTGTTTTCTTTTTCAGCATTTGCTCAAAATAATTATTCGGTAAAAGGTATTATAGGTGACAGCGTAGACCGCGTAAAACTGCACAATACATCAGTAGCGGTACTGAACGCAAAAGACTCAACGCTGGTTACCTTTACACGCACTGCCGAAGATGGTTCATTTGCAATAAAGGGACTTAACAAGGGAAAATTCATTCTGCTATTAGCTTACCCTGATTATGCTGACTACGTCGAGAAGTTCAATCTCGATTCAGCTAAGCAAGCCTATAGTTTCGGCAATATCAACCTGCAGCTGAAATCGCGCTTATTACACGAGGTGATCATTAAGGGCACAGCAGCACAAATAAAAATCAAGGGCGATACGACAGAATATAATGCCGCAGCCTTTAAGATACAACCCAATGCAAAAGTGGAGGATTTACTCAAGCAGCTACCGGGGATACAAGTAGATAAGGATGGGAAAATTACCGCACAGGGCGAAACTGTCAGTAAGGTATTGGTTGACGGCGAAGAATTTTTTGGCGATGATCCCACCCTTGTTACCAAAAACATACGCGGCGACATGGTCGATAAAGTACAGCTTTATGATAAAAAAAGCGACCAGGCCACCTTTACCGGCATAGACGACGGGCAAAAAACAAAAACCATCAATATCAAGCTGAAGGAGGATAAAAAGAACGGATACTTTGGCAAAATTGATGCTGGGTATGGAACCGACGATTTTTATCAGGCACAGCTCTTATTTAATATGTTTAAAGCAAAGAAGAAATTTTCTGTATTCAGTACCACCAGTAATGACGGCAAAACGGGACTGGGCTGGCAGGATAGCCAAAAATATGGATCATCAGACAATGTGCAGGTAAGTGACGATGGTGGAATTTACATTAACGGCGGCGGCGGTGATGACCTGGATTCATGGAATGGAAATTATGACGGTAAGGGTATTCCAATGGCTACAAACAACGGCGTGCATTATGACACCAAATGGAACAATGACAAGGAGTCGCTCAATACAAATTATAAAATAGGGGCCGTAACGGTTGATGGAGTTGACAATACTTTATCTCAAAACAATTTACCTTCAGGAGAGAGCCTCAATACCAACTCAAATCAAAATTATCATAATTACATGTTCCGCAATAAGCTGGACGCTACCTATCAGGTAAAACTGGATACCACTTCAAATTTAAAACTGATGGTTGATGGGACATCTAAGAACAGTCAGACACGCAGCAGTTATCTTTCAAGCATTCGCAAGAATAATGACAGCCTGGTAAATACAAGCGACAGGAACATCAGCAACAATGTGGACACTAAGATATTTGATGTAAGCGCGTTTTACACAAAAAAATTCAAGAAAAAGGGGCGCACTTTTTCCTGGAACCTGAGCGAGGCCTATAATGAGAGCCAGGCAAAAGGGAATTTAAAGACGGCCATCGATTACCATAGCACCGCGCCAACGCCTGACAGTCCAAAAATTGTAGACCAATACAAAACCAATCGTCTTAAGAGTTCGCTGCTGAACAGTAATATGACCTATACCGAACCCTTGTCCAAAACGTTTTCTATTGTTTTTGACTACGGACTGGGCATTGATAACAGCACGGCCGACAGGAAATCATTCAACAAAGCTCCGGATGGCTCTTATACAGTGCTTGACAGCATATACAGCAATAATTACAAGTTGAAGCAACTTTCCAACCAGGGGGGCGCCATACTAAATTACAAAAAGGGCAAAACCACTGTCAACTTTGGCACCAAGGTAACTGATGTCAGTTTTCAACAAGTAAATGAATATACGGGTGATGTATTTAAGCGAAACTTTATCAACTGGGCTCCGCAGGCCGGCTATCAATACAAGTTTTCGCAGATGTCAAATTTTGGCCTTAATTACTCGGGCAGAACCACCCAACCAACGGTTGACCAGATACAGCCGGTATTGGTAAATAACGATCCGCTGAATGTTGTCATTGGTAATCCCAACCTGACACCCTCCTATACCAGCAACCTGCGGTTGAATTATGGTTCGTATAAAGTTTTGAGCGATCAGTATTTGGGTGTGTACGCTAATTATTCGTTCACCTCAAATCCAATTGTGAATAACACGGTTACGGATTCGGCCGGTAAAAGCACCACCCAATATATAAACCTTAATAAAATGCCCCATAATTACTACGCCGCTATCTATTATGGGCGCAAGTTATCAGCATCGGGCATTAGTGCCGGTTTTGACCTTAATGCCAATGGCAATAAAAGCTATAACCTGTCCAACAGCGAACTTAATATTATTACCTCTAATACCTATTCGGGCAGTTTACGGATTCAAAAATATGTAGAAAAGAAGTATGATTTCAATCTTTCATTCGGGCCAAGTTTAACATACGGGGGATCATCCCTGCAACGCAATTTGAATAATAACGGCCATGGATGGAATGGCTATGGTGGATTCACCGTTTTTTTGCCGGGTAAATTTTCGATCGGTTCAGATGCCAACTATCAATACAATTCAAAAACGCAGACCTTTAACCAGGACTATTCCAGGGTGCTGTGGAATGGCAGGATAACCAAGTCGTTTACCAAACAGGAGAGTTTTAAAATTAACCTGATTTGCAATGATATATTGAATCAAAATTCCGGTTTCGCCAGGAGTTCGAACGGTAATTTGATCACCCAGAATAGCTATACTACCATTAAAAGATACTTTATGCTGACGCTTGTTTGGGATTTTAACAAAATGGGCGGCGGCGTACCTAAAAAATGATGATCATGAAATACAAAAACTTTATTCTCAGTTTCGTCCTGATATTTGGCAGTAAACTGATACTGGCACAACATGCGCACTTTACTACCTCGGGCTCTATTGAGTTTGATAAGAGTGTGAATGTCTACGGATTGATGCAAAAGCAGATCAATAAGGATAATGAGGTATTTACAGTACCCGCACTGGAGGCCTATAAGAAGAACAACCCCCAATTTAAAGTATTGAAAAGCGTCTTATCATTTAGCGATAATAAAACCTTGTATACTCCCGTTCCTACCGATAATCCGCCAAACAGTTTTTTTGGCGGCGGGCCGATGGTTAACCAGGGCAATACCGTTTATACCGATCTTTCGACGAGCAGTGAGATAAGCCAGAAAGAAGTTTTTGAAGAAACCTTCCTGCTAAAAGACAGCACCAGAAAGATCAAATGGAAAATAACTGACGAAACCCGCGCAATAGCCGGCTATACCTGTCGCAGGGCAAATGCGATTGTCCTGGATTCTATTTACGTGGTCGCTTTTTATACCACCGAGATCCCGGTTTCCGGCGGCCCTGAATCCTTTTGCGGATTGCCTGGTATGATACTGGGCGTGGCGCTTCCTCACGAAAACATAACCTGGTTTGCAACGAAAGTAACCGACATGACCCTGGCACCTAATAAAATGATGCCCCCAAAAAAGGGAAAGCCTGTGGATGAAAAGGCCTTTCGCGCCAGGCTGCAGGCAGCTTTTAAAGATTGGGGCAGCTGGTCGCAGGGGTTTTTTAAAGGCTTTTTACTCTAACCATATCACAGCTTAAAAGGCATGCGCGCAGCGAACTTTGTTTCTGCGGTGCCATTTTTTATAATTCCGCACCGTTGCAGACTTGCATTTATTCAGTGAATTTGTGTAGGTACCGGACAAATAGTAAATATACTTAAAGACCCCAAAAAAGGAATTGGAAAAAAATATCCCGTTTGTGAATTGGCGTTGTTTGGTTCTTAAGCAAGGGGTGATAACCATGAGCATAGCGATTTTGACCTGCTAGTGATTTCAACCGAAAAACGGGAATAGAGTTTATATCACTTGCCCATGAATTGGAAGACATTTTTTCTTACTAAGGTTGACCTTGCTTCCGAAAAGGTATTAAGCCGTATTACCTGCCATTTAACAAGCTTCTTTAATTACTTTGCTAATCTAAAGGTAAGTCTTAATGACGTCGATTTTTATTTGGTTCCCGTTACCGGCATAGCTGCTACCACCCCGGTCACTGCAAAATGATAAATCCCCGATCCCACTTTCAACCCTACATAACCATCTTCTGATTTGCCAATGGTAATGTCTTTATCAAGGGCCAATGCTTTATCCCCTTCGGTTATTTCATCAGCGTGGGTGGCCGGGAGGAAAATATCAGCCTTGGTATTGGCTGGTATTTCTATTGAATAGTATGTTTTGCCATCTTTAATTTCCCAGCCGGAACTAAGATTGCCGTAATAGGTTTGCAGGGTGGCAGTTGCATTGCTAAAGCCGCCGCCGGGATGAGGCATTATTTTGATGTGCTTATATCCCGCACCATCATCATAAGTATCCATCCCTGCCATTATGCGGTACATCCAATCGCCTATGGCGCCATAGGAGTAGTGATTGAACGAGTTCATACTTGCCGCCTCGAAGCTTTTATCGGGCCTGATGCCATCCCAGCGTTCCCAGATGGTGGTAGCGCCCATTTTTACCGGGTACAGCCATGACGGATAAGTATCCTGCAACAGCAGGCGGTAGGCCATATTGCTATGCCCGAAACGGGTTAATACATGGCACAGATACGGTGTACCTAAAAAGCCGGTGGTCAGGTGGTTATTATAAGCATGAATGTTTTCGACCAGCCTTTGGGCCGCCTGCGTGCGCAGCGACTCCGGCAGCATATCAAAATTAAGCGCCAGGGTGTAGGCCGTTTGCGTACCGGAAACGAGCCTGCCGTTTGGTGTTACATATTCCTTAAAAAAGGCATCTTTGATTCGTTTAAGTAAGCGGGTATAATAGGTTACATCTTCCTGTTTATTTAATACAGTAGCTGTATTGATCAGTAACTGGGTCGAGTAAGCATAAAAACATTGCGCAATAAAATATTTATCGGTTATAGCCGAAGAGCCGTCTGTATCGTCATCAACGCTGTAAAAAAGCCAGTCGCCAAAGTGGAATCCGCTGTTCCAAAGATCATTTTTGGCTTGATGCTGCATGTAATCAACCCAGGCTTTCATGCTGCTGTACTGATTTTGCAGTATGCGTTGATCGCCATAAGCCAGGTACATATTCCATGGGATTACCGTAGCTGTTTCGCCCCAGCCGGTGCTTCCCTGCGTAAAGCCCAAACAATTAGGGACAACAAAAGGCACAATGCCTTCAGGCGACTGATCGGCGGCAACATCACACAGCCATTTGGCAAAAAAGTTGTTCACATTCATGTTAAAGGTGGCAGTGCGCGAAAAAACCTGTGCGTCACCCGTCCAGCCCAGGCGTTCATCCCGTTGCGGACAATCGGTAGGCACATCCAAAAAATTCCCTTTCTGTCCCCATTGTATATTATGCTGCAATTGGTTGATCAGCGGGTTTGAGGTGGTGAACGTGCCTGTCGGCTTCATGTCAGAATACAGCGCAACAGCAGTAACATCCTCTGGCTTAATAATATCACCCGGATAGCCCTCTATCCGAATAAACTGGAACCCATGAAAAGTAAAATGCGGCTCAAATATTTCTTGGCCGTCGCCTTTCAAAATATAAGTATCCTGGGCCTTTGCCGCGCGAAGGTTAGCTGTGTAAAAATCTCCATCCTTGTCCAAAACTTCGGCATGCGAAACAGTGATCTTATCCCCCGCCTTACCTTTTACCTTTAAAACAACCCAACCCACCAGGTTCTGCCCAAAATCAATTACCTGTTCGTTTTTTGGGGTTTTGAAGATACGCGCCGGTTTAAAGGTTTCATGTTTTTTGATCATTTCGTTATAGGTGGCCACGAGTATATTTTTCGGATAATCCTCAACTCGCACCTTGCTCCATTGTTCATCGTTAAAGCCTGGCTGTGCCCACCCTGCTTGCACTTTGTTATGATCTATTGTTTCTCCATTATAGATCTCTGAGTAGATAACTTCGCTGGTTGACGATTTCCAGCTTTCATCAGATGTAATTATGCCTGTTGTGCCATCTTCATAGGTAATATTAATTTGCAATAGCAGGGCTATATCTTTCCCGTAAACATTTTTCTTATTGCTGTAGCCGATGATGCCCCTATACCAACCATTACCAAGCATTACGCCTATGGCATTATTACCTTCCTTCAGCAAGCTGGTTACATCATAGGTTTGATATTGCAGACGCTTGCCGTAGCTTGTCCAGCCGGGAGTAAGGTAAGCATCACCTATGCGCTGTCCGTTTATTTGTGCCTCATACAAACCATGCGCGGTAATGTAAGCCACTGCTGATCTGATCTTCTTGCCCACCGTAAACTGTTTCCGCATCAGAGGGCTTGGGCGGTTGGTGGTATCTTCGGTATAGCCGGGCGTTATCCATTTGGCTTTCCAGTCGGACGTATTGAACAGGGCTGTCTGCCACCATGAAGCAGTGCTCCATACTGAAGCCTTGCCTGTATTATCCCAAACTTTTACGCGCCAGAAATATTTTTTGCCGGATTGCAGTGGCTTGCCTTTATAAGTAATAAAGACAGATGAATCTGAAGGCACTTTACCCGAATCCCACACATGACCACTAAAATTTGCTTTTTCGCTTACCTCAACCCGGTAGGCGGTTTGCATTTCGTTACGCTTGTCGGCAACCAATTTCCAGCTAAAGCGTGGATGGGTGACATCCATACCAAGTGGATTAATGCGGTTTTCGCATAACAGGCCATCGACCTTTACCTGTGCAAAACATAAAGAAACAACCATTTGCAGGGCGAATAAAGAGTAAAAAAACTTCATGTACATCTATTTAGGTATCAAACAGCATGAACCGCTGATTCGACGAAACCCAAAGCTACCTAAACTGATTGTATAAACTATCCTTAACTGTCTTGATTTTTGTTGTTATGGTTGGATTGAGTTAGATTGAGTTGCATCGAGTTGAATAAGTTGATTAAGTTTACCGATATCATTATTCATTTATGCAATCAACCACTCAATAAATTGAGTTGAAAAAGTTGATTAAGTTTAGCCGATGTTAATCAACAACTCACTTAATCAACCACCCAAATTATAGTTTTAAACCGGATGAAGAACTATTTAAAAATTGTAAAAATTGACGAGCATTCTATTACGCCGAAATACTTGCAATTGATCAATTCCATTTTAAAAGGTATTGAAGATGGCAAGATCGAAAAGGATGATGTGCTGCGCCATCCATCAATGATTTCAGCGTTGCCATTGATAAACGGCCCAACTTGTTCTGAAAAACTCAACAGAACATATTGCCATTCCTTTTAAGGTGACTTTGAGGAATTCGCTGTCGGGGTTAACCTATTTAAAATTTACGCTAAAAGACTTCTAAGTTCATTGTGCGTAAAGCTTATTTCCAACCGCCGCCTAAGGCACGATACAGGTTTACAATAGCCTGTAATTTTTGCAAACTATCATTAACACTGCTAAGCTGTGCAGCCAGTAAACTTTGTTCAGAGGTAAGCACATCGGTATAATTAGTAGCCGAACTGTAGCGTAATAATTCCCTGGTATAGTCAACCGACTTGCCAAGGGCCAGCAATTGCTTTGAACGCGTTTGTTCTTTTTCAACTGCTGTTTGATAGGAAAACAAAGCATTGGATACTTCCTGGCCGGAGGTTACCAGCGATTGCTGAAAATTGTAAAGAGCTTCCTGCTGCTGGGCCTGCGCGGTTTTTAACCTTGCTTTATTTTGTCCCTGGCTAAATATCGGTTGCGTTAAGCCGCCAACCAGGTTATAAAAAACCGATCCGTTAAAAAAACTGCCGAGATTTAATGAACTTAAACCTCCCTGGGCAGTGATGGTAAACGAAGGATAAAAATACGCGCGGGCTATATTGGTATTTTCAAAGAAGCTTCTGAATGCATACTCAGCTTGCTGCACATCGGGCCGGTTATTTAATAATAAGGCCGGTACGCCTGTTGCCAGCTCTGTATGGGGTTGCTGCCCGGTTAATGTTGTGCGTCTGACGGCTCCGGGTGCACGGGCCAGTAATACACATAAAACATTCTCTGTCTCTCTGATACTTTGTTTGATATCCGGTATAGATACCTCAGCCGCATAACGGTTGGCCTCGCTCTGAACTACAGCCGCCCCGGTTACTACTGCACCTTCTTTAAGGGCTTTCATTGTTTCCACTTCAGTTATGCGGCTTTTTACCGTTCGTTCAGTAATTTCCAGTTGTTTATCCAGCGCCAATAAATTATAATAGTTATTGGCAATATCGGCTATCAATTGAGTTTGAACTGCTCTTTTTGCTGCATCGCTTTGTAAAAAATTGGCCAAAGCGGCCCGTTTAGTGCTATTTAGCTTGCCCCAAACATCTGCTTCCCAACTGGTACCCAATGAGGCCTGGTAAGTGGTTGAATTAAGATCGAAACCGATGCCGGCCGGAAAGTTTAACCCTGCCTGCGACTGCCTGGATTGCGTTACCAAAGCGCTGCCGGAAAGTGAAGGATAAAAGGCCGCCCGGCTTTGTCTTAGCGCGGCTTGTGCCTCATTAATTCGCTGTATAGCTATTTTAAGGTTCAGGTTTTGATTAAGCCCCTCCCGTATCAATCCCTGTAAAACGGTATCGGCAAATAAAGACCGCCAGGGAATATCAGCGAGGCTCGTGGTATCTGTGGTATTTACATCCCGGTATAAGTTATCAGTATTCAGACCAGGCTGCCGGTACGTTTTAGTTATCTTACACGACAGGATAATACTGGTTACCAGTAATGCAGAAAAGATGTATTTAGGATAAGCCGCTTTCATCAGTAATAAGGTCTTTAATTAATAATTTCTACATCAGCCGGTACCTCATCTTCATCCTCGGCACCCGGGAGATTCGGCACCCCGGTTATTTTTTCCTGCAAGCGTTGAAAAATGATAAACAGTACCGGTATAACAAATACACCGAAAACAGTACCTACAAACATACCGCCGACAGCTCCCGTGCCTATGGAACGGTTACCCAAAGCGCCCGCACCCGTTGAGAACATCAGAGGCATTATTCCGAAAATGAATGCGAACGAGGTCATCAAAATTGGCCTCAAACGGGCCCGGGCACCCTCAATGGCTGCCTGTACGATACCCATACCACCACGGCGCCTGCCTAAGGCAAACTCGACGATCAGGATCGCATTTTTAGCCAACAGGCCAATGAGCATGATCAATGAAATCTGAAGATAAATATTGCTGTCAATGCCCGCTATCCTTGCAAAAATGTAAGTGCCGGAAAGGCCGATGGGCAGCGATAACAATACCGCAAAAGGTAAAATATAGCTTTCATATTGCGCACTCAGTAAAAAGTAAACAAACACCAGGCAAAGCAGGAAGATAAGCGCAGATTGCGCCCCGGTTGAAAGTTCTTCACGGGTTAACCCCGAAAACTCGTAGCCATAGCCGGCAGGTAGTTTCTCGGCTGCCACAGCTTTTATCGCCTGAATGGCATCGCCTGAACTATAACCAGCATTAGTGACACCATTTACTGAAATTGAAGAAAACAAGTTAAACCTCGATATGGATTCGGGCCCAAATACCCGGGTCAGTTTTATAAATTCGGTGATGGGCGCCATATTACCGGCATTATTCCTTACAAAAATCTTATCCAGGCCCTGGTCGTTGGCTCGGTAAGCATAATCAGCCTGCACCATTACCCGGTATTGCTTACCAAACTGGTTAAAGTTGGAGGCGTACAAGCCGCCGTAATAACCGTGTAAGGTACCTAAAACCGAATTTACCGAAATACCGGCCTCCTTGCATTTGGCCACATTGACCTCTACCTGGTATTGCGGGAAATTGGGGTTAAATGAAGTGCTTGCGCCTTGAATTTCAGGTCGTTTATTTAAGGCGGTCAGGAAATCAGTATTTACTTTATAAAGTTCATCAATAGTATGACCGCCTCTATCCTGCACCTGGACTTGAAACCCATCATTGGCACCAAATCCCTGGATGGTGGGTGGTGAAAAATAAAAAATGCTCGCCCCGCGTATATGTTTGGTTTTTGCGGAAATATCTGCTATCACGCTTTGAATGTTATCGTTTTTCCGCTCATTCCAAATTTTTAACTTCAGAATAACCATACCGTAGGAGCCCCCTGATCCGGCGATAAAATTAAACCCCACCAACCTGGCCGTAGCCCGAACAGCCGGTATAGTTTGGGCAATACGTTCAATTTTTGTTGTCACCGAGTCGGTACGTTCCAATGATGAGGCAGGTGGCAAAATAACGCTTGCAAAAATAGTCCCCTGATCTTCGCTTGGTACAAAACTGGATGATGTTGTTCTTATTAATATCACCAAAGCCGCTGCAAAAACGGCAATGGCGCCAACAGCGATCCACTTTCTTCGGGCAAGGAAACCGACCGAGCGCACATATTTACTGGTAACAGCATTAAAGGCAGTATTGAAAATTGAATAAAAACGGCTGAATAACGCTTTGTTTTTATGCTCCTGGTCATGTGGTTTAAGAAATATGGCACATAAGGCCGGACTGAGCGTTAAGGCATTTACAGCAGATAATAAGATGGCTATAGCCAGCGTGATACCAAACTGTTTATAAAAGACCCCCGTTGATCCGGTAATAAAAGTTACAGGGATAAATACAGCAGCCATAACCAATGTGATAGAAATAATAGCTCCTGATATTTCGCTCATGGCGTCAATGGATGCTTTTCGGGCCGACTTGTAACCCTTATCTAACTTGGCGTGCACAGCCTCGACCACCACAATGGCATCATCCACTACGATACCTATCGCTAAAACTAATGCAAAAAGGGTGAGTAAATTAATGGTGAAGCCAAATAGATCAAGGAAGAAGAAAGTTCCGATAATGGCCACAGGCACTGCTATAGCCGGAATAAGCGTTGATCTGAAGTCCTGAAGGAAAACAAACACCACAATAAACACAAGGATAAATGCCTCTGCCAGTGTACTGATCACCTTTTCAATAGACGCATTTAGAAATTCATTGGCATCAACCAGGTAAATGAGTTTTATTCCTTTTGGAAAGCTTAAGGCAGCTTCGTCTAATATTTTTTTTGATTCATTAATCACATCCCTTGCATTTGAACCTGCCGTTTGGCTAATGGCGGCCCCCAAAGAAGGCAATCCGTTAGTTTGGATATTGAATGTATAATCCAATGAACCCAGCTCCACACGCGCCACATCGCTCAGATGCAGCAATTGCCCTTTACCAACAGATTTAATGACGATGTTGCCGAATTCGGCCGCAGTCTTTAAGCGCCCTCTATATTTAATTACATACTCAAAGGATTGGTGGCTATTCTCACCAAATTTGCCCGGGGCGGCCTCTATATTTTGTTCAGCCAATGCGTCACTGATATCACTGGGGATAAGGCTGTATTGCGCCATTACATCCGGCTTTAACCAAATGCGCATAGAATAATCCTTTGAGCCGAATACATTAACACCACCAACACCGGTAACCCGCTGTATTTGCGGAACCAGGTTTATTTTAGCATAATTCTGCAAAAAAGTCTCATCATAGGCTTTGTTTTCACTGTATAATGAGAAAATGATCAGGTTACTGCTTTGGCTTTTCTGCACGGTAACGCCGGATTGGGTAACCTCAAGCGGCAGCAAACTGGTAGCGCGGGACACACGATTCTGCACATTTACTGCAGCAAGGTCGGGGTTGGTGCCCACTTTAAAATAAATGGTGATATTGGCAGAGCCATCATTACCGGCGGATGATGTCATATAGGTCATGTTATCCACGCCATTAATTTGTTCTTCGAGCGGGATGATCACGCTCTTTAGCACAACGTCCGCATTGGCACCGTTATACCCTGCAAATACCTGCACGGTAGGCGGAGCGATTTCAGGATATTGCGAGACAGGAAGGTTGATCAGTCCTAAAATACCGAGTATCAATATGATGATAGAAATAACTGTTGAAAGTACCGGACGCTCTATAAATCGTTTAAGCATAAAATGTTGCTTTATTTTCTAATTTTTTGTCTGAACCATGATTTTCAGGACTGATGGATTTCCATGATTTTATAAGAACAATCATCTCATACCCGGATCACGAACCTCAATCAAATCCCTTGTATACACTGTCAGCGCTTGCTTCTTTAGGTCTGACTTCCGTGCCATCCTTTAAAGTGCCGGCATCTTCCAATAAAATTTTATCGCCATTGTGCAACCCGTCCTGAACAACAAAAAATTGCCCGGCCGTATTATCCATTACTTTTATGGCTGTGGTTTTGATCTTATTCTGATTGTCGAGTATATAAACAAAACGCTTATCCTGCAACTCATAAGTAGCGCTTTGAGGAACAAGGATAGCCGATTTTATCAGCGTTGGAATTCTGACCATCGCACTGTTGCCACTGTGCAGCAAGCCTTCGGGATTAGCAAAGGCGGCACGCACATTGGCCGAACCCGTAGCAGTATTTATCAGTCCGTTAACTGTTTCAATGCGACCCTGATGATTGTATAAGGTACCATCCGCAAGAAGCAGGGAAACTTTTGGTAAATTATTGAGTTTTGACTTTAAAGTTGTGCCGGATGTAGCGGTATCTTTTGAAAGATCCAGCAGCTTCTTTTCGTTAATGGCGAAATAGGCATACACCGTGCTGGTATTATAAACTGAAGTTAATGGATTAGCCGTGTTGCTGGTAACCAAGCTCCCTAACTTATATGGGAGCGACCCAATTACACCGTTAACAGGGCTGGTGATGATCGTGTATCCCAGGTTTGTTTTAGCATTTGCCAGTGCCGCTTTTGCCTGCGCCAGGGCCGCCAGCTTGGTTTGCAACGTAAATTGGACAGATTCAAGCTCGTAGTGGCTGATAATATCTTTTTCGACCAGTGGCTTCACTTTATTAACCGCCAATTGGGCCGCATTCACGTCAGCCTGGGCAGTATTGATACCGGCTTGTGCTGTGCGTACTTCCTGTTCATACTGGGGTGCGTTTATTTTAAACAGCAATTGGCCTTTTTTTACCAGGGAGCCTTCATCAACATAAATTTTTTCAATAAAGCCATCCACTTTGGGGCGTATTTCAATATCCTGTTGTCCCTGTATGCTGGCCGGGTAATCCGCGTTTAAGGTAGCTGTGCGCGAAGAAAGCGCTAATACACGGTATACCTTTGCCTGGTTATCCTGCGGACCGCCGTTTGGTTTGCCCTTGCTCCCGCATGAAAGCAGGAATAAGGTGCAACACGCCAAAGACAATACCGAAAGTATAATCAGTACGCGTTTTCTATTCGATCTATATTGGTTTGGAAATGTTTTCATTTAGTAATTTATGTGAAATATGGTATCGGCTGGTTAGGATATCTGAGGACATTATTTACACAAATAGTAAAAAATTTGGATAAAGTTCTCACACTTTATAATCCCTCTTTATATAAAGTGTGCTAAAGATAATAAAGCTATTTGTAAAGGATCAATTAACTGAAATAAAGTTAATCGCATAAACATATAACCCTATACCACTACGCTAGTTTGATAAACCTTGTTTTTATTGCCAATAGGAAGAAAACATTTCAACGTACTTAGTTATATTTCCAACCCTTTGCCTTTACTTTTTAATAATACCAATCAGCTCCGATTAAGCTTGATTAGAAATCGTAGTCAAAGCAACATTTTTACTGCCAATAAAATAAATGCAATAGACGGGAGGGGAAGGAATACAGACGAAGAGCTGGTTTTAATAGATACGGTGTTGAGATTTACAAAGTCAAATTTAAGACTTACCCATATAATCATGTTTCTGACAAGGAGCCCTTATTATCCCTCTTCTGAAAACTGTAGATCAAATAAACCAACGCCGGTAGGATAAACAGACTACCTATCAATAAGGCCAGGGCTAAGGCTTCGATTGCTTTGTCAGCACCCCTGTTTTCAATTAACGACAAATAACCACCGTTTTTGAGTATCACAATATTGGGATAGTGCTTATAGGTGGTAGTAAGCAATATCATGGTGATCTGAAAACCTGCCAGTAACCGAAGGCTTTTTGATCTTCCCTTAATAATCAAATACCATAATATAATGAGCGAAACAGTGGCTGCGGCTACCGCCGTAATACCCACCGCGTTACCGAACACCCATTGCACCAATGGTATCTTATCAGAAGTAGCCGAAACAAAAACAAGTCCGCCGGATATGACCGCAGCAATATTCATCTGCCAGGCTTTGCGCACAAATCTTTTTCTTTCATCGGGCTCCCGTGTTTCTCCTATCAGAAAAATGGCAGCCAAAAAGCCGCATAAAGACACCGTAAATAAACCGATGGTGACGGAGAACCAGTTGAGCCAGCTAAATAGGTAAGCCGACAGGAATGTATCGGCATGCACATCAATCTTCCCCGAAACTGCGCTGCCGGCTATGATTCCCAAAAACAAAGGCGTAATGAAACTGGAATAAACAAATATTTTGTTATACACCTTCTGCATATTATCGGTCACGGCATCATAATTCCTGAAGGCGAATGCCGTTCCACGGGCGACGATGCCCATCAGCATGATAACCAGCGGGATATGCAGGTGGATGGACATGGTGGTATAAATAGCAGGAAAGCCGACAAACAAGATCACAATAGCAATAATAAGCCACATGTGATTGGCTTCCCAAATTGGACCGATGGCATGGTACAAGATCTTACGAGCTTTTGCCTTGTTATCCTCCGAGGTAAACAGTTCGATAATACCGGCGCCAAAATCGGCCCCGCCAAGCAGCAGATAAAGCAAAAGTGCTACCCATAAATAAACGATCACTACATATAACATCATAACTTATGATTTACTGATTGCCGGATTAGAAATTGGAACATCATACATTTTCGGAACCATCTTTATCTGCCGGTACAGCATAAATATCACCACCAGGCTCAACGATAAGTACACCGCGGTAAACAGGTAAAACGAATACCTGATGCCCGGCATTGGCGTAACGGCATCCGCAGTACGCATCACGCCCTGGATGATCCAGGGCTGGCGGCCAACTTCGGTGACTGTCCACCCTGCCTCAAGGGCAATAAATCCTAAAGGGATCGCCGCTACGAACAACTTCAGGAACCACGGAGCAGTAAGCCAGTTCTTCTTTTTAAACAGGGCGATAAGGTAAACCAGGGCGAGCGCCAGCATCAGCATACCCAAAGCTACCATTATTTGAAAAGCGTAATGTGTAATGGCGATGGGGGGCTGATCTTTTTCGGGGATGCGGTCAAGGCCGGTTACTTCGGCGTTAAAATCATCGTAGGTCATCAAGCTGAGCAGGCCGGGAATCTTGATAGCATAGTTCACTTCCTTCGTTTTTGTATCAGGAACGCCCCCTATAATTAAGGGTGAAAATTTTTCGGTTTTGAAATGCGCCTCCATAGCTGCCAGCTTGGCGGGTTGGCGTTTGGCAACGCTTTTTGCCGAAATATCACCGCTTAAAGGTTGCAGTAAAGCGGCAACGGCAGCAAATACAATGGCAATACGGAAAGCCATGGTGTGAAACTTTATATTTTTCCGCCTGATGATCATTAGTGCATGCACGCCGGCAACAGCAAATCCTGTAGCGGCAAAGGCTGCTATACACATATGCAGTGCCTGCTCAAACCACGCGGCATTGAACATGGCTTTTATCGGATCAATATTTATATACTGCCCGTTCACATAATCAAACCCCGAAGGACTGTTCATCCAACTATTGGCTGCTACTACCAATATACCCGATAAAATACCGCTGATACCTACAACAACCCCTGTAAACCAATGAAACCATGGATTAAACCGTTCCCAACCGTAAAGAAAGAACCCCAGGGCAATGGCTTCTATAAAAAAGGCGGTACCCTCTAATGAAAAGGGCATACCGAAGATAGGCCCGGCATTCTTCATAAAATTGGGCCATAGCAATCCCAATTCAAATGATAATACAGTACCGGATACAGCTCCTGTGGCAAAAAATATGGCCACGCCTTTGCTCCATGCTTTGGTGATGTTTTTATAAACCGGGTCTTTTGTTTTGAGCCAGTAAAAATGGGCGATCGCCATAAAAAACGGCATAACCATCCCGATACATGAAAAGACGATATGAAATCCAAGCGATAACGCCATCTGAGACCTGGCGGCAATAAAATCATCCATAGCGAAGGTGATAAACAGGCAAAACCAATGACCGGATCTGCAAAATTTTTATTACCCGAAGATAATCAACATTAGTAAAAATGAGATGGTCCCCCGTTTACTAATCGTAATTTAGTTTGAATATAAATTAGTTGATTGGTTGATCAGGTTGTAATAGTTCCCGGGGGTTGATTCAGTTTAATTGAGTATGCTTTAACAGTCAACCACTCAATCAACATAATCGACTAACAACAATCAATTGGCCTTGGCTAAGACGATGGGCCGGGTTGAGAGGTAGTTTTTGAGGGCAGGCAGGCGATCGGTATTGATCAGGTCGACGCCGCAGTCCAAGAGCTCGTCCCAAACCACCTTTTTTTCGGGCGATGCCCATAGCCTTACTTTTTCGCCCATTCTGTGAGCCAAAGCGACAAAGGCACAAAGCTTATTTTTCTCGGCATTGGGGATAATACCTTTCCCATCCCATCGCATCAATTTTGAATACTTACAACTTGCCATTGAAAATACATTGCTGTAAGTTGAATCGCGCCGCACACTACGAAGGTCCTCATCAATAAAGGCAAGCCGGGTGGGTTCATTTTCAATTAAACCATAGGGTTTATGGCCCGACAAAACAACGGTTACCTGCCTGTAAACCATTTTGCCATTTTCGAGGCCCGATAGTATCGACTTATATTTCTCGAGCAGGGGTTTAAGC
Source organism: Mucilaginibacter sp. (assembly GCA_028287895.1). Classification (GTDB taxonomy): domain Bacteria; phylum Bacteroidota; class Bacteroidia; order Sphingobacteriales; family Sphingobacteriaceae; genus Mucilaginibacter. The sequence goes on along the minus strand of JAQBOV010000110.1, from coordinate 116 downwards.
GCTTCGTAGGTACTGTTAGCTCCCGATTTTATATCGATCATTAAAATAATAGGGGTATTATAGTTGGCATATACTTCGCCATTATTGTCGGCGATCCTTTCTAACAAGGGCTTAAA
>JAQBOV010000096.1 GCA_028287895.1 Mucilaginibacter sp. | reverse complement strand
TAATTCGATGGCGCGTTCTTCGGTCAGGTCAAGCGGATCGATTTCCTTTGGCAGCGAGTAAAATGCGCTGTTATGCCTTACATAAGGACCGAATTTACCTATGGCAACGGTCATTTCCTGATCTTCAAATACGCCTACCTTTTTAGGCAGTTTAAAAAGTTCAAGCGCCTCATTAAGAGAAATGGTCTCGATGCTCTGTCCCGTCCTCAGGCTGGCATAAAGCGGCTTTTGTTCATTTTCGCTATCGCCTATTTGTACGAAGGGTCCATAACGGCCAATACGTACGGAAATCTTTTTACCATTTTCAGGATGTACACCCAGATCGCGTTCACCTGTAGCTTTGTCGGCTGTTTCTATAGTATTTTGAACTTCTTTATGGAAAGGATTGTAAAACTTGCGGATCATATCCGTCCATTCTTCCAAGCCTTGCGCTATTTCGTCAAATTGCTTTTCAACGCCGGCAGTAAAGTTATAATCGACAATACCCTGGAAATACTGTACCAGGAAATCATTTACCACAGCGCCGATATCAGTTGGAAACAACTTACCGCGTTCGGCACCTGTATTTTCTGTTTTTTCTTCTTTAGTAATATTTTGCCCTTTTAGGGTTAACACCCTGAAATTACGTTGTTTGCCTTCCCGTTCTTCTTTTACTACATAGCCCCTGTTCTGAATAGTCGAAATAGTAGGGGCGTAAGTTGACGGACGGCCAATGCCCAATTCTTCCAGTTTTTTTACCAGGCTTGCTTCAGTATAGCGGGCAGGCGGGCGTGAGTAACGCTCGGTTGCGCTCATTTCCTGCAATTCGAGGCGCTGGCCCCTGGTCAAAGGCGGCAACATCGCATTGTCTTCACTGGTTTGCTGTTCTTCATCTTCGTCAACGGATTCAAGGTAAACTTTCAGGAAACCGTCGAACTTCATTACTTCACCATTAGCGACCAATTCCTCTTTTCGGGTTGATATATTGATCTTTGCGGTTGTTTTCTCAAATAATGCTTCACTCATTTGCGAAGCTATAGCCCTTTTCCAGATCAATTCATAAAGGCGCTTCTCAGAAGGGTCTCCGTCAATGGTATGCTGATCAAAATAGGTCGGCCTGATCGCTTCGTGCGCTTCCTGTGCTCCGGCGCTTTTGGTCTTATATTTTCTGTGCTGATGATATTTATCTCCGTAGGCCGAATTAATCTCCTTTGCAGCGGCGTCCAAAGCGGTATCCGATAAGTTAACCGAATCGGTACGCATGTAGGTGATCTTACCTGATTCGTATAGCTTCTGAGCCACCTGCATCGTGCGCGCAACAGAAAAACCCAGCTTGCGACTTGCTTCCTGCTGCAGGGTAGAAGTAGTAAATGGTGCTGCAGGCGAACGTTTGGCCGGTTTTGTTTCAAGTGAGCTGACATTAAACTCAGCATCAATGCAGTCTGTGAGGAATTTTTCGGCATCTTCCTGTTTAGCATAGCGTTCGGGCAATTCCGCTTTAAATGCTTCCTTTCCCTTGCCGAATATGGCCACGATCTTGAAAGCTGCTTCTGCTGTAAATTTGTTGATCTCGCGTTCGCGGTCAACGATAAGTCTTACCGCAACTGATTGCACCCTTCCGGCTGACAGTGACGGTTTTACTTTCTTCCATAGTACCGGAGAAAGCTCAAAGCCCACAAGCCTATCCAAGACACGGCGCGCTTGCTGGGCATTTACCAGGTTATAATCTATTTTACGTGGATTATCTATAGCCCTTAAAATAGCGGGTTTGGTAATCTCGTGGAAAACAATACGCTTTGTGCTGGCATCTTTTAAACCTAAGGTCTCAAATAAATGCCAGGAAATAGCCTCACCCTCACGGTCCTCATCCGATGCCAGCCAAACCATTTCGGCTTCTTTGGCGAGCTTCTTTAATTCGCTTACTATCTGCTTTTTATCAGCCGGAACTTCATATTTTTGTGCAAAATTATTGTTGATATCAATCGCATCTTCCGACTTCACCAGGTCGCGGATATGCCCGTAGCTTGACCTAACAGTAAAGTCCTTGCCCAGGTATCCTTCGATGGTTTTGGCTTTTGCCGGAGATTCGACTATTAGTAGGTTTTTTGCCATTTAAGCGATTATTTTTTGCAAATAAAACATAAAGAAAGGGAAACGCAAATTTGTTTTTTCTTTGAGCGTCGTAAAGTTGGAAAGTTATACGGTTGAAATGTGGTGACTTTTCGGGCCGAACAGTTCTTTGCCGGCTTGAAACCCATAAGGTTAACCTTTCAACTCTCCAACCGGGGATCACATCAGAAAACCACCACCCAAAAGATCATTTCCGTCATAGAATACCGCTGATTGGCCGGGTGCTATACCGGATACGTTATGATCGAAATCAACCTTCATGTGTTCGCCCATTTGTACAATGGTACTTTGCGTACCAGAATCCTTATAGCGTATCTTGGTCACAGCTTCCAGCGGTTCGGTTATGCTTTCGTATTTAACCAGGTTAAGGTCTTTTACCCAGGCTGACTTGCGTTCCAGTTCATCCTGCGTGCCTAAAACAACGGTATTGGTTTGCGGATCAATACGGGTTACAAACATCGGGTGGCCCAATGCAATACCTAAACCCTTGCGCTGGCCTATAGTATAAAACGGATAACCCAGATGCTGGCCCACAATGGTGCCATCAGTTAACATAAAATTGCCACCGGCAACACGTTCTTCCAGATCTTCTACCTTGTGCCTTAGAAAGGCTCTGTAATCATTATCCGGCACAAAGCATATTTCATAGCTTTCGCTTTTTCCGGCAAGTTCAAACTGACCCATTTCTAACGCCATTTGCCTGATCTGCGCTTTGGTAAAGCTGCCTAAAGGGAATTTTGTACGCGCGAGGTTCTTTTGGGATACCCCCCACAGTACATAGGATTGATCCTTATTTTCATCAAGCCCTTTTGATACTACATAACGGCCGTTATCGTGCATCCTGATATTGGCATAGTGGCCCGTAGCAATAAATTCACAATCTAATTTATCGGCGCGTTTAAGCAATGCTTCCCATTTGATATGCGTGTTACACAAAACACATGGGTTAGGGGTGCGGCCTGCCAGGTATTCATCCACGAAGTTATCGATTACAGAATCGCCAAATTCGCTTCTGATATCCAATATATAATGTGGGAAACCATAACCAACAGCCAAAGCACGGGCATCGTTAATACTATCCAAACTGCAGCAGCCGGTTTCTTTTGAACTACCCCCGGAGGAGGCATAGTCCCAGGTCTTCATAGTAAGACCGATCACCTCATAGCCCTGCTCATGCAGCATAATTGCTGCAACCGAGCTGTCAACCCCGCCGCTCATAGCCACTAATATCCTGCCGTGCTTACTCATATTGGCTGCAAAGATACATTATTGTGATTTATGATGCTAAAGTGTTAGGTCAGGGGAGGGTAATTTAGTGATCAGGGATTGCTGATCAGTTTATTGGCGACTGCTTACCAGGGAGCAATTAAATCTAATTGTAAAGTTTACTGTTGTTTAATGGTGGGATCAGAAAAAATTTCGTTTACTTAAACTATCGCATCATATAATTTATATAAATAGCTGATTGTAAGCGATAGTTAACTTTAAGTTAATGCGGTGTTTACCCGTTGGCGGAATTATTTTCGTAAAAGTAAATCATTGTTGTTAATAATACAATGCTGAACTTGTTGAAAACTTTACATTAGTAAAATTTGCATTATTATCTAATATCTTTAATTTTGTTCATATTAATATTTAAGCAATATGATATGGAATACGGATGTCTCTGACGAGGTCAAGACAGAAACTAAAGCCGAATTATTGAAGGATGATTATGCTTGTCGTATCGATTCCTTTGATACCCAAATCGCAACCTTAGAAGCGGAAATAGACCACCTCAAATATGAACGGGATATGGTGAAAAGAGAACGACCCCCTGTTGTTATTAAGTGGCGTGATTCGGTTAAATGGTGCCTAGAAGTAGATGCTGATAATTTCAGGTATTTCCTTAAGTCTACACCTGGAGTATATCTGTGCATAGGGTTCAAACATAAAGTGGAAATAACAAGGGATATCAAGAATAAAATTGCTGTAACTCTAGCTTCCCTCTACAAGGAAAAGGCTATAGGACGCTTTGATCATAAAGGAACCTATTTATACGGATTAACTAAATTTTTTAATGATGACTTAACAGATTTAAAAGAAGAGTATAAAAGCCGATTGGATCGGCTGATAATTAAGTAAACTATAAAAAAAAGAAGCCCCACAGTTTTGGCGACCGAGGGGGCTTTCTAAGATAATAGTCCATCGTTACACGGCTATTCTTCCCGTACAAATGTACAGGGATTTTTGGCCAATTCCAAATATTCCCTGATGCATAGCGTCCTATGTAATTTTAATAAGATACTGCGGGTTCTAAGAGAAATCTTGGATACTAATGTTATTCTTATTAATAATCAGGTAAAGCCGGGACCTAAAACGAAGTTCTCTGATATTGAAGTTATAGCACTTGCATGTACCGCAGAATGCATGGGGTATAACAGCGAGAATCATTTCTTTTCATTACTCAATAAAGATGACTTTCCAGACCTCCTCAGCAGAAGGCAATTTAATGATAGACGAACCCGACTCAAAGGTCATATAGAGAAGGTCAGAAACGCAATAATTGCTAAAATAACCACCCATAAACAAGCCTACGTTATTGATTCAATGCCACTAAAATTGTGCAGGTATTCACGCCGAAATAGGAATAAGATAGGTCTCAACGATGCCGTTAAACCAAACATTGGCTTTTGCGCTGCTCAAGAAGAGCATTACTTTGGCTATAAATTACATGCCGTATGTTCATTTGAGGGAGCAGTTCAATTCTTTGATGTAACGCCAGCTTCTTTTGCAGATGTAAACTATCTCGATACGGTATCTAAAAAACTATCGAATTGCCACTTAATCGCTGATAAAGGCTATATCAGTCAGACCTGGAAAGAGACCTTAAGGGAAGAAGCTAGGGTTCACCTCTTTACAGATTCAAGATCAAATGCCAAAAAGCTTACAATGATACCGATTGCATATAAAGGAAAACGTAAAAAAATTGAAACAATATTTTCTCAATTAACAGATCAGTTCAGCATTCAAAAAAACTATGCGAAAACATCCTGCGGATATCTGGCAAGAATATGGTCTAAGATGCTCTCTATGACGATATTGAATTACGTGAACCAACACATTACTAAAAAACCATTAAGTCAGTTGAAATATGCTTTGAGTTATTAAGCTTAATACGGCTTGCTTTCATTCTTTTTATTTTTTATCAACCATCATAATACTATAAGGCTTAACCAATGGATTTCGACTCATATCGATGTCTATATAAAATTCACTATTCTCATAGGCGTATAATACGTAATCTCCATAATCCTGCTTAGTAGTTAATATATAATCAGGGATTTGCTTTAAAAAATCCATCATATAAAATAGACTACTGTTTTGGTATATTAATGTATGATGCCTTATGGTGTCCTTTTTTGAGGTTAAGTAACTCCCAATTGACAACAATTCTGAATACTTACTTCCATCGAAGTCCTTTGTATAGAACGTTACATCGGCTCGCACGTGATTCCAAACAAATCCTTTTGAGAGTAATAATGCATTTTGACTATAATAATTAGACCGCACCAACATCGCTAAATCAGAATAAGAAAGACTTTGAGAGAATGAAAACTTTACAACTATTAAAAGAAAACTTGTAATTAGAAACCTTTTCATAGCTATTAATTGCGGTGAGTTTCAATGGTTACATCCGCTCTTCTTACACCTTCGTCCATTTGCACCAATTTGCCATCTACGAAATAGAAAAATTTAACTTTAGCTGGCGCACCGAATGGATAATTGATTTGTTTGTAAACAGTTCGCTTTTGAGACGCTTCTACAACCTGTGCTGATCGGTTGTGCTTCTGAAACTCCATCTCACTCATTCCTACAAAGAATTGTGGTGCTTTACAGGAATTTAAAGACAAACAAAATAGGGTAGTAACTAAAACTGTGATAAGTAATGCCTTTTTCATGGCTTAAGGTTGATTGTCCTTAGCCTCTACCGGGACGGTTACAAAAGTAAGCGTGAGGCCTCACAGCTACCACGCTCGTCGAAAGCGCATACACGAAATGAGAAAAACCCCACGCTATAGCGTAAAGCAAATCACATCCCTCGTGTATGTTCAGCTTAAATTTTCGACGATTTGGTAGCTTGAACGAGTTCGCTTATTACAATAAATTGTATCAAATGTAATTATTTGCCGGCGAAATATTCAATGGGTTTATTACTTTTATATATGAATTATGAAGATGCAATTGTAGTTGTAAAGAAGTACCAGTACTTACTAAACAAAGAAATCATTGAAAAATCAACCGGCAAGAAATGGAAAGTCGATTATATAACAATTCTTCCCAGCGAAGGAATTCAAGTATATACTAATGATTGGTTCTATCCCTTAAAGGAGGTATTTGCAAAATACTTATCTGATAAAGATTGCACTGTAAATTTTATAGTTGATTTTTCTAAAGCGACTAGCAGTGGGGTCTCAATCCGTGAAGAACAAATAGCGGGGAATTATTTATTGCCAGAATCTAATGAACCGTGATTCAAAATAAATCCAATGCAAAAATCATCGTCGTTTTTAACGAGTGTGATTGCATCACCATATTTTAACTTTATAGACTTTATTTGATGGGCAATAATCTTGTTCATGTTTTTAAAATCGCCATCTATCTCGCTTTTAAAAAATTTATTTTTCGGGGGCATAAGTTTAACACTTTTTATCTTCAAAATTAATTCCGCCAACAGGTGGTGTTTGTAAAAAAGATGCGCCCAGTCACTACTGAGCAACTAACTATTCACCAACAAATACGGTCTTAATATTAACGAATTCATGGATACCAAACAGGCCCAATTCTCTGCCGTAGCCGGATTGTTTGATACCGCCGAAAGGTAACCGGGGATCGGATTTTACCATGGCATTCACAAAACAGGAACCGCTTTGTAATTGGTTAGCCGCTATTTTTTCGCCTTTGTCTTTATCCCTGGTAAATACAGCTGCGCCCAGGCCGAAACTACTGTCATTAGCGATACGGATTGCGTCAGCCTCATCTTTAGCTGTGATGATCGCTGCAACAGGCCCGAATAATTCTTCCTCATAAGCCGGCATACCCGGTTTAACTTTGGTCAGGATAGTGGCGGGATAATAGGCGTTTTTACCTTTCGGTATTTCTCCGCCTAAGATACATTTGGCACCTTTTTTTATGGACCGCTTTACCTGGTCATGCAATTCATTACGCAGGTCAACCCGTGCCTGCGGGCCAATATCAGTTGCAGTGTCAAGGGGATTCCCCATTTTTTTCACGGTCATTTTTTTCAAAAAAAATCCGGTAAATACCTTTTGCACTGATTTGACCACGATAAATCTTTTGGCAGCGATACAGCTTTGTCCGCTGTTAATAAGACGGCTATTGACGCATATTTCAGCCGCTTTTTCCAAATCTGCATCTTCCAGAATAATATAAGCATCACTTCCGCCAAGTTCCAGAACCGTTTTTTTAATGAGCGAGCCAGCCTTTTGCGCTACCTGTTTACCTGCATGGGTACTGCCTGTAATGGTAACGGCCTGTATAAGCGAATTTTCGATGATCTTTTCGACCATCGCGCTATTGATCAATAAGGTTTGAAATACATTTTCCGGAAAACCGGCCTGACGCACCACTTCTTCAATTGCGATCGCACAAGCCGGTACATTGGAGGCGTGTTTCAAAACACCGCAATTCCCGGCCGCTAAAGCAGGAGCCAGGAAACGAAATACCTGCCAGAAAGGGAAGTTCCAGGGCATAATGGCCAATACCACCCCAATGGGCTGAAAACTTACAAAGCTTTTGGATGCCTCGGTTTCGATCAACTGATCACTGAGGAATGCTGCAGCATTAGCAGCATAATATTGGCAAACAGCCGCACATTTTTCTATTTCTGCAACTCCCTGGGTGATGGGTTTACCCATTTCATGGGCCATTAGTATGGCCAATTCATTTTTGCGTGTTTGCAATATGCCGGCCATATTAGTTAAAAGCCGGCTACGTTCATCGTGACCTGTATTCTTCCAGCCTAGCCAGGCCTTATGCGTTTGGGCTATCTTTTGCTCAATGTGTTTAAGGCTGTGCGCAGGATATTTTTTTAGCGGCTTACCGTTGGCGGGATTTATTGAAATGAGGTTCATAACTGTTTACCTGTCAAATGTAAACAGTTTATCAGTAAAATAGTTGCAGTAATGTTTTACGCAAAAAGCATAGCGGATTAAGATTAATCTGTATGCTCAAATTCGTTCGCTATTTTTGAATTAATGACGTGCACTATCTCATCGAGTTCTTTGGCTGAACAATTGATGCGTTCTAAAATTTTTATCCGCTCATCCATATCAGAGGTGATGTTCATCAGATTGGCCAAACCCATAATGTTTGCAACAGGGCGGCGCACCTGGTGTGAACTAAGCCAGGCTACTTCTTTCAGCTTTTCGTTTTGGCGGGTAATCTCTTCTTCTTTTTGCTTGCGCCAGGTAATATCATTATAAACAGCAATATAACCGCTGTGTTTATGATCATCACCAAATAATGGGGTGTATTCACCATAAACCCAAAAGGCATCGCCCTTTTTTGTATAGCAACCAACATCGGTCACAAAAAACTCCAATGCTTCTTTTTTTTGCATGATCGTATTGATCACTTCTTTGTCGGTTTTGGGGCCGATAAAGAAATTCGCGGGAGTCTTTCCCGCTATTTCGTGAAGGCAGAATCCTGTATGATCTTCAACGGCCTTATTTATCCAGGTTATCAGATTATTTTCATCGGTAATAATGATCATATTATTAACACGGGTAACAATATCGGCCAGTCTCTTTAATTCATCATCTGAACGGCGTTGGTGATCGTTGCTTTCTACCAGTTTCTTTTTATCAATCAATATTAACCTGTATAGGAAAAAACCAGTAATAAGTACAAATAGGAAACCCTTGCCACTGCTTAACCATAAGTAGATTTCCGGATTTAAAGTGTTGTGAAATAAAAAAATAACCCTCTCGCTCAATGCTATCCATGTTAAGGCGATAAGCATATAAAAAATAGCAATACGTAAAGGTCCGGACCTCATCAGCGATCAGTATAAGAGAATTAGTTAATCTTGGATATATACGCTATTCCGGGTTGAATTGTTGGCTCTTTTTTTTAAATGAATCTATTAATATACCCAAAGCTAAGTAATATTTATGGGTTGCGTACCTGGCCATCCCCCTCAATCAGCCATTTGTAACTGGTAAGCTCCTGCAGTCCCATGGGCCCCCGGGCATGTAATTTCTGGGTACTGATGCCAATTTCGGCTCCTAAACCAAACTGGGCACCATCGGTAAAGGCAGTTGATGCGTTTACATAAACAGCTGCAGCATCCACCTTATTCAAAAAAGTGGCGGCGCTGGCGGCATCTCCGGTTAATATGGCTTCGCTGTGTTTGGAGCTGTAGCGGGCAATATGATCCAATGCTTCTGATAAGCCATTTACTGTTTTGACCGACATTTTTAATGACAAAAACTCTGTTCCGAAGTGTTCCGAATGCGCTTTATGAAGTAATTCGTTTGGATAATGTCCCCGCAGTGCGGCATAAGCATCATCATCGGCATATAATTCCACTTCTTTTTCGGCAAGCGGTTTTGCTATTTTTATCAGATCACCTAAGCGCGATTCGTGAATGATCAGACAGTCCAGTGCATTACATACACTTACCCTTCGGGTTTTGGCGTTGCAGATGATCTGGCTACCTTTCTTCAAATCGGCAGTTTCATCAAAGTAGGTATGTACAATACCTGCGCCGGTCTCTATCACCGGTACTTTACTTTGCTGCCTTACCCTGTCAATCAACTGCTGGCTGCCGCGTGGAATGAGCACATCAATATAGCCCGTTGCATTTAAAAGCGCTTCAGTGGCTTGGCGTTCAGGTGGCAGCAGGGTAGCTACATTTACATTAATACGGTATTTTGAAAGCACACTGTGAATAACGTTAACAATAGCCCGGTTGGAATGTTGTGCATCGCTGCCCCCTTTTAAAACACAAACATTTCCGGATTTAAAACATAATGCAAATACATCAAAAGTAACATTTGGCCGTGCTTCATAAATTACACCCACTATGCCTAAAGGCACGCTTATTTTTTTAATTTGGAGACCATTAGGCATGGTTTGCTCCGAAAGAACATGACCGAGCGGGTTTGGGAGCCCTGCAACGTTTACCATATCCTTTGCAATATCCTGTATCCGTGCGGCAGTGAGTTTTAAGCGATCATATTTCGGATCGGTCGTATCCATCCGGTCCAGGTCCTTTTGATTTTCGTGTAATAGGTGGTCTGTTTGCGCTACAGCAGCTTCGGCAAGATCACGCAATACCGTTATAATCGTATCTGGTGAGATATCTATTATATCCCTGCCTGCAATAAGGGCATTATCGAAATGATTTTTATAATCCATAGTCACACTCAGCTCTGCAAATAAAGATAATCATAATGCACCAGCGGTTTCTGATTTTTTTGGCCGATTTTTTCCCGGGCCTTTTCTGCGCTGTATTCGGCAATACCCAGCCCGATCAGCCTGTCCTGTTCGTCAACCAGTTTAATGATCTCGCCCTTATTAAAGTCAGTCAGGATATTGACAATACCTACCGGCAGCAAACTGGTTGCTTTATCAGATGTAAGCGCAGTTTTTGCGCCTTCATTTACCTTGACAACCCCGGTGGCATAATGTGCCGAATGGGCTATCCATTTCTTTTTGCCCGATTTTGTTTTGTTAGGGGCGAAGCGGGTATGCGCCACTTTATTCTCAAGTACGCCGGTTAATATATTATCCGTGGTCCCGTTAGCTATGTGTACAGCAATACCCAGCTGAGCCACTTTTTGCGACATGTTTGACTTGGTGATCATACCGCCGCGCCCAAATTGTGAACGGCCGGAAGTTATAAATGAGGAAAAATCAGGCATTTCACTACCCACTTCTTCTATCACTTTTGAACCGGGTAATTTGGGATCGCCGTCATAAATACCATCGACATTGGTCAGTACGATCAATGCCTGGGCATTCAGCATAGAGGCAATCAGGCCAGCCAGTTCATCATTATCGGTAAACATAAGCTCGGTTACCGACACCACATCATTTTCATTAACTACGGGTATTACCTGGTGCTGCAACAATATCTCGAGGCAGTTGCGCATGTTCAGGTAATGCAGCCTGTCCCTGAAATCTTCCTTAGTGACCAATACCTGCGAGCACAGCATTTCAAAATACCCGAAAAGATTGGCGTAAGTATTAATTAATTTTACTTGACCTATGGATGCCAATAACTGCCGGACCGCAACAGCATCTGACTTTTCTGATACGCTGATCATGCTGCGCCCCGATGCTACCGCACCGGATGAAACCAGGATTACTTCCTTTCCCTGTTTTTTTATCGCAGCAATCTGCTCAACCAGGTGGCCGATACGTTTAAGGTCGGGTAATCCATCCTGTTGGGTAAATACATTTGAACCGATCTTGATAACGATACGGTGGTAATTAAAGGCCATTGGAAGTATTAATAATATTAAAGCTTCAATATTACTAAATTATACTTAAAGGGCAGGGAAATTGGAGATTTTAACTAATATACCCCTTGACATATTCCTTCGTCAATTCTTCTTTCGGATTCAACAATAGCTCTTCTGTAGGACCGAATTCAATGATCCTACCCATGTAAACGAAAATGATATAATCAGAAACACGGCGCGCCTGCCTCAGGATATGCGTTACCAGCACAATGGTATATTTTTCCTTTAGTTTGATAAAAAGATCTTCGATGATACTGGTTGAAACCGGATCGAGTGCAGAGGTGGATTCATCACCAAGGATGATCTCGGGCTCAACAGCCAGACCACGTGCCAGGCATAAGCGTTGCTGCTGGCCTATTGACAAGCGTGTAGCAGGTGCATGCAGACGGTCTTTTACTTCATTCCATAAGCCTGTGGCTTTCAGTTGGGTTTCAACCAATTCATCCAGTTCGGTTTTTTTAGGTTTGCCATGCAAGCGCGGCCCATAAGCAACATTATCATATATGGACATGGGCAGGGGATAAGGGCGTTGTGACAGCAATCCCATCTTTTTGCGGATATGGGTCACTTCCGCTTTGGGGTCATAAATATTTTCCCCGTCAACCAATACTTTACCGGTAATTTTCACATCGGCCGTATCATCCAGCAAACGGTTAAATGATTTCAATAAGGTAGTTTTCCCGCAGCCTGAGGGGCCGATAATGGAGATAACTTTCTTGTTGGGTATGTTGATGGTAATATCCTTAAGAATTTCCTGATTACCAATCTGGACATTTAAATGTTGTACGCTGATATGTGGGTTATTTGTCATGGTTACTGTATTTTGTTCTTTGAGAACCGTTTTGACAATAGAGATGACAAGACGGTAATGATTAAAACTACGATGGTTAATATTAAAGCTGAAGCATAGGCACGTCCTTGCACTTCTTCAACAGGACTGCCCAACTGGAAGAAAATCGCAAGAGGCAACGTGGCAGCAGGTTGATGCAATGAGGTAGGTATATTATCACTAAAACCGGCAGTAAACAGCACCGAAGCCACATCGCCGATTGCCCTTCCAAATGATAACAATACGGCGGTGAATATACCCGGTCTGATCTGCCGCAAAACTACTTTGGACATTTCCCAGCGTGTGGCACCAAGTGATAATGAAGCATCCCGTAATTCTTTGGGAACGGTGATAATCACTTCGTCCAATGTACGTACCAGTATAGGGATAACCAATAAAGTAACCGCTACAATACCACCCAATAAGGAGGCTTTGATACCAAAATATACCATGATCAGAAAACCAAAAGCTCCGTAAACTATCGATGGTATTCCGAACAAAACATCAAAAGCTATACGCAGTGAGTTGGCTATAAAATTTTTGCCATCCAAATACATATTGATGAATATGGCCACAGGGATACTGATGGCAAGTCCTAATATTGTCGCCCCGCCGGCAACATAAAGAGAACCGACAATGGCATTTAAAACTCCGCCTTCTTTACCTATATAAAAACCGCCACCGGGTATTTTGGTGATCATATCCAGATTCATAAAAGGGACACCCTTATAAAATATAGTTCCCACGATCAGGAAAAAGCTACCGGCCACAATGACCGTAGCGAGTACCATCAGTACCCGGAAAAAGTTTTCTTCTATTTTGCGTCTGATCATCCTGCAAGTTTCCTTTCTAAGCGGGTCAATATGACCCGTGATATAATATTAAATAACAAAATAATGATAAACAGTAAAAATGCCGCAAACATGAGCGCCGAATCATAAATCGGAATAGACAGCATTTCGCCATAATTATTGGCAATAAGGGCCGGCAGGGGATATCCGGGGTCAAAAACCGAATGAGGTACAACTGCATTGTTCCCGCAAACCATCAGTACTGCGATGGTTTCTCCAAAAGCGCGTGATATGGCTAATACTGTTGCCGCTATTATACCGGGTGTTGCTTTCCGGAAAGATACTTTTTTGATGGTTTCCCATTTGGTGGCTCCTAAGGACAGCGATGCCTCTTTTAATTCTTTTGGAATCGTATTGAGTACTTCGCAAACGATACTAACGACGAGCGGGAATATCATTACTGCTAATACGATCCCACCAGCCAATACACTATAGCCCGTTGAAAATTCAACAAAATGCGGCGCTATATGATTTTGGATCAGGGGAATAATAAATAGCACACCCCAAACACCAAATATAACAGGGGGGATACCTGATAACAGGTTCACAAAGGGGACCAGTATCTTCCTAATGCGGGAAGGAGCATATTCAGTAATGTAGAAGGAGCTCAGCAGGCATAGCGGCAGTGCAATAATAATGGCAATACCGGTCACCCAAAGCGTACCCATTATAAACGGAAAGAAACCAAATAATCCCTTGAGCGGTTTCCATTCGCTTGATGTTAAAAGGGTGCCCCATGAGGATTGATGTAGTAGCGGGACCGATTTGTAATATAGCCCGATACCTATTAATAATACGATCGAAACTGACAATACAGTGAGTACCAGCATCAGTTTTGAAAGAATTTTATCTTTAATTAAGCGAAAACGCTGCATGTGTTCAGGTTGTAATTGTTACGGGTGCTGTAAACGTTTAAAAAGTTGTCAAGGTTGAGCGGTTCTGAAACCCATTCAACCTTGACAACTGTCAGAACATCTTCAACTAAAAGATCAATTCACTTTCTTTAACTCTTCGGCTATTTTTTGTTTTGAAAGGGCAATGTAACCGTTTTCATCTACATATTTTTGACCATCGGTTAATACGTATTTCACAAATTCCAACAGTTCGGGCCGTTTTGGCTTGCCTTTGAATAAGAAACCAAGGTTACGTGCTGGCGGAGAAGGGTATTTACCGGTTGCAATGGCATCTGTAATTTCATCAATAGTGCCATAAAAATTTTCATCGGCATCAATCCTGCCATTGCCATTTACATCAATGGGCAAGGCATGCACGCCAGCTACCTGTTTATGTGTTTTCAGATCATACAAGTAGGCCAGGTTATTGAAGCCAATGCCGGTAACATCTTTTTTAACTGCCTGTGCCAAACCCGGATCGCCATAAACACCCACGCCAAGCAGGTCTTCTTGCTTTTTGTTAAAATATTTAGCCCAGGTTTCTGCAGCGCCCGCTGCATCCGACCTGGTATAAATGTGGATAGGCACGGATACTTTTCCGCCCAACTGGTTCCAGTTCTTGATGCTACCGGTAACGAATACATTTAAAAATTGGTCACGTTTTACGCCTTTTGCCAATAATGTAGCTGCGTTAGGATTACCAGTATTAAAAGTAGGTACCACGGCATCTTTTGTAACAAAAATCGTATATGCACCCTTTTTTACTTCTTCAGGATTAATATCCCGTGAAGCCAGGCCAATATCCACCAGGCCGGATAGCGCATCGGTTATCCCTTTACCTGCGCCTCCGGCAGAGATATTAAATACCACACCGGGGTGTTGCTTTTTAAATTCCTGCGCCCATTTTACGGTAATAGGATAAAGGGCGAACGCTCCTGAAATATTGATAGTGCCTTTCAGGTCATCGGCTGCGGGTTTGTCCTCATTCTTTTTGAATGAAGACAGTGTAGCAACTATGCCTATGGTTGCTATGGCAGCCAGTATCGTTTGCCTACGGAATAATTTCTTTTTCATAATCTCTGTTTTTAGTATTATTAAAATGCGATCTGTAATTGTGCTTCCAGTATATTGTTTTTGACCTGGGTAGCTGTTTGTTCGTGTTTGTACAGGTAATCAACGGCCAGCTTTGTCCATGAATTGAACACGTAATTGATGCCGCCGTTATAAATTATTGAACGATCAGTTGTAATTGTTTTATTAGGGTCATAGGTGTCATATTTGGCCACTAACTGTAATTTTTTTGGTATTACAAAATATCCGGCTTGTGCGTACCAACCATCTCTATGAACCGGACCGTCTGTACCACGTGCGTATTCAGCGGTGATTGAAAGAGGGCCGGTAACATAGCGGCCGTCGATACCATAGCGGTTACGGGCCTGGGTAACAGGATTGGGCACTTTCGTGGTTGCTAAGGGGATATCCTCGCCGCTGTATAAACTACCGCCAAAATCCAGTCCTTTAATCGGATGGACCCCTAACCGGGCAACGATATCTTTATGATTATTGTTATCTGTACTTACGTCATATCCGGCGCCATTGAAAACACCGAATGTATAATCAAAAAGGTAACGGTTATTTAATTTAACAAAGCTACCGCTTATCTGTGCACCGATGTCACGCCCGTTTTGATTACCGATTACATCTTTGGAGCGGCCTGCAAGGGCTTCTATTACCTGCGAGCGGTCAATAAATTCCAATTGACTATCAGATGTTAAGCTTTCATAAGAAAATGGAATTTTAAATTGTCCGGCAGTAAATTTCAGATAATCAGCTATTTGATAAGCCGTATACGCATCCAGCAATTTAGTTGTGGTGGCAAACTCGGTATAAACTTCATAAGACCATTTATCAGTAATATTACCTTTTGCATCCAATCTCGCACGGTGAAGGTCAAAAGCATTATTTACTCCGCTCTGTTCAAAACCCTGGTAACGGGCCTGTACCAATCCACTTATTTGCAGCGCCCTGCTGCCAATACTGATGTTATGTTGATTTTCCTTTTCTTTGTCGCGCTTTTGCTGTTCTTTTAATGCCAGATCGGATCTTAACGAGTCGGCTTCTTGCTGGCTTAATACATTTTTTTTGATCAGTAAGTTTAACAGTTCGTCGTTTGATTGTGCCTTTGAAACGACAGCTGAAAACAAGATGGTTAGGATAAGCAGAATCCTTTTTAAGTAAGGTAATTTCATGATTTTGGGGTTAAGCTAAATTATTAGGGTGTTAAGATAAAGTTGCAACCGCCCCTGAACAGGGAGCAGAACTGCCTTTACGGCATAGCCGCATTGAGTTTGTGAATGAAGATTTTATTTCTTGTAAAGACATTTTAAACTATCAAATCCATATAATCTACTGATTTAGTAGTGTAAAGATATCGCCTATTTCTTTAATTAAACAACTATTATTTAATTAAAATTTAATAATAGTTGTTAATATATTGATTTACAGGTATATAATTTATGATATAAACATAAAGAAGCCGGCAACAGTCAAATTGCCGGCTGCGAAAATTATAAATAAACGACTATTTTATCTCATCTCCCTGCCTGATCTCGTCACTGGCATGAAGAAGAATGTGGTCCTTAACTTTAAGATTTCCGAACACTTCTGTAGAATCATGACCGGTGAGTCCCTCTTTAATATTTACCAAATTGGCTTTACCATTTTCAACAGAGATCACATATTCACGCTCGGTGGAACGCAAGATAGCGGTATTGGGTACCAGTAATGATTTAGCACCCGAAAGCATAGGTATCCTCACCTCGGCATACATTCCCGGTTTTAGCTGCCCATTTTTATTAGCAACATCAATCTCAATCGCTTCTGATCTCATACTGCCTAAGGCATTTGCAGAGCGGCTGATCTTTGCGGTCTGTTGTTGCCCGGGCATGGCATTGAAGATAAATGTTACGGGCTGGTTCAAATCTACCTTATCTACATCATCTTCAGGAATATACACTGTAAGGCGCATTTTGTGTATATCCTGCAGGATAAGCATAGGCTGATCTGCAGTTTTACCGGGAGAAACCAGTGCGCCGGGAGAAACGTTACGCGCAATGATCATCCCGTCAAACGGGGCATAGATATTCAAATAATCCAACATGGTTTTTACAGAAGCAACAGTTGACCGCTCGGAATTGGCCATTGCTTCATCAGCTTTCATTTTTGAAAGTGCATTATCAATATCAAGAGGTGATACAGAGCCGGGTTCTTTAGCAGCTTCTTTTAAACGTCGGTATTTTTCTCTGCTGGCAACAGTATTTTCCTGAGCCTGCAGAAAGCGAGAATTAGCAGACTGTAATTGTGATTCCATTTCAGGAGCCTCTAAAGTCATCAGCAACTGACCTTTTTTAACGATCGAACCCCGGTCGACGTATAACCGCTTTACAAAGCCGTTTACTTTTGGGAAAATATTGACCTCGTTATAGGGTACTAATTGTCCCGGCAAGCGTGCAGCACTTGATAAGGATTTTTCAGATACATTGCCCAGCTGGTATTTATTAGCAGATTTGGTGCCTGAGGAGGTTAGGTCTACAGGCTTTTCATTGCTTGAGCAGCCGGAAAAAAAACCGGCGATTGCAATTAATGATATGAATTTATATTTCATGGTCTTGGTATAGATTTAAAGATTGGATTTGAGCCGGATTTTCCGGCATCAGCGCTGGCGATTCGTAAGTGGTTTTATTTTGCACCCAGGCAAACACCATGGGCAGTATAAACAGGGCTGCAAGTGTGGAGGCAAATAAACCGCCGATCACTGCCCGACCAAGCGGCGCACTTTGCTCACCGGCTTCGCCCATACCGGAGGCCATCGGGATCATACCAGCTATCATCGCAAAGCTGGTCATCAGGATAGGCCTTAACCTGATGGATGCACTGGTAATGGCCGCTTTTGTGGCGTTGCGATATTCCAGGCGCAGATTTTCGGCATTGGTGACAATCAAAATAGCATTTGCCACCGATACGCCTGTGGACATGATCATACCCATATAGGACTGGAGGTTGAGCGTAGAACCTGTTAGTAATAAGGCGGTTAACGAACCTAATATGACCGCCGGAATAGTGGACAAAACCGTAAGCGATACTTTAAATGATTGGTAATTAGCTGCCAGCAATAAGAATATCACCAGGATGGCAAACATCAATCCATTTTGTAAACTGGTTAAAGTCTCGGTTAACAAATTTGACATGCCGCCTAATCTGGCAAGCAAACCTTTTGGTGGTGTACCTAATGAATTTACCGCTTTTTGTACCTCGGTAGTTGCAGCGCCTAAGTCCTTTTTGTAGATATTGGCGCTTACCGTTAAAAAACGGCGTGGCCCTTCGCGGTCGTATTCACCGGGGGTATGATCAACTTTAAAAGTGGCCACATCAGCAAGCGTTGGGGCGCTCTGACCTTTTACTAAAGGGATCTCCTTTAGCTCATCCATGGTGTTCATTACGTACTCCGGAACCTGTATCTGCACCTGGTAGGTATAGGCAGACTTATCATCCAGCCATAAATTTTTTTCCGTAAAACGACTGGATGATGTGCTGGCCGTTACCGAACGTGCGATATCTTTTATATTTAATCCCAACTGGCTCACTTTTAAGCGGTCAAGTGTAATAGATACCACCGGAAAAATTAAGGGCTGATCTATTTGCACATCACGCAGATAAGGTATCTTTTTGAGTCGAGCCAAAACTTTATTGCTGAAATCTTCTATTTGCTGCATGTTTTTACCGGCTATTTGAACCTCGATAGGAGTAGATGCCCCCTGGCTCATTATCTTTTCGGTCATGTCAATAGGTTCAAAGCTGACAGTCATTTCGGGCAGCACATAGGCGATGTTCTTTCGTAATGCATCCTTTAGTTCATCCATATTTACCTTGTATTGATCATCCAGATTCACCTGCAGCACTGCCTCATGTGTCCCGGTGTTAAATACATAAAGGTTACTGCTGCCAAAGCTGCTGGGAACTAAGCCTATATAACCGGAAGAAATTTCGACGTGATTGTTAACTGTTTTATTAATGATCTGTAATACCTGTTTAAACTTTTCTTCCGTTCTTTCCAGGCGGGTTCCCTGAGGTTCTTTTATACGGATCTGGAACTGTCCGTTATTGAGTTTGGGCATCATATCCTTACCAATTATTATAAAGCACATTCCTGCAAGGACGATCATCGCTACCAGGTAAACAGGCACAATGATCCTTTTATGAGGCATCCAACGTTTCAGAATTTTCATAAACCCCATTTTTACCTTTTCAAAGAGATCGTTCTTTCCAGGTTCCTTTTCTTGTTTGTTCAAATGTTTATTTATTTGGACCTCCTCATTCCTGTTCAGCGCTTCGCCTGCATGAGCGTGTATTTTGCCGTGCTCGTAATGCTGGTAGCGTTCCGCCTTGATCATCCAGTTACTTAATATGGGCACCATAGTTTGCGCCAGCACATAGGATACGATCATGGTTAAGCCGATAGACATTGACAGCGGTAAAAACATTGCCTTTGGCACGCCGTTCATCATAAATGACGGGGCAAATACAGCCAGGATACAAAGCAATATCAGCAATAAAGGAAATGATATTTCTTCACAGGCGTCATAAATAGCCAGCCGTTTGGATTTACCCATTTCCAAATGCTGGTGAATATTTTCGATAGTGACCGTCGCCTGGTCAACAAGGATACCGATGGCCAGTGCTAAACCGCTTAGGGTCATGATATTGATGGTTTGACCAAATAAACTCAGCAGCAGAACGCCAATTAAGATAGAAACAGGTATCGTGATCACCACGATCAGACTACTGCGCAGATCACGCAGAAATAATAATACCATTAAACCGGTTAACAAAGCGCCAAGACTGCCCTCGGTAATTAAGCTCTTAACGGCATTTACCACAAATACGGACTGGTCAAATTCGTAGGATATCTTAATATCATCAGGCAGCAGGCTCTGCATTTCGGGCAGTTTGCTTTTCAAAGTCTGCACTACCGTCCACGTAGAGGCGTCTGCTGTTTTAACTACCGGGATATATACCGAGCGCTTTCCGTTGATCAAAGCATAATCGACAGTAACATCTGCGGCATCGGTTACCCTTGCTATATCCTTAACAAATATGGGAATGCCATTTTTGGTAATCACCGGGATATTGCCGAAGTTGTCCGGGCTTTTGATCAGCGAGTTCATCGTAGTCAGATACATCGTATTGTCCAGCCGGAGGTTGCCTGACGGCGACATTACATTGAATTTTGACAATGCATCCACTACTTCATCTGGCGTCAGGTTAAAACTGCGCAGTTTGTTGGGGTCAACACTTAAAATGATCGATCTGGCGTTTGAACCAAATGGCGGGGGAGCAGAGAGTCCCGGAATGGTGGCGAACATTGGCCGTATACGGGTAGCGGCCATATCATAAATATCCTTCAAACTTTCCGATTTGCTATCCAGCACCAATTCACCGACAGGTAATGACGAGGCATCAAACCTTACTACCTGCGGGGGTAATGCCCCCGGAGGAAAAAAACTCTGGGCACGGTTAACCTGCAAGGCTACCTGGGCAGACGCTTCGGCCATATTGGTGCTTTCATAAAATGATAATTTGATGAGCGTTAATCCCTGGATATTTTTGCTGCTGATACTTTTTATTCCATTAACATACAGGAATTGATCCTGCAGGCGTGTAGAGAAAAAACCTTCCATCTGCTGGGCAGACATGCCGCCATACGATTCGATTACATAAATAGTAGGCAGGTTTAATTGCGGAAAAATATCTATCGGTATTTTTATTGCACTGAGCACTGCAAAAATCAAAAGGCTCATGGTGATCACCAGTGTAGTGATCGGCCTTTTCAGTGCGGATGTGACCATTGACATAGTTAAATTATTTTAAAAGGTTTAAAATTGTACTTACCTGGTTTTCAGTGACAGCTTGGCCAAAGAGGGCATTATTATAATCATATTTAGCCTGGGCATAATCAGTTTCGGCCCGGTAAAGTATACTTAAAGCAGCATTGAGCTCGATAATATCAGTTAACCCGCTTTTATAAAGAGATAGCTTTTGCCGGTAACCATCATTTGCCGCTTTTAATTGGTTAGGTATTTCCTGCAGCCGTAGCCTTGCAGTTTCCATTTCGGCATTGGCCTGGTTTGCGCTGGCTGCCAGCAATGTTTTTTCTTCCTCCAGTTTGTGACGGCTATAATCGGTAACAGTTTTCTGCGTCCGCAGCTTTAATTGTTTCCGCCGCAGGTCGAACAGATTGTAGGAGATCCCCAAGCCAACCAGGTAATTGTTACGGTCAAAGCCAAGCCCGGTTGAAAGACTGTTGTAATTCCCATCAGGATCAACACTTGATCCGCGCCCCCAGGCTGCGGCTTCCAATAATATTTTTGGATTATATTCTTTTTTAACAAGGCTTTCGCGCGCTTTACTATTCTGATAAATGGATTGATAGTAATTAATAACAGGGTGATTTGCCGTATCGGTTGCAAATTGAGACACGGGTAAATTCATTAGTTTGCTTTCCAGGGTACTGTCAGCTATAATATTTTGATAAGGCAGGCTGCTAACGGCCGAAAGCTGTAATTGTACTTGCTTTACCTGGTTATTCAGTTCGATAAAAGTTAATCTCGCTTTTGATAATTCGGCATTGGCAATACTGGTGTCCACTCCGGGCCTAACACCGCTTTTGGTAAGTGAGCGGATGGAGCGTAATATCTCCTGGTCGCGCTGTATGTTCCTGCGTTGGATGGCCAGATAACTCTGCAAGCTCAATAAGCGCAGATAATTACTGATCGAGTAGGCCTGTAACTGATATTTAGATTGGGCAAAATTACTTTGTTCAACTATGATATCAGAATTAGCCACTTTATTCTGGGCGCCATAAGCGCCGAAATTATAAAGCTCCCAGTCGAAAGCGGCTATACCCAGGTTAGTTGACAGGGTGGAGGTCACATTAGTACCATGGATTCCACCGGAGCTGGAAGGAATGATACCATAACCAAAGTATGGCCCGGTTACATTATTACTGGTACCGATATCGGCCTGGTAATTCAATTTTAAATTTGGCAGCCAGTTATTCCGGGTCTGGGCTGCCTGGGCCTGTTTTATCCGAATAGCGGACGAGTCGGTTATTAAGGCCAGGGCATTTTTATCCACCTGGTTTAATAACTGTGTTAAAGTAACCGATTGCTGTGCATGTACGGCTACCGAAATCAACAGTAAGGGGATAATGCACAAGCTCTTATTAAAACTTAACATTTTATAAATCATTTAATTTGATAGAATAGAATAGAAAAAAAGATACGGAATAGCAGTATGCTATCAGGTATCAATTAATTACCGCAGGATGCCAAAAAGGAATGAATATCAAATAATGAGTTTGCCTGAAAGGAGGTAGATAGGTTCGGGCGGCAAAAGCGCATAACGAATACCGGACAAAAACCTGCCGGTTATTTTTGAAACATTTTTAAATGCCGCAGGAAATAGCGTCAGGAGTAAAATGGAAATTGTTGAAAGTATATTCAGAAGAGGATGAATAAGCGACTGATGAATAAATTCAATATTTACATCCGCCTCTTCGATGCTCTCCGGTTTACGTTTAGTAAAACTTTTAGCTAAGATGGTATATCCCTGGCTATGGCGCGTTCGATCAATATTGGCGCTGAAACCAAAAAACGGCTTGGCAACAAACAATAAGGCAGCTAACAAAAAAAATAATCTGAATGCTGTAAGTCGTTGCATTATAATATCATTGGGGCATTTTGATACAAAAATGATTTTAAATTACTGTAAAAAACAGTTGTAACATAAATGTTGCAATAAAGAGGCGGGCCCCGATAAATCGCGGCCCGCCTGCGCTTTGTTTTATTAATATAGATTCAGGATGATAATTGGCATTATTCGGCGTTTGCTCTGAACATAAGGGCGCCCACGGTTACATTAGTGCGGCTATCAATCAATATGGCCCCGCCATTGGCTTTATTATTCTGATACAGATCGTAAGCCAGCGGGTCAGCAGTTTTTATAATGATACGACCAATATCATTCAGCTTAAAATCTTCACTAAATTCTTTTTCAAGCGTATTGATATTCACCTTGTATAATATTTCCTTTATACGGCAGCGGGTTACTTTGCTATTGTGTTGCAAAAGGTAAGTATGTGTAGTATCTAAAGCACGGGTGTCCATCCAGCACAGGTCGGCTTCTATTTGTTGTGAAACTTCGGGCTGGTTAAAGGCATTTACTAAAATATCACCGCGACTGATATCGATATTATCCTCCAGGTGTACGGTTACCGACATACCCGCCAATGCTACTTCAGGCTCATCATCAAGCAATTCTATTTTGCTGATGGTCGAATTGAATCCTGATGGTAATATTGTTACTTTATCGTTTACCCTGAATGAGCCGCTCGAAACACGGCCTGCATAACCGCGATAATCGTGCAGGTCATCGGTTTGCGGACGTATGATCCATTGCACCGGGAAACGGGCGTGAGCGCTGCTGTTATCAGCGGGGATCTCGGCAGTTTCCAGGTAAGGTAAAAGGCTGCTGCCATGATACCAACTCATATTAGAGGATGGATGAACAATATTATCACCCTTAAGCGCACTTACCGGGATATAAGTTACCTGATGCAGCCCGACTTTAGCTGCCAGCACTTTATAATCTTTTACAATTTTATCAAATACCTCTTCCTTAAAGTCAACCATATCCATCTTGTTGACACACACGACCACTTGCGGAAGGCCTAACAGGGAGACCAAAAACGAGTGTCGTATGGTTTGCTCAATAACGCCTTTACGGGCATCAATAAGGATTATGGCCAAGCCTGCATTTGAGGCCCCGGTTACCATATTACGGGTGTACTGAATATGCCCCGGGGTATCGGCAATAATGAATTTGCGTTTATTGGTTTGAAAGTATT
>JAQBOV010000059.1 GCA_028287895.1 Mucilaginibacter sp. | reverse complement strand
CATATCCAGCCTGGCAATATGATCAACCAGCGAATTATAGGCCTGGGGTTCCCAGGCACGGTAAAACCCTGCATTGATACGGTCCTTATTGTTGGGGTGCCTGATCTGGTGCAGGCGCAATTTTCGCCGCAATACGCCTATCCTTTCGGTATCTATCTTAAAGTCTTTAAACTTGGTCGACCTTTTTAACAGCTCTAATTCCTCTTTTGACAGCTTTTTTGGAGCCGGATTTAAATTGGGTAAACTGGGGTATTGCTTTGAGGTAACTGTTATCGCTGCGGCTACCACCGCAGCAGCAAGAACGATCAGTAAGAACCGGCTAAGCCATTTAAAACGAGTCCACCTACCTGGTGTATCAGCTTGAAAAACCTGTTTTTCGGCCATTAAAATTTAATGATCTAAATAAAAATATAATTGGTCTAAGATTCTGATAAATGCTATTTACCTGCCTGGGGCGAATCAATTTTTGAAAAATCCACGCCACATTTGCAATTAGTACCGCAACCACTCTTGGCTGTCAGGCTTTTGTAAACCAAACGGCCAACGTAAAAAACGGCGGCGCCAAAAAGTAATACTACAATGATCAACTGAATATTCATGGTGCAAATTTACTACTTTTTCCTATCTATATCCTATAAACAAGTGTATTAGTATAAGGTTTTACTTTCGCATGAACGCTACAGCGCCACCATCCGCCTACTGCTCCTCGAGGCTCAGGACAGCCTGATCCAAAAAGTTCGGAATAACCGTATGTTGCGTGCGCGCTATTTTATCCGGGTCTTCAAGGCGTTCCAGTATTTGATTATATTGATCAAGGCCATGTTCAATGACCACTTCCTTCTTCTTTTCTTCCTTTGATAAACCGGCCCGCATACCGGCAGCATCTGCCTCGGGATGGAACTGTGTCGAGATGAAGTATTCATTAAAACGGATGGCCATCATTGCTCTTGGCAAATCAATATAAGGACGCTCTTTTTCAATAGCGAGCAATTTCATACCCAATTCAGCGAAGCGTTTTTCGTTTGGATTGATCACCTGCCAGCTGCGCGAGTCGAGCGAATAGAACGGATCGGCCAGCCCTTCAAACACCGGATCAGTCAGCCCCGCTTTGGTTTGATGGACGGGCAATACCCCGAATGAAGCCGAACGGCGGGTGTTAATATCGCCCAAATTATATTTGCGACACATCAGCTGGAAGGAATGGCAGACAAAAAATGCGTATTTTTTTTGCGGACAATTTGATAGGTTATGATCTTCCAGCTTATCAATCAAATTAAAATATTTTTTCTCCCATTCCATGCCTTCGGTGTCCAAAGGACTGCCGGGACCGCCGCTTGATATATAAATGTCAAAACCGGAATAGTCAGGGGCCTCACATTTTTTGCGCAGATCAAATACCCGGTAGCTTAAATTAAGCTGATTTTTTGCCCGGTAGCGGTTCAATATATCCTGAAAACCGCACATACCTTCATTGGGTATGCCATTGTACAGGTCTAACAGGGCTACTTTTATTTCCGGTTTATCTCTCATAAATCCCCTGTAAACCTCCCTGTCCTGGAAGGCAGCGCTCTGCCGGTAAGGAAGAGGTTTTGTTTTAAATTTATTTCATTAAACAAGCCTTCCCTTGCGGGAGGTTGGCGGTGAGCCGCTCAGTACCCTTTAATGTTTGTGAGCTCCAGTCCGCCGCCTCCGCAAAGTTATTATTTTGCTGGTAAATCCCCACCTGCCTGCCGGCCCCTGCTCCACTTCTGATATTTTATAAATATATTGCCGCTCTTGACGGCCGCGGGCAACATTTTTTATTAAGACCTTTGTTAATTCTAAATCATTATTCCGCTAATAAGGTGTAACTACTTCCAAATTCCATATATTAAGCGTACCTTTGCCGCAAATTCAGAAGCGGCATTTTCATGCAAAAAATTAGAAATATAGCGATCATCGCACACGTTGACCACGGTAAAACTACATTGGTTGACAAAATTTTACATAGTTGCGCCATTTTCAGGGATAACCAGGAAACAGGCGAATTGATACTGGACAACAATGACCTGGAACGTGAACGTGGTATCACCATCGTATCTAAAAACGTTTCGGTAATGTATAAAGACGTTAAGATCAATATTATTGATACTCCTGGTCACGCCGACTTTGGCGGCGAGGTAGAGCGTGTATTGAAAATGGCCGACGGCGTATTGCTGCTTTGCGATGCCTTTGAAGGCGCCATGCCGCAAACCCGGTTTGTAACTCAAAAAGCATTGGCATTAGGTTTAAAGCCTATTGTTGTGGTCAACAAGGTGGATAAAGAAAACTGCCGCCCGGAAGAGGTTTACGAACAAATTTTTGAATTGTTCTTCAACCTTGAGGCTACTGAAGATCAGCTGGATTTCCCGGTGATCTACGGTTCGTCAAAACAGGGCTGGATGAGTACCGACTGGAAACAGCCTACCGAGGATATCTTCCCGCTGATGGATGCTATATTGGCAAACATCCCGCCGGCACCCGTATCTGAAGGCACTTTGCAAATGCAGATCACCTCATTGGACTATTCTTCATTTGTAGGCCGTATTGCTATTGGCCGTGTGGCAAGGGGAACGATAAAAGAAAATCAGCCGGTATCACTGGTAAAACGTGATGGTACCGTCCAAAAATCAAGAATAAAAGAACTTTATACTTTCGAAGGCTTAGGCAAAGTAAAAGTATCCGAAGTTAAATCGGGCGATATATGTGCCGTTGTAGGAATTGAAGGCTTTGATATTGGCGACACGATTGCCGATTTTGAAAAGCCGGAACAACTGGCTGTTATAAAAATTGATGAGCCTACCATGAACATGCTCTTCACCATCAACACTTCACCGTTTTTTGGTAAAGAAGGCAAGTTTGTAACCTCACGCCATCTGCGCGACAGGCTGTTCAAGGAAATGGAAAAAAACCTGGCGCTGAAAGTAGTGGAAACTGACTCGCCGGATTCCTACCTGGTTTATGGCCGTGGTATCCTGCACTTATCGGTATTGATAGAGACCATGCGCCGCGAAGGTTACGAATTGCAGGTAGGTCAGCCGCAGGTGATTATAAAAGAGATTGACGGTGTTAAATGCGAGCCTGTGGAAACACTGATCGTGGATGTACCGGGTGAAGTTGCTGGTAAGGTAATTGAACTGGTAACGCAGCGCAAAGGCGACCTGCTGGTAATGGAGCCAAAAGGCGACTTGCAGCATTTGGAATTTGATATTCCTGCACGCGGTATTATCGGTTTGCGCAACAACGTACTGACCGCTACAGGCGGAGAGGCAATAATGGCTCACCGTTTTAAATCATACGAACCATGGAAGGGTACAATTCCAGGCCGTTTAAATGGTGTTTTGGTATCCATGGATACCGGCAAAACCACTGCCTTTGCGATTGATAAATTGCAGGACAGGGGCCGTTTCTTTATTGATCCGGGTGTGGATATTTACGAAGGGCAGGTACTGGGTGAGCACATCCGCGATAATGATTTGGTGATCAACCTGACCAAAGGCAAGCAGTTAACCAACATGCGCGCTTCGGGTAGTGATACCAACGTTAGGATTGCGCCTGCTATTAAATTCTCACTGGAAGAGTCGATGGAGTATATCCAAGCGGATGAATATATCGAGGTTACCCCTCAAAGCATCCGTATGCGTAAAATATATTTGAACGAGAACGAGCGCAGGATAAACGCTAAGAAGTTTGTGAACCAATAAACTTAGCTGAATAAATATTATAAGGGCCCTCTGTAAATAACGGAGGGCCCTTTGTTTTTGGAAGAACTGTTGTTAATGCCGGAATCCTGTAAAATCATCAGGATTTAAAATAATTGTATATTTTTACAGTGAAGTCTAAATCTTATCCATGTCATGAAAAGTACTATTCCATCATTATTATTCCTTTTTAGTGTGACTTTATTAATGGGATCATGCATAAAAGAGGTAAAAACTGAACCGGATCACTCGGTACAGATTTCTTTCGATACCTTAAAGTTATCAACGGGCATTTCCAAACAACTTGGCTGCAAAAATTATTCTGCTGATCAGCTTACCTGGACTTCGTCTGATTCAACTGTAGCTAAAGTTAATAACACAGGAGTGATCACCGCCTACAAAAAAGGCACCGCCCTAATTAATGTGAAAAGCAAAACTTATGCGGTTTCTGCAACATGTACCGTAACGGTAGTTGAGGCCAGGATTATTGATGTTGACACGCTTACATTATCAGCCGGCATTTCAAAACAGCTTGTTGCACTAAATTACCCTGCTACAGAACTTCTATGGACCTCATCCGACACAACCGTGGCCACAGTTGGCAATACAGGCTTAATAACAGCTCTTAAGCCGGGCGTTGCAGCGATTAACGTAAAAACTAAAACTTATTCTGTTTCAGAGACCTGCAATGTCACTGTAACCGATGCAAGAGTGACGGATGTTGGCGTAGGAGCCGACGGGTCGGTATTTGTAATCGGTGCGGATAGTACATCGGCAACGGGCGGGCACAGCATATATAAGGTTGTTAATGGACAGCTGCATAAATTACCCGATTGTGCGGCAATAAGCGTAGCTGTATCGCCCCAGGGAGTGCCATGGGTGGTAAACAAGTCACACCTCATATTCAGATATAACGGCACTACGATATGGGATCAAATGCCGGGGACGGCCACAGACATAGGTATTGGAGCAGATGGTTCCGTATTTGCTGTTGGCATACAGGATGTATCGCCGACAGGGGGATATAACATTATGAAATGGAACGGTACGGGATGGACCACAATGCCCGATTGTGCAGGTATACACATTGCGGTTGGTCCTAATGGTATTCCCTGGGTGGTAAACAGATCACACCTTGTTTTCAAATACGGCGGCACTTATTTATGGGATACATTATATGGCGTTAATGCTAATGATATAGGTATCGGTGCAAATGGTTCCGTATTTGTTACGGGCGCGGATTCAGCTGCTGTTGGCTATAATCCTCCAATATATCAGTATAGTGGAACCGGATGGTCGCAATCGCCAGGAGTTTCAGGCGTAAGGATATCTGTAGATTCACAAGGTAAAATATGGTATATTGACAAATCAGGTATATTACATAAGCCATAAAACTAATAAGTAAAAAATTTTAGTTAAACATGAAAGCTAAGCTCTATAATCACAGGGTTTAGCTTTTTTTATACCTTTACCCGCAAACTATGCGTATACCCGGCATCCCAGGATTCGATCAACAGGCATTCGAGAAGTATTTTAAAAATACCGGATGGCTAATGTCAGCACGTGTGGGTAGTCTTGCCATAAAGTTCTTGATAAATACTTTTGCGCTTTCAAGCTATCTAGGAACAAGGCAATTTGGGATCCTAAATTATCCTACGGCACTGATCGCATTTTTTTTGGCTATTGCAGCGCTCGGGCTTGATGGTTTTGTCACACGCGAGTTATTAAACGACCCTAATAAAAAAAATATATTACTGGGAACTTCTTTTTGGATGCGGCTGGTTGCGGGTTTTGCTGTTATCCCGCTGGTATATGTGGCTTATAATTTAGCGAATCATTTAAAGCCGCTCGAAACGCCCTTTTACTATGTTTTTATCGTTTCTTTTGCTGCTGCTATACAATCAGTAAATATTATTGATAGCTTTTTCCAGGCAAAGGTACAGGCAAAAAAAATAATGTATATCAATGTGGTGGGCAATGTGGTGTCGGCAGTCATTAAGTTATGTTTTATTCTCCTGAAGTTACCTCTTATATGGTTTGTTTATTCACTGCTATTTGATGCCGCATTAATAGCGGCGGGTTATATCATAACCTATCAGCACAGCGGGAATAATATTTACCAATGGAAGTTTGATCGCTCTGTTGCAACATATCTCATAAAGCATTCCTGGCCTTTGGCCTTTTCAGCTATCCTGGTTTCTCTATATATGAAAATTGACCAGGTAATGATCCCTATCTATTTAAAAACGAGCGAATTGGGGGTTTATTCAACCGTTGCCAACCTAAGTGAAAGCTGGTACTTTATTCCTGTTGCAATAGTAACATCTGTTTTTCCGGCTATTATGAACGCACGCAACACCGATACGATACGTTATAAAAAACGATTACAAAACATGTATGACCTGATGGTGGTTATAAGTATGTCAATAGCCATTTTCATGACATTTGCTTCAAAATTTATTTATCATATCGCCTATGCAAGACATCCGGAATTTTGGTCGGGTGCGCCGGTATTAGCAGTGCATGTTTGGGCCGGGATATTTGTATTTCTGGGTAGCGCAAGCGGCCAGTATCTTATTGCTGAAGGCTATACAAAAATAGCAATGCTTAGAACCGGGGTGGGTGCGGTGGTAAATATCCTGTTAAATATTCTCTGGTTACCGAAATATGGGATTTTAGGAGCCGCTTATGCTACATTAGCTGCTTATGGAATAGCCACATTCTTCATTGTATTTATACCAAAAACCCGCGAACAGGGTTTACTAATGTTACGATCATTATTTTTAATTTCGTTGTTTAGAAAAATATTAAAACATTGAATAAATTTACATCATTGCTTCAGGTTTTGTCGCAGCCTAAAAGGCTAAAGGCGTTATTGTCATTTAATCATAAGGGCTATCTTCATGACGTCGGATGGTTCAAGGCTTTTGATAGTAAATCGCCTGTTGATAGTTATAGGGACCCGATTCCGTGGGTAACCTATTCTTTTATCGATTTTATTGAAGAAAGGCTAAACAAGCAGCACACCGTTTTTGAATTTGGCTCAGGTAATTCTACTTATTTCTACGCAAAATATGCAGGCATGGTAGTTTCTGTGGAACACGATAAACTCTGGTATGACAAGATAGCAGGCAGCAAACCTGAAAATTCTGAAATGATATTTTGCGAATTGATAAGGGGAGGCGATTATTGCCATATACCGGGTAAACTGGAAGAGAAATTCGACATCATTATAGTTGACGGCCGCGACAGAGTCAATTGCTGCAGACAAGCTGTCGATGCCTTGTCCCCTAAAGGGGTAGTAATATTGGATGATTCTGAAAGAGAGCAGTATAAACCGGGTATTGAGTTTTTGATAAAAAGCGGTTTTAAACACATCGCATTCAGTGGTATTTCTCCGGGTTTATTTTACCGCAAATCCACTTCGGTTTTTTATAAGGACGATAATTGTTTGGAGATTTGAAAAATGGGAACAGAGATTATCAGCGACAGCGTCAAAACCGCTTACGACGAATTTTATCAACAACATGATCAGGCCTGGCGCATGTTGGGTGCCGGGTATAAAGCGCAGCATATTATCGATGTTTGTAAAGGCCATTCATTTAATAAAGTACTGGAGGTAGGCGCTGGCGATGGGAGCATTTTAAAGCTATTGGCTGATCAGAACTTTGCGCCTGAATATCATGCTGTCGAAATTTCTGAGAGTGGTGTAGCGCATATTAAAGAAAGAAATATTGAGCGCCTTAAATCAGTGCAGATTTTTGACGGGTATCATTTGCCATTTGATAATGACAGCTTTGATCTGGTGATTCTTTCACACGTGCTGGAGCATGTAGAACACGAACGCTTGTTGTTGCGTGAATTGAAACGTGTGGCTCGTTATTGTGTGATAGAAGTTCCGCGCGATTATAAGGCGGGAGTGGACAGCAATATCAAACATTTTTTGGCTTATGGGCATATTAATGTGTACACACCGACATCATTAAGATATTTATTGCGTACGGAAGGGTTTGACATCGAGGCTGATCTTACTTCTATGATCGAGCCCCAAGTAACTAAATTCAACAGGTATGTTAATCAAAAAAAATCTAAAAGCCTGATCACCGATTTGAAGATTAATGCTGAATACGCTGTGAAAAAAGCACTTGTTAATGTCTTCGGAAAAAAAATGAGTGAGCAACTGGCAAATGCCTATACGGTGCTTTGCAAAAAAGCAGATCATCAACTGGAAATATTCTGATCAATTATTTATGCAAAACCTGGCCCCGATAGCCCTATTTGTTTATAACCGTCCGGAACATACGCGCCGTACGATCGGTTATTTGAAAAAGAATCTGCTGGCAGAAGAATCGCGCTTGTTTATCTTTTCTGACGGACCAAAAACGGAAGCTGACAAAGCAAAAATTGAGCAGATAAGGCAGATGGCAAAGGAGGTAACCGGTTTTAAGTCAGTAAAGCTAATCACCCGCAAAGAGAATCTCGGCCTTGCCAATTCCATAATCAGCGGTGTAACCAAACTGGTAAATGAGTATGATAAAGTGATTGTTTTTGAGGATGACCTGCTGTCATCGCCCTATACCCTGCAATATTTTAACGAGGGACTTAACCGGTATGCAAATGAAGAAAAGGTAATGCATATCGGCGCTTATATGTATGACCTGGCAGATAAAAACCTGCCTGAAACTTTTTTTTACCGTGCCGCCACCAGCTGGGGATGGGCCACATGGGCCCGGGCATGGAAGGAATTCGAACCGGACATTGATAAACTGATAAGGCAGTTTGATAAACAAAAAATACACTGGTTTTCTATAGAAAGCAGCATGAATTTCTGGAAACAGATGCAACAGTTTAAAGCGGGGAAAAATAACTCATGGGCTATTCGCTGGTATGCTTCAATTTTTTTAAATAATGGCCTGACGCTAAACCCTTCCCGCTCTTTTATTCATAACATCGGGCATGACGGTACCGGCGTTCATTCAAACAATGAGAATACATACCAGGTGCAAATAGCACAAAAGCCGGTTGCCACATACCCAACTGAAATAAAAGAAGACCCTAAGGCTTACCAGGCTGTAAAGCAGTTCCTCAAAAAGCGTAAAGGCAGCCTGTTTCAACGGGGTTTACGATTTATGAAACAGCTGCAAGCCAGATACCAGGTTAAAAAATAATTACTTTACCGCTTTTATAACAATGTACGGTGAAAGTGCCTTACTTTCGACCGGGATAATTTTGGTTGCGATCTTACCTGCCAGCCAAAGCGTTTTAATAAATATTTTTGTCAGTGGGTTTTGCTGCTGCTTGTTCTCCAGCCAGACAGAAAAATGGCCGTAATAAAAAGCCTCTACATTTTTAAGTCCCAGCTCCTTACAATATCCGGCAAGTAACCGGGGGTTCATACTGGCGATATTGTGTTTCTCATAATTAGCGATATCAAACTTACGCTGAACCCAGCCGTTTACCCCGGTAAAGTTGGGCAGGGTAATAAACAGGGTGCCGCCCGGTTTCAAAAATTGCAGATGCCGCCCTATGATATCCCTGGTATCATTAAAATGCTCAATTAACCCGCATGACAGTACCAGGTCATAGCGATCTTCAGGCTTGTAATTGAACAGGTCGCCTTCAACTACATCAATGTCTTTCTCAGTAAGCCGGTTGGCATTTAATACTTCTTTTAAAACAGGCTGATGTACATAGAAATCAAATAAAGTAGTTCTTAAACCAAGGTATTTATGAAGAAAAATAGCATAGTAGCCGGGGAACCCACCTAATTCGATGGCTGTGCAGATCCTGTTTTTGCTTACGATCTGTTTCAATAATTTATGAAAAGTATACCCGGTGGGTACGTTAAATGCCAGGCCTTTTTTTGATTCCCAGTAATCGGCCCAAAATGCTTTATCGGTGAGTTCGTTGCTCATTATGAATGCAAAGAAAGCACTTTTACCAAATAATAGTCAAAAGCTTTAACAGGTATTTAAATAATGTATTTTTGAAACATGCTAAAAGTAGTGCATTTAAACACGTATGATGGTAACGGGGGGGCCGGACGGGCCTGTATCAGGCTTAACCGTGCATTACTAAGCCAAAATATTGATTCTAAGGTAATCGTGCATTATAAATTTGGAAAAGATCCGCAGATAGGTGATTTTAACACCAGTTTGATACAAAAAGCATATACCGCCGCCACGATCATATTGGAGCGGATATGGGCTAAAAGATACCTGAAAGCGGTTAAGACCCCGTTTTCATTCGCCTGGTTCGGGCGTTCGGTCATCCATCACCCGGATGTTAAAAATGCGGACGTCATTCACTTGCATTGGGTCAATCACGGATTTTTAAATCCCTCACATATTGCACAGATCGCTAAACTGGGTAAGCCCATAGTGTGGACTTTTCATGACAGCAATGCCTTTACCGGGGGGTGCCATGTGCGTTATACCTGTGATCATTTTCAGCGGGAATGCGGTAGTTGCCCCCTGTTTAAGCGTCCCTCGCCTGCTGATTATTCACACCGCATATGGAAAAAGAAGCAGGATGCTTATGCTCAATTGGATTTTAAGATTAACGCCCCAAGTAGCTGGATGCGGGCCTCGGTATTGCAGAGTAGTCTGATGAAAGACAGATCGGTCAGCCAGATTCCAAATACGCTGGAAACGGATGTCTTTAAACCTGCTGACAAACATTTGGCCAGAGAGCGGGCAGGTTTTGCAAAGGGGAAATTTATTTTTTTAACAGGATTTATGCCTTCGCGTAAGGATATGCATAAAGGGATGGGTTACCTGATGGAAAGTCTGGACTTATTAAGAACAAGGTCAGGCGTGCATGCCGATGATATTGAACTGGTCGTATTTGGTAACCGCGATACAGCCAGCGTTCCCAATTTCCCTTTTAAAACCAGTTTTTTAGGAAAGGTCGATAGCGACGAGCAATTGGCGCTTTATTATGCCGCAGCTGACGCTTTCCTGATCCCTTCGCTGGAAGATAACCTGCCTTATACGGTAATGGAAAGCTTGTCCTGCGCCACGCCGGTGATCGCCTTTACGACGGGCGGCATACCTGATATGGTAAAGCATGAGTATAACGGCTACCTGGCGACTTATCGTTCTGCAGAAAGCTTCGCCGATGGTATGCAATGGATCATCAATCATCCGGACAGGTCCAAATTGCAGCAGCAGGCAAGGCAATTTATTATGGACAATTTTTCTGAAGAAATTATCTCAAAAAAGCATATAGATTTATATAAACAGTTATTACTTTGATCGCTGTGTCTTCCTTGTGTGCTCCGGTGTAAATTAACCGCAAAAGACACGGAAGCTTTCACAGCGTAATACGGAGTTGTATTATTCTAACTATTTTCTATGTTTCAACCGAAATTAAGTGTTATTACAGTTGTCTATAACGACCTGAAGGGCATTGAGGGCACGATGCTTTCGGTTTTAAATCAAACTTATGCCAATATCGAATACATTATTGTTGACGGGTCTTCAACTGACGGAACGCTTGAGGTGATCAAAAAATACCGGGACCGCATAAAACTAATCAGCGAAAAAGATGAAGGTATTTATGACGCTATGAATAAAGGTTTGGCCATGGCTGCCGGCAACTATGTATTGTTTATGAACTCGGGGGATGAGATCTATTCATCCGATACGGTAGCCAAAGTCTTTGCCGCTGCCGATGATGCTGACATTTATTACGGTGAAACGGAGATGATCAACGACGACGGACAAAGCCTTGGTCAGCGAAGACATAAGGCACCGACGACATTTACCTGGAAAAGTTTTAAATACGGCATGAATGTAAGTCATCAGGCTATTTACATTAAACGTTCATTAGCTGAACCCTATAACAGGCAATATCATTTAAGTGCAGATATTGACTGGATCATCCGGGCCGCACAAAAAGCTAACAAGATTGTAAAGGCCCAGGGATATGTAGCTAAATACCTGGTGGGCGGGATGTCAAAGCAAAGGCACCGGCAAAGTTTGCTGGAGCGTTTTGATATTATGAAACGGTATTATGGATTGGTGCCAACGCTGTTCAACCATCTTGTTATTACCTTTAATTTGGGCTGGTATTGGTTGAGGAATAGGAGGACGAATGACTGATTGTCTGAACTAAGGTTTACAGCATTCAAGGATTGCAGGATTATAAGGTTTGAAAATGTAATATTACAAGGTAAAACAGCGAATCGATGTAAATCTTAACACCCTCTAATTCTATAATCCTTAGTCCAGACAAAAAAAGCGATGAGTTTCAAAACCCATCGCTTTTTTGCACTATGGCATTATTTAATTGTTAAGCCGCCTTTTTTTTGGCATCAGGCTTTTTTTTGATATCGGTATAAACCAGGCCTGCTAAAGCCAGAACCAATAGGATAGAGCCCAACAGTGAGATCTTTTCGCCGGTATAATAAGATGCGGGGTGGAAAATAAACTCAACCTTATGATTACCTAAAGGCAATTGAGCTGCACGTAAAAGATAATCGGCACGGAAATAGGGTTGTTCTTTGCCGTCTACATACATTTTCCAGCCTTTGTCATAAAAGATCTCTGAAAACACGGCGATAGACGACGTGCTGCTGCTGCTTTCATAAATCATATCATCAGGCGAGTACTTAACCAGTTTTATCGTGCCGTTTGGATCAAAGCCGGTTGATTTCTCATCGATCAGGCTTTTGAAGCGCTGATCGATGATAGCCGCATCTTTTGGTGAAAAAGCGGTGATCGCCTGCATTTCTTCATCGGCATTTTTTACATATTTCACGCTTTTCACAAACCAGGCATGTCCGCAGGCCGTTGCGTTGCGTTTCATGCTTAAATTTTGCGATTGGGGGTCGGCTGTAATGATGTATTTGACATTAAGCATATCCAGTATATCCTGATTCAAGCTTTTTGAAAACTGATTATCTATGATTTCGTCTATGCGTTTCATCCTTGCAGCAGAATAACCCCATAATGATTTATGAAAGAATGGGGTCAAAAGGTCGTACTTAGGTGCCTGGGTCAGGTCGACAACCCTGAAATCAGGATCAGTGTCCCGCTGGATGAACTGGTCAACTTCACGCGGCTTAGGCTGGGTATTGTCCTCTTTTGCTGTAAAGTTTTCTTCCCGGAGATAACGCTTATCCACCTGCCAAAGATCAATTAGTATTATAGCGAGAAAGGCTACAGACAACACCGTTACATTAATTTTCTGTTTTAAATAGGCCCATAAAATACCAAAGGCAATCAGAATAAAGATAAATGAGCGGATAGCATCAGCTTGTTCAAGGTTTGTCCTGTCCTTAATCAGTGCACTGCCTACACTATTAGCCGTTGCATTATCGCCCTTCATTGCCTGTGCAAGGGTAGCAACGCCTGTGGCCTGGTCGCTGGGCCTGAAACTTAATAATACAGTCGGCATTACCACCAGTATTAAAGCAAGTCCGCCGGTAATATAAAATGCAATCTTTAATTTTTTAAATGAGGCATTTTTATCTGCTGTAATAATCGTTTCCTGTATGGCTAATAACGCAAGCATTACGAAACAAAGTGCAGTTACGTTTAGTACCGATTCAACTGCTCTGAACTTGTTATAAAGCGGGAAATATTTGAAGAAAATATCCGATACATAGGGCCAGCTTCCTCCAAATGAAAGCAGCATAGTCAATACGACGGTGCCCAATAGCCACCATTTAAGGCGACTTTTTACGACCAGCAAACCGAAGATAAAAAGGAAACAGATTACAGCGCCAAAATAGTATGGCCCGTAGGTAGAGGGGCGTTTATAACCCCAGTATAGCGAAAGTCCCGGAATGCCTGATATTTGCTGTGCAGCGCCCAGGGCCTGCTCTGGTGTTGCTCCTTTAGACGTGAATACCTTTACCGTTTCTGAATTTTGATCGAACGATTCTGTTCCGGAACCACCACCGGAGGCATTTGGCACTAAAAAGGTAAAGGATTCTGCAACTCCCTGGCTATATTGATAGGCATATTCCTTATCAAGACCATTACTTGGCTCGGTGGTATGTTGCGTCAGGTTGGATTTTCCGCGAATCGTGTCCTTCCCATATTCGTAGGTACTCCACAATAACGAGGCATTCACCGCTAAAGCAATTAAAGTGGCCGCGCCCAGATAAGCCGCTGATTTAAGAAATGCCGCGGTGGTTTTCTCTTTTACAGCATGATATAGCTCAATACCCAGAAGTATTATTATTGAAAATAACAGGTAATAAGTCATCTGGACATGGTTAGCTGCAATTTCCAGTGCTAAAAATAGCGCAGTAAGCGCCCCGCCAAGCCAATATTTACCACGTAA
>JAQBOV010000082.1 GCA_028287895.1 Mucilaginibacter sp. | reverse complement strand
CAGGGAACCAATGCTAAAGAAGCTAAAGAATTGATTGATAATTCTGGTTTAAAAGTTTACTCGGCTATATTGCTTAAAGAAGCAGCTGAACAGGTAAAAGAAGTGTTGGCGTTGTAATTTAGAGATTGGAGATTAGTTAATTAGTGACTAATCTGTTATAGTATAAAAAGGGGGATTTATAATCCCCTTTTTTATTTGTGTGAATTTTGGATTCCACTCACCTTCCATAGTCGTTTCTGCATAATAAGCGTAGACGCTTGAATTGGCGGCAGGTCTTAGTTTAGCGTCTGCGCTAAAAGGAACTGCATGAGCGTTGA
Organism: Mucilaginibacter sp.; assembly: GCA_028287895.1. Classification (GTDB taxonomy): domain Bacteria; phylum Bacteroidota; class Bacteroidia; order Sphingobacteriales; family Sphingobacteriaceae; genus Mucilaginibacter. The sequence continues at coordinate 2,570 of JAQBOV010000082.1, read as the reverse complement.
TACTCATGCAGTTTTATATTTAAGCGAATGATGTTTGAACAGGTGGAAATTAAAAATTTGCCGCGATTTAACGATCCGATGAATTTTAGGCTACAACATTAGAGGTTTTGACTACATTATGATGGTTGGAATGATCGAATTTTGAATATCATAAAATTAAAACTGAAGATCATGCAAAATAGAATAAAAGGAAAAGTTGTAGCTATTACCGGTGCCAGTAGTGGTATCGGCGAAGCAACAGCGCTTATGCTTGCCGGGCATGGTGCAAAGGTGGTTTTGGGTGCACGCCGATCAGACCGCCTCGAAGAACTTGCCGACCATATTGTTAAAGCTGGCGGAGAGGCTCTATATTTGGTCACAGATGTTAAACAGCGTGACGACCTGATAAAACTGGTTAAGCTGGCTTGTGATAAATACGGCCGGCTGGATGTGCTCATCAATAATGCGGGCATCAGTCATCTTTCCCGTATGGATGAGTTGCAGGTGGAAGATTGGGAGGAGATGATCGATGTGAATTTGAAGGGGACTTTATATGGTATTGCCGCTGCCCTTCCGGTCTTCCAAGAACAGGGTTCAGGTCACATCATTAATATTATTTCTACATCGGGACTCAGGATAGTACCGCTTCAGGGCGTATATGCCGGTACCAAAAATGCTGTACGTACTATTACTGAAGCGCTGCGCCAGGAAGCCGGCGCCAATTTGCGTGTTACCGGGATTTCACCCGGGTTTGTACAAACGGAACTGGCGGACCATATGAAAGATCCTGCTATTAAAGCGGCTATCAAGGAGAAAGCAGAAAAAATCGCCATCTCACCGGATGATATTGCCGGGGCGGTTATTTATGCTATCAGTCAACCGCCAAATGTTGATGTGGGTGATATTGTTATCCGTCCGACCGCGCAGGATTAATTTTGCCAGTTTCGTGTTAAATTTTTTATCCTTAGAACTAAAGCTATGAAAGTCCTTACCCAGTCTCCCTTAGTTTTTAAAAGCATTTCCGAGCTGATGCGACGTTTGGAACAACCCAAACCTTTACATCCGCTGGTCGGATTAATTAATTACGACCGGGTGAAGATCAACCATGAAGATGCAGGCCGGAGCTTTTTGATAAACTTTTATAAAATATCCTTTAAAAAGGATTTTAAGGGCCAGGTGAAATATGGGCAAGGTTATTATGACTTTGAGGAGGGAGGACTGGCTTTTTTGGCACCGAATCAGATCGTTACGATGTCGCACGAGGAAAACAGCTATGATGGTTACGCTCTGTTCTTTCATCCGGATCTGGTCAGAAATTACCAGTTGGGCAAAAATATTCAGCAATACGGTTTTTTTTCTTACACTGTTTCAGAGGCGCTTTTCTTGTCCGAAAAGGAAAAAAAAGTTATTACCGGTTTATTTGAGAGTATAGCAAATGAGCTGGAAAATAATATCGACCATTTCAGCCAGGATGTATTAGTTTCGCAGATCGAACTGTTACTGAACTATAGCAACCGTTTTTATAATCGGCAATTCATTACCCGTAAAGTAGTTTATAATGATCTGATCAGTAAAATGGATGCGTATCTGTCTGATCGATTTGATTCCGGAAAGTCATCTTTAAGTGGAATGCCTTCGGTACAGGAAGTATCAGACCATCTCCGGATTTCACCAAGATATTTAACAGATATGTTAAAATCGCTTACCGGGCAAAGTACGCAGCAGCATATACATAACAGATTAATTGAAAAGGCAAAAGATATTTTAAGCACGGGCAATTTAAGCGTCGCTGAAATTGCTTATCAACTTGGCTTTGAGCACCCGCAATCATTCAATAAATTATTTCGCCAAAAAACCAAAACATCACCCGTTGAGTTCAGACAATCATTTAACAAATAGTTGGATGATCAGGGATCAGTATTTAGTCTGCGCGGGGTCATTAATGATAGACCTGCGCGAAGAAAAAAAGCCGCTAGTTTAAGCGTTATCTCGTGGATTATAAATCAATCGCACGCGAAGCCTTAGTAATATTGTTAAGGCTTTTTTATGCATGTATGTTTGAAAGAGCGTATAGTAACTCACTCAATCATTAGCTTACATAAGCACTGGCTTCAGTTGCCGCTACCGTGCTTACCTTATTATAATCAGGCACAAAGCTTTCCGCGCTACTGATAGCCATATCCATTTCAAAATTTAACGGATACGGTGTATCCAATAAACTGCCTTTAGGTGCATACGGAAATAACTCTGCATAAGTCTGTATCTGGCTCGGACTTACCCTGCGGTAAATAAACATACGGTGAATGTCATCCGGGTGTTGTAAGCCTGCAGCGCCTATCATTTGTATGGCGCTGCCTACCGTTTGCTTCTGAAAATTAGCCACACGTGTTTTTTTATCTTCTATTACTAATCCTTTCATCAGGCTTTTGTTTTGTGTAGCTACGCCGGTTGGGCAGGTGTTGCTATTACATTCCAATGCCTGTATGCATCCCAGGGCAAACATCATTCCACGTGCGCTGTTGCACATATCTGCACCTAAGGCAAAGTTCTTAACCAGGTCAAAACCCGTAGCGACTTTTCCTGAAGCAATG
>JAQBOV010000023.1 GCA_028287895.1 Mucilaginibacter sp. | reverse complement strand
AATTACAGACATCAGGCTATTTTTTGACTCCAATTAATGGTCCGATTATTTTGAAGACAGAAAAAATTCAATTATTTTTTTATTTACAATTTCAGGCTGATCGATATTGACCAGGTGTTTGGCATTGGGAATCATGAATCCGGTAACATCTGGCATAAACTTTTCTGCCCTTTGCAAAGCATCTTTATAATCATAATTTGGCTCATGCTCTCCAATCATAACCAGGGTCTTTGTCTTGACCTGACTCAATTCATCTTCAGTAAATTCCTTTGGGGTTATCAATTGCGATGAAACCCCCTCTTTGTAAACTGACCTTAAAACACCTTTCATCCTGCTATCCACTTTTTGGGGGTAATCCGAAAATATTTTAAATGCCTCATTATAATCAGCCGGAATAATTGAAGGAACGATCTTAACAACCGTTATAAATATCTTAACAGAAAATTTCCAGTCTGTTAGCGTGGCCGCAGGTGCGATTAAGATCGCCTTATTTATTCTTTCAGGATGATAAAGTGCAAGGCTTAATGTAATAAAACCACCGTAGGATTCCCCGGTAATATTTGCCTTATTTAATTTCAAGGCATCCATAACCTCGCAGAGCCACTCTGCAAAGTATTTTTTATCAGGTAACAGCCTTGATGCTTCACTTCTGTTATGATCACCAATAATGTCCACACAATAAATCCTGAAATGCTTGCTTAACTCCGGAATATTCGGATACCAGCTAACAGAGCTAAAAGTCATTATGGAGAGTAAAATCAACGGTGGCTTATCCTCGTCCCCGCAAATATTGATATGGGTACTCCCAAATGAGGTATTTACATCTTTAGAAATATAGGGGGTATTCCAGGCCATCATGGCGGTATCATAAACCCTGTAAAACCTTTCTTTGGCTTCAGCCGATTTAAAGATCGGGTTTAATCCTGTTGGCTGTTTTAATTTATAATTAATGAATACCGAACAGATGATAATTAATATTAATAGGAAATATATCACTGTCCTTTTTTTTGGGAATTTCATGTTTTGGATTAAAGCATTTGTCTTTAAACAGGGTAAAGATTTCGATAATTTGCAGTTGTATAGTTACCTTTTTCTTTTGATTAATTTTGATTAAGCAAATTACCCAATCTGCCGTATCCGCATTCAAAAAAGTTGAAATGAACTAAGTCCGGAAGCTGGACTTATTGGTTGCTTAGTGTTGTAGTTTCCATTGACGGATTTATTAAGATCATTTCATATTTGGTTTCTATATCTTAAACGTAGATGGCGGGAAGATCAATCCTCCGTTTTGCAATCCTGAAGGATTATGAAACGGTTGAAAAAAAGGCCCGTATGTCTCTGGCCAGTAATTCCGGTTGCTCCATGGCCGCAAAATGCCCGCCCGCGGGCATTACGGTCCAATGCTTGATGTTAAATCTTTTTCAATATAGGAACGGGGAGGTGTCGGCAATTCTTTGGGAAACCGAGCAAATGCTACCGGTATTCTGATAAAATCATTTTTGCCGAATGTCAAAGGACGTTTACTGTTTTCGTTATAAATACGGATCGAGGAATGAATGGTTTGCGTAAGCCAGTACAGGGTAATGTTTGCCAGAAGCTCATCTTTGTGAAATACCTTTTCTATGCCGCCATGATTGTCACTCCATCCATAGAATTTCTCGATGATCCAGCCCACATAATCCGGCAGGAGAGTCATTTAACCCATAAGCGAGGGTGATCGGTTTGGTAGCATGCATATTGGAATAGGCACCTTCTTTTGCCGACCATTCGGCTCCGTATTTTCGAAAAGCCAAGACTTCGTTTGAAGGCTTATATCCTTCTTCAAGATACGGCTTATAAGATCCGGAAATATAATTAAGATGTAAACCGATCAGGTTGTCCGGGTATTTCATCGAAAGCCAGGTACTGATGCCGGATCCTATATCTCCTCCCTGAGCGCCGTATCGCTGATAACCCAGTTCCTTCATGAGCTTTTGCCAGAGGTCGGCGACCAAAGCACTGTTGCAGCCGGGTGGGTTACTTTGTCCGAAAATCCAAAACCAATCACTGAGGGAATCACTAAATCAAAAGAGACATTTACATCGTTCGTAAGCAGGGGGATCAGCTTCATCATTTCCAGAAATGATCCCGGCCAGCCGTGCGTGATAATCAGCGGAACGGATCTTTTTCCCCTGCCTTTAATGTGCAGGAAATGGATCTGATAACCGTCAATGTCAGCAATAAAATTAGGGTAATCATTGATCTCATTTTCAATTTTCCGCCAGTCAAATTCTTCCAGCCAGTACCCCGTTAGCTCTTTCATATACGAAAGGTTAGCACCGTATAACCATCCGGAATCTAATGGTTAACGATTAATCGATTAGTCCGAATTTTTCGTTTTGTATGCTGAGTTTCATTTTGAATTATATGTTCACACAGATTTGCACAATTGAAAAGACATGTTGCATGAAAGGAGGTCAAGACTTGAGGTATTTTCAAAATACCTCATTTATGTGATTTTAATCTCGTTAGTTTTCCCATAAATTTGTTACAAGCAGTTATAACAAATAAATAACCCGTCCCTTATACACCTGTAAAAAGCACACGAAAAAAGGCGACCACCTGGAGATAGCCGTAAAAGCTCAGAACAGGTATGCCGGGTCACCAAAGACAAGATTATGCACCATTGGATTATCCATCAGATATGATATTGTAATAAAAGGGGATAGCGGCCGGTTAACAGTTGCCAGTAAGGACGGAGAATATCCGAAGGTTAAGATATTGATACCCGTCTAAGAATTCAATTTTGACTAATTAGCGTCTTCAAATAATTGCTATCAGTTATTAAATATTAATATAGATGTTTTCAAAATACTTATGCCCTTCATGTATAAAAACTTACTATTCTTACTCCTGCCGGGCTTAGGCTTGTCTTTAAGTTATGATATTGTAGTAAAGGCATAGCGGTAAGATGGAGATAGATAGCAAAGAAGGGATTGGCTCAGCATTTACAACAATTTTATCTCTTGATTGATCTCTATGAAAAAAACCCTGCTTTTATTTTTGCTTATCGGCGTATTTAGCCCGGTGTTAGCTCAAAACTATCTGGATAGCCTGAGCAAACTTAAGTTTCCGGTTCATAAAATTACCGATGCAGAGACCGTTCCTAACCGCGATAGTTTACTAAAACAAATCCCGCATGTCTCATCGCCGGCGAAACGTATTGCTATCTTCTATGACATTTTGCAAAACCATGGAGAATTGAATCCTAAAATGCGGTTTTACTACATGAACAAGATTTTGGAAATGGCACGGAAAATTAACGATCCGGAATTACAAGCGGTGGTTATGAGCGAACTCTCCTATAACCTGGAAACGAACGGCGCACAAGTTGAGGCAGTGAAACTCGGTCAGCAGGCGCTTAAATTAGCGGAAAGCGTTAACAGTAAGCAAGCTATGGCATATGCTCATATGAATTTGACGGTTAGTGATCCAAATAATGCATCAGTTAAAATCCATACTCAAAAAGCCCTTGAATTTGCCCGGGCAAGCGGGGATGATTACGAGCTTTGTTTGATTTTGCTGAATATGGGCCAAACATATATGTGGGAGCATAAAAGTGATTCAGCGGCATATTGTATTTATAAAAGCAGCCAAATAGCGCTTCATGATAAAAATCAATTGGCTATCTGCTATAACCTTTTCTCGATTGCCGAACTCCAGTCGTCGCCAAAAGAAAAGCTTAAGTACCTAACTCTGGCATTGGGAGTTCCCATGGTTAAAATTGATATACGAACCCTTTCATTAAATTCTATAGCTGAGAGTTACCAACAACAGCATCAAATTGATTCAGCGATTTGGTACGCTAAAAAAAGCTACCAATCTGCCCTCCGAGGCGCTTTTAATTTTAGGACGCGCCCCACAAGGTTACTTGCACAGCTTTACAAAAATCTAAATGCAGATAGCGCTTTAAAGTATACCAATATTTATGATGCGGCCAAAGACAGCGTATACAGCGCCACCAATGCAGAACGTGCTACTGCGCTCGCATTTGCAGATCGGGAAAGCACTTTAAGGGAAGAAGCTGAAAAAAAAGCATATCAAAACACATTGAAGTTTTATTTTTTAAGCGCTATGATACTTGTGTTTGTTGCGTTGGCATTTGTTTTTTGGCGAAATAATAAGCAGAGCAGATTGAAAAATTTTCTGCTTCAACAGCAAAAGGAAAAGTTGCAGGAAACGCTTGATCGGCTAAAGCAAGCACAAACCCAATTGATCCAGTCCGAAAAAATGGCCTCACTGGGCGAACTCACGGCCGGCATAGCGCACGAGATTCAAAACCCGTTAAATTTCGTAAATAACTTCTCTGAAGTAAGCCGGGAGTTGCTGAGCGAAATGAAAGATGAACTCGCCGCCGGAAATATGGACGATGTAGCTGATATTGCCGCTGACCTCGATCAAAACCTGGAGAAAATTCATCATCATGGCAAGCGGGCAGATAGCATCGTCAAAGCGATGCTGGAGCACTCCAGGGCCAGCACCGGAACAAAAGAGCCCACAGATCTGAACAAACTAACCGATGAATACCTGCGGTTAGCTTATCACGGCCTGCGGGCAAAAGATAAAAACTTCAACGCCGAACTCGTTACAAGGTTTGAAGAAACTCTGCCACCCGCCACAATTATCCCGCAGGATATTGGCAGGGTGCTGCTTAACCTGTTTAACAATGCCTTTTATGCGGTGCAGCAAAAGCAGAAAAATACAACTAAAGACTATAAGCCCGAAGTGGTCGTAACCACCTCTAAAGAAAATAACCAGGTTATGATTATAGTAAAAGATAATGGCATTGGAATTCCTGATGCCCTAAAAGATAAGATCATGCAGCCATTCTTCACAACAAAACCTACCGGGGAGGGTACTGGTTTGGGGTTGTCGCTAAGTTACGATATGGTGGTGAAAGGACATGGGGGAAATATCAATATCGACAGCATAGAAGGTCAGGGTTCAGAGTTTACAATTAAATTACCATCTGAATAAACCGCGTTGACCAGAGGCGAAGCCTCGGCCAACATTATAACAACGGATTTTAATCCGTTGAAAAAGGATGTCAGAATAGCGAGAACCGTAGGTTCGACCTATAAAAACTGGATTTATTAGGATTTAACAGAAAATAAAATACCTGCCATTAAATTTACTTGCAGACCGTCTCTGCAGTTAAATACTTTAGAAATACTAAAATGAATGAAGCCTATATGAAAAAAATTATCGTTTTCCTGTTTTTATTATTTCTTATTAAACAATCCATTTCACAAAACCATCGGTTCGTTGATAGTCTGAAAGAGAAATTATCTGTTGAAAAACGGCTGGACACCAATAGGGTAATTAACTATCTTCATTTGGCTGGTATTTATATATTTAGTAAACCTGACACAAGTGTTTACTATGCTAATAAAGCATTGCTATTGTCGCAGCAATTGAAGTTTAACGAGGGTATACTGCGGTCGTTGTGCACTAAAGCTTTTCCGTTGTCTGTTCTTCGGTCTGACTCCGCTGCGGTTTCCTGCGCGTACCAGGCTGTCAAAATCGCTGAGACCGGAAAAAACCGGACTGATTTGGTACGTGCCTATTTTACCCTGGGTTCCGTATATATACATATCCGGGAATATAGGAAATCCATTATTTATCACCGTAAGGTTATCACCTTTCTTGAACGAACAGAAACAGATCAGATGTCAGGTTGTTGGCAACATTTGGCAGAAAGTTTTATTGGGTTAAAACAAACCGATTCGGCTTTTTTTTATATTCAAAAAGTTTTGGCTGACGACAAGGTCAATAACAGAATAGTCCCATACAACACTTACATGATGGGTAGCGTTTTTTTTCTAAAAGACGACTATGCGAATGCTTTAAAATATTATAAAGAATCGTTAAAACAGGATGCCAACGAAACGAAAAAAGATGCAACCGATTGCAATATCGGCATTGCAAATGCTTTTCAAAAGCTGGGAAGGCCGGACTCGGCGATTTTTTATACAAGAACAGCCTTGAAAGTAGCCAACAGGACCGGTCTGCCAAACGAAAAACTGGAAGCGCTAAACTTGTTGGAGGGCCTGTTTGAATATAATCTTGATATTGATAGTGCATTCAAATATCAAAAGTCAGCATCATTGCTAAAAGACAGTATATATAACCTGGATAAAATACGCCAGGTTCAGCTGATTGCATTTAATGACAGGATAGCGGAACAGGCTGAAGCGGAGCGGCAAAGTAAGCTTTTTAATAAGATAACCATTTATTCACTAATGGTCGCATTGGGATTTAGTTTAATTATAGGGGCAATCATTTTAAGCAATAATCGGCACCGCAAAAAAGCATACGCATTGTTAAAAGGGCAACAGCAAGAGATAGTTGAACAAAAGGCTAAAGTTGAACAAACGCTGCGCGACTTAAAGTCCACACAAACCCAACTTATCCAATCCGAAAAAATGGCGTCGCTTGGTGAACTTACTGCCGGTATCGCCCACGAGATACAGAACCCGCTCAACTTTGTCAATAATTTTTCTGAAGTGAATACAGAAATGATCGATGAACTTCGAAGCGAACTCAAATCCGGCAATATAGATGAAGCCCTAATTATTGCGGCAGAAATTAAAGAGAATGAACAAAAGATAAGCCACCATGGTAAACGCGCCGATAATATTGTTAAAGGTATGCTGCAGCACAGCAACACGGGCACCGGCGCTAAAGAGCCAACAAATATCAATGCCCTTGCCGACGAATATATACGCCTGGCCTACCATGGTCTGCGTGCAAAGGATAAATCATTCAACGCAAAACTAACGTCTTATTTTGACCCCGAATTGCCGAAAATAACCGTAGTCGCACAGGACATTGGCCGGGTTTTGCTCAACTTGTTTAACAATGCCTTTTACGCCGTACACCAAAAGCAAAAAACAGCCGACATGGACTACAAGCCGGAAGTGACCGTAACCTCCTACGCTGAAAATGGCCATGTTATCATTAAAGTAAAAGATAATGGTATTGGCATACCCGATGCCATTAAAGACAAGATCATGCAGCCTTTCTTCACTACCAAACCAACCGGCGAAGGTACGGGTTTGGGTTTATCTTTAAGTTACGATATGGTGGTAAAAGGACACGGGGGGCAAATTACCATTGACAGCAAAGAAGGAAAACTTACAGAGTTTACTATTCAACTGCCTATATCCAACCTGTGAAGAAAATATGGATCGCGTTTTGCCTCCTGCTTCCCTTTACCGTGTTCGCAGCGACAACTAAGAGCCTGATCTATATTCAACAAGTTATTTACAACCAGCTTTAGAGCTGGTTTGTTTTGGAGCAGTTCCTAAATCAGATGTGACCTGCTTAAAAACAGTGTTGATACAATCCTCCCAACAACATCAGGAGCATTCAGTCCGTCGAGCGTAGCTAGTAGCAACATGAGATCAAGCCATCAACCGAACTGCAGTTCACCAAAAAATTCAGGTAAATGAAAATCCGGATTCTGACTTTGAATCATATTCCAGGTAAAGAAATGTGGCTCGGGTAAGTCATCGCCGCATTTAAAGAAATTGCCCCGGCCTTGTTTTTTATTAAAAGAGCCTAAATTAGTGTAGGCAAACACTTCAATTGGTATAGCCAATGTTATTTGCCACTCAAAATTTGTAGCAGCTAGTTCATCGGCCGACTTAATTAATATAGTTCTTTTAATTTTTTCAATAATATTTTCAGGCAGAAGCTTCCTGTTCTTCCTGTCTAAGCCATATCCCATCAGGCAAATACCAAAACAATTAATCTCTATATTATAATATTCATTTTCAAATCCGAACGAAACAAAAAACTCAACGCAATTATCTTTATATACCGGATCATTTGTTTTATGCATATTAGTTTTAATAATATCTTCATTGACATAAAATTTTAAAAAAATCGAATTGCCGCAATGAGCTATAGAAAAGTTTGTTTGGCAATTAATTTTAACTTTCGTCCATGGCGTGTTATCGATTGGATGCGCGGGTAATGAATCCATTAATTTGGATGCTTCTTCAATAATAAGGTTTTGGCTCAGCGAACTTATTAAAGGTATAAATATAGTTTTCATTAAATATGATGTAGGGGGTCCTTTTACTTTCCGGGTTGAAGTATAAAATGATAGTAAAGTACTTTTAAATAAGATTTGGAATTAAAATGGGGATAATCAACAAGACCATCAGCTTTTACATAGGTGAAATAGCTACCATAGTTCGATGTCTTTTTTATATTAAGCAAAGTTTTTTATCTGCATACACGTATTTATATTAAATTCAGGAGATAAAGCGCCATGCTAAACCGACAAGCACCGTATCTCCCGAATAAAAAATTAATAGCCTGGATTTTGTGTTAACGTAGCATCTTTGTTTAGGTTGATTTCGGTTTGCGGAATCGGCAATAGCGAATTATATGGCTGAATAGTTGTATTTTCCATAAAATTCAATCTTTTAACACGCTCCAGCAATGTACCGGTTCTTACCAAAGTCATTCTGCGGTTTTCTTCACCAATT
>JAQBOV010000007.1 GCA_028287895.1 Mucilaginibacter sp. | reverse complement strand
TAAGTTAATAAAAATGTAAGGGCTAACCACAGGCAAAGTAGCCTCATAGGACCGGAACCAAATTTATTATGAAGTTAATAATCTTAAGGCTTGTAAAAAGGGGTTCGAAAAGCTTCCCCTACGGGCTACTTAGATTATCAAAACACCTTTGTAAGTGAGATACTTATGAGGGTATTTTGTTTTTACTGTCAAAGTTACTGTCAATAAAAATAAGAGAATTTGAATAAAATTCAAATAACGAATGCTTATTTTTTATTGATAACTTTTAATATATTCCGTCCTATTCTTTGCAATATGGTCGCATCCTGGGTTACTATTTCCGCATCAGCCATCATACCCTGTTTCAAATGAATAGGCATTCTCATATCCGACATTTTTCTAACTTTAAAATCTACTTTTGAGATAAAAACACTGTCTCTGTAAGGTACGTCAGCTATATAACTAATCCTCCCCTTTATCATCCCATATTCTTCAAACGGATAACTCTTTAGCTTTATTAAAACTTCCTGTCCTTCTTTAACTTTACCCATGCTGTTTTGTGGTATTACCATTTTGTATAGATTCCGGACGGGTCATACCCACCCCAAAACCGAACGCCCCATGTTCACTTCCGTTACAGCAAAACATATTTATTATCGCATAATTTTGTATATATCAATATATTGTAAATTTGGAACAGCCCTTGGGCTATTTGAATTACATGAATCCTGATATATTCCATATTAACCTGTACCATGTGGCCGCCATGGCAACCCTGTTTTCGGGGTTTACACTTGCGCTGCTTTTAGCATTCGCAAAAAGGGAAGGCCAAACAGCCAACCTGTTTTTAAGTACCGCTTTAGCTGTAATTGTAATGAAGACTGGCGGGATTTCGCCGATTTTTTTACCGGCGCTGGGGCCGCTGTTGTATTTTTATGTGCGGCGGATGACGTCACCAAACCTGCAATTTGGCCGAAAGGATGTTCTACATTTTTGCCCTTTGCTGGTTGCGTATTGGATGCCGGGCTGGCTGGTGCTAATTTCGGTTGTCATTTATTTATACCTGTCGCACCGGTTGATACAGCATTTTTATAACCGCTTGCAGCCGGTGCTAATGGATAGGCCGCGCTTTGCTTTCCGCCGGTTGGATAAGGCCTTGCACCTGCTCGGCTTGCTTTGCATGTTATGGCTGTTTAATGATGCCTTGTGTTTTACCGTTGCTTTTGTGCTTATTGGCGTGGCTGCCGAAGTGATGCTAAAATTGGATAGCAGCACACAACTGGCCACGCCGATAACCGATAGATATGATGTAAAGGAAAAAAGCCGCAGGCTAAAGGAAGCCGTAGCCGCAAACCGTCTTTACGAGGATGCCGAACTGACATTGACCACCCTGGCAGTAAAGCTGAATATCCACCCGCACGATTTATCGCGGATTATTAATGTGGGGATGGAAAAGAACTTCAGCGACTTTATTAATGAGTTCAGGGTTCGTGAAACTGCCCGGAAGATGAAGGACCCTGCCCACGACCAGCTCACACTGCTGGGTATCGCCTACGAGTCTGGGTTTAATTCCCAAAGAACTTTCAACCGCGTTTTCAAAGCGATGACCGGCAAAACCCCGCTGGAATACAAGAACGGCCTGAAAAAAGAGTTGCCAAATGATAAGTTGGCCATCCCATCACACTTACCGTCGGTAATATTGCGTTCAGGAAGCCCGGCAAGTTGGGCTCCTGTAAAATTAAACCGCAATTATATGTTTAGAAATTATTTAACAATTGCATGGCGCAACCTTATTAAGAATAAAGTATTGTCGCTTATTAATATCGGCGGTCTTGCAGTGGGTATGGCAGTGGTAATGCTAATCAGTTTGTGGATTTCGGATGAAGTATCATTTGATAAGTATCACAGTAATTATCACCATATAGCCCAGGTAATACAAAATGTGACCAATAATGGCGAAGTGAAAACCTCGTTCCATGCACCGTGGCCTTTGGCAGCCGAGCTACGCAAAAGCTATGGCAGCGATTTTAAGTCTGTAGTAATGTCGACACTCCCGAGAGATTATATATTGGCTTTAAGCGACAAAAAACTGAGCGAGCAGGGTGCCTTTATGGAAGCCGGCGGACCGGACCTGTTCACATTAAATATGCTCGAGGGCAGACGCGATGCTTTAAAGGACCCATCGTCTATACTAATATCCGCATCGACAGCTAAAGCATTTTTCGGAAACCAGGACCCCATGGCTAAAGTATTGAAAATGAATAATATTGATAACCTGAAAGTAGCCGGTGTTTATGCAGATCTGCCCGAAAATACAACGCTTGCCGGTTTGGCTTTTATTGGTTGCTGGGACCGATATGCGACAGAGTATAGACTGAGTGGAATGAAAGAACCATGGGGGAACGGCATTGTTAATTTATATGTTCAATTGGCTGACAATGCCGACCTCGAGAAAGTGTCTTTAAAAATAAAGGATGAAAGGCTGCGGCATTTAAAACCGGTTTCAGCTAAAGCGAAACCGGCGCTGTTGCTGCAGCCCATGAGTAAATGGCATTTGTACAGCGAGTTTAAGGATGGAAAAAATATCGGCGGCGAAATAGAATATGTGTGGCTTTTTGGTATTGTAGGTGTGTTTGTATTGCTGCTGGCCTGTATTAACTTTATGAACTTAAGTACAGCCAGATCTGAGAAACGTGCGCGCGAAGTAGGCATTCGCAAGGCAATTGGTTCATCCCGCGGCCAATTGATATACCAGTTTTACGGTGAATCGTTACTTTGCGTATTTCTGGCATTTCTGGCCTCATTGCTATTGGTTGAGTTAAGTATTTCAGCCTTCGATCAGCTGGCCGGTAAACAGATAGTCATTCCCTGGAACAGCCCGGCGTTTTGGCTCGCCGGAATTGGCCTCAGTTTCATCACCGCTATTATCACCGGCAGTTATCCGGCACTTTACCTATCGTCATTTAAGCCTGTGAAGGTATTGAAGGGAGCGTTCCGGGTTGGGCGTCTGGCGTCGGCCCCGCGTAAAGTACTGGTGGTACTTCAGTTTACAGTTTCTATTGTGCTAATCATCGGTACCATTGTAGTTATCCGACAGATAATTTTTGCCAAAGACCGCCCTGTAGGTTATAGCCAGGATGGATTGGTTGCCATACCCATACTAACCTGGGAAATCCATAATCATTTTGATGCTATAAAACAGGCCCTTGCGAGCAACGGCACGATAACTGAAATGGCCGAAGCAGATGCTCCGCCTAACGAAGTTGCTGGTACTACTAACGGCATTGCATGGCCTGGAAAAGACCCTAATCTAGATGCCAATTTCGGCCAGAACGATATTACATACGATTATGGCAAAAGTATTGGTTGGGGATTTAGTGCCGGCCGTGATTTCTCACGATCATTCCTTTCCGATTCAACAGCGGTGATCATCAACCAGGCAGCAGCTGATTTTATGACCATGAAAAAACCGACAGAAAACTACATAACCTTTTTTGGGGAAAAATTTAGGATCATAGGCGTAACTAAAGACATCATTAACCGTTCGCCCTATGAACAGGTGCAACCTATGGTTTATTTTTTAGCGAAATGGCCGGGAGGCTGTTTACTGCTAAAGATCAGCCCGAAAATGAGCGCCGGCAAAGCTATTCACAACATCGCTTCTGTGCTAAAAACCGAAAACCCGGAACAGCCATTTGAATACCACTTCGTTGACCAGGAATATGCCAAAGAATTCGATAATGAAGAACGCATAGGTAAGCTGGCTACTGTTTTCGCCGCCCTGGCTATATTTATCAGCTGTCTAGGCCTGTTTGGTATGGCTTCATTTATGGCCGAACAGCGCGTTAAAGAAATAGGTGTACGCAAGGTGCTTGGCGCTTCAGTGTTCGCCCTGTGGCAATTGTTATCGAAAGATTTTGCCATACTGGTGTTTATTTCAATAATTATAGCCTCGCCTGTAGCTTATTATTTTATGCACAACTGGCTGCGTAACTATCAGTATCACACCGATGTCGCCTGGTGGATATTTATCGTTACGGCTATTGGCGCTATATTAATCACATTAATGACGGTAAGCTTCCAGGCCATAAAAGCCGCATTGGCAAACCCGATCAAAAGTTTGAAGACAGAATAACAAGCTATGGATGCCGACTTTTTTATTGTTCCATCTACATCGCCTGCTCTATCGGGTGGTTTTTAAAAGAACGATTAAAAGAAGCCAAGCAACAAGAGAAATCAATCTTTGCAGATCATCTTTACCTGCAAATTCCCGATGGGAAAGAAGAAATTAAAGTGCAGGTCGGCGAAATTGCCTACCTCTGCCGGAAGGGGAAAGACACTTTCCTCCGGACACATGATGGCAGGGCTTTCATTTTTTGGGAATCACTGGATAAGGTAGAAAAGCAATTGGACCCGGCGCATTTTTGCAGGGCCAGCAGGACTTATATTATTGCCCGCAAAGCGGTCAGGAATTGGCATAGGCAAACCGACAGGGGGGTATTTCTGGAAATTCAGCCCCAAAACGGTGAACCTGTCAAGGTCAGCAGGGACAGGGCTGCTGATGTTATTGCATGGATAAAAAAACACGTCCTGGCACAAAAGGCCCTGCTATGAGCTAATCCCTTGTTTCAACGCGCAGCAAAATTGAAATTCCCTATGCTATAACAGATTTGCTTTTGGCCACCCCTTACTTTCTACTTCCCATTTCACCGCGCCAGGTAAAGTTACCGGCCGGGTCGAAACTGGGTTTCAAGGTGTATATATTTAATTGATTTTTAAAACAAGGGTCTTATCTGCACTGCTTTCTACGTTCGATGCATTTTTAGGAGTTGTTATTGAAGCGGCATTGTTTATCAAGAATTTAAACGTATAAATTTTACCTTTTTCAAACTGCGATTTAGGTAAAGAGAGTTCAAATACATGGTTAGGTTTTGAAATCATCTCATACGCTTTGTCGTTCAGACTCCAATTATTGAAAGAACCTGCAACAGTTATACTTTTTATCAGATTGGCATTCAATGGCTTTGCGTGTGTATAAGTGAAAATCACTTTATCTCCGGTGATCTTATAGCCATAGATACTCTTGGTTTTATTTTGAGGTTTTAAATCCTCTGCAATTCCTGAGATTGCCTTCAATAAACAATCATAAGTGTTGGGTGCATTTATATTTACAACAATGCAAATCCCTAACTTTCGCTCAGGAAAAACCACAAACATTGTTTGAGTTCCAAATGAACCACCCTGTTTATGACAGATTTTACCATTATCTGCAACTTCGATTCCGTCCCAAAAATAACCGTACCACTCTTCATTACTCTGTGTTACATTTCTTTGGGACTCTCGTACTATTTTATTTGTTGTGTCTAATTCATACGCTAAGAACTTAGTCATATCGCTTAATGTTGATTTTAAAAAACCGTCGGATCCCCAAAGATTATTCGATAAGTGTGGCATTAATAAATGATGCTCATTATAACCATTTGCGATTTTTTCATTATTTGATAAATTAAGCCTGGTTGACTGCATGCCTAACTTCGACGTAATATTTTCTTTCAACAGCTGTTCGTAGGTCTTATGGTATACGTTTTCTAGAATATGAGCAGACAGCTCCAAGCTTAAGTTACTATACTTATAGGTAGTTCCCGGAATAGTATCTACTTTGACTTTCTTTAAATCTTCAAAGAATTTTTGTTTACTGTAAGCCTCATCTAATTCCTTTGAATAAAAATTAAGACTATCCTTATTTTTTGTTCTTAATTCACGGTTATCAGGTAAATCCCGGTCAAGGCCTGTCTTAAAGGAAATAACATCTTTAATCCTGATCGGGTACCCTTTATATTCCAAATTGGTATAACTACCGTTTATATATTTTCTAATGTCGTCATCCAGGTGCACTTTCCTTTCCAGGACAGCTTGAGCCATAAGCAGGCCTGTAAAAACCTTGGTAACGGAAGCTATTTCGAAAAATGTACTGTTATTTGCTGTGTTTCCTTTTCCTTTATCGATTTGGCCATAATGTTTTGTATAGGTCCTTCCGTCTTTAACTATACCGATAGACACCGAATAGGCTTCAGAATTTTTCAACAAAGAATCAGCATTTTTATTCATCGACGACATTATATCTCTTTCGGTAAGAATATCAACCTTTTGCTGAGCTGCACTTGGGAAAAAATAGATGGTTAATAAAAGTAATAATATTAGTTTTATACTTTTCATTTCTTTCAGGCTGGTTATATTAAAGAATAAATGCGCAATTTCAATCTTATTACTACGTAAAGAATACGAAATTGATGCCATGCTTCAAAACATCTGATAGTAAGATTGTTATAAAAAATCAACAATATATATTGTTCGCTTATGATACAACTAAGTGTTCACTTTCGCAATTTTTATTTATTTTTTTGACCCGTCCGGATATAGCTATATATTTTGGTGAATAAATCCCGCTTTAAAATGGATGCGCAAACCCTTGCCGATGGCGTTAAATAACCGGCGGACATCAAAAGGCTCGCGCCCGCTGGACGCCGTCACAAGGAAGCAATGAGGAATTTATTTCCGCTAAAGCTAAGATCAAAAAAAATGGGCCGCTAAATATGGCTTCGATATTTAATTAACACAATTATTTTATATAAAACATCATACAATGGAACAATCAAAAGAAAGTCAGGAAACCCAGCAGGTGCTGAGCGGTTTCTTTCAAAGTACGGCGCAGAATGATCCAGAGGCCATTGCCCAATATCTTGCCGAGGATGTAGCCTTCTACATCGCGGAATCGCCTTTTATGCCCTGGACGGGCAAGAAAGCCGGTAAACAGGAAGTAATAACAGCTTTACGGCAGTTGACAGACGCCCATAACACTGCGGAAGATGATTTTGAAATGGAACATACCTTTATAGACGGCACCGAAGCGGCAGTTTTTGGAAAAGCCGGCAGAACCGTAAAAGCAACCGGCAAGAAATTTAAAGAGTTCTTTGTTATGCGATTCACCATTTCAGATGGTCTCATCACCAGGTTCCTGATGCTGGAGGACTCGCATGAGATAGAAAAAGCTTTTAAAGCAGATTAATCTCAAAAGCCACCCAGTTCAGTTATAAAAAGAAGTGACCACGTATAAAGTTAAGATTATCTTGTTTACCGCACGCCCAAAAGAGTAATGACCAGGGAAAACGCATTAAACTAATCGGGAGGACCAATTATTATCCTAAGGAAACTGTCTTCGGAAAAACACCGCCTGAAGAAGAAGCACTGGTTCGTCGGAAAAATTGCTGAAATATTAACGTGATGAGCTAACCTGATACCATGACCCAATAGAAAGTTAACCCTGAACGCCAAAGCATTTAAGCAAAAAAAACGTTCCGTATCTCACCCCGGAACGCATTGTTATCAATTAGATTTGACAACCCAACTAAATCCCGATCTCTTCAGATCAGATTACTATTAAGCCCATTTTGAGCGCTTCGTTTTTTGTACGGTATGAATCGATGCCTGCAGTGATTGAAAATGTGCCGTTTGTATGGCTTTCGATAGTTAACCAATTTCCCTAATTCACCGGCTTAATGCGTTACCATTTATAACTTGCAACAGCCCCGCCGCTTAATGTGCTGGTTACAATTTTTGAATTAAATTTGATATTGAATGTCTGCGAGCCCGCGCCTGTATTGATTACAATAAGCACTTTTGAGCCGTCAGTATTTTTAAATGCTACGTTTAATAAGGTGTTTTGCTGGTCAGAGGCTATTCTTACGGCACCCGGCTTTACAAATTTTGATGCATGTGCAATAATATAGTAAGCCACATTACGTGTAACTGCCGAACCAATGGTTACAGCGCCCAGACAGGTGCTGCAGCCGCCATTGGTATGGGGGCCATTGTTGGGATCGGTAGCCAATACCCATTCCAATACATTCCTGCTCCAGTTGCGGGTTGCGCCAATAATCAGGTTACTTATGTGCCATGCTAAATCGCCTCCGAAACTGCCGCCCTGAAATGTAGCCTGTTCAGTAAAATAAATGTTTTTATTGGGATAGGCATTATGTACAGGTGTTAAAGCATTTATGCTGCCTCCATACAAATGGAAAGCAGAGCCATCAACAAATGCACTTGCAGCATTATCAGCTAAAATAGCTGTCGCATATTCAGGATGGTCGGCGTTATGGTCATAAACAATAATTTTAGTAGTAATGCCGGCAGCCTTAAACGCCGGGCCTAAATTGTTTTTTATAAAATTCCCTTCATCGGCTGAGACCATAAGCATAGCAGGGGTATTATAGGCATTTAAAGGTTCGTTTTGCGGAGTGATCGCATCAATAGTGATACCTGCCGCCTTCATTCCCTGTATATATTTTACAAAATAGTTGGCATATGGCCCGTAGTTTTCAAGCTTTAAACTGCCCTGAGTAAAACTATTGTTGTCTTTCATCCATGCAGGAGCACTCCAGGGGCACGCTAAAATTTTTATATTTGGATTGATCGCTATAATTTTTTGCAAAATCGGTATGAGATCTGTCTTTTCTTTATCAAGGCTAAAATTCTGTAAAGTAACATCACCTGCCACATCATCGTAACTAAAAGTACCGGCGCTCATATCGGATGCGCCTATCGTTATACGTATATAACTGATACCGATACTTGTCGAATCTGCTGAAAATAGTTCCTTTAGCAATGCAGACTTTTTTGCATCGGCAAGGCTGTTTATTAAAGTGGCGCTGCCACCTGATAAGCAAAAGCCAAAGCCATCTATCGTTTGATAGGTTGCAGTGGTATCCACATTTATGGTCGTATTGGTATTTGATGAACTGTTAAAAAGCAGGGCTACATTTTGCCTGCTCAACAGCTGTGATTGATCTGCCTGCGTAAGCCACATGGATACATCTGACTTAACCGGAGTTACAGGCCGAGCTGGCGGTGGTGTCGGGGTTTCGCCGCCCGAGCCGCCGGACTTTTTACTGCAGCCTAGGGTAATGGCAAGCAGGCCTGATACCGTAACCATCAATATATATTTCCTGACTTCTTTCATAGTGCTTTTTGTGTTAAAATAGATCATGCATGCAAGGGCATAATATGACCCGGTCCTTGTCTATAAATAGAAAGGCTTTGATTGCAGATAACCAAATTGCTTTAACGCTAATTGGTGATCATTTTATAATAGTGGACATAGTCAACCTGCATTTCAGTGGGGAATGCAGTGTCGTCGACTCCCTGTGCGCCTCCCCAATCGCCGCCAATGGCCAGGTTTAGCAGTATGTGAAATGGCTTATTAAATGGCCATGTTGCGGAATTTCCTTTTTTATCATTTAAAAAAGTAAACACCAATACGTCATCGTAATAACCTTTAATTCCGTCCGGGGTCCAGTCAGCACGATAAATATGGTAGTCGGTCATGGCCGTAGGAATGTTCATCGTACTTGTTTTAGAGTTCCCCGCGAAATTAGTTTGATCATGAATGCTAAAGTGTACGTTGTTGGGATCATAACCCACCATTTCCATAATATCAATCTCGCCGGAGTTCGGCCAGTTGCCATAAGCATAATCATTGGGCAGCATCCATATTGCCGGCCAGGTACCTTTGCCCGACGGTAATTTGGCTTTTACCTCTAAACGGCCATACAGCATATCTGCCGGAGTTTTTGACACCATGCGTGAGGAAGTATAGCTCATACCGCCCATACTTTCTTTTTTTGCTGTTATAGATAATATGCCATTGGTAATACTGGCATTATTGGTTGTATTGGTATAATACTCCAGCTCATGGTTTCCCCAGCCGCCGCCACCAACATCATATCCCCACTTGTTTGGATCGGGAGCGCCGTCTGTATCAAACTCGTCTGACCATGCAGGGGTTGTTTCAAATGTATAAACCTTGGCAGGTTCTGTAATAGGTACAAATGGAGGTAATACCGCCTGTTTTTTCGAGCAGGATAATAGACTCAGAGCCACTAACGGATAGATTACAAGATTTAATTTTGTCATAAAAGAAAGTATTCATTGGTAACAACCGGCTGTTTAAATATATAAACAACCGGTTGTTGGTATTATTGCTGTCTAATTAACGCCTCTTAACGTTACATTAGTAAAGGAAATACCGGTCAGCCCTGTATTTTCCCCACCGCATTTGATCACAAGATAATAGGTGCCGGTGGTTGGAACCGTGAAAGGATTGCCGTCACCAGCACAGGAAAGTGCTGATAATTTACCATTAAAAGGACCCACACCGCATCCCGACCAGGTATTTAAAGAAATAGGTTTTTTACCCGTATTATAATCCTGTCCGTCCACGGGCTGCTTGGTATCCACCCATACCTCAAACCAGCTGTTAGTGGCGCCGCTGCCGGATACAATCATATCGACCATGTATTTTTGCCCGGCGACCAGATTGAAAGCCTGGTATACAGCACCTGCCTGATAACCGGTTTCATTGGCAACCATTACGCCTTTGCTCGCATCCATTGTCATGTTTTGTCCGCCGCCAACAATAAAGTGGGTCCAGTGGGCATCGTCGCCGGTGCCCATTTTTCCGCCTACAACAAGGTTGCCTGATTTTGGATCAGATACTGCCACGGTGATCGCTTGTGGGCTAGAAGTTTTTGAGATACCGCCGATATAACCTAAAGATGTTAAAGTAACATTATAAGTTCCGGCATCTGGATAAAAAACCGTGTCAACAAATTTACCGGCGTTTGAACCGCCGCCATCTCCCAGGTCCCATTTTACGGACTGTATACCGGTTTGGTTTGCCTTTAATACATAGTAATTGGGCTTGCCAGTAACCGGAGTTACGGTAAAGGATGAAGAAAAGTCTTTAGGGCTTAGCCCGTTCCCTTCACCATTAAATTTATCGGGCTTACAGCCAATATATATTCCAATCGCCAGTACGCCAAGTACCAAGGAGCTGGCTTTTATTAAATTTAATTTCATAATCTGAATTTTAAATAAGTTTAAATTACAATGTACCGCCGTACTCTTTGCTTTGCTTTAATTTGGTAGCATTTAAATCATTAAGCGGTATGGGTAATATTTCGTTTCTGCCAGCTTTAAATCCTTTGTATCCGAGTACTGCAGGAGCATCGCCCCAGCGTACAAGGTCAAACCAGCGATGGCCCTCGGCAGCCAGCTCGGCCCGTCTTTCATTTTTAAGAACGGCCATTGTTGCAGCAAGCGGATGGGTAGTACCATCATTATAGGCACGGGTATGCACCGCTGTCATCAAAGCCGCTGCACGCGCCAGATCTCCACCACCGGCGATAAGCGCTTCGGCCTCCATAAGGTAAGTATCAGCCAGACGGATCTCATACATGTTTTGTGGGTAGTTCAATTCAGGAGCGCCGCCACCAGTAGTTTTATCTGCAAGATGGCCCGCAAATTTTGCAACAAAATAACCGGTATTATCATACCCTGGTGAGTAATCAGCGATGTTGTTCGCCTTCAGGCTATCCAGGTTGGCAACTGTTGCTTTATTGCGCGGATCATAATGTATAAAATCAAAGAAGTTTTTGGTAAATGGAATGAAGCTCCAGCCGGAGATATAATCGGGTGCGCTTGCTGTTTTAGCAACGTATCCTCTTGGGCCAACCATTATATTTAAAAGATTTCCCTCGGTACATGCTGCGCAATTCCAGTCACCACCTGATTTTGAAGAATGCCCAACTTCAATTATTGATTCAGCATTAAATTTATTGGAAACTTTCCACAGGTCGGAAAAATCAGCGAGCAGCTGATATCCATACGTGGCATTTGGCTGGCCCGGAGTGCTGCCATTAACTACCGCAAATTCTGCAGCGGCCTGGGCATACTTTTTATCATAAAGATAAATTTTCCCTAACAAGGCGTGTACCGCACCCATTGTTAATCTGCCGCCATCTGCAGAAACATCTATTTTATCGGGTATATTTTTAGAGGCAATTACAGCTTTCAGATCGGATTCAATCTGGGTATAAACGGCAGATGGAGCCACCTGAAGTACATTATCTACCTGATCTGAAGGTATTTCTTTCAGTATTAAGGGAATGTTTTTAAACAAACGAACCAGGTCAAAATAAAAATAGGCGCGAAGCGCGGTAGCCTCATCGGCATATCTGCTTTTCAGGGCGGCATCCATAGGTACTCCCGGTAGCTTCGCCAGGATCACATTGGCACGGAAAATACCCTGAAATCCCCCCTGCCATAAGGCAGCTGACGGACCTTGCGTTTCATTAAGGGTATAATTATTAAATACCTGCAGATCGGTGACGTCACCTGCACCGCCGCCACCTGCTACCTCATCATCGCAACCGGCATCCATTGCATTTTCCTTGGTAATAAGGCCGCCGCTTTGATAGCCTATAACATCATAAACAGCTACCAGGCCATTAAAAGCTTCCGTTTGATCACGGTAATACTGTGATTCAAGATTAGTCCCTTTGGGCGTAACGCTCAGGAAACTTTTTTTACATGCTGTTACGATAAGCATGCATCCAGTAAAAATTGCTAAATACTTTAAATATTTTTTCATGTTCTTTATATTAAAATCCAACACTTAAACCAACTATGAATGTACGTGCCTGCGGATAAAAGCCTTGGTCAATACTGCCGGCAATGTCCGGGTCATACCCTGAATATTTTGTAAACGTTACTAAATTTTCGCCTGTTACATACACGCGCAACCTTTGTAATCCTATTTTTTGCACTACGTCTCTTGTAAGTGTATAGCCTAGTTGCAATGTTTTGATACGGAAATAGGTACCGCTTTGAAGGTAGAAACTTGAATTATATTCAAAGTTGTTATTAACATCATTGTCGGTTAACCGCGGCCATAAAGTTGACGTTCCTGGACCGGTCCATCTTCCTAAAGCAGCTTTGGTATAATTGGCGGTAAGGATATCCAAGCGGTGTAAGCCCTGGAATATTTTATTCCCGGCCTGTCCCTGACCGAATATCACGAGATCAAAATTCTTGTATGCCGCAGTAAAGGTTAAACCATATTGCCAGGTAGGTAACGAGTTGCCAATAAATTTACGGTCATTGTCATCAATTTTGCCGTCTCCATTTAAATCGGCCCATTTAAAATCCCCCGGCTTGGCATTAGGCTGTATGATTTGCCCTGTTTTGGAGACATAGTTGTCAATTTCCGCCTGGGTTTGGAAAATTCCGAGGTTATCATATCCGTAAAAGGAATTAATTGGGTGCCCAACTTCAGAACGGGTTACGCCGCCCTGGATATTTTGAACTCCGGCTCCGCCTAAATAGAGTTGTCCGGGAGCCAAACGGGTAACGGTGTTTTTAAGGTGTGATACGTTTCCGTCAAACCCTAATTTAAAATCACCGATTTTTTTATGATAGCTTAATGATATTTCTTCTCCGGTATTTTCCATATCGCCAACGTTGGCGTAAGGATTGCTGATAGCGCCTATATAAAATGGCAAACTGGGCTGCTGAAGGATACCGGTTGTTTTTTTCTTATACCACTCCAGTGTCAAATTGAAATCATGGAATAATACCGCATCTAAGCCCACGTTTGTTTGTGAGGTTTGTTCCCATTTCAGATCGGGATTTGATGGTGCATTAGGGCTGTAACCGCTAATGTAGGTATCGCCTGTTCCGAAGCTGTAATTTCTTCCGCCGCCAATGGTTGAAATGAATGCATTATCAGGAATCGCGTCATTACCTACAACGCCATAACCGCCGCGAAACTTCAGGAAATCAACAACATCATTCTGCGGCCAGAATGCTTCTTTGGTTGGCACCCATCCTAGTGAAACTGAGGGGAAGGTTCCATACTTGTTGTTGCCTCCGAACCGTGATGAACCGTCTCTTCTTATTACCCCTTGGATAATATATTTTTCATCATAGTCATAATTTAAACGGGCAAATAATGAACTGATATGGTGCTGCTGTCCTTCACCGCCGTAACCGATTCTTTGAACCGCAGGAATGTTATAATTTAATGAAGCATCATTAAAGTTAGTTACCGGCAAACCATATTCAGTAACTCCTGTAGAATAAGAGCCTCCGTCTATATATGATCCCTGACCGATCAGCACATTGACATTATGTTTGCTAAAACGATGCGTATATGAAGCCGTGTTTTCAACATTCCAGTTAAATAGTCTGGTTATGTCCCGGTTATAACTGTTTTGGGAAGTGACGGTTGAGGCATTAAGATAAGCCAGTGGTGAAAAGGACTCATCCCCATAAAATGCCATTTTTGTACCGATGGTTGACTTTATAGCCAGACCCTGTATCGGGTCAACTTCAGCATAAGCATTACCTACGATATTATGTGCCCAGCTGTAGTTCCCCAAACGTGTTTGCATGTAGGCTAATGGGTTGGTAATTTCCTGGCCAACATAGGGCGATATACCGTAAGGATACCCCTGTGCATTTCTGATCACATTTGCATTATTCGTGTATACAGGTGCTGAGGCGGCAGCAGGGTCGGTCACCACAGCAGGGGTAATAGGATCAAGGTTAATGGCTGAGCTTAAAGGACCGCCGAATACACTGTTTGTATTACCCAGCCCAATTGATTTATTGTAAGTATAACCAATGTTCTCTCCAAAATTTATGTACCTGGATGGCTTGTAAGTTATGTTGCTCCTGAAATTCGCCCTTTTATATTTCGAAATGTCAGTGGCAACAATACCATTCTGATCTAAATATCCGAAAGAAGTATAGTAGGTTGATACGTCATTTCCTCCGGATATGCTCAATTCGTGGTTTTGCTCTTTTGCGCTGTTGTTAAAAATAAGCGATTGCCAGTCGGTGCCTGTTCCGAATGATGAAGGATTACTGAATAAAGCAGGTTTACCGGCAGCAGCGAGAGACTCATTTCTCAGAGTTGCATATTCTGTAGCATTTAAAAGATCCAGTTTCCTGGCGGGCGCTGAGGTGCCATAATAACCTGAATAATTGATTCTCATACGGCCGGCTTTACCTTTTTTGGTGGTAACCAAAATAACACCGGCAGCGGCACGTGTACCGTAAATAGCCTGTGAAGCCGCATCCTTTAACACTTCTATAGATTCGATATCCTGTTGATTAAGATACCCTATACCCCCGTTATCAACTACAACACCATCAACAACCCATAGCGGGTCATTGTTGTTAAACGTCGTTATACCTCTTACCCGTACGGTTGCACCATCACCCGGTTGCCCGTCATTCGTGTTAATGGTTAAACCGGATGTTCTGCCTTGCAGTATTTGTTCGATACGGGTTACCGGCTGGTCTTCAAACTCCTTAGCAGTAACGCCGGAGATAGAGCCTGTAGTGACGCTTTTCTTTTGGACACCGTAACCAATAACAATCACCTCATTAATGCTTTTTATGTCCTCTATCAGCGTGATACTGAAAGTAGTTTTGGCACCAACCGCTATTTCCTGCTTTATATAGCCTATAAATGCAATATTTAAAACGGAGGTCTGACTTTTTACATTTAATTTAAACGCACCATCCGCATCGGTTATAATCCCATTTGCGGTGCCTTTTTCAACAATGGATACCCCTGGAATCGGCTGCCCTTTTTCATCAACAACCTTGCCTGATACCAGAATGCCGGCTACGACTTCTGCTGCATCGGCTGTTTTATCCAGCGTATTGGCTGCTGCATTAGCGGGCAGGCTCGCATCCGGCGATCTTCCAAGTACGATCCTGTCCTTTAATATCTCGTAATCAATTCCATTATTTTTAAAAAGCTGGTCCAGCACCGTTTTAAGTGATTGGTTTTCAAAGTTTGCGGATATCTTTTGCGAAATGTTAATGGCGCTTTTACTATATATAAATTTTACATCATTATTTTTTTGCAAATAGGTGATCACGTCCAGCAGTGTGGTGTTATTTAACGACATATTGACTGTCTTGTCAAGGATGTTCTGAGCCTTCAAAGGATTTGAATAAGCAATGCTGCTTAACATTATGGCTATCAGGATTTGACTAAATGTAATCTTCATGATTTTGAACCAGGGAATAGGTCTTCGTAAACGAAATTTCATATATTTGTTTATGTTTCTATGTAAAAAATGAGACAATTAAAGCCCCTACACCATTGATATGGTGTTTCCAAATGGGCCGATCTAAGCTTAGGAGTGCTCGTAACACTTCTAAGTTTTTTTTTGCCGGCGCTGCGCCAGCTTATTGGATTGTTAGGTTTATGTTTGTAATTTTTCTTCCATTTACTGCGGTTTACTGGTGATTAATAATTGGTTTGTTCAATCGGTTTATTCAAGGTCAATGCCATCATCCCTTATTTCATAATTGATATTCAGGGATTTTTTCAGGGCTTCCAGTACATCCGGTAAATTGAAGCCGGCCATGTCTGCATTTAATATATAATGATTTAATTTCTCGTTCTTTGCTTTAATATGAACATGGAACATTGAATTAAGCACCGGGATAATTTCCCTCAGCGATTTATTTTCAAAAAATAAGTTTACACGTTTCCATATCTGCAGCTTAACCTCATTATTAACTATTTCAGGCTTCAAAACATGCTGATCAATTAAATAGATTGCCTTTTGATTGGGATAGAGCATTACTTCGCCCTTTTCAAGTTTTAATGTGGATTGATCGCTGTTGTATGCAGTTTTGATACTTACGGAAACTTTTCCTGTAAGTACCGAAACCTCCGCAGAATTGCTTTGCGCGTTATCACGTACCAGGAAGCTAGTACCCCACACCTTAGTAATGATTGAACGGCTATTTATAATAAAAGGACATTTGGGATTTTTGGTTACTTCAAAAAAGCACTCACCTGATATCGACACTATCCTTGATTTAGCATCAAAAACCCTTGGGAATGTTAGTTCTGAGTGCGGTTTTAACCAAACAGAACTATTGTCGGGAAGCACCGCTTTATATATTTGATCCGAATTATTGGTTATTGCTTCAATTTGTTGGGTGCTGACATCAGCAAGCTGTATTGCTTTTACTTTCTGCTGGCGGTAAGTTATTACTACAAAAGCAGCAACTAAAATTACGATAGAAGCCGCTATGCCTGCAATTGCATACCATCTGTGTAAACTATAATCCGAATTTTCAGGCGGCTCTTCTTCATGCGCAGGCGCGCCAATATTGTTAAGAATATGATGGTATATCCTTTCTTCCAGCTGCTTCTCTTCTGTCAGATTTATACCGGAAACATAATCGTTATTATGCTCAAATGAGCGGTACCATTTTTTTACTAATGCTACTTCCGCTTGTGTACAATTACCCTTAATATACTTTTCCAGTAATTCAACGGGTATAGGTTCTTCCATGAAAAGAAATAATTGGTTTATTATATACTTGACGTTTCAACGAAACATATCCCCTACGCGGAAGTAAAATAAATTTTCAGGAAATTATTTCAGCAGGACGATTACGATCAGCATAAGGTAATGGCTTAAGCCGATACGTAACCTTTTTAGCGCTTTGGTGAGATGATTTTCAACCGTTTTTTCTGATATACCCAGCTGTACGGCTATTTCTCTGTTCGTTTTATGTTCATTCCGGCTCAGCTCATATACCGACCGGCATTTATCCGGTAATTGGCGTACTTCGGTTTCGATCGTATAAGTCAGTTCCCTTAAAATGATCGCATCTTCTGTAGAATTATCAGTTTCTGAATGGACGGCCCAGAAAGCTTCTTTATATTTTGTCCTTACCAACTGCTGGCGGTACCGGTCAATAACCCGGTTACCGGCTATTGAATGCAGATAACCGCCAACAGTCGTAGTTATTTGCAGCGAGTACCTTTTTAACCACAAATGGGTAAATATCTCCTGGACAATTTCTTCTGCTGACTCTTTGCTCTTTAATCGTTTATAGGCCTCGCTGTATAATTTTTTCCAGTAACGGCCATATAATTCTTTAAAAGCGCCAAGCTTATCTTGCTTTAGCAACACCATAAGTTCATCATCAGAAAGCTTAGTAAAATCACCCATAGGCTATTAACAGAAGTTAATATTTATATCTTTAAATAACCAGCTAAACTAAAAAAAATCACATAATTAACAATTTATTAATTAAAACAATAATAAAACAAACTTTACAGGCGGTTTTACAACACAGCAGATGGCTGTCTGAATAGACTCACACCTCTGCTTTCAGCCGGCCACAATATGCAAATCACCTCAAAAAGTCCGGTTTTCGGATAGAGAAACCTCGGCCGGTCGCTGCTTTTACAGATATTCGACGGCTGAACCCTGTCCTTTTGCTATCATATATACAAAAGCTTCGGCGGCTTTTACGCCCAGCTCCCTGCCCCTGAAGTCTTCCATGGCGGCATGTCCGCAGCCGTAAATGCCCGGCGGGTCCTGGCTTATATGGCAGTATACCGATTTGCGTTTTAGTTCCTGCGTGTCACTGATATCCACATAATCGGTCGGGCGGAAAACCATGGATTGCTCGCCGGTGCATACTTCAAAAAAGTAAAGCGGGAATTTTTTCGCTGATCGTACCCATGTTTGAATTACCAGAAGACTGGCAATTTGATGGTCTTTATGGCTGTCAACAGGCCAATGGGTAAAAACCAGGTCGGGTTTTTCATCGGCGATAAGCTTTTGCACTTTGACTAACCATGCATTATCCATAACGGTATCACCATCGGTTTGTCCGGCAAATACTGGTTTTGCTTTTAATATGGCGCAGGCATTCATAGCTTCCTGCTTCCTTATGGCGGCAGCTTCACTATGGGCTTTACCTTCAATTCCGGCTTCGCCGGTGGTAAGGTAAATGATGGTGACCTGGTGCCCCTGGCCGGCCAGCCTGGCTAAAGTGCCGCCGCAGCCGCTTTCCGGATCATCAGGGTGCGCACCAAAACAAATAATTTTTTTCCTGCCCGCAGGGGTGTCCGCTTGTGCATGCAGCAATTGCGGTAAGGTTAACAGGCCCAAACCTGCTGCTGCGGTTTTAACAAAATTTCGACGGGAATTTGCTGTGGTTTCCATTTGGCGCAAGTTGTGCATTAATATTAAAGAATATTTAATGGATATCCAAAGCGTGGGGGTTATACCTGGCGGCTACCCCCTCACCTTAAAAAAGCAGGCAGCCACACCATCCATCAGGAATATACATAAAGTGCCGTTTTAATCTTTTAACTGAAATGAGTAAGCCACATAATGATCATGGTGCGCCAGGGAAACCGGGATGGGAATCTGGGCGCCATTTTTAAGTATAACAGGATAGCCATGGGGGCTTTTGCTGATCAGCAGCTGATCAGCTGGAAACAGGGTATGGAGTCTCTCCGTCAAAAATACCCTGGCAGCTTCGGATTGATGAGCGGGTTCTGGCGAGGATATTAACCGGATGCCCCAGCAGGTATGCTCAAAATGATCGGCGTGGTTTACTACCGAAAAAATAAATTCTTCACTAATTATCGACCGCGAATACAAGGTGTGATCCCCAAAAGTTACCGCGCTTTTATAAACCAGGGCATCGTTAAAGCCCCGTCCTTCAAGTCCTGTTGCCCTGTGATCAGAGGGCAACAGGATCTGACTGATGATGATTCTGGCCGGCGAAAAGATCAGCTCCGGCGTAATCCTTTGCAGGTATTTATAAACAGATTCCTTAATAGACCATGACAGCCAAACAAAGTTTTCCAGCGGTATTCTTCCCGCGAGCTGCCGGTCGTAAAGATCTTTTTCGGAAACAGAGATGATCTTTCCATAAAAATTACCCTGTCTGGTACGGGCAATATTTATAGCCTTTAAAACTACAATATCGTTGCCCGTGCTGATCATTATTTTTGATTGAGTTTTTCGGTTATTACATCAAGGCAGCTTCCAACATTGATCATTTTATCCGCTGAATCATAATCAATTTCTATATCGTATTTAGCCTCTGCGTCAATAATAATATCAACCAAATTGGCCGAATTGATTTTTAAATCTCTTATCAGGTCTGTTTGATCGTTAATGCTGTTGAGCATTTCCTTGTTCATTGTGTAAGGTGCGATAACCGTTTTAAGTTCATTTAAAGTTTCTTCTCTGGTCATTAGTTGTTAAATTTTGAAAATATTAAACACGAATTAACGTCTCCGAAGCCAAAATTCGCTTTCGCCACTATGTTAATTTCTTTTTTTATCATACTCGTTGGCAGGCTGTCGATGCTTACCATGTTAATTATCTCCGGACTTGGGTCCTCTAAGTTAAGATTTGGATGCACAAATTGATGCCTGATTTGTAACACGGCTGATACAGACTCGATGGAACCGGCTGCACTAAGGCTATGACCGATCATTGATTTTAAAGAATTGGTCAGCGGAAAGTCTTTGCCGCTTCTGCCCAATACCTGGGTCCAGTTCTGTATTTCCTGTCTATCGGCCATCGTAGCTGTCAAATGACCGCTGATCAGGTCAATGTCCCCTGGCTGGATACCTGAGTTGCGGATGGCCTCTTGTATACACCTGACCACGCCCGTCGAATTAGCGGCTGTCATTGAGCCGCCGCCACGCTGTCCGCCTGAATTTGATGATCCCCCCAATACTTCGGCATAGATGGTAGCATTGCGCTCAAGGGCAAATTCAAGGTCTTCCAAAACGAGCGCCCCGGCACCCGATCCCGGAACAAACCCGCCTGCAGTGGCGCTCATTGGTCTTGAAGCCTGTTCTGGCCGGTCATTAAATTTGCGTGACAATACACGCATGGAATCAAAAGTGCCAAAAACATAGGGGTCTACATGCTCGCTGCTTCCAACTACCATGCGTTTTGCATAGCCATCTTTAATACATTCATATCCCATTAAAATGGCTTGTGTGCCGGTTGCGCATGCTGAGGAATTGGTAATTACCTTATTGCCCAGCCCTAAACGGCCTGAGATATAAGAAGTAACACCGCTATTCATGGTTTGTTCTACCACGCGGGAACCTAATTTTTTTGCTTCCTTATTATCCACCCGGGTGATCACGTTTTTCATGGCCTCGGTGTCCGGGGTACTGTTGCCAAAAACACACCCGGTCTCCCAGCGCGGCTCATCCGTATCAAATTGCATGCCCGAATCAGTCCAGGCATCCAGCGCCGCGGTGATACCATAACCGATGTTAGTCCCTTTTAAACCGTGAAAGGTAACATCCGATATGTATTTTTTTAAACTTTCCCATTCAAAATCAGGGTGCCCCGCTACCTGGCAACTCATGTGGAGTTCCTCATAAAGCGGCACAAACCTTATCCCCGAAATTCCATTTTGGATAGCATTTAAAAAAGCCGGTATTCCCACACCGTTAGGCGATACCACCCCTAACCCTGTAACCACAACACGCTTGTTCATTTTTTTATACCCACTCTTTTTACAATGCCCGAAAACATTCCGTTTGCAATTAACTCATTAGTACTGTCAAACATTTCAACATAACATTTCAGCTTCCCGAAACGAAAATATTGTTTTTTTGAAATAACCGTTACTTTTTGCCCCGGTAAAACCATTTTATGAAAGGAAATCTCTGTTGAGGTGAACAGTGGAAACATGGCTTCGTTTGCTCCACCACTAAAACCGGACTCCTTTGATATCAAAAATATACCTAAAACCACCAGGCCAATTTGTGCCATAATTTCGGTAATAATTACCCCCGGGGTAACCGGGTTGCCCACAAAGTGATCTTCATAAAAAAACGAATCCGCCCTCAAAGTATAATCACCCCTGACCCCATCCTCGTTCAGTTCGGTAATATTATCTACAAAACGAAAAGACGATTTGTAAGGCAAATGGTTTAATATCTCTTTATACATGCAAATCAATTTAATGCGCAGATGTGAGCATATGCGGCCGTGCAGATGCAAAGGACATCACACGCAGGGTTAAAAAAGCATTCATAAAAATATTCATTTAATTAAAGTCATCTGCAATTGCCTATATCGGCAAATCATTACCTGCAATGTTCACCTCCGTCGACATGGATGATTGAACCATTTATCCAGAACGCTTCATCGGTACATAGCAGATAAATCACCTTTGCCACATCATTGGGCTGGGTCATCCGGCCCATCGGGTTTCGGGTATTTGCTATTTCCAGCAGTTTTTCGCTGCCCGGTATCATTTTTAATGATGAAGTATTGGTAATACCGGCCTGTATCAGATTAGTTTTTAAGCCCAGCGGAGCAAATTCGACGGCCATATATTTTGCCAGGCTTTCAAGTGATGCTTTAGCAATTGAAACAGCGGCATATCCCTGCCAATGCTTATGTGCGCCTTCACTTGTCAGGCCGATAATACGTCCGTCCGGATGAAAAAGCCCTGCTTTGAGAATCATCCTTGTCCAATCCAGCAAGCTGTTTGACATGGCGTAGCTGGTGAAGCCGATATCTTCGGCAGAAAGCTCCTCATTGGCATTTGCAGTGCCTGTCAGCGGTTTTAAATTGCCGCGGGCAATGGAATGAAGCAGCAACTTTACTTTATGCCTGGAAACGCTTTGTTCGGAGGTGAATTTTTTTATAAATTTTTCGCGCTCCTGTAAATCGAGTGCATTGATATTATAAGGTAGTACGGTTACCCCGCACTCGGAAGCGATCTTCGAAAATTTCTTGAGCAATACCTTTTCTGTGATAGAAGTTTCCCTGTAAAGCACGGCAATATTCATTCCCTTTTGGGCCAGCATTTCTACAGACGCAAACCCAAAACCACTTGATCCCCCTAAAATAATGGCCCATAAACCAGATAATGGTACGTTTTTATTCACCCGAATTATTTTTAAACTTTTATAATCTCAGCTTGTCTTACAGGGGTATTGATTTAAGCGATAACTTGTTAACTGCGAAAAATTGCAGCCTCAAAGTAAGCAAAAGTTAATTGGTTTTAAAGCATAATGTTGCAACATAACATCGCAGCGATAGTTTAGTATTACGGTTTAATCGAACGGGTAATGCGTTTATAACTATTGTAATGGCATTTATTATTTATTATGTTTGGTACTGCTTAGTATATTTTTATGAGAGGAAGACTGATCCTGGTATGGTTTTTTTTCATGATAGCCGGATTGGCTAAAGGAGGAACGCGGCCGCAGAACTTTGATAAAGCTGAATTTTATCAGGTAATGAAATCGGGCAACATGGAAACTATTGATAACGAAATGGAAGCGGTAAAAAGCGCACCCGGGAAACAAAGAGAAGGTTACCAGGGCGCCTTGCTGATGAAAAAGGCGGGGTTAGTTAAAAGACCCAAGCAACGGCTCAGTTTTTTTAAACAGGGCCGCATCAAGCTGGAAACGGCCATGCTGGCTGATAATGATAATACCGAGTTCCATTTTTTGCGGCTGGCTATAGAGGAACATGCCCCAAAAATTGTGAAGTATCATTCCGATATTGAAAACGATAAGGCATTGGTTGTGAAGAATTTTACGAGCCTTTCTCCGGAGGTCCGGCATGCAATTTTGGATTATTGCGAAAATTCGAAAGTGTTGCACAAGGAAGATTTTTCGCTTCGCTCAAGGGATTAGTTTTTAACTTCGCCTGACAATGGATAAAAAAGTATTGGCTATTTATTATACGCAGTCGGGGCAAATGGGCCAGATCATCGATTCATTCACACACCCAATTGCCCAGACCGGTGCAATGGTTGAAAAAGTGCTGATCAAACCTGTGACCGATTATGCCTTTCCCTGGACAGGCAACCGCTTTTTTTCTGTAATGCCTGATTGTGTGCTAAGCGTTCCTACTGCATTGGAGCCCATTGATTTGAAAGAAAAGTCATATGATTTGATCATTTTGGGATATCAGCCCTGGTTTTTGTCGCCAAGCATTCCATCCAATTCGCTGTTAAACCATCCGGGCTTTCAGGCCGTTTTAAAAGGTACGCCGGTTATCACCATCAGTGCCGGGAGAAATATGTGGCTGAATGCTTATGACAGAATAAGACAATCGTTGAAGGACACGGGTGCCGATTTGGTGGGCAACATCGCATTGGTAGATCAGCACGCCAACCCAATAAGTTTTATAACTATTTTTTACTGGATGATAAAAGGTAAAAAGGAGAGGTATTTAAATATTTTTCCAAAACCCGGGGTATCTGATGCGGATATCCGCAATACCGCTGTTTTCGGGTCAATCGTTGCCCGCCACCTTGAGATAAGCGAATGGAAAGATTTACAGCAGGAACTTTTAGATCAGAAAGCTGTTGTAGTAAAGTACCCTTTGATGTTTATTGAAGGCAAGGCCAAATTCATTTTTGCAGCCTGGGCTAAATTTATCGCCAAGAGGAAAAACAAAGCGCCCTGGCTCTCGGCTTTTAAGTATTATCTTTTTGTAGCCCTGTTTCTTGGTGCGCCCGTTCTTCTTACATTAGATGCTATCTTTGTAAAACCATTTTCAGCCCGGAGAATAAAAGCTAAAAAACAAAACTATTTACAAGTAAATTAAACGATGTCTACAAACCAGGTTTATATCAATGCTACCTCTGCTTATTTCCCCAATGAGCCTGTTTCAAATGATGAAATGGAAGAATATTTGGGTTATATTGATGGCAGGCCTTCCAAATCGAAAAAGATCGTATTGCGCAATAACGGGATCATCAACCGCTATTATGCTTTGGATAAAAATGGTAAATCTACCCATACCAATGCGCAGATGACCGCCCTGGCCGTAAAAGAATTATTTAAGGACAACCCGGATAAAATAAAGGAAATTGAACTGTTATCATGCGGCACCTCATCACCCGACCAGGTAATGCCAAGCCATGGTGTAATGACCCACGGCTGGCTGCCCGATGCCCAGGCCATCGAAGTGGTTTCACCGGCAGGGGTGTGCTGCGCAGGGATGCACGCGATCAAATATGCTTATCTGGCCATCAAATCAGGGGAGACGAAGCTGGCGGTGGCAACCGGGTCTGAAAGATTTTCAGGCCTGCTGGTCTCTGACGTATTTGAAGAAGAAGCGCAGAAATTAAAGGAGATGGAGGATAATCCTTTTATTGCTTTTCAAAAGGATTTCTTGAGATGGATGCTTTCCGACGGCGCGTCGGCATTTTTAATGTCCGATAAACCGAACGTGAAGGGTTTAAGCCTGCGTTTGGATTGGATAGAAGGTGCTTCATACGCCAATGAAATGGATACCTGTATGTATATGGGTGGCGAAAAGATGGAAGACGGCTCCTTAAAAGGCTTTATGGAATATACGCCTGAGGAGATCATGAACAAGTCCATTTTCAGCGTAAAACAGGATATTACTTTGCTGAGCGATAATATTGTGCATTTGGGCGGCAGGAAAATAAAAGAGATAATGGATAGAAGGGGGCTCACTTCAAGTGATGTAGATTACTTTTTGCCACATATCTCCAGTGATTTTTTTAAGAGCAAGATATATGACCTGGTAGAATACTACGGCGGCGGCATTCCTTATGAAAAATGGTTTATCAATTTATATACGGTGGGCAATGTCGGGGCAGCCTCCGTTTACCTGATGATCAACGAACTGTTCCACAGCGGGAGGCTTAAAAAAGGGGAAAGGATCCTTTTGCTGGTTCCTGAAAGCGCCCGTTTCTCCTATATGTATGCCATGCTGACGGTTTGTTAATTTAGTGATCAGTGATTGGAAATCAGGTAGTAAGTCCTGTTAATCCGCAAAATCACTTAATGGGGTTAATTATGAAGAAGGAAAATGTGCCACAGGATATGAGCTCGCTCGGGAAGATCACGAAAGAGGTTTGCTATGCAACAGACAGTTCGGGGAAGTATGTTACCGAATTAAGCAGCGGCTGGGATGTCAAGATCAACGCACTGGAGGCGGCCTGGAAGGATATTGAAGAACGCCGGGCTAAAGCCAGACAACAGGTATTGAACGGAGAAGCCAGCCCGCTGCTGTATTTTATGGAATACCGCTTAATGGATACCGGCATCTTATCAGACTACACCGGTTTTTGGAAATGGCAGATAAAAAGACATCTGAAACCAGCGATATTTAACCGCATATCCGACAAAATACTTAAAAAATACGCCGAGGCGTTTAATGTAAAGGTTGAAGACCTTAAAACCATGACCGTGCATGAAGCTTGATTTTGAACACCACCAGTCGGCACATTGCGAGTCAGGGGTTACCAGTAGTTTATTGCGTGAAAGCTCTTTAAATAAGATCACAGAACCGTTGGCTTTTGGTATCGGAGCAGGTTTGTTTTTTGTATATGTTCCGATAATAAAAATAAACAACGGACCAGCTATAGCTTTCCGCACTTTTCCGGGGCTTATATTTAAAAGAACCTGCAATGCATTAGGGGTACCTGTAGAACGCAAAAAGTTCAGATCAAAGGAGCGGGCCGAAAGTTACCTGAAAGAGCGCCTTGAAGAAGGCCATCCTGTAGGCTGCCAGGTTGGCGTTTATTACCTTTCTTATTTCCCCCGGGAATACCGTTTTCACTTTAACGCACACAACCTGATTGTCTATGGCAAGGAGGATGATCATTACCTCATCAGTGACCCGGTAATGGAAACAAGCACCAGGCTCAGCAGTTATGAATTGGAGCGCGTACGCTTTGCCAAAGGGGCATTGGCTCCTAAAGGACAAGTCTATTACCCGAAAAGCAACGAAATAATTACGGACGGGCAGATAAAAAAAGCCATCACGAGCGGAATAAAGCGCAATGTGAACCAGATGCTGCGCATTCCCGGCAGGTTTGCAGGCGTCAGGGGAATCCGTTATACCGGCGAAAAAATAAAAAGATGGCGTGATAAGCTGGGGTTGCATAAGGCCGGTTTATACTTGGCGCAACTGGTGCGTATGCAGGAAGAAATAGGCACCGGCGGTGGCGGGTTCAGGTATATCTATGCGGCATTTTTGCAGGAAGCCTATGGGTATTTGAATAAAGAGGAATTGCTGGAGATATCAAAACTATTTACACAATCAGGTGATCTGTGGCGCACGGCTGCTGTGCAGGCTGCCGGCATATATAAAGGCAGATTAGGCAGCCAGGAAGATTTTAATGTGATGGGTGACTATTTGATAGCAATATCCGTATTGGAAAAAGAGGCATTCCTTGCCCTAAAGAGAATAAAATGGTAGCGACTGATGCTTTAGCTGTACACATTGCAAACCTGGGCTTCCACTACCCGGGCAATGATGGCTTGACTTTTTCTAATTTGAACCTCAAAGTTGGCAAAGGAGAAAGGTTTGGATTGTTTGGCCCGAATGGCGCCGGTAAAACTACTTTGCTAAGCCTGATGGCGGGACTGCTTTCTGCCGATGAAGGAAGCATTCATTTATTGGGTCTGGATGTGGGTAAGCATAATAAAGAGGTAAATAAACTGTTTGGTTTTGTTCCGCAGGACTTTTCCTTTTATGAGGAACTGAGTCCGGTCGAAAACATGGAGTTTTTCGGAGCATGGTCGGGGTTGACCAGCCATCAGATAAAGACAAGGACCGGCGAGTTACTTCATATACTGGGATTGGAAAATGTGCGCAATAAGCCGGTGGATAAATTCTCAGGCGGTATGAAGCGGAGGGTTAACCTGGCTATTGGGGTAATGCATAATCCGGCGATATTGATACTGGACGAACCGACCGTTGGAGTGGATGTACAAACCAGGCATGCCATCATTAATTACCTGATGGAATTAAATAAAAAGGGCACCACATTGATCTATACTTCGCATCAATTAAGCGAGGCCGAAGGATTGTGCCAGCAGGTAGCCCTGATAGACGACGGCCAGATCATTGTCCAGGACAGTTTGACAGAATTACTTAAAGAACACCGGCAGGAAAGCCTGGAGGAACTATTTTTGAATTTAACAGGTAAAGCTTACAGGAACGATGTTTAAACTTTGGGCCACTATAGTAAAAGATTTCAGGGTGCTGGTCCGCGATGGTATCGGACTTTCATTGATGTTTGTTATGCCTGTTGTATTGGTTGTTGTCGTAACTGATATTCAAAACAGCACTTTCGCCCTGATCAATAAAAACAAAATGCCCATTTTAATATGTAACCGGGATACGGGCGAATCAAGCGTTCAGCTGATCGAGGCCATCAATAAGATCGGCATGTTCAAGGTTTTCCGGTTGCCTGAAAATCAGGATGTAGAATCGATAACCGGCGCTATGAAGCAAAGAGATGCCCTGCTTGGTATAGTGATTCCCGGCGATTTTACCCGCAAAGTAAAGGCCAAATCAAAAAACGTGGCGGGCAAAGCATTAACCAGTTTTGGTTTACAAGCGGATACGGTTCAAAAAAATGCCGGTGACATTGATCCGCTAACCTTATATTATAATCCTGTTCTGCAGGAGCAGCTACGTTTTTCCGTGCAGGGCGGCTTGCGGACTGCGCTGCAGTTGGTCGAAAGCCGGGAAACTTTGAGGAGCCTGTATTTTTCCATCAACGAAAAACCGCTGCCTGCCAAACTGGAAGACGAGATGCTGAATAACAAAGCCGCCATTAATGAAATCCCTGTTTCCAAGAACGGCACCCTCAGCGCGCCCAACGCCGCACAGCATAATGTGCCTGCATGGACAATCTTCGCTATGTTTTTTGTGATCATGTCATTAGGCGGCAGCGTGGTAAGGGAAAAAGTGAGCGGTAGTTTTATCCGGTTAAAAACCCTGCCAACCAATTATCTTGTGGGTCTGTTGTCCAAGCAGATCACTTATGTGGCGGTAACCGTATTGCAGGCCGCGGTGATATTCTCATTAGGTATATGGATATTCCCTTTAATGGGTTTGCCATCATTAAATATACCTTTGGATATACCGGGCTTATTTGTCGTTACCCTGATTTGTGGCTGGTGCGCGGTAAGCTACGCCATTTGTGTGGGTGTTTTTGCAGAAACACATCAGCAAAGCAATGGCTTCGGGGCCATATCTATTGTGATACTGGCTGCCATTGGCGGTTTAATGGTACCCAGTTTTGCCATGGATACCTCGCTCAAGACATGGTCCAATTTTTCGCCGATGCACTGGTGCCTCCAGGCTTATTACGGATTGTTCCTCGAAGGGGGCAGATTAAGGGATGTGCTTGGGAATCTGATACCTTTGATCCTGATCACTTTAGCATTGCAACTGATTACCTTTTTTGGCTTAAAACGAAAAAATTTAATATAATTACGGATGGAACAGACAGAACTGAAAGAGAAGCTAAAAAGCCAGATCATATTATTTTTGAATTTAACAGACCTTACCCCGGCTGATATAAAGGACGATGAGCCTTTATTCGGCGATGGGCTTGGCCTGGATTCTATTGATTCGCTGGAACTGATCGTATTGCTGAAAAGGGAATACGGTATCACTATACAAGATCCGAAGGAAGGCCGCAAAGTGCTGGTTGA
This sequence comes from Mucilaginibacter sp., assembly GCA_028287895.1. Lineage (GTDB taxonomy): Bacteria > Bacteroidota > Bacteroidia > Sphingobacteriales > Sphingobacteriaceae > Mucilaginibacter. Next base: position 22,597 of record JAQBOV010000007.1, on the reverse strand, counting down.
TGTCAACTCAATGGCGGATTATATTGACAAGCACGGGAAAAAGTGATTAATTAATCGTGTTGGGGTATGAATGATTACAGGCAGCTGCGCCCGTCGGTGATGAGCGCTTAACATAGGCAATACCATGGTTATTCTCTTACAAAACTCCCCTGAAACTTAAAGTATAGTGCATTGGGATTGCTTAATTTAGCGCTAACGCTGAGGGCGCCATCCCCGGCATACCGATAAGATATATCTAAGGCAACAGCCAGGGTATTTGCCGGATTGATCATGATCATAAACTTGAGCTGGTCCGCCTTTTTTAGCCGGAGCGGATGATTTAAAGCGCTTTCCAAAACTTCTTTTATGATCTGCAGCATACAGGCGCCGGGTACTACAGGTTGCCCGGGGAAATGTCCTTTTAAAATTTCACTTTCCGGGTTGAGGGCAAGTACCGTCGAAATCACGCCATCTGCGTGTGTTATTTTATCAAAACTGAACAAATCATTATTTCCAGTAGGCATAGTGTTATTTAAGTTGCGCAAACCAGCATGAATGAATGATACTTGTTTTGGTAATGATTATAGATCAGTATTTTTTCCGGGGCTGTGCTTTTTGTATTCTTTTCAATAACTACCCGCGGGACCACTCCTTTTGTTAGGATATTAACAGCCAGCCACAAAGCAAACGAAGATGAGGTGGGGTACTCGCCGCACAAATGCTTATAATTAGCTAAAGCTGTATTTTTAAAAAGTGAAAGACCTGCCTGCCGGTACACCTCATCATTCTTTGTATCGCCGTTTTTGCCTGTGATCACCAGGTCAATATCATCAATATTTAACGAATTATCTCTAAGAAAAGCAATAATTTCCGCTTCGATATCTTTTGGCTTATAATGGGTTTTAATGGCGGCAAGTTCGGCCAGGTTACTGGCCGATACCTTATCTGTAAGCAAGAAAAACACTGCCCCTTCACCGCCTATGGTGCCTTTTGATGCTGCCGGGAAAAGCTCCAGGTTTGAAACCGGCCGGCGTTTATACAGCCCCAGCCGGGTCAGGACGGCAAAACTGGCATCCACCAGCTCTTCGGTGCCGCCAACAAGGATATCGTCTGCTTCCTGTTCCTTTAATAGCATGATGGCATCAAACAGAGCGCTTTCAAAGGAAATACCCTTATGCACAAAGGTATTGTTGTACCCGTGGCATTTGAGCATCAATGCAATTTGCGCGGCTACCGTATTATGGGTAGACTGTATGAATGCGGTGGGCGGAAGCAGTTCCTCTTGCTGCTCAACCATGCGGGTTAAAAAGGTGACGGTATCTTCCAGGCAGCCCAAAGCCGTTCCGGTAATAATCGCCCCGGGCATTTCGGTATTGCTTTGGTTTAAACAATCTTTGGCTGCGGCCACACCCATCTTTACAATGTGGCTCATCCGGCGGATCAGCTTGGGATCAATAAATTCTTTATAGCCGGGTTCGATGGCGCTTAAACGTGTCCCGGTATATTCAACGATATCACTTAAGAAATCAACGTCGCCGAATGTTTTTTGCGGCGAAATACAGGAGGATGAGCGGATATATATCTTCATATCAGCTCCTGGAAAATATCAATGATGTACAATTGCCGCCAAATCCGAATGAATTGGACATCACGTTGTCAATATCCTGATCTTTCAAAAATCTTGTTTCAGGCGCCAGTCCCAGCTCAGTCATAGGCGTTTTAAATCGAAGATTCGGGTATATCACGCGGTGTTTAATTGCAAGAACGGAGAACACCGCTTCAATTCCTCCGCTTGCGCCCAGGGTATGACCGGTATACGATTTAGTAGAGCTCATTGGCGGATATTCCGGGTGAAATATTCTTTTGATGGCGGTGCCTTCAGCGCTGTCATTATTGGACGTGCCGGTGCCGTGCAGATTAATGTAATCTATGTCAGCGGGCGTCAGCCCGCTTTTTTCTAAAGCGCCTCTCATGGCCAGGTAAGAGCCTGTACCCTCCGGCGAGGAAGCGGTTTGGTGATAGGCATCGTTGCTGTTGTTATAACCGCTCAAGCGGCAAAAGGGCGCTCTGCTCAATGTTTTTGCTACCTTATCAGAGACAAGTACCAGGTATGCTGCACCTTCCCCTAAATTTAACCCTTCACGGTGCTCATCAAACGGCCTGCAAAACTGCTTATCCAGTATCATCAGCGTATTAAAGCCGTTTAAGGTGAATCTGGTTAAGGAATCCGTTCCCCCTGCGATAACCACATCAAGGACGTCATTTTTTATTAGGCGTGCGCCGTAAAAAATAGCATTGGCTGATGAGGAGCACGCGGTGCTTATGGTGGTCATATAATCGCTGATACCCAGGTGATCGGCGACGATCTCGGTCTTGCTGCCGCACTCATGGTCAAATATATTTCTTAATTTACCTTTGTTGTTATTAGCGAGGAAGTCCACAAAAAAGTCTTCGCTTTTATCCATTCCGCCTACGCTGTTTGCCGAAACGAAACCGGTACGCAGCGAATCAAATCCGGGGATGGCGGCATCGGCTAAGGCTTCTTTAGCAGCAGCCAGGCTTAATAAGGCGGTCCTGCTCGCCTCCCGGGGCAAGCCCGTCATTGCCGCCAGTTCCCTATTAGTTAATTTTACCTCTGCAACCGGTATTTCATTATGATGCCTTGTATGGAGCATCGTAATTTCACCCATGCCTGCTTCCTCACGCTCAAATGCCGATAGGTGCTCAGCTGCATTATTGCCTATGGCCGAAATCACTCCCGCTCCTGCCACATAAACTGATGAACTCATATTCTTTATATCGGTTATATTCATTGGTGTAGCGGCGCAATGCATTGCGCCCCTAGGGTTTAAAAATGTTATCCATGTTCCCTGCTGAAAATAAAACAGAATTTTCATTCTTTTGCTTTTCAACCAAAAACAAGGCGGTCTTATAATCCTGCTGCAGCACATCGGCCCAGCCGCAAATACAAGTTTTTAAAATGTTTCTGTTTAAAAGGTAATTGACCTGCTGCCCGATAAAATCCGCATCAAAAGTATCCTGTATAAAAAAAGCATGCTCGCCCTTAAAATCGTTGCGGATGCAAATTTCACCGATGACTATATTAGGCAAGGTATAAACAAACAGCGAGGGACTTGCGATATCTTTTACCGAATCAAAGTATTTAATATCGTTATCCAGGCTTGAGTTACTATTGGCTAATATCAGGCCAATTTCTTCAGGCTGATATTGATCTTTTTTAAAATTACCCTTTAGTAATATTTCAGCAGCCAGCCATCCCAGCTTGCTTAAATTATCCATTTTGTAAAACTTGGGATAGTTCAACTGAAAATGCTGATAAACCGATAACAAAAAGTCCGGCAGCCCGGCGCCTTTGTTTTCAAAAAGCTGTTCGCCGTCCTTAAAAACAGCGCCATATTCTATCGTGCAACTGCTTGTTATATAGTTTTCTAATAGCAACGTTCGTCCTTTACCTTTATTTGCAAAAATAATCTATTATTTGCCAAAAACCACCGCCGCATTGCAACCGCCGAACCCGGACGCTGTTTTCAGAAAATAATTTGCCTTAGTAGGCAAAGGGGAAGCAACTACATTGACTGGTTTTGTAACGCCGCATTCTGTGAAACCCAATGTTGGCAAAACCAGGCCATGCTTTAGCGATTGAAGAGAAATGATCGACTCAATCAAGCCTGCAGCACCCAGGGTATGTCCGTAATAGCCTTTTAAACTATTCAACGGCACAGATTGTAAACCGGATAAGGCGATGGCCCTGGCTTCCATCTCGTCATTATAAACAGTGGCCGTTCCATGGGCCGAAATGAAACCGATATCGCCCGATGAAAGATCAGCGTCATGTAGTGATTGCCTGATGGCATAGCTTAATTCCTGCCCTGTGCGCGATGGACCCGAAATGTGGTTGGCGTCGTTGCTCACCGAACCTCCCAGCACTTTTATGTTTTTGCGGTATTTTTCATCAGTGGACAGCAGGATTGTTCCGGCCCCTTCACCTAAGTTCAGGCCGTTGCGCAACTTGTCAAACGGTCTGCAAACCTGCGGACTAAGCGCCTGGAAGGATTGAAAACCCGACAGAATAAATGCAGAGATCACATCGGCCCCTGCAATCACCGCATTTTCGTATTGTCCTGATCTTAATAGCCGCATACCGCTGATCATGGCCACAACACCTGAAACGCAGGCATTTGAAATGATGACAGGCCGACGGGTAAAACCGAAATATTCGGCAATCAGTTTTGCGGAGCTTGATAAGGCTATTCTTTTTTTTAATTCCGGATGGTACTGTTCATTTTCCAGCAGGCTGATATTCCCTTTGGTAGAGGAAATAATAAGCACTGTTTTGTTGTCTTTGGTATCTATACCACTACCCTGTAAAGCGTTTTCAATGGAAGCGATAAGTAATCGTTCGAATTTAGTGTAGACAGGAGCATCAGTTTTTATAAAGATTTCATCCTTACCAAACAGCGACGCATAAAAAGGCGGTGATGAAATAGCGGGGAGATGCTGCTGTTTAACCGCCGATACATTTTCCTTCAGTTTACCGAAGTTTTCAGCAGTAGTTTTGCCCAGCGGGGACAGCACGTTATCAGCAACCACAAAAACATCCGGCTTACGCATTTTATCAATCCCACTCATAGATCCGCTTTACTTATTTTTATTGCTGCTTGAATACCTTCATTTCGCATTTGGCCAATAAATTTTCCTTGTGCCAAACTCTTCCCGAAAGTACGGTGATATCAAAAATCTGGTTTTCTACGGTGATTTCTGTGATGATCTCATCATTAACTTCTGGAAGGCCATATATTTCAAAACCGCTCACCGCGCCTATATAGCCCACTACAGCAGGTTTGTTTTCGGCCCGGGCGATATATCCGGCCCGGAGTGCTGCCGTTTGGGCAATGTTTTCCATCAACCCGGCTTCTGAAAATAAGTTATTTTTAACAAAAATATTATCCTCATTTACCAAAAAACTGCTGCGGGTGCTGTTTTTATCCATATCGATCAGCTTGCCTACCATCACGAAGGGAGGCTTTTGCGGTATCAGCGGAATGATATTTTCAACCGGTAACGTCATCATATCAGCAATATAAGCCTCCGTTAACAGAAAGTACCTGTCCGGTAATATAGGCAGCTTCGGGGGAGGCGAAAAAAGCTGCCGCGTGTGCCACTTCTTCAGGCAGGCCAAAGCGTTTTACGGGAATCAGGGCTTTTAATTCTTTTTCATCCAGTCCTTCGGTCATATCCGTTTTGATAAAGCCCGGGGCCAGCGCGTTCACGGTGATACCTTGCCGGCCTACTTCCTGCGCCAATGCTTTGGTAGCACCAATTACCCCGGCCTTTGCTGCTGAATAATTGGTTTGCCCTGCCAGTCCCTTTAATCCCGACAGCGAAACGATGTTGATGATGCGGCCATATTTTCGGCCCAGCATACCGTGCAATACCAAGCGGGTAACATAAAAAAAGCTATCCAGGTTGGTTTTTAATACATTATCCCATTGCTCTTCGGCCATCCAGGCCATCAGGCTGTCATCGCGTATACCGGCATTATTAACCAGCACTTCAATGTGTTTTTCCCCGTTGGTTTCTATCCAGCTGCCTAATATTTGCCGTATCTGCTCTTTATCGGCTACATCAAATTGCAGTAATTCGCCGTCGCCGCCATTTTGTTTGATTTGCAGCATGGTATTGCCGGCTTCCTCTGCATTGCTTTTATAATTAACCAGCACATAATAGCCCAGTGCTGCCATGCTGCAGCAGATAGCCCTGCCGATACCTCTGGAACCGCCGGTAATTAATGCACATTTCATTTTGCGAAAGCGAATATGTGATCTGAACTTTCCAGGAAATCCCTCACCTTCGCCATTTCTTTATAGCGCGGCTGATCCTCAATAAATTTCGGGAATATTTCCCTTACCTTATCATACAGTGACCTGGAAATGGTAGACAACCGATCGTGGCATTCCAGATAATCAATGGCCTGCAGAATCGTCATTAAATGAATGGCCAGCACTTCAAATGAATTGTCGATCACCCTTTTGGTCATCAGGGCGGCATTGCAGCCCATGCTTACAATATCCTGGTTGTCATTATTGTTGGGGATGCTGTGCACATACATCGGGAATGACAGCGTTTGGTTTTCGGCTACCGTTGAGGTAGCGGTAAACTGCATACCCTGCATCCCGAAATTAAGCCCAAGCACACCCAGGTTCACAAAAGGCGGGAACTTTTGGTTCAGCTTGTTATTTAAAAGATAGTTTAATTGTCTTTCGGCGGTCATGGATAACTTGGTAATGGCAATCTTTAGCTTATCCATCTCCAATGACACATAATCGCCGTGAAAGTTGCCTCCATGAAAAATATTATGATTTTCATGATCGATCACCGGGTTATCATTTACCGAGTTTAGCTCATTTACCAATACATTTTCTGCCTGGCTTATCGTATCATAAATAGGTCCTAAAATTTGCGTAACACAACGCAGAGAATAATATTCCTGCACTTTATCTTCAAATACTTCCTGGTCGAGGTTATCCGGGTTGTATAAATGTTCAGAGCGGTCGCGGATCATTTTGCTGTCTTTCAAAATATCGCGCATGATGGCAGCAATTTTGTTTTGGCCCCTATGATGCTTCACAATATTCAGTTCATGCGAATAATGGTCGTCAAAAGCCTCAACAATTTCATTGATCATCGCCGAAAACAACACAGACCAGCTCAGCAATTTTCTTGCCTGGATGATATTGATCATACCGATACCGGTCATGGCGGAAGTGCCATTTAAAATAGCCAGACCTTCGCGGATATAAATAGCAAGTGGCTTGATATGGAATTTGTTAAATATCTCCATTGTTGGATAGATATTATCTTCAAAAAGCACCTCTCCTTCGCCGATCAGTACCAGTCCTAAATGGGCTAACTGTACCAGGTCGCCGCTGGCGCCTACGCCGCCATGCTCATAAATGCAGGGACAGATGTCCTTGTTGATCATCTCCTTTAACAGCTCAACCACCTGGGTATGCACGCCGGAATATGCCTGCATAAAGCTGTTCAGGCGGGCGATCATTAATGCCTTTGATAATTGGGCCGGCATCAGTTTGCCGCTGCCTGATGAATGGCTGCGGATAAGGTTATATTGAAGCTGTAAAATATTTTCTTCGCTCACCTTGTATTGCGCCATCGGCCCAAAACCGGTGTTGATGCCGTATATCAGCTTATGCGATGAAAACTTTTTAAGAAATTCAAAGTTGGTGTTCACTTTATTTAAAGCAGCTTTATCTAAAGCAACTTCCTTATGTTTAAATATGAGTTCAGAAAAGTCATCTACAGAAAGAGCACTTTGTCCAACATGTATCATGGGCAAAAATTATTTGTATATCAGAGTCGGTTAATAAAAGGCTAAAGTATGAAATATATGTAAAGACCGGAAGTCACAAAGCAACGGTAAATTCCCAAACCTCTTTATACAGACATTAAAGCGATCATCTTGCGGGGCTTCCGGAGGATCATCTTTTATCAATAAACCTGATCGCTTTGCGGCTGGCCTCGCTGAATTGTATTTTTTGTATTTCTTCGGCCGTAACATATTTAATATGCGGGCTTACCCGCAGCCTGGCTTGTAAATAGGCGCGTATGCGGTGGTCGCATTCCTGGCTGTTCTCAGCCGGTAACACATGAAGCAATACCTGGTCCAGGCCGATCTCATTGGAATACACCTCCACTACAAAATCCAGTATTTCCTCGCGTTCGTTCAATAGGTCAAATAATGCAGGGGGGTAGAGCGTCGTTCCCTTAAATTTAATCATTTGTTTTTTACGGCCTAAAATGGACGACAGGCGTAAGCTGGTCCGCCCGCAGGCACAGGGCTCGTCAAAGTACATGCAAATGTCGCCCGTCTTGTAGCGCAACAAAGGCATCCCCTCGACGCCAAGGGTAGTGATCGTCACTTCGCCGGGAGTATAAGGCGCTACAGGCCGGTTGTCTTCATCCAGCAATTCGACGATCACCAGTTCGGGCTGATAATGGCCGCCTTTGCCCTGTGCACATTCTGTAAATGCGGTTTGCATTTCAGTGGATGCATAGGTAGAGTACAGCTTAATATCCCATGATTCGGTGATTTTCCGGCCTAAAATATTTAAGGAAAAATCGGTGTTGCGGATATTTTCGCCAATGCAGATCGCCTTTTTTACCGGGGTTTGATTGATATCGATACCCGCTTGTTTTGCAAAAGCGATCAGTTTGAGAATAAAAGATGGCACCGCTACGATGGCTGTCGGCCGTAATCGTTTGATGGTTTCCCATTGCAATGCGGGTACGCCCGGGCCTAAACGTATGATACCCGCGCCCAGTTTGCGTATACCTGAATAATAGGCGATACCGGCCATAAACTGCCGGTCGAGTGTAAGCATCAACTGGTAAATATCATCCCTGGACCCATCGGCACACGAAAAAGACTGATATTCATTATAAGCCAGGCGATTCAGATCGTTTTCTGTCAGGGCAATGGTCACCGGGGCGCCTAACGTTCCCGAGGTGGAGGTATATTCCACGATGCTTTCAAGCGGCACACATAAAAAATCATTGTTGCGCCGTTGCAGGTCTTCCTTATCAGTTGTGGGTATCAAAGCAAGATCGGCCAGTGTTCTGATGTCAGCTATGTTGATCCGGTGTTTTGCAAATAATTCTTTATAAAACGGCGAGTGCTGCCAAACGTATTGTAAAAGCTCCTGTAATTTTTGCTCCTGCATTTTTGTTTGCTTAACCGCCGGTTGCCTGTTTCTTTCCTCTGAAAGCGCCATTATTTTTCTACTAGTACTACTGCCGATGCCATTGTTTTAATATGGGACAATGATACCAGGATCTTTTTTATTCCCATTGAACTTATAGTTTCCAAAGTAGAGCCCGATAAGCTTACTTCTGGTTTTCCCTCTTTATTATTAATGATCTCTACCTCACTGAATAAGGTATTTTCGGCCCAGCCGGTACCCAATGCTTTAAAAAATGCTTCCTTGGCGGCAAAGCGGGCGGCATAATGCTCAAACTTATTTTTTTTAGATTCGCAATACGCTATTTCTGTTTTTGAAAACACCAGCTCCCGGAAACCGCTTTCCTTATTAATTTTTTCGGCTACACGCCCTACCTCGATCATATCAATACCCACGCCCGAAGTCATATTTATCAGTTTTTCTCTACCCCAAATGTAGCAAAAAAAGCACCTGGTGAATTACATAAACATTATCGTTATCTTTAGGTTATTGGTATAAGATTTAACATTAAACCCCATAGTAGTATGAAGTTTGCCAAATTTTTTATCGTCGTGGCGCTGGTGATTTTTAGCTTTAGCTTTGCGAAAGCGGCACCGGCCGGGCTATGCATTGCGCCATCTGCACTTTTGCAAGTGAGAAGGCCGCCACCGCCGCCTCCGCGGCCAGGCCCGCCGCGTTTTAGAAGGCACCGCAGGCATTACCGGCACCACTACCACCACCATCGGGCAAGCGTACATATACGTTTGCCTAAGCCGCCGCCGCCGCCGCCACGGCCACCTCGTCCGTAAACAGGAATTCAATATATCGAAGCCTCTCAATAATCTGAGAGGCTTTTATTGATCCGAATACATTTTTTGATAATACTCCTGGACCATCCGGCCCGAATCAAAGGCTGGAGTAATATCTTTTGCTGCCTTTTTGATAATAGTGAGCCACGTGTTTTTATCCTTATAGTACATCGGCAATATGATATTTTCCAGGGTATCGATCAGGTTTGCTGCTTCCCGTCTGTCTTTTTCATCATAAGGGAGATCGTTATCAGCAGGTTTTATCACAAAACAATTCTGCTGATCCCGGGCAAACTCCGGAACCCATCCGTCAGGTAATGAAAGATTTATACTGCAATTAAATGCAGCCGTCATTCCGCTTGTTCCGGAAGCTTCCCGGTACATGCGCGGATTATTTAACCATACGTCCGAGCCTTTTTTTGCAAGGGCTGACAGGCCGAGTTCGTACCCGGTGAGTACTGCACAATTCGCTATCGGTTTCACTCTGTGAATGATCTGGTTGAACTGATCTATAGCGCCATCATCTTCAGGATAGGGTTTGCCGGCCCAGATGATCTGCACGGGATAATCAGCATGAGCAACCAGTTTAATAAACCGGTCCCAATCGCGCATCAGCAGATCAGCACGCTTATAAGAGGCAAAGCGCCGTGCCCAAACGATGGTCAGCACATTTTCATCAAACAGTTTACCGCATTGATCAGCGACCACCTTAAACAGCAGCTTCTTCATTTCCTTTTTGCGGCCGGTAATGGCATCGTCGTCATTGGCAGCAAGAGCGCTTTCCAGGCGATCATCCTTCCAATAAGTTTTATTCTGGGCGTTGGTAATGGCAATAATTTCGCAGATACCGGAATTGCCCTTCCACATTTCCTGGGCTACCTTGCCGTGCATTTTTGATACGCCATTAGCTTTGCGGGCAAACTTTAATGCCGCAATGGTATAGTTAAGGGAGTCGCCTTCGATATTTAAAATATATTTAACCTCGTGAGCCTGCAGATGGTAAAAGAAGGACATTTCTTTCAGCAGGTCGAAACGGTGTTCTTCGTTTCCGGCGGCTTCAGGGGTATGCGTTGTAAATACCACCCTTTTTTTTATCTCTTCCAGGCTTTTATATTTGGCATACAGGTAAAAGTTCAGGGGGAGGGAATGACCTTCATTCATATGATACACCTCTATATTCAATCCTAATATATCCAGCAGGGTGGCCCCGCCGATACCCAGAATGATGGATTGGGCAATCCTGGTCGCTTCGTTCGAGTCGTAAAGGCGGTAGCTGATGGAGCGGGAGGCCTCGTCATTTTCATCCAGGTCGGTTGTCATCAGCAAAAGCGGAGCAGAGCCAAAAGTTTCGGGCTTTAATAAATAAGCTTTTACATGTACCGGCGAATCATGAACCGGAATGGTAAAGGTAATGCCCGCATCCTGTAAAAAGGAATATCGTTTTTCAATATAAAACGGCCTCATATCTGCATTTGAATCCCTGAGCTGATCATAGTAGCCATTTTTCCAAAGCATACCTATGCCAATGATGTTTTGCTTTAACTCATAAGCGCTGCGCATGTGCGAACCGGCTAAAAAGCCTAAACCGCCGCTGTAAATCTTCAGCGCCTGGTCAATAGCGAACTCCATAGAGAAGTAAGCAACTGATTTATTATATTTTGGATCGGGTGTATAACCGAAAATTTCTTCTTTAGCTATCATATAATCAGTTTTTATCTTATCAGTCCATTGCTGTTGACTTAGACAATAATGATATAAATAATTAAACGCAAAAACAATATTTTTATCGGATATCATGCCATCAGCATCAGCCATAAAAAAGATCCGCCCCCTGCAGCTCATTGCTGTGATTTTTTTTACGGTTTCCGGCGGACCTTACGGGCTCGAACCGCTTTTATCTTATGCAGGCCAGCAGGGCGCGTTGTTACTGTTAATGCTCACGCCCATGGTATGGGATCTGCCTGCCATTTTTACCGTGCTGGAGTTAAACAGCATGATGCCTGTTGAAGGCGGATATTATCGCTGGGTAAAATATGCGCTCGGCGCGCGCTGGGGTTTTTATGAGGGCTGGTGGACCTGGCTGTATACCTTTGTCGACCTGGCGATTTACCCCGTCCTTTTTGTACAATATGCATCCTTCTTTTTTCCTGAACTTGCTGCTTATAAGATCCCCGTATGTCTGCTGATTATCTGGTCATCAGCCGGATTAAATATATTAGGGATCGTTCCTGTTGGCAAAGTATCTCTTTTATTGTCTGTGGCGGTGCTTACCCCATTTTTAGTACTGGTTATCGCATTTTTTTATCATCATACGGGCGCAGTATCGCTCCCCCGGCCATCGTTAAAGGGGATTGCCTTTCCGTCTATGGGTATGGCCTTGTATACGGTAATGTGGAACTGTCTGGGCTGGGATAACGTCACCACCTATGCCCAGGAAGTGGACAAGCCGGTACGTTCCTACCTTATAGCTGTGTTTATCGCCTTTGCACTGGTGATAGTGGTTTACTTTTTTACCATACTGGTGGCCCAGCAATCGCACATCGATTTTACGGTATTAAGCGGGCAGGGATTTCCGGCTTTAGGAACACTGATCAGCGGGCGGTGGCTGGGCATATTGATTGCTGCCGGCGGCATGGCCAGCACGCTTGGTATTTACGCAGCAGTACTGTTATCGGTATCGCGCGTGCCGAAGGTAATGGCGGACGACGGGCTGTTGCCCGCCTTTCTGAATAAAGCGCATCCCCGGTTTAATACCCCTTATATTTCAATCATTATTTGTTCATTAGTAGTGAGTTTGATGGTGCTGTGGACCTTTGCCGACTTGCTTATTATCGATGTTACCGTATATGGTGCCGGGCTTTTCCTTGAATATATTTCCCTGGTTCGCCTGCGGCAGAAAGAGCCGGAAACCTTCCGCCCGTTCCGCATACCGCTTAATATTGCCGGGCTGTGCATGATGGCCCTGTTGCCGCTTGCTGTGTATGCTATAGCGCTTGCCGGTGCGCTTTCATCAGCAGGGCAGGGAATAAAGCCGGCAATTTTTGCGCTCGGTGCACTGCTTACTGCCGAGGTTCTCTGGTGGGTAATTAAGTGGATAAAACCTGCCGCCCCGATTAAATGATCAATGGCCGATTGTAAAAACTTGGTTATGAATCCGGATTGCTGAATAATAATTGTCAGTCGAACAATTTATTTCATACCTTTAGAATTACCAATTTTAAATTCATGACGAAGTATTTTTTCATATCCGCGAGCCGGTTGTTCAGCGGCTTGTTTGCCATCGTATTATTGATCCTTCTTGTTTCCTCAGTCCATGCTCAGGGGCGCAGGGGCGGAGTAGCCGGCAAAGCATTTGAGATACAGGTAACGCCTTACAAAACCACAGTAATAGCCAGTGGCAAAGATGAAGTATTTATAAAAGTAGCGGTGATTGATGGTGCAGGCGCGGAAATGAACGACGCGGTTAACCCCGTTAAATTTTCAGTAACAGGTGATGCCCGTATTACCCGTATACAGTATGGAGACAAAACAGACGCTGTTGCAAAAATTGTGGATACCAGCGCCCGCGCCCGGTTTAAAAACGGGTTGCTTTGGGTGACGTTAGTTGCCGGCAAAACCATGGGTCATATCAGATTCCAGGCCAAAGCCGACAGCCTGTGGCCGGGCTCTACAGAGATTCATACGGTGCAGCCGGGCGGGCCGCACCCGGTCACTGCTGCCAAATATATCCCCAAAAAAGTGAAAGGTAAGGTATTGGGCGCCGATATTTCATTTCTGCCTGAACTGGAGAACAAAGGGATGAAATTTTCGGATAACGGTGTTCAGGGTGATGCCCTGCAGATCCTCAAAGCGCATGGATTTAATTATATCCGCCTGCGTATATTTAATGCACCTGCCAATCCGGAAGGATATTCACCCGGTAAAGGTTTTTGCGACCTGGAGCACACCAAGCAAATGGCAAAACGCCTCAAAGCTGCCGGGATGAAATTTTTGCTCGATTTTCATTACAGCGATTACTGGGCCGATCCGCAGCAACAAAATAAACCTGCTGCCTGGGTTGGTGAGGATTTTGCGGCGCTTAAACAGTCGGTGCATGATTATACCGTAAAAGTGATGCAGGAATTAAACGATCAGGGTACAGCGCCGGATATGGTACAGGTAGGCAATGAAATTAATCACGGCATGATATGGCCCGAAGGCAGTATCAGTAACCTCGATAGCCTCTCGCAATTGATCTATGCCGGGATTACCGGGGTAAAGGAAGTGAGCCCCTCGGCGATCATCATGCTGCATATCGCCTTGGGCGGGCAGAATGCCGAAGCACGGTTTTTCCTGGATAATATGAAAGCGCGGAAGGTGCCTTTTGATGTGATCGGTTTATCTTACTATCCTAAATGGCACGGTACTATAGATGATCTTAAAAATAACATGGCCGACCTGGCCAAACGCTACCGGCAGCAGGTAATGGTAGCCGAATATTCGCAGCTGAAACGCGAGGTAAATGAGGTCGCCTTCAGCGTGCCTGGCGGCAAAGCGGCCGGCTCATTTATCTGGGAGCCTTTAAGCACCTGGGAGCGCATATTTGATAGCGACGGTAAAGCGAATCAATACCTGAATGTTTACCCCGAGATAGCTAGGAAGTATAATGTGAAATAAGTTGTCCGAAGCTTGATTTTTAGGATTAAAAAAATTCATTTTATATTTAGGGTATGAAAAACTACCTGGACCTCGCCAAGTCATCGTTTGTTATTTTAATTTTATTTTTTTCTGTTAATTCATTGGCGCAAAGTGGCTTTGGAGCTTCGGCGTTCAGCAGAATGAGCGAACAAGCGATGACGAATCAAATGATGAAGCGTGCTTACGTAACGCGCTACAAAAAGTTTATTGCTGAAAATCCAAGTTTACTTGGCTATCTGCGAGGTTATAAAAAATATGCGACAGTATTACAACCGTATTATTTAAGGGTGTTTTTTAAAGATAGTACAAAATTTTTCGTTACATCGTTCCTATATCCCGACACAATTAAGCATTCTTGTTATATTGTGGTAATTGATAAATCAAAATCGAAAAATGACCCTACTCATACGCAAAGAATCTATCCAAGTCAAACCGTTGGAGTTGTTATGCCTTACCAAGACGGGGGATATATCTACGGAAAAGCAACAGACAGTTGTTGGTTATTCAGGATTATTAAAGGGAAAATCAACGCCTATTCCTTTGCACCGCATCCGGTAGACGGTATCCTGGAACCGATTACTTCATACCAGATAGATGATGACGCGATGAGGAACTTTGTCCCTGCCGATTTGGGAACTATAGTTGGATCTGATGAAAAAGCATATGAGGCTTTTAAAGATGAAAATTATGAGTTAGCTATAACCTTATATAATCAAAATCATAAATAATCCTTTTTCTTCGCTAAAACCTATTACCCTTTTTCTTAGTTATACTTAGTGTAATAAACTCTTTGGCTATGAGATCAATATGGAAAGGTTCAATTGGTTTTGGTCTGGTAAGCATTCCCATTAAACTCTATTCGGCTGTACAAAGCAGTTCGCTCGACCTGGATATGCTCGATAGCCGCGACCATGCTCATATACGTTTCCTGCGGGTTAATGAGCATACCCACAAAGAGGTGCCTTATGATAAAATTGTAAAGGGCTACAAATTGGATGATGACTACGTAATATTGGAAGACCGCGATTTTGAAGATGCCGCCCCCGAGAAAAGCAAGGTGATAGAAATAGAAAGCTTTGTAAACATGACAGAAGTGAATCCCATGTTTTATGAAACATCTTACTATACGGAGCCGGATACAAAAAAGAATAAAGCGTACTGCCTTTTATTACAGGCCTTAAAAAAATCCGGCAAAGCCGGGCTGGCCCGCTTTGTTCTGAGGAGTAATGAAAATTTATGTATTGTGCACCCGGTGGAGCGTGTGCTGGTCGTTACACGTATCCGTTTCGCTCAGGAAATACGCAGCATGGATGAGCTCAACATTGATGATGACGTTACGGTGAGCAAAAAAGAGCTTGATGTGGGCCTCGCGCTTATAAAACAATATGAGGAAGCCTTTGACGTATCCAAGTTCAGGGATAACTATCACCAGGAACTACTCAAGATCATCGAGGCAAAGGCTAAAGGCAAACGACCAACCATTAAAAAGCTAAAACCGCATAAAGCCACCGGGGATGATCTTTACGAACAACTAATGCAAAGCCTTAACACCAGGAAGGGGGCATAAAATGAGCTTAACCGAATATGTTAAAAAGCGTTCTTTTGATAAAACAATAGAACCCAAAGGCGGCAGGAGCACAGGTAAACAATTAGCATTTGTGGTGCAGCGGCATCATGCATCGCGCCTGCATTATGATTTCAGGCTTGAGTTGGATGGCACGTTAAAAAGCTGGGCCGTGCCCAAAGGGCCATCGATGAATCCCGGTGATAAACGCTTGGCCATGATGGTGGAAGATCACCCGTTCGATTACCGTAAATTTGAAGGGATCATTCCGAACGGGAACTATGGTGCGGGTGTAGTAATGATATGGGACCAGGGCAGTTATACCTCACTTGCCGAACGCAGGGCTGATGACGTAAAAACACTACGGGCGGGTTTAAAGTCGGGCAATTTGAAATTCAGGCTGAACGGAGAAAAATTAAAGGGTGAGTTTGCCCTGGTAAAACTGCATAGCGCTGAAGATAACGCCTGGCTGCTGATCAAGCATAAAGATGATTTTGCGGTCAGCAAAAAGTATAGCAGTGAGGATCTTGTTCCGGCTGAAATAAAAAAAATGCTGAATAATAAAAACGGCGAAGCAACCTCGTTACCCAACATAAAAAAAGCGGAGGCTGAAAAAAAAAGTCCTGAAATAAATGAAGATGACGAACAAAAGCCTGATCCGGGTAAGGCTTTTACACCGATGATGGCCAAGCTGGAGGCCCAGGTTTTTGATGATCCGGATTGGATATATGAGCGTAAACTGGACGGGTATCGTGCAATAGCGTATACGGGCAAAAAAGCTAAACTGATCTCGCGGAATGGGCTGGATTTCAGTCATAAGTATGCAAAAGTAACCGCTGAGCTAAAGCAGATAGGTGATGATGCCATACTCGATGGCGAGTTGGTCATAGAAGATAAAAATGGCCGCAGCCGTTTTCAGGATATTCAGAACTATCAGGGCGATCAAGCTGATCTGGTTTTGAAATACTACGTTTTCGACCTGTTGAGCCTGAAAGGGCATGATTTGCGTAACCTGGAGCTGTTAAAACGGAAAGAATTATTAAAAGCCCTGGTTGTACCGGTAAATAGTTCGTCTATTGTTTATAATGATCATGTTATTGGAAAAGGAAGCGAGCTATTTAAAAAAGCACAAAAGGAGGGTTGGGAAGGTGTTATTGGTAAGGACGGAAAAAGTTATTATAACAGCGGTAAGCGATCAGACAGATGGCTGAAGATTAAACTGCAAAATTCGCAGGAAGCTATTATTTGCGGATATACTGCGCCCACAGGATCAAGGAAGCACTTCGGGGCATTAATATTGGGTATCAATGAAGGTAAAAAAATTCGGTATATCGGCAATTGCGGAACCGGCTTTGCCGATACATCAATAAAAGAACTATATCAGAAAATGCAGCCGCTGCAAACGGACAGAAAACCATTTGAACAAAAAGTGCACCAGCGCAGTAAGGTTACCTGGATAATACCGCAATTGGTTTGTGAAGTTTGGTTTGCCGAATGGACCGCCGATGGCCACTTAAGGCAGCCGGTATACAAGGGTTTGCGGATGGATAAAGACAAAGAAAAAGTAATTATGGAAACTCCCGATACACAACTCCCTGATGAAGAAATGCTAACTTTTGGCCCGAAGCAATTGAAAGTAACGCACCTGAACAAAGTTTTCTGGAAGGATGAAGGAATTACCAAAGGAGAGCTGATTCATTATTATCGTCATATGGCTGAATGGATTGTCCCTTATTTAAAAGACAAGCCGATATCCATGCGCCGGCAGCCGAATGGCATCGGTGATGCGGGCTTTTTTCAGAAAGATGTGGATGTAAGCCATTTGCCTTCATGGATAAAGACCAGGCCGCTTTATTCTGAAAGCAACGATAAGAACATTAATTATATTATTGGCGATGATGCAGCCACTTTGCTATACATGGTCAATCTTGGATGCATCGAGATAAATCCCTGGCTTAGTTCATACCAAAAACCGGATCATCCGGATTTTGTGGTAATAGACCTTGATCCGCATGATGTGCCCTTTACCCAGGCAGTTGAAGCTGCATTAAAAACAAAGGAAATTTTTGACCGGATGAAGCTGGAGGTATTCATCAAAACATCGGGCTCAAAAGGGCTGCATATTTACTGCAATCTGGGTGGCAGGTATGACTATGAGTTCACCAGAATGTTTGCTGAATATACCGCCAACCTGATCCACAATGAACTGCCGGATACGACCAGTGTAGAACGAAACCCGGCGAAAAGAAAAAACAGGATATACGTCGATTTTCTTCAAAACCGGCGCGGACAAACCATTGCCTGCCCGTACTCGGTAAGGCCAAAGCCCGGTGCTACTGTTTCTGCACCGCTGTACTGGCATGAAGTAAATGATGATCTCAAATTATCAGACTTTACCATCCATAACATGCCAGAGCGTGTAAAAAAAATAGAAGATCCCTGGAAGGATCTGACCAGGAGCAAAGGCGATTTGAAACAAGCACTTCAATTATTAAAGAAAAGCTAATCGCTCTATCGGTAATTAAGATTTATTTATTTTTAATTAAAACCCGAATGCTGATATTCCTGTTCTCATTGTATTGATCAATTAAATCTTTAGACTATGAAAACGACAAGATCAAGTCACCTGGAAATGACGGATGAAGTGGCAGATTCCGCTTTAAATGAATTATTTATTGAGGAACTGAAAGACATTTATTGGGTCGAGAAGCATTTGACCACTGCTTTGCCTAAGATGGCAAAAGCAACGACTACGGATGAATTGCGAACTGCGATTGAAAATCACCTTTCGGAGACGGAAAACCATGTCAGGCGCCTGGAGCACGTGTTTGACATCATTGGTGAAAGGGCCGTAACAAAAAAATGTGAGGCGATGGTCGGACTAATTAAGGAGGGAGAAGAAATAGTTTTAGAAACCGAAAAGGGAAGTAATACGCGCGATGCGGGAATTATTTCAGCAGGACAAAAGATTGAACATTATGAAATTGCCACCTATGGTACCTTGAAAACCATGGCATCTGTGTTGGGGTATAATGAGGCTGCTGAAATACTGAATGTGACCTTGCAGGAAGAAAGAAAAGCAGATGACATGCTGACACAAATAGCTGAAAATGGGATTAATCAGGCCGCTAAAAGAGAAAAGAAGTAAACCTGCCGCTAAAAAAAAGCCGCGATCAAGCGGCTTTTTTAATCAGATTATGATGCTAAATGGCCGTTGGCCTTCTGATCAATCCTATAATTATCGCGATGATAGCAATAGCTAACAGTACATGAATTAGTCCCGCCGCTGAATACAAAAATACGCCAAGTGCCCATCCTATAATGAGGATAACGGCAACGATATACAATAAGGAATTCATAGCAGATGATCTTAAGTTATACTCTGATATAAGTCCCTGTCGGTCTGAAATGTTTTAAAAATTTCCTCGTTAACTGACAATAAAGCCGCCCTTATTGATAAAGGCGGCTCAGCTGAGATAGATCAGTTACTTCTTATCAGGCAACGATAAGCGGAGCCATTTTTTTCTCACTTCCAATTGCTGCGGTGTGGGTTGGGGTACACTATCGATATGGTATTTGATTTGGGTTTTTTTCAGCAGGGTAACCGGTAAAGTAAGCGGCAAGCCATCCCTTAGTACAGATACTGTTATCTGGTCGCCTGGTTTTTTGCCATTAAGGATGGCGGCCATGTCGCTTACCTTGTTGTTATCAACGGCAATTATTTCATCATTTACATTGATACCGTCTATCCAGGCAGCAGTGCCCCGGCCTACATTTGACACGGTAATTTTGCCATTGTTTGTCGCTGTGAGGATACCAAGACTAGGGTCATCATTCCCTGCCAGTTCATCAGTTAAATGATAGCCGGCATAATCAAGGTATTTGTCGTAATCAATATCAGCCAGCCCATAGATATATTTTTTATAAAACTCGTCCAGGTTCTTGCCGCTGAATTTTTCAAGCCCCTGCTTAAATTCCTCATCCGTATATCCCCTTTTTTTGGTTTTGTAGTAGGTATGATACATATAGCTCATGACGTCATCAAGCGAGTATCTGCCATGTGTGTCATTGATGATCTCCAGGTCGAACACCAGGGCCATTACAGCGCCTTTATTATAATAGGAAATATTCGTGTTAACGGAATTTTCATTCGGACGGTAGTACTTTATCCAGGCATCATAGCTGGCTTCGGCCAGTGTTTGTATCTTGCCGCCAGACTGATTTACCACATAATTAATGTCAGCAGCCAAAACACCCAGGTAATTGTCGGGCGGGTAAAGGTTGGTGCGGCGTATAATGATATCCTGGTAATAAGCCGTAAATCCTTCCGCTATCCACAGATCCGTAGTGTAATTTTCATTATCATAATCAAACGGGCCCAAAGCGACCGGCCGCAGGCGTTTTACATTCCACAAGTGAAAATGTTCATGGGCAACAAGGCTTAAAAAGCTCCTGTAGCCATTTTCGCTGGCATAATTATCGCGGGCTGCACCTAATACGGTGGAGCTTAAGTGCTCAAGGCCCCCGCCACCTTTTAAAGTATTATGTACAATAAAAACATAACGTTTATTCGGATTTTCGCCATAAATCGCAGTTTCCTCCGCTACAATTGCGGGCATATCCTTTATTAAACGTTCCTTATCGTAGTTGCCTACTCCGCACATTGCTACCTCATATTTTACACCGGCGGCTTCAAATTCAAATACGTCCTGGTTACCCACCTCAATAGGCGAGTCAAATAAAATATCGTAATCGGGCGAATGCAGTATAAAAGGATCACCATTGACCATATCTAAACTGGTAGAAACTCTTGTCCAGTCTTTGTAGGGTATGATATGAATGGTACAGGGGTGGTGAAGCATTCCGGCAGGGTACATAAAGATGCCCGAAGAAGATAAAAAGGCATGCGAAGCATCAATAAGGCTTGTCCGTACCGAAAGCTCAAAGGCGTATACCCGATACCTGATCTTTAAGGCCGATATATTGGCGGTGGGTATGTGCCATATATTTTTGCGTATTTTCTTTGCGTTAAGAATTTGGCCACCGGCTTCAGCGCTAAACGATTCTACATTTTTTGAGAACTCTCTGATAAGGTATGAACCAGGTGTCCAGACAGGCATTTTCAGATCTAATGCATTTTGTTTTAAACCGGAGATATTCATCTCTATATCCGCGTAATGCGCCTGTGCCTCCGCAAAGGTAACCGTATAAGAAATCTGGGTATGATCTGCTGCTTTGCCGGTAGTATCGTTCATCACGAGCAATATTAAAGAAAAAAGGGCGGTTAAACGTGATAATTTCATGCCTGCAATTTATATAAAAAAAGAAAATGGATTTGAGCAAACAGCGGGGGAGGGTTGTAAAATGATTGATGCAAAGCCGGATCATTAATAGCAGATATTCAATAAAATAAAAAAAATTAATCACATTCTTTTTTATTTTTATAAAAGCTATTTTTGAAGTGGATGTCAAATTATAAAACTTGTTTGCTGATAGATGACAATTATATTGATAATTTCGTCACACGCAGAATTTTAGAAAGCGGCAACTTTGCCGACCAGGTGATCGTTAGCCAGTCTGCTACTGATGCCATAAATTCGCTTCGATCAGGAACAGTAAAGCCTGAGGTGATATTTTTAGATATCCGTATGCCTGTCATGGGAGGCTTTGAGTTTTTACAGGAATACGATAAACTGGAAATAGAGGGTAAGCGGGCTATAAAGATATTTATGCTGTCATCGTCCCTTGATCCTACTGACCTTAAAAAGTCGATCAACAACAAATATATCACCCAGTTTGTCCATAAGCCGCTTACCCAAAAAACACTTGATGAGATTTGTACATGATATTAGTTGCAGATAGTGGCTCATCCAAAACAGATTGGTTACTTGCTGTACCCCAACAGGAGCCATTACCATTCAGAACAGGCGGGCTTAATCCATACTTCCATACCGAAAAGGAAATCGTAAAAATATTGCAGGATCAGGGCGCCGCCCTGGTGGCGCATGCTGCAGAGGTGACCGAGATATACTTTTTTGGGGCAGGCTGCTCAAGCCCCGACCGGCACGAAATCCTATCGAATGCCCTTAGCAGCTTATTTCCTAAAGCTTATATCAGTGTCGACAGCGATGTCCTGGGCAGCGCCTATGCAACTTGCGGCAGCGAAAAGGGTCTCTGCTGCGTATTGGGTACGGGATCAAATATCTCTTTTTTTGATGGTGAGGACGTGCATTCGGGCAAACATGGTTTAGGCTATGTGCTCGGTGACGAAGGCTCAGGCACCTGGTTCGGTAAAGCACTGATCACCGATTTTTTATATGGTAATATGCCCGGGGATATCCATGCTTTATTTGATAAAAATTACGGTCTGAATAAGGAAATTGTGATCAATAATGTTTATCAAAAGCCTGCCGCAAATTCGTACCTGGCCTCATTTGCTAAATTTCTAAATGAGATAAGGACGACCGAATATTGCCAGTCGTTATTAAGCAGGGGCTTTATGGAGTTTATCGAAACGGATATCCACTCTTACCCGCAATATCATAAGTATAAATGCCACTTTGTAGGTTCTATAGCCTATGTTTTTGCCGATGAGCTAAAGGCGCTTTGCGCTGCCAGTAATATACAGGTGGGCAAGATCATCAGGCAGCCGATTTTTGACCTTTTGCAATTTATTGTGAGCAGAGATGCTCGCTCTTAAGTCAAAAGTTTTGCCTGGCAAGCCGCCGGGTCCTTTATTCAGAATTTGCGGGCCGGGATTTTTGAGGTTCCCCTGCGATAGTTTTTACCCTGGCAACCAATATGAATAATAT
>JAQBOV010000101.1 GCA_028287895.1 Mucilaginibacter sp. | reverse complement strand
GGTAGGATTAACAAAATCTGTTAACGACCTGGCTAACCGTGCCCGTAATAATAAATTGCAACCCGATGATGTGCAGGACGGAACCTTCACTATTACCAACGTGGGCACTTTTGGCAATGTTATGGGTACACCGATCATTAATCAGCCTCAGGTCGCCATATTAGCCGTGGGCGCAATTAAAAAGAAACCGGCGGTTATTGAAACAAGACAGGGCGATGTAATTGCCATCAGGCACATGATGTTCCTCTCATTGTCTTATGATCATCGCGTAGTTGATGGCGCTTTAGGCGGATCATTCCTGCGCCGCGTTGCCGATTACCTGGAAGACTGGGACCTTGACAGAGCAATTTAAGCCCCTTAATTTACAGATAAATATATAATAAGAAGGCTCCATAATGAGGAGCCTTTCTTGATAAACAAAGTTATAGTTTACTAAAAAACTTCAGCAGCTTGTTTTTTTGCCGGGGCTAAACTGACCCCTTTCAGCTGATCAGCAAAGGCTATGAAAGCCTTATCGTTTACTATAAGATGTTGATTGTCGATCAGTTTTTGAAGATTGATTTTCCCTATCACAAATTTATAGTTTCCTGAATAATAGCGCTCATGAATATATTCAAACCCTAATGCCTCCACAAGGCCATCATCCTGATAGCGCAAATAGATATTGATCTCGATATCATTAGTGAAGTTGAGGTCTTTTTTCTCTTTGGCCTTCTTATATTCATACTGGTAATCATAACGCAAAGCAGCTATATCTGACAATACAGCCGATCCGGTAGGGTGTCCACCGGCTCCTTTACCAAAGAAAAACTGCTGATCGGCAAATGCAGCCTGCACTATTACGCCATTATATTCATACTCCACATTATATAGAAACTCGCTTTCGTTCACAAATTTCGGCAACACGAATAAAGCTACATGCCGCTCATCGAGCTCCTTTGCTACCGGAACCAGCTTTATCTTCAGGTTCTTTTCGCGTGCATATTGCAGGTCAAAGGCGGATAGGTTTTGTATCCCCAGGTTAAAAACTTCCTCTGGTTTGACCACCACTCCGTAAGCATGGGCACCGGCGATCACCAGTTTAAACTTGGCATCATATCCGCCGACATCCATGGTGGGATCTGTTTCGGCAAAGCCCAG
Organism: Mucilaginibacter sp.; assembly: GCA_028287895.1. Lineage (GTDB taxonomy): Bacteria > Bacteroidota > Bacteroidia > Sphingobacteriales > Sphingobacteriaceae > Mucilaginibacter. The sequence continues at coordinate 33,112 of JAQBOV010000101.1, read as the reverse complement.
ATCCTGTGCCTGCTTTAAAGCCGAATTATAATCCAGATTTTCAATAAATCCTTTTGAAAGGATATAATTGGATGACCCATTAAAAATGCCGCAAATAGAATGCAGCAATTCGTTGTCATAGTATTCCTCCAGGTTGCGGATGATAGGAATACTGCCACACACAGCACCTTCGTATAGTAATGAGGTACCATACAGGTGCTGTAGTTCAATCAGTTCACTAAGATGTGTGGCAATCATTTTCTTACTGGCCGAAACTACATTTTTACCGGTACTTAAAGCCCTTGAAACGATCTCAAAAGCGGGTTCAGTCTCATTGATCAACTCAACAACGGTATTAATTTGCGGGTTATCAAGCAATTCATCTTTGTCGGTAGTAAACAGGTGAGAAGGCAACGAGCGTTTTTTGCCGCCATCCTTTATACATATTTTAACGATCTCGAGATTTAGATTTTTGGTTTTAATAATATCGTACAGACCCTGGCCCACAACACCAAAGCCAAATAGTCCTATAGTTAGTTTTTTACTCATTATGCAGTTTGTTGTAATTCTATAATTTTTCCCTTTACGTCGGTTTTAAAAAATGAAGTAATAATAGTTGTTAATGCTTCTGTTTCGATCAAAAATCCGTCATGACCATAAAACGAATCAAACTGAGCAAATGCGGCTTTTGGTATATGTCTGAACAGGTACTCCTGTTCCTCAATTGGAAACAAAAGATCCGATTTGATTCCTATAACCAGGGTTTTTGCTTTAATAAGGCTTAATGCCTTTTCAACTCCGTGTCTGTTGCGCCCCACATTATGCGAGTCCATTACTTTGGTCAAATACCAATAGCTATAAGCATTATAACGGTTCACCAGTTTTTCGCCCTGGTAGTTCTGATAGGATGAGGCCTTAAAATTATCTGCTTTTTTATCGTTCTCTTCCTGTTGCGTTACAGAATAAGTTTTATAACCCCGATAGGAGAGCAGGGCGATGCTCCGTGCGGCTTTCAATCCTTTGCTGCCGCCATCGATCTTATTGGCATAAAAGCTGCGATCTGTGGCGATAGCTAAACGTTGCGATTCATTAAAGGCAATACCCCACGGCGAATGACGGGCATTTGTAGCAATCAAAATCAGGTTTTTGATGCGATTTGGTTCCATTATAGACCATTCCAAAGCTTGCTGACCGCCTAAGGAACCGCCTAAAACTATTTTGATATCCTTTATTTCCAGGTAATCGGCCAGCAACTGGTGCGCTTTAACCATATCGCGCACAGAAATTTGAGGGAACGACAAATAATAGGGCTGACCGGTCACAGGATTATCACTTAAAGGGCTTGTGGTACCATAAGGCGAGCCCAGGATATTTGCACATACAATAAAATGTTCATCGGGGTTAAAGTAATTGTGGTCACCAAACAATCCCTTCCACCAGTCAAATACATCTGAATTTGCAGTCAGGGCATGGCATACCCACACCACGTTATCGCCTTCTTTATTTAACTTACCATAAGTATGGAAACCTATTTCCAGTTCCCGCAATTTCTTTCCTGATTCGAGTTTGAATGTTTGCGGATATTTAAATAGCTGTGTATTCATTTTGTTCATTCGTTACTGCCGATGCAGCTGACAGCGTCAGCTGCATCCGTAATAACTCTTTATTATATCACTTAAAAACTAAAAAAAACGCTATACTAATTCGGCTGCCCGCTCTTTTATTTTGGCAAACGCCTGTTCCAGGTCAGCCTTTATATCATCGATATGCTCGATGCCTACGGCAATACGTAATGAATTGGGTGTGACCCCGGCAGCAAGTTGTTCTTCATCTGAAAGTTGCTGATGGGTGGTTGCCGATGGCTGAATGATCAATGTTTTCGCATCGCCTACATTAGCCAGGTGGCTTACCAGTTGCAAACTGTCTATAAAGCGACCTGCATTGTCTTTATCGCCTTTTATTTCGAATGACAATACCGCGCCAAAGCCATTCTTTAAATATTTTTTGGCCAGGGCATGATAACGTGAAGATGGTAAACCCGGATAATTTACTTTAATTACCTGTGGATGCTGCTCCAGCCATTTAGCCAGTTCAAGGGCGTTATCGACATGACGCTGAACGCGTAATGAAAGTGTTTCCAGTCCTTGTATAAACAGGAAGCTGTTAAATGGCGATATTGCCGGCCCAAAATCACGCAGACCCTCAACACGGGCCCGTATGATAAACTGGATATTACCAAAAGGCCCCCCAATACCAAATACATCCGAGAAAATCAACCCGTGATATCCTTCAGACGGTTCACTAAATTGAGGAAACTTGCCATTACCCCAGTTATAACTGCCACCATCCACAATAACTCCACCTATACTTGTGCCATGTCCACCAATCCATTTAGTAGCTGATTGCACCACAATATGAGCGCCATGTTCAAGCGGCCGGAACAAATAACCTGCTGCTGCGAATGTATTATCAACAATCAGCGGCAGATCATACTTTTTGGCAAGTGCTCCAATTTTATCAAAGTCGGGGATATTATATTCTGGATTACCGATGGTTTCAAGGTATATGGCTTTGGTCTTTTCATCAATTAATTTTTCAAGGCTTTCTGCATTATCGTCTTTAGCAAAACGCGCATCGATACCAAGACGTTTAAACGATACCTTAAATTGATTGTAAGTTCCGCCGTAAAGAAAAGGTGAAGAAACAAAATTGTCACCGACCTGCAGTATATTATTTAATGCCAAAAATTGCGCCGCCTGTCCTGATGCTGTCGCCAATGCTGCTACACCGCCTTCCAATGCCGCTACACGTTTTTCAAAAACATCGGTGGTGGGGTTCATGATACGGCTGTAAATATTCCCGAATTCCTTTAATGCGAACAGATTTGCACCGTGCTCGGCATTTTTAAAAACAAATGAAGAAGTTTGATAAAGCGGAACGGCCCGTGCACCAGTGGTTGGGTCGGCTTCTTGCCCGGCATGTAATTGCAGTGTTTCAAATTTTAAAGTTGACATGGCAGTAATATTTTAATTTTTTAAAGACTATTTGGCAATCGGGTCACAAAAAGATAATTTGTCTTTTTTGTGTATAACACGTATTTTTTCAGAAAAAGAAACGTGGTTGAATTAACAACAATAACACATACAGCCGTTAGGATAGCTATAAGCAGTTGACATAGCTTTGAGGGCCTTTAAAAGATCGCGGAATGTAATTTTAATCAGATTTTTCATGGTTGTTAATTTATATCCCCCGGCGTCCATTCACCGGGCCAGGATTTGGCACCTTCTCCACCATGGAGGGTTGCCAGCGGGTCATTGAGCCTGATCTCTCGCCGCTTCTTTATAAATCAAAACCCTTTTTGAGGAATTGATCTTAGTATTGCTACCAAATAATGTTGCAAACATAGTGCATATTAAAGCAAATCTCCAAATTAAATTTTCAAAAAATTAATTTAATGAACAAAATCATTATTCAATGACTTCTTCGATACTGGAATTAATGGCGCAAACAGCCCTTTATATTGGCGTATTTACACCTCACCGACACCTGGTATTGTTGGTAGGTTTACATGAACCAAAAAATTTAAAATTATGTCAGCTAAAAAACAACTCTTAGCACAGTATGATCTCCATAACGTGTTATTTAACAACGTCATTGAAAACATAAGCGATGTTGAATCCAACAAATGCATAGCCAATCCGATGAACAGTGTAAAATGGTTGGCAGGGCATCTTTTATGGGCTAATGCAAATTTAGCTAATATAAGCGGCACACAGGTGGAAGTACGTTGGAGAGATCATTTCCATACTAAACAAGGCGGAAGCCCCGCAGACTTTAACGCACCTAAAAGTGAGTTACCCACCTTAGAAGAAATCAAAAAAAAATGGAACCAAGACGCTTCTGTAATAAGGAAGGGCTTAGAGAATCTTCCTGACGAAGCATTAAACAGCGTTGTTGAGTTTAAACATCCAATATTTCCTTTTGACAATACGCTTGCAGGTTTATGGGCGTTCATCAATCATCACCAGGCCTATACTATCGGCCAGATTGGCATTTTGAGAAGAGGATTGGGTAAACAAGCAATGAGCTATTCCCGGAATTAAATGTTTAATGGTTCATGGCTTGATGGATCATCGTTCATAATGCTAAATTTCTTATGAACGATGATGGGTGAACTGGTATGCTAACCAAGGGCTTGTGATATATCTGCTATCAAATCATCAATGTGTTCCAGGCCTACCGATACGCGCAGCAGATTATGTGGCGTTTTGGTATCCGGGCCTTCAACAGAAGCACGGTGTTCGATCAAACTCTCGACACCACCGAGGCTGGTGGCCTGGGTAAAAATATTGAGCTTATTAATTACTTTTCTGGCTTCGTCAGATCCGCCTTTGACACAAAAAGAAAGCATGCCGCCAAAATTTTTCATTTGATCCTTTGCAATCTGGTGTTCAGGATGGGAGGATAATCCCGGATACATTACCTTTTCTACCTTAGGATGCTTTTGCAGGTATTCAGCTAATAATTGGGCGTTATTTACGTGTCCACGGACACGGTAAGGCAATGTTTTAATGCTTCTGGCCAAAAAGTAACAATCTATGGGCGAAGGGATGGCACCACCCATTTCCTGTACCTGGCGTATTTTTGTCCACCACTGATCTTTTTCGGAGGTGATTAAAGCGCCGCCCATGAGGTCACTATGCCCGCCCAAATATTTCGTGGATGAATGCATCACCAAATCGGCGCCCAATGCCAGCGGTTGCTGACCTATTGGCGTAGCAAAAGTATTATCGCAGGCTACTCTGATATGGTGCTGCTTGGCTATCTGAACTATCTTTTTAATGTCCGTTATTTTTAACAGCGGGTTGGACGGGCTCTCTATCCATATCAAACCTGTATGCTGTTTGATACGAGATTTTAAAACAACCACATCATTCACGTCAATAAAATCGAACTCTAAAATTCCCGCAAATAAGGTTTTAAGCTGATTACGTAAACCATGATACATATCATCGGGACAAATGACATGTGTGCCTGGCTTAAGGGTTTGAAAAACCGTCATCCCGGCAGCATTACCTGATGAAAAGGCCGCCGCATCAACACCGCCTTCCAGTCTTGCCAATACATTTTCGAGCGAGGTGCGGTTAGGGTTGCTTGACCGGCTGTAAATATATCCGGCAGGAAAAGATCCGTCTGCTTCTCTGACAAATGTGGTTGACAGGGTAATAGGTTGTATTACCGCTTTTGATGATCCGTCTGTGTGGTTACCGGCGTGAATGGCGATCGTTTCGATTTTCATGTAACAGATTTTGAGGCAAACTTAAAGTTTTGCGGCCAGTAATTAATGTTTACACACCATTACACTAAGATTTGTTATTTTTGCACAAAGTTTTTTTAATGGAAGCCGAGAATAATTTACTAGTATTATTGCAGGATCCTGATCTTTCTGCTGATTTAAAGCACATTGCACAAAAGGTGCTGGACAGTGAGCGTATTTCTTTTGACGAAGGTGTTTTTCTTTTTGAAAAAGGCGAATTAAGCTATCTGGGTATTTTGGCCAACTATATTCGAGAAAAAAAGCACGGTGATAAAACTTATTTTAACCGCAATTTCCATATCGAACCAACCAATCTTTGTGTTTATGATTGCAAGTTTTGTTCCTATTCACGGTTGATCAAACAACGGTCGGAAGGATGGGAGTATACCCTGGAAGAAATGCTTGACATCGTGAAAAAATACGACAATGAGCCGGTTACCGAGGTGCATATCGTAGGCGGTGTATTACCACAGTATGATGTCCCTTTTTATAGCGAATTATTCAGCAAGATAAAAGCACACCGGCCCGAACTGCACGTAAAGGCATTAACACCTGTTGAATATCATTACATATTTAAGAAGGCTAAGATTGATTACGCTACAGGTATGAAGATGATGAAAGACGCAGGTCTGGAATCGATACCCGGTGGCGGTGCAGAAATATTTCATCCGGAAATACGTGAGCAAATTGCCAAAGACAAATGTACCGCCGACCAATGGCTGCAGATACATGAACAATGGCACAAACTCGGTATGCGCTCAAACGCTACCATGCTTTACGGTCACATAGAAAAACACTGGCACCGCGTCGATCACATGGAGCGCCTGCGCCAATTGCAGGATAAAACCCGCGGTTTCCAAACTTTTATCCCTTTAAAGTTCCGTAACCAGGATAACCAGATGTCACATGTGCCCGAATCAACTGTGGTGGAAGATCTGCGTAATTATGCTATAGCGCGTATCTATCTCGACAATTTCGACCATATCAAAGCCTACTGGGCAATGATCAGCCGGAATACGGCACAGCTGTCTTTAAATTTTGGTGTCGATGATATTGACGGTACACTGGATGATACCACCAAAATATACAGCATGGCCGGGGCAGAGGAGCAGCATCCTGGTATGAGCACGAAACAATTGGTTGAATTGATAAAACAGGTTGGGCGTTACCCGGTTGAGCGTGATACCTTGTACAACGTGGTGACCGACTATAATAATTACGAGTTCCCGGAAGAAGCAAAACCACAATTTTATAAACTGCCGGTGATTAATTAATTCATTCATTGGTATGTTAGTTTCCTATTGTAGTAAGTTAAACAACATAATACCTTTTGGTCTGATAGTTCATCAGTATGCAAACCCATGAACTAATGACAAATGAGCCAATGAACAAAATTATAAAAACACTATACATCGTCCGCCACGGACAGACGGACCTGAATAAACAGGGAATTGTACAGGGCCGCGGACGAGATACCGATCTAAACAACGAAGGGCGTCAACAGGGGCAATTATTTTACAGGGCCTACAAGCATGTCCCTTTCGATAAGATATACATTTCTGAATTAAAGCGCACGCAGCAAAGTATCCAGCCATTTATTGATCATGGGATTCCGTATGAGAAACTGTCAGGATTGGATGAACTGGCATGGGGAGTACTTGAAGGTCAACCCAGCACGCCAGAGAACAAAGCACAGTTTATGAAACTATTGCGGGACTGGCTCAATGGAAAACTGGACAGCAAGTTTAAAGGCGGCGAAAGTCCTAATGAGGTGAAGGCAAGGCAACTGGAGGCCCTGCAAACCATTATGAGTCATTCTAAGGAGGAAACAGTGTTGATATGTATGCATGGCAGGGCCTTAAGGCTGTTTTTATGCATTTTGCTGAATAAACCGCTTACCGAAATGGAAACTTTCCCTCATCAGAACCTTGTATTGTACAAAGTAACCTGGGACGGCCGGAAATACGAGATCATCGATTTTAACAATGCACAACATTTAAAATGATTTTCGATTTCGAATTTTAATCATATAGAATACAAAGCTACTTGTGAAAAAAATAAAAATATCAGCTGTAAGCTACACCAATACCAAACCCTTTTTATACGGCATACAACATACTGCTATTATTGACCAGATTGCCCTGAGCCTGGACATACCCGCCGATTGCGCCCAAAAACTGATCGATGATAAAGTAGACATCGGCCTGATACCCGTTGCAGCTACGCTAAACCTGCCTGAGTGGCATATCATTTCGGACTATTGCATTGGCGCAGCAGGGGCTGTTAATTCGGTGTTCCTGTTTAGTAATTGCCATATCAGGGAAGCAAAAACCGTTCAGTTAGACCCGCAATCGCGTACATCGAACAACCTGGCGCGGGTGCTGCTGAAAAACCTGTGGAAGATACAGCCGCAACTCATTACCGGGGCTGATGATTATGCGCGATCTACCGACCCCAATACCGCCTTTGTACAAATAGGCGACCGCACCTTTGGCAAAAAAGGGCAATATAAATTTGTATATGACCTATCCGAAGAATGGCGAAAATTAACCGGGCTGCCATTTGTGTTTGCCGCCTGGATAGCTAATAAACCCATACCCAAGGAATTTACCGATGCGTTCAACCAATCTTTAAAATACGGCCTTAACCACCGCGCCGAACTGCTGAAAGAACTACCTGTCCGTGCTGATTTTGACCTGGAGGATTACCTGATGCACAAACTCGATTTTAACTTGAGCGAGGATAAAAAGAAAGCGATGTATTTGTTTTTAGATTACATTAAAGCGCTGTAGATCAGTCATTTTTACTATTCGTTTTTGCCTGTAGAGCTTGAACGGCCGGTTATCAGACACTTAAAAACGGAGAATTATCCGGGTCAATAACCCTTACCTCTCAACATTTCCAGCGAGTAAAAACTATCGCGCCAATAAATGCCGCCTTGTTTAAGTGTTATTATGGCTGCTCTTAAAAAGGTGTAAGCCATAAACAAACCTGCAAACGGGATCATCAGGGCATACCACCATTTGTTTGGCGGAACCATGATCATGTAGACGATATGAAAAAGCAATACTGCTCCTGCCATTAAGCGGATAGCAGTTGAGCCGAAAACAAACATCACAGGCATGGGTAAGGCAATCGCTATTAATATGAATGTTACACTTGCAAAAGTTCTGCTGATATTATAATCGGCGGTTGAAAATGAATTTTTTAATAGGCCGTTGCCAAACTGCCCCAGGTTCTTGTACCATTCAAGGCGGATATATCCCAGGCCGGTCAGCACATCCTGCCGCAAACCTGCCGACTTAACCCGCAGGCCAAGCTGCAGATCATCGTCCGGTCTTCGCCGGATACAGGCGTGGGTTCCTATTTTTTCATAGGCATCCCGCCGCAGCAAATTAAATGCGCCAATGCCCACAAAGGCCTTTGATCCGGCCTTTTTGGCATCCCATGGCTTCAGGTGCAATATCAGCATAATAGCAAAGGTAGCCAGTACGCTGTTTAAAATAGCCGACCGGGATACCACTTCAGGCAATATAGACAGGTGATCCAGTTTATTGGCAACCGCATAGCTCATGGCCCGGCTCAGCGCATCCGGATGAAATTCAATATCCGCATCAGTAAAAAGCATCCATTCTTCCCTACTGTTCAGGTAGCCCTGGTATAAAGCATTATTTTTCCCCAGCCAATCATCAGGCAGTGTGGTGATGCTTACCATATCCAGTTGCGGATGCCGTGTCTTAAAATCCTGCAATATTTCGCCGGTCCGGTCTGTCGAACGGTCGTTCACCACAACAATGCGGTAGTTATTATAGTTCAAATTCAAAACACTCTGCAGCGCTTTTTCCAGCTCCTCCTCCTCGTTACGCATCGCAATGATAACGGCAACAGGCGGCTGTTCTTCCAGCAGGGGCTGTGCACTTAATTGCCGGATTTTCTTTAAGCCAGCAAGCAGGTAAATGGTCAGGGCTATAGTGATCAGGCTTATTGCTAAGCTGCAGTAAAAGAATATCATTGTGAGCAGATTTGCCGGTAAAACTACGGAAAATAGTAGGTTGATTTTTAAGGGGAGTTTTAGCTTTCAGCAGGAATTAATAATAAAAAAAAAAGTCATTGCCAGCAGCAACTGTCCCGAACTTGCTTAGGCAAAGCAGTCTTTATGCAGGCAGGTCAATGTGCAATACTTTGTCTGAACCACGATTTGAATGATTGATTATGCTGATTATGAAATGTGCGTCGTGGAGGAAAAAGTTGACCGCATAATAAATCCTGCCATCCTTTAATCCCGCAAATCCTGCTTCAGACAACCATTTCAGAGAATCTAAATCCCGGTTCAGACAAACTCACTATATTTATATCAAATCAAAATCCCATGAATTCATACTCATTGTACGGACAATCTGCCTTGGTTACGGGGGCCGATAGCGGCATCGGCAAGGGCGTAGCGCTGGCATTAGCGCAGGCAGGGGCGAAGCTGCTCATTAATTATGCACATAACCAGGCTGCGGCAGATCAAACCGTTAGCGAAATAAAGACGGCAGGCGGCCAGGCTTTTGCCTACCAGGCCGATGTGAGTCATGAAGCTCAGGTACAGGCCATGTTCGCCGAGTTGTATAAACAATATGACACCATAGATATTTTAGTAAACAACGCCGGTTTGCAAAAGGACTCCAAGTTTGTAGACATGACATTAGACCAATGGCAAACGGTGATTAATATCAACCTCACCGGGCAGTTTTTATGCTCGCGCGAGGCGGCAAAGGAGTTTGTACGCAGGGGAGTGGTAGAGCGAGTGAGCCGGGCGGCCGGTAAGATCATCTGCATGAGCAGCGTGCACGAAGTGATCCCCTGGGGGGGCCATGTAAACTATGCAGCCAGCAAAGGCGGCATCATGATGCTGATGAAAAGCATGGCGCAGGAACTGGCCCCGCATAAGATAAGGGTAGTAAGTATTGGACCCGGCGCTATACAAACACCCATCAATCACAGCGCCTGGGAGACACCTGATGCATTAAACAAACTGCTAACCCTTGTACCTTACAACCGCATCGGTCAGCCGGAAGATATTGGCAAGCTGGCGGCATGGCTTGCATCGGATGAGGCCGATTATATTACCGGTACTACCATATTTATGGATGGCGGGATGACTCTTTATCCAGGCTTTTCTGATAATGGATAAGTGCTTATTTGACATTTTTGTTAACAAAAAGCCCTCATTGTCATTAACATGTAACAAAGTGATTACGAATTTAGCTTATTGTAAAAAGTACACTAAGTAGTTAATCATCCCGTTAACATATTGTAAAAAACACACTAAGGATTGCCATCAATTTTGCAAAAATTAAAAAATGTCCTATAAGTTTATTAAATAATCATAAAAATTAACTTTTATTTTAAATATTGGCAACACAACGTTACTTTTGTTGTGGATTTAAAATTTAAGACAATGAAAAAATTATTTATAACCGCCGCAATCGCTACAATGTTTAGCGTAGCCGCATTTGCCGATGGCACCAAGAAAAGCAACACTGCTGTAAATGTTTCTTACACGGTGTTAAACCAGTTCAACGTAGATTTTGCTGATGCAAAAAATGTGGTTTGGACCGTTAACAAAAACTTCCAGAAAGCTGATTTTGTTAATGAAGGGGTTACAATGACTGCCTTTTACAATCTTCAGGGTGAGTTTGTAGCTTTAACAACAAATACTGACGTTAGAGCTATTCCTGTTAAAACCAAGCAAGAAATTGATGAAAAGTACAAAGGTTATGCGGTTAATCAAGTGATCATAATTCAAAACAACACCGAGTTAAACCCGGATGCTGATGAAACAGCTTACTTTGTTGACCTGAAAAGCGATACTAAAGAAGTATTGGTAAAGATCACTTCAGATGCACACACTGAATTTTACAAAGAAGTAAAGTAATTTACTGAAAAGCTCAAAACTTACAAGCCATCCCATTATTCGGGGTGGCTTTTTTATTTTATATCAACTCATTCGTTAACTTTTGTTTTTTTAGTTAATTGGTATTTAGGTGAATCGAAGCGCTGATTTTATTTAGTCGAAAATTAAAACAACTTATGTCTTTTGGGCCTTTAATAAGGATTAATAGTCCTTATTATGTCTAAAACTATAATTGTATCCAACCGGCTACCCGTAAAGATCACTGAAAATGATGGCGAGTATATGTTGTCGCCGAGCGAAGGAGGATTGGCTACCGGTTTAGGTTCTATCTACAAACAAAATGATAATATATGGATAGGCTGGCCAGGCCTTGAAATAACGGAAGATGATAAAAAAGAAAAAATTATCAGGCAGTTAAAACAGCAGAGCTTATTACCTGTCTTTTTATCGCAGGAGGAGATCAGTGAATATTACGAGGGCTTTTCAAACGATGTTTTGTGGCCGGTATTTCATTATTATGCTTCCACTTATGCCAATTACAAGCAGTCGAACTGGGATTTTTACCAAAAAGTAAATGAAAAGTTTAAGGATGCCGTACTTAAAACAGCAAAACCCGGAGATACCATTTGGGTACATGATTATCAATTGATGCTTTTGCCCGCGCTGATCCGGGAAGAACAGCCTGATCTGGCAATCGGTTTCTTTTTGCACATTCCTTTCCCATCGTACGAAATGTTTAGGCTGATCCCCTGGCGTGCCGAACTGATACATGGCGTATTAGGCGCCGACCTGATCGGTTTTCATACGTTTGATGATGTAAGGCACTTTTTAAATGCCGCCACGCGGATATTGCCGGTAACTTCTTCTGCAAATATTATATCAGACGGTGAACGTTCAATAGTGGTTGAATCATTTCCGATGGGTATTGATGAAAAAAAATATGCCTCGCTGCCCAACGATCCGCAGGTAAAAAAAGACATCAAACTTATTCAGGATACCTTTAAAAACATCAAACTGGTGGTGACGATAGACCGGTTAGACTACAGTAAAGGAATTTTACAACGCTTGCAGGCTTTTGAACACCTGCTTGAACAATATCCGCAGTACAAAGAGAAAATAGCACTTTATATGGTGGTAGTGCCTTCGCGGGATACTGTGCCCCAATATGCACAACTGCGAGATCAGATAGATAAAAGAGTAGGAAGTATTAATGCCGTTTACCGCACAATGGACTGGACACCCATCCATTATTATTACCGCTCATTACCCATAGAAATGCTGTCGGCTTTATATTATACTGCTGACATTTGCCTGGTGACGCCTATGCGCGATGGCATGAACCTGGTCAGCAAGGAGTATGTGGCCAGCCGTATTAACAACGATGGTGTATTGATATTAAGCGAGATGGCAGGTGCATCAAAAGAGCTGATAGATGCCCTTATCGTAAACCCCAATAATACTGTGGAAGTAGCTGATACGATTATCAGGGCCATTAATATGCCTTTAGATGAGCAACAAAGGCGAATGCAGCAAATGCGGCAAATGGTATCTAAGTTCAATATTTCACACTGGGTGAAAATTTTTATGGATAAACTGAAAGAGGTGATACAATTTCAGCGCTCCATGCAAACCCGCTATATTGGTTCAGCTACCCAGCAGTCCATTATAAACCGCTATGCCAAAACCAATAAACGCATTATATTTTTAGACTACGACGGCACCCTGGTCGATTTTAAATCAAACATTGAGCAAGCCAGTCCCGATGAAGAATTGTATAGGATATTGATCCAGCTAACCGAAGATCCGGCTAACCATGTAGTGCTGATCAGCGGGCGCAGACACGAGAATCTGGCTGAATGGTTTGGTGATCATCGTATCGACCTGGTTGCCGAGCATGGCGCCTGGTTTAAAAAGCAAAAAACAAGCTGGCATAAATTACCGGGCCTGTCAGCACAATGGAAACATGATATTTTGCCTATACTGGAAACCTATGTTGACCGCACACCGGGTACCTTTATCGAAAAGAAATCTTACTCACTGGTTTGGCATTATCGCAAGGCCCAAAAAGGACTTGGCGAATTAAGGGCAGGGGAGTTGATGAACAATTTAAAATACCTGGCTAATGACAAAGGCTTGCAATTATTGCCGGGCGATAAAGTGGTTGAAATAAAAAATATGGAGATCAATAAAGGCAAAGCAGCGTTAACCCTGATCGACAATAATAATTACGATTTTATAATGGCCTTGGGCGATGACTATACCGATGAGGATATATTTAAAGCCCTGCCGGAAGGTGCAGTTACCATAAAGATCGGAAGCAGCCTGTCCGCGGCAAAATTCTATTTAAGAACGCCGGGCGAAGCACGAAGATTATTGAAGAATCTGACCGAGAATAGTGCTGTGGACAAGCTGATAAATGATTAAACTTTTGAATGCGGAGTGCGAAAGTTTGAATGCGGAATTATTTGTCCCTGTTCAAACCCATTGTACTTATTAACCGCGCCGCATATGAGAGGAAATATCAATAGCCAGCCAGGTATTGCACCTAGGGAGCGAATCTATATCGATAATTAAAATCTTTCGGCCAACGATTTTTGGAATCATTACCACAAACTTTGACAATAAAAAAGAAAATTAACCATTCAAAAACTCTAAAACCGCCTTGTTAAATTCTGCCGCAACGGAAAATGGAGCAAAATGATCCGCATTTTTAAAGATCATTAATTGGGAATCCGGAATGCTACGGGCTATTTCCCGTGTGTGGCTTTCAAAAATGACGTCATTTTCTCCTGCCATTACCAATACAGGAGATATGATATTATTCAATTCTATGAAGGTAAGATGAGGCTCATTAAATATAAGCTCATATATTCTTCTCTGCCGGGCTGAATGAATATCTTGGTTATATTTCAGATCATCGATCAGTTCCTTCATTAATACAAACACAATATCCTTCAATGCACCGGGTTTGGGGAATAAATTGGCGCTCATCACTGCTAACTTATTTACATAAGAAGGATACTTTAATGCCATAATTATCCCGGTGATCGCTCCATCACTCCAGCCCAAAATATCTGCCTTAGGTATCTTTAATGAATCAAGCAGATGCCTCATATCTGCTGCAAATATTTCATAAGTAAGCGCCCCGGTACTTAGATCCGTGCTATAGCCATGGCCCCGCGTATCCACAGCAATTACTTTATACTTTTTTGAAAACTCGCTAATTTGATTTTTAAATGAATTAATGGATTGGCCATTACCATGCAAAAGAAGCAAAGGTTGCCCGCTGCCATATATTTCATAATAAATTTCAGCGTCTGTTAACATTACTTTTTCACCGGCATGCGTGTTGTGCCCATAAGTGGTTTTTAAACTAGACCAATTATCGTCTTTATTATAGTTTCCCATCTACAATGCGCTTTTGATATATCTCCATTATTTTAGTTGACGCGGCAATTTATAAAAATATCGGTCTATCTAATTTCATGGCGATACGATAGGCTGCATTCATCAGGCCTACGTGACTGTATGCCTGTGGGAAATTACCCCACTGGCTGCCGGTTTCTTCGTCCACATCCTCGCTGAAAAGCAGCAGATGATTAGAGAACTGCAGCAGGTTTTCAAATTCTTTTAAAGCATCATCTATCCGGCCCACGGTTGCCAGTGCTTCTACATACCAAAAGGCGCAGATCAGGAATGTGCTCTTGGGTTTGCCAAAATCGTCTCTGTATAAGTATCTGTAAAATAATCCGTTAGATGCCTTTAGTTCTTTTTCTAATGCGCATAAATGGTCTCTTGCACGCTTGGATGCCGGGTCAAGATAATTCATCATAATAAGCTGCAAAGTACTGGCATCGAGGTTGGGGCTGCCTGCCGAATTGGTATAAACTTTTCTTTCAGGATCGTAGCAGCTTTCGATATGTTTTGCAGCTTTCCTTTTTAAAGTGATCGCCTTACGTGTTAGCGCTTTGTGCTCAATGGTACGTGCCATTTTTTCAGCTGCACAGGCGCCGGCCCACTGGAACAAATTACTGTAACAATGGATGTTGGCCATATTACGGAACTCCCATATGCCCGCATCTTTTTCATCGATGGTTTTTTCTATCTTATTTAATAAATATTCTACCCATCGTGCCGAGTCCTTTCTTTCAGAAAAAATGAAGCGGTGATCGGTATACAAAGGCAGTACCGAGATCAAGACTTGTCCGTAAATATCATTCTGAATGTGCTCATAAGCCTGATTGCCAATGCGGATAGGTTGATTACCGAGATAGCCGTCCAAACCACTTAATATCTGTTCTGTTAGTTTCTTCTGGCCGGTAATACCATACAAGGGCTGGTATCTGAAATCTTCAGCAAAGGAGATATCGGTAACATAACTGAAATATTTTTCCATCTCCTCGAAATGGCCGATGTGGTTTAGCGAGGTGATCACGTAATAGGTATCGCGCAGCCAGCAGTAACGGTAATCCCAATTACGCCCGCTGCCCGGCGCCTCAGGCAAACTGGTGGTGCTGGAGGCGATAATGGCGCCGGTGTCTTCAAACTGGTGTATTTTAAGCGCCAAAGCAGAGCGTATCACAAAGGGCTGGTAAAACGTGGCTATCGATGAGTGTTTGATCCACCTTTGCCAGTATCGCGTAGTTTCATTCAGAAAACGATCGGAAGTACTGATCAGGGGAGCTTCCAGCGGCTCGCCATAGGTCAGTACCAGGTATTTGCTTTCATTTAAAACAAATGGATGCGCTTCAAAAACATAGCTTACCGGTATATTGGTCGTCAGGCGCATTTTTTCATCACCGCCGATATATTGTATATGGTTGCTTCCCCTGTTGACATCCAATTTAGTTTGCCCGTATTCAGAAACCGGAGAACATTTTACAATTACCCGCGGCGAGCCTTCCAGCACCTCTATTTTTCTGACGAGCATTAACGGCTTGTAATAGCGTTGATCCTGGTAAAAGCGGGGTGCAAAGTCGGTTATGCGGTATTTTCCGCCGCTTTTTACGGTAATCTCGGTGATCAGTATATTAGTGTTTTCCTGGTAATACTGATGCGAGCTGTATTCACCCTCTGGCAAAATAGAAAATTCACCGCCTTTTATTTTATCCAGCAGTCCTCCGAAAATAAAGGTGCTGTCGAAGCGGGGCCAGCAAAGCCAGTCGATATTAGTGTTTTTATTTACATGCGCCATAAAGGCACAATTGCCGATAATGCCTGTTTGGTAGGTATGTCGTTCCATTAAATCCGGTGTAAGTTGACGTCTTAATTAGCTTCAACAATATTTTTATTATAATGTTGGTGCAATAAATAACTATAATGTATACGTATTAAATAGATTATTTAAAAATCCCTATTGATTATATCAACAATCGCTGTAACTTTATCTCCATAATTGCATATTAAACAATATTAAAATTTAACATTATGAGCTTAAGATTAGGTGATGTAGCCCCAAACTTTAAGGCTAAAACATCAGAAGGCGAAATAGATTTTTATGAGTACCTGGGCAATAGCTGGGGAGTATTATTTTCTCACCCTGCAGACTATACACCGGTATGTACAACAGAATTGGGTAAAACCGCATCATTAAAAGAGGAGTTTGACAAACGTAATGTAAAAGTGATCGCCTTAAGCGTAGATTCGGTTGAATCGCATAAAGGATGGATAAACGATATTAATGAGACCCAGAATGTGGAGGTCAACTTCCCGATCATAGGCGATGAGAACCGTGAGATCGCTCTAGCCTATGATATGATCCATCCAAATGCCTCATTAACAGCTACTGTACGTTCCTTATTTGTTATTGCACCTGATAAAACCATCAAATTGACCATTACTTACCCGGCTTCGACAGGAAGAAACTTCCAGGAAATTTTGCGCGTGATCGATTCTTTGCAGCTCACAGCCAATTATAGTGTGGCCACACCTGCTGATTGGAAGGAAGGGGAGGACGTGGTAGTAGTGCCTGCAATTAAAACAGAGGACATTCCTGCCAAATTTCCAAAAGGATTTACACAGATAAAACCATACCTGCGAATGACCCCACAACCAAATAAATAATTTTTATTTGTTATATAATAATTTTATATATTTGAAAAACGAGTTAATATTATAATGCTTTCTGATAATTAATACCAATTTTATTTCAGTTTGGCTTTAGTTTTTAATCTCTGACAAAAAAATTAATAGAATAACAATATTATGAAAACTGGAAAAGTAAAATGGTTTAACACACAAAAAGGCTACGGTTTTATTGTAACCGAAGACGGTAAAGATCTTTTTGTACATTTTAAAGATGTGCAGGGCGGCGTAAATGCCATAAAAGATAACGATAGCGTTGAGTATGATGTGGAAGAAGGCAGAAAGGGATTACAGGCGGTAAACGTGAAAAAGATATAATTCATTTATTCTGAATCGAGGACCTCTGTACAGATACAGGGGTTTTTTTATGCAAATAATTGGTTGATTTTCATTTAATTACCTAGATTAGATAAACCAATTATCGCTTTTATGACTGATTCTCCAACAGTTAAAACTTCCCGCAATGTTATTTTGCTGGTATGTGTTGCTTCCCTGGGCTATTTTGTTGATGTATATGATCTTATGATTTTTTCAATCGTAAGGGTTAAAAGCCTGCAGGATATAGGTATTGCTGACGCCGACATCCGTTTAAAGGGCGTTTATGTGATCAATATGCAGATGTTCGGCTTATTATTAGGCGGAATATTATGGGGTATTTTAGGTGATAAACTGGGCCGGATCAAAGTTCTTTTCGGTTCGATCCTGGTATATTCCCTTGCAAACTTCGCCAATGGTATGGTGCATGATATTGATTCTTATGCCATCATTCGTTTTATTGGCGGTGTAGGCCTGGCGGGTGAATTGGGTGCAGGTATTACCTTGGTTAGCGAGGCATTAAGTAAAGAAAAGAGGGGATATGGCACCATGATGATTTCTGTTGTTGGTCTTTTAGGCGCTGTCGTTGCGGGTATGGCAGGCAAGTACGATTGGCGTACAGCTTACTATATTGGTGGAGGACTGGGTATGATATTGCTTTTACTGCGAATGGGAACCTTTGAATCAGGCTTGTATAAAAATGTAGCAAAAGCCGGTGTATCAAAAGGAAATATATTCATACTATTTACAAACAGAAAGCGATTTTTAAAATACATGTCCTGTATTTTAATTGGAGCCCCATTGTGGTATGTTATCGGTATCATACTTACGCTGTCTCCCGAATTTACTAAAGCGTTGGGTGCAAAAGAAACGATCACCGCAGGTACGGGTATTATGTACAGTTACGCTGGGGCGGCAATTGGTAACATACTTGCGGCGATATTGGCCCAGGTTACCAGATCAAGAAAGTTAACCATGCTGGTATTTCTTGTTTTAGATACGATAAGTATTTCAATTTTTCTAAGTTCCACAGGCATAACCAATCATCAGTTTATATTGCTTTGTTTGCTTATGGGTGTTACAGGTGGGTATTTTGCAACATTGGTTACTATTGCAGCAGAGCAGTTTGGCACCAACATAAGATCAACAGTTGCAACAACGGTTCCAAATTTTATCAGAGCGACATTAATACCGATTAATGCGCTATTTGGCCTGTTCGTAGCTCATTATGGTATGATCAAAAGTGGCTATATTATGCTATTTGCTCTTACAGGTATCGCCATATTCTCCCTAAGTCAATTAAAAGAAAGTTTCAGCAAAGATCTGGATTACGTGGAAGTCAAGGACACGGCTGAACCTGAATTAGCAATATAAGAGACCGTAAAAGGCTGTTGCAACACATTATTTTAAAAATTATTCTTCCATTTATTATTTACCTTTAAATTAGCCCAATTAATTATTGTTTTTTTATGATTGACGCTGTTCCGGCCAAAGCTACCCGCAATGTTATTTTCCTGGTACTAGTTGCTTCCTTAGGTTACTTTGTAGACATCTATGATTTGGTAATTTTTTCGATAGTAAGGGTCAAAAGCCTGCATGACATTGGCGTTTCTGATGCAGATATGCGTTTAACAGGTGTGCATGTGATCAATATGCAAATGTGGGGCTTATTATTAGGCGGAATATTATGGGGAATTATCGGCGATAAGCTGGGCCGCATTAAAGTACTTTTCGGATCGATATTACTGTATTCACTCGGTAACTTTGCTAATGGGATGGTGCACGATGTTACCTGGTATTCTATTATTCGTTTTATTGCCGGTATTGGCCTTGCAGGCGAATTAGGAGCCGGTATAACCCTGGTCAGCGAAACATTAAGCAAGGAAAAGCGGGGATATGGCACCATGTTGGTGGCAGTGATCGGTCTACTAGGTGCAGTTGCTGCTGCGATCGTCGGTAAATATGATTGGCGCACCGCATATTATGTGGGCGGAGGATTAGGAATAATATTGCTCTTACTGAGAATGGGGACCTTTGAATCGGGGATGTATAAAAGTGTGGCTGAAACTAATGTATCAAAAGGAAATATATTCATGCTTTTTACCGACAGAAAGCGCTTTTTAAAATATTTGTACTGCATATTAATAGGGGCTCCATTATGGTATGTGGTGGGGATATTGGTTACTCAATCGCCCGAACTGGGCAAAGCATTAGGCGCCAAAGAACCTTTAAGTGCCGGAACGGGTATATTATATACTTATGTAGGTATTTCTATTGGAGGAATATTTGCTGCAATATTGGCTCAGATCACCAAATCACGAAAGACCACTATGTTCATTTACCTGGTATTGTCGCTGATCAGTGTTGTGGCCTATCTGAGCGCAAAAGGTATTACCAACCATCAGTTTGTATGGCTCTGCTTTTTCATGGGTTTTGCGGTGGGTTATTGGGCCACATTTGTAACTATTGCTGCCGAGCAATTCGGTACCAATATCCGCTCAACGGTTACTACAACCGTTCCTAATTTTGTAAGAGGCTCATTAATACCCATCAATGCAGTATTTAACCTGTTTGTTATGCGTTATGGTATGATCAACAGCGGGTATATCATGATGTTTATTCTTACTGCTATAGCGCTGTTCTCATTAAGCCAGTTAAAAGAAAGCTTTCATAAAGAACTGGATTATGTGGAAGTTAGTTGATGCTGAGTGGAATAGTTAAGTGATTGATTATTGTCTAGTTATTATAAAAGCTCAACCTGATCAACTTATTCACTCAATCAACTTAGTCGACCTGTCAACTTAATCAACTAAATTTGTCGCGATGATCAGCAAGGAACAGATAGCAGCAGAGTACCGGCAAATACAGGATGAAATATGTGCAGCACTTGAATTTACAGACGGCAAGGCGCACTTTGAAGAAGAATTGTGGGAGCGGGAAGGAGGCGGAGGCGGGCGCACCCGCATTATACAAAATGGGAACATTTTTGAAAAGGGTGGCGTGAATTTTTCAGCCGTACATGGCCATCTGCCTCATACCATGAAAAAAGCGCTGAATGTAGAGCAGGATGACTTTTTTGCCACCGGGGTGTCCATCGTTATCCATCCCAATCATCCGATGGTGCCAATCGTGCACCTGAATATCCGGTATTTCGAAATGCCGTCGTCCTTTTCCTCAGACCAGCCTGTAAGATGGTTTGGCGGCGGTATCGACCTGACCCCACACTATGTAATTGAAGAGGATGCCCGGCATTTTCACCGCAATTTAAAATCAGTTTGTGACCATTTCCACCATGATTTTTATCACCGGTTTAAGTTATGGGCCGATGATTACTTTTTTATCAAACACCGGGACGAAACCCGTGGTATTGGCGGCATATTTTACGACCGCCTGACGGCTGATGAAAAACTAAGCTGGGAGCAGGTATTTGAGTTTTCGAAAGCGATAGGCCGTTCATTTGCGCCTATTTATACAGAAATTGTTAACCGAAACCGGAATAAAGATTATAGTGAAGATCAGCAATTGTGGCAATACCAGCGCCGCAGCCGTTATGCCGAGTTTAACCTGGTATATGATGCAGGAACGCGTTTCGGGCTGGAAACCAACGGACGGATAGAATCCATACTGATGAGCCTGCCGCCTACAGCAAAATGGGTATACAATTATCAGCCCATACCCGGCAGCGAAGAAGAAAAAACACTGTCATTATTAAAAAAAGGCATTAACTGGGTATAATGAACAAGCCGGTCAATTATATATTGTCATTCCTGCTTATCTTATTGGTATCCTCGTTTATCAGCAAGGAAACACTTAAGGGCGTTTGGGAATTCCAGGGCGGTATCTATAATGGTAAAAAGGAGGGGCCCCCGGTTGGTTATACCCTGCAAAGGAAATATGATAAGCATCATTATGAAGCCTTTGTTATTGACAGCGGTAACAAACCTGAAAGATATGAAGCCGGCGATTATATACTAAAAGGCGATACCTGCATCGAGACAGAAACTTATTGCAGCCAGCCATCCAAATTAACCGGAATACCGGTAGCTTACCTGTATTCCATTCGTAATGACACGCTGACATTAAGGGCAACTTTGCCAAGCGGAATGGCGGTTCAGGAGCATTGGAGAAGGAAAAAGTAGGCTGCGAAAAATCACTTGTTTCCTGGATATAATAATGTTAATTTCTTAATAAAAATTAACGCAGAATGTTCATAAAATCCCGCTGTAAAATGAAGTATTTTCTTAACTTCGCAGGTCGTTAAAAAGCAATTTTTAACGCACAGATTACAAGAGAAGATTCTACAAAAAAAGAAAAATGGCTGAAGGAACAGAAAACGATAATTCACTACCAGAAGACAGAATAATTCCAATAAATATTGATGAAGAAATGCGATCAGCCTACATTGATTATTCAATGTCGGTGATTGTGTCAAGGGCGTTACCCGATGTCCGCGATGGTTTAAAACCGGTCCACAGGCGTGTTCTTTTTGGCATGCTCGATCTGGGGTTAAACAATAATAAGCCTTATAAAAAATCAGCACGTATTGTAGGGGAGGTGATGGGTAAGTATCACCCGCACGGCGACTCATCTGTGTATGATACCATGGTGCGTATGGCACAGGAGTGGAGCTTACGATACCCTTTGGTTGAAGGTCAGGGAAACTACGGATCAATTGACGGCGATAATCCTGCGGCAATGCGGTATACCGAGGCAAGGCTGCAGAAGATAGCAGAAGAGATGCTGGCCGATATCAACAAGGATACCATTGATTTCCAGCTGAACTTTGACGACTCCTTACAGGAACCGACAGTATTACCTGCAAAATTCCCCAACCTGCTGGTGAATGGTGCTTCCGGTATTGCGGTAGGTATGGCTACCAATATGGCGCCGCATAATTTGACGGAAGTAATTGATGCTACAATGGCATTGATGGATAACCGCCAGATCGAGGTGACCGAATTAATGAAATATATTAAAGGCCCGGATTTTCCTACCGGCGGTATCATCTATGGTTACGAAGGTGCAAAAGATGCTTTTGAAACCGGTCGGGGCCGTATCGTTTTAAGGGCCCGTGCCGAAATTGAAACTTATAATAATGACCGCGAACGTATTATAGTTACCGAAATACCTTACCAGGTAAATAAAGCAACCATGATCGAGCGTACCGCCGAACTGGTTAATGATAAAAAACTGGAAGGCATCACCGCTATACGCGATGAATCTAACAGGGAAGGTATCCGCATTGTTTATGAAATACGGCGTGACTCAAATGCAGCAATTGTACTTAATAACTTATACAAGTACACCTCGCTTCAGACGTCTTTCAGCGTAAATAATATTGCGCTTGTTCACGGCCGGCCTATGATGCTTAATCTGAGGGACCTGATCCATCATTTTGTTGAACACAGGCTCGAAGTAATTATACGCCGTACCAAATTTGAACTGGCCGAAGCGCTTAAACGTGCACATATATTAGAAGGCTTACTGATCGCACTTGATCATTTGGATGAAGTGATCAAACTGATACGGGCTTCTGATACACCTGAATTGGCACGCGACGGATTAATGAGTCAGTTCGGCCTGAGCGAGATACAGGCCCGCGCTATTCTGGATATGACCTTAAGACGTTTGACCGGACTTGAGCGTGATAAGATCAAAGCAGAATATGCTGAGCTGATGAAACAAATAGAATATTACAAAACTATTTTGGCAGATGAAGGCTTGCGCATGCAGATCATTAAAGATGAGTTGCTTGAAATAAAGGAAAAATACGGTGATGAGCGCAAAACCGAAATGGTACACTCATCTGCAGAAATGAATACCGAAGATTTCATTGAGGATGAGGATGTTGTAATTACCATTTCACGCGAAGGCTATATCAAACGCACGCCGCTTACAGAATACCGCAGACAGGGCAGGGGTGGAAAAGGTGCCATAGGCAGCAATAGCCGCGACGCGGATTTTATTGAGCATTTGCTTATTGCTTCCAACCACAATTACATGCTTTTCTTCACCGAGGCGGGGCGTTGTTTCTGGCTCAGAGTATTTGAAATTCCGGAAGGAACACGTACTTCAAAAGGCCGTGCCATCCAGAATATTATTAATATTCCTAAAGAAGAAAATATCAAAGCTTATATCAAGCTGATCACCCTGAAGGATAAAGAATACCTGGAAAATAATTTCATTATTATGTGTACCCGTAAAGGTACCATCAAAAAAACCTCACTTGAGGCGTATTCACGTCCGAGGGCCAATGGTATTAATGCCATCAACATTAACGATGGCGATATGCTGCTGGAAGCTAACCTGACCAGCGGTACCAGCGAAATTGTAATGGCATTGAAATCAGGCAGAGCGATCCGCTTTAACGAGTCGAAAGTAAGGCCAATGGGCCGTACGGCAACAGGTGTTCGTGGTATTACCCTGGAAGATGCAAATGATGAAGTAGTTGGAATGATCAGTATTGACAATCCTGAAACCACGGTTCTTGTCGTATCTGAAAAAGGCTATGGCAAACGTACTGACATTGATGATTACCGCGTTACTAACCGTGGCGGAAAGGGTGTTAAAACACTTAATATTACCGATAAAACAGGAAAACTTGTTGCCATAAAAGGTGTTACTGATAAGGAAGACCTGATGATCATCAACAAATCGGGTATCATTATACGTATAGCAATCAGCGAATTGAGGACAATGGGAAGAGCTACCCAGGGTGTAAGATTGATCACGCTTAAAGGCGATGATGAGATCGCTTCAATAGCAAAAATTGAACATGATGATTCGGAGGACGAAGTGCAGGACAATATTGAAGGCACAGAAAACCCGGACGCTGAACCATCAACCGGCGAAGAAACTGAATAAAATATGGCTGGCCGTAAAGTAATATTACCGCTTTTTATATTATTATTTTCTGCATCAATTACTTTTGGACAAACCGAAGTGCTTAAAAATGTGGTAAATAACCTTGCTTTCTATAAACAAAAGAAAGACTTTAAGTATTTGGCAAACGCCAAAAAATCCGTTGACAGCGTGATAAACACACATGCTGATTCAATTGATCTGGAAAAAAACATATATAAAGCGGTAGTTTACTCAAGTATAGTTTATCTCGACTCATTAAATAAACTCAGGCAGCCTGCCAATTTCTTTGACCAGACCCGTCGTCACTTGGATAAATTAATTACTAACCCCAAAAGTTACAAATACCAGGTTGAAATAAACTACTGCAAGCGCTGTATAGCCAACGTTTTTTTGCGCCGGGGTTTCGATTACATGCGCATATCAGATTATAACAACGCCATCCAAACCTTTCAGAAAGCAAAAAGATATGCTCCTGAATTCAAAAATCTTAATGCTTATATCGCATATGCCAATAACAGGCTTGGAAATTTGGTTGATGCCGGAAAATACTATACTGCTCTTTTAAAAACTGACAGTACAAAAGCCGAATATATTGAAGCGGCATCTAATACATTTAAAGCAATAGGTGACACGGCCAAAGCGCTGCAAATTCTGAAAAAAGGAAGAAAACACATTCCGGGAGACAAATTTTTGTTGCTTGACGAAGCCAATATCTACAATAACCAAAGAGACTATCATGCATTGGAGCCCTTGCTGCCTCAATTATTAGATGAAAACCCTAATAATGAAGCTGTTGCCTTTATTGGAGCAAACTGTTACGATCATCTGAACAAATTTGATAAAGCGGAATCACTATATTTACGTGCAATAGAATTGAACGGTTCTGTATTTGATCCGATATATAACCTGGGTATACTTTATTTTAAAACCGGTATTTTAAAACACGGCGAAGACAGTACAAAAGATATTACAAGAGCAGGGCAGTGGCTGGAAAAAGCAAACGAAATATCTCCTAATGATGTCAAATGCCTGCAGCTGTTGCAGTTAGTTTATACAAAAATGGGAAACCAGGATCAAATTGACAAGGTAAATGCTAAACTTAAATTATTAACTAATCAATAAAACATGAAAATTAAAGTTTTGATGGCGGCTCTTTTGGGCGTAATTACAATAAATGCCTTCGCCCAAAAGGGGGAGCTGAGCAATGCACAAACAGAATATGAAAAATATGATGGATTAGCCAGGGCCAACTTTGTACTTGCGAAGCCTTCACTAATAAATGCAAAAACTTCTATCGACAAGGCTTCAGCCAATGCAAAAACAGCGGCATTGCCGCAAACTTATGCGTTAAAAGCTGCTATTTATGCCTCAATAGCATATAAAGACACTGTACAAACAACAGCGGTTACAGAAATTGCTACATCCCAGGAAGCCCTTAGCAAAGCAAAAGAAACGGATACAAAAAAGGAATATACAAAGCTGATTCAACACGCCAGCCTTGAGTTAGCGCAAATCCAGCTTGATAAAGGCGTAAAAGCCTATCAAAATAAAAAATATGACGAGGCATATGGTGCATTTGACGCTGCGCAAAAGATCATACCTGATGATACTACTGCCATGTTATATACCGGCATTTCGGCCGCGAATGCGAAAAATTATCCCGCAGCAATATCAAACTATAATAAGCTGTTAGCTACCGGTTATAAAGATAAGGCTAAGATTTATGCGGATATGCCGACCTTATATTTATTAAATAAAGACACTGCCGGTGCGGTTAAAGTAATCAGCGAGGCGGTAACCAAATATCCAACAAACGGAGACTTACGTAAAGAGGAAATTGAGGTAAGTCTGCAGGCCGGTCAGCAAAGTAACTTAGTTTCAAAAATAGAAACGGCCATTAAAGCCGACCCTAATAATAAAGCGCTGTATTATTATGCCGGATTAACTTATTCGCAAGTAGCTGAATCTTTACAAAAAGATATCGATAAGCTACAAAAAGCAGACGCTAAGGGTACCAAGGCAAAGTCTGGGTCGAAACCTGTCGCTAATCCTCAAATAGCCAAACTTCAACAAACCCGCGCAGAGAATTTTGCAAAAGCAGCCGATGCCTATAAAAAAGCAGTAGAAATAGACCACAATTATTTCGAAGCAATTTTGAATTTAGGCTATGTGAGCATGGCGCCTGCAATTGACGCCTATAATGCTGCACGTTTTTTAAATGACCAAAAGGCCTATGATGCCGAGATGAAAAAAGTAACTGCACAATTTGAAGTTGCAAAACCATATTTGTTAAAAGCAGTTGAACTAAACCCGCAATCAGTGGACGCGTTAACAAATTTAAAATCTTATTACTTAGGTATCAGAGATACTGAGAATGCCAATGCAACGCAAAAGAAGATTGATGCATTGCCTAAGAAACAATAACATTAAAAGATAGAAGGGAAGGATATGTTAAAGCCTGCAACTGATGCAGGCTTTAAAAACGTATACTTACTTAACATAATATTAATTATGAGAAAAATAACAAATGGCTGAACGCTTTTTGAAAGTGACTCTGTGATGTATAATGAGAATATGAATGTGTTAACTGCCTTTGTGCCAGGTTAGCCGTAGTCACTTATTCTTAATTCTGTTACTATGGCTGCTGTTAACAGGCAGTTTAATATTGTATTGCAGCCTTACAGGCCGCCCTGTTACTGTAACCCTAGTTTTTGGTTACAGTCAATAGCTACAAAACCTGTAAACTAAATGTACCGGCTTTTTACTTCTTATTATAACTAATAATTAATAAAATTTATCTTATAAGTTACAGCCATACCTAATATACCTGATACACAGTACAAATGATCAGAAAATTGCATGATATTAATTATTACGAATAAATTATTGCCTATTGATTTATTTTTTTAAAAATAAAAGAAACCGGCGGCGTTCGTGTCTCGTATACAACCCAATAAACAATAAAAACAAAATGAAAAAAAATTTAACAAAATTAATTGCCCTGGGAATCATGATGATTGGGTTTTCAGCAAGCTCGTTTGCTCAAACCGACGTAAAAACAGCAACTGCATCAGCAAATGCTACCATTATTACGCCAATCACTATTACGAAGGTGAATGATTTGAATTTTGGTAATATCGTAGCGACCACCACAGGTGGAACGGTAGTATTATCTCCGGCAAGCGCCAGAACGGAGTTAGGTGTTCAGTTATCAGCCGTTAGCGGAACAGTTAGCGCTGCTTCTTTTACCGTAACGGGTCAAAGCGGCTATGCATATACGGTTACTTTGCCGGCAGATGGTTACGCAATCAAAACCGGCGGCGGTACAGCTCCGGAAACAATGACGCTGACCTCCTTTACAAGCAACAGTACAGGCACTTTAACTGGTGGTACGCAAACCTTGTCGGTTGGCGCTACACTAAATGTCGTTGCTAATCAGACTGCGGGTGTCTATACCAATGCCACCGGCTTCGATGTTAGTGTGAACTACAACTAAAAAGTCTTAAAACGTAAAAAACGCTGCCTCACGCAGCGTTTTTTTACCTCACGCTTTCAAAGTTACAACCTCACTACTAATAACTTATAATTACATCTCAATGCTAATAAAATCAGATCCTGGTAAAGCCCTGAAAATACAATATGCAAGGATTGCTTTTTTTGCGCTGACTTCCATTTGTTTACTTTGTTCTTCAAACGTTAGTGCTCAAGGTGATTTATTTATTAACCCTAAACGAATTATTTTTGAAGGCCAAAAACATTTTCAGGAAATCAACCTGGCAAATATTGGGACGGATACCGCCCGATATATCATTTCATTCATCCAGATAAGAATGAAGGATAACGGGAACTTTGAGCAGATCGACAAGCCTGATTCTGGTCAAAATTTTGCTTCCAAATTCCTGCGGATCTTTCCCCGAACGGTAACCCTTGCTCCAAAAGAAAGCCAGGTGGTCAAAATTCAGGTTAATCAAAATAATAAATTAATCGATGGCGAATACCGATCCCATTTATATTTCAGGGCGGTGCCGAAAGAAATTCCATTGGGTGAGAGTACCGCAAAAGACAGCAGCAACAAAGGTGTTTCAGTGAAATTGACCCCGGTTTATGGAATTAGCATACCCGTTATCATAAGAATCGGCGAAAATAATACTAAAGTAATATTATCAGACTTAAAGTTTGAAAAAGAAAAGGATAATAAACCATTCCTTAAATTTCGATTTAACCGCACCGGTAATATGTCGGTGTATGGTGATATAACTATACAATATATTTCAGACGCAGGCAAAATAACATCAGCCGGATTTATTAAAGGAGTATCAGTTTATACGCCTAATAAATTCAGGGATATAAAAATAAGTCTCGATAATAAAACCTTAAACTATGTATCCGGTAAGCTGCTTGTCACATACACTAATTCAAACGATGGAAAATCAGAAAAGCTCGCCTCGGCCGAACTGAAACTAAACTGATCTCCATTAAATTTAAAAAAACAAATGGAATACCATAATTCCAGGTATTATAAATAATAAGAGTGGTCAATCAATATAAAAGGATATTCGAAATTAAGACTATAAAATATACTATTATTTTCTGCTCTTTTATTGTATTTAATCCCTTTAGGGCAAGTTCCCAGATAACAATATACCCGGTCCAGAATTTCAGCTTCGGAACATTTTACCAGGGAAACGGAGGAACCGTTAATATCTCTGCATCCGGAGAACGGTCTGCCACGGGAGATATAATATTGATGAATACATCTGCCCCGGGTTCCCAGGCCATTTTTGACATTCAGGCTCCGGCAGGTTCGATTATTTCTTTAAGCACTCCCGATGCTACTTTAACAGGCAGTAACGGAGGAACCATGACACTGCATATCAGTAACACAGACCCGGCCTCCCCTTTTAATACAACCGCTGTACCTCCGAATCTCACACGGATTCAGGTAGCAGGTATACTGAGCTCGGGAAACCGGACAAGTAGTCCGCCGGGAGTTTATCAGGGTAGCTTTTCCATCACTTTTAATCAGCAATAATTCAACAGGATTTATCCGGGTATATTAAAATGGCAGACCCTGTTGTATCTGATCCACACCAATTACAGCGATTTTCTTTATCGGCCGCGGCTTTCAGCTGCATTTTCGTATTGATTTTTTTTTTGTTCCCCGCTGCTTCTTTTGCCCAAAAAGTACCTGAATTTGAAGAAACATCGGTTTATTTAAATGTTTCGGGTTTAGGCGGAGAAGAACTGAACGTTCTTATTAAAGATGAACAGGTATACCTCTCGGTTACCGATCTGTTTGAGTATTTAAAAATTAAAAATCAAATTTCATCCGACCAGAGTTCAGTGAGCGGTTTTTTTCTTAACCAAAATAACACCTACGTAATTGATAAGACAGCCGGTCGCATTATTTTACAGAATGAAACTTATATACTTAACGCGGATGATCTGATCCAGACATTAACAGGTCTGTATCTTAAGTCAATTGTTTTTGGCAAGGTGTTCGGGTTAAACTGTTCTTTTAATTTCCGCAGCCTTTCAGTTGACCTTAAAACCAAGTTGGACCTTCCGGCTATCAGGGAAAGACGGCTGGAACTTATTCGGTCCAATATCGGTAAATTGAACCGTGAGATTATTGCCGACACCACCATTGGAAGACAATATCCCCTATTTAACTTTGGTGCTGCCGATTGGTCTGTAAGCTCAACTCAGCAGGATCACGGTTTGCAAAATACCATGCTAAACATACGATTAGGCGGTATGCTGGCCGGAGGAGAAACCAATGCTACTCTTAACTATAACACCCAGCAGTCTTTTAAGCTCAATCAGCAAAATTATTTCTGGAGATATGTCAATAATGATAATAAAGCATTGCGCCAGGTCATAGCCGGAAATATTCCGGTTCAATCCATTGCTTCATTGCTTGCCCCGGTTGTTGGGGTTCAGCTCACCAATTCCCCAACGACAGTAAGAAGATCGTTTGGCACCTATACACTGGCAGACCACACAGAGCCAGAATGGATAGTGGAACTTTATATAAATAATGTCCTGGTTGATTATCTCAGAGCTGATGCATCTGGATTTTTTACCTTTCAGGTTCCTATGGTATATGGAAGTTCGGCACTGCAGCTCAGGTTTTATGGCCCGGGGGGCGAAGAACGGACAAAAGAACAAAATCTAAGCGTCCCGTATAATTTCCTTCCCAAAACAGAAATGGAGTACACATTAAGCAGTGGCATACTGGAGGATGGGAAGCAAAGCCGGTTTTCACGCGTGGATTTAAAATACGGATTGAGCCGTATTTTAACCATTGGTAGTGGTGCTGAATATTTATCATCGCTCTCTAGGGAAAGCACGATGCCTTTTATCAATGCTTCGTTGAGAGCTGCACCGACCCTGTTTTTATCAGGAGATTATACATATGGCGTTCGCACAAGGGCAATAATGAATTACAGAATGCCCGCCGATCTGCTGTTTGAATTGGATTATATCAGGTATAGCCAAGGTCAGCAGGCGATTTACCAAAACGCACTCGAGGAACGAAAGGCCATATTATCCAAACAGTTCCTCAAACATGATTTTGCCGGATTTACCAGGTTATCCATCGATCAGGTCACCTACCCGCAAGGTAAACAAATGCTCGCCGATCTGTTGTTTTCGGGTACCTGGCAAGGTGTAAATTGCAATTTAACGACTTCTTCTATATTGATGAACCAGAGTTACCTGAACGTTTACAGCAACTTATCTCTTTCATGGAGGATTGATGACGGATACACACTACGGCCGCAGGTACAATATGGATACACCAATAGCAATATTAACAGTTTTAAATTTGACCTGGAAAAACAAGTATTTGGCAAAGGTTTCCTGGACCTGACATTTGAAAGTAATTTCAATACGCACACCCGTCGGTTCGGTCTGAGCCTACATTTCAATCTTTCATCAATGAGAGCCTCCTTTTCGGCACAGCAAACCAACAGCGGAACAACCTATACACAGTCGCTTGGCGGCGGTGTCATTTATGATAGTAAAACAAATAATTTAAATTTTAATAACCGAAACAATGTTGGAAGAGGTGGTCTGATCGTTTACCCCTATCTTGACCTGAACTCCAATGGCCGCCGCGATCCGGGTGAACCTAAAATAGCCGGGCTCAATTTAAAGATAAACGGAGGCAGGGTTCAAAATAATGTTAGGGATACTACCGTTCAAATCTTCGACCTGGAACCCTATACAAGCTACCTTCTTGAACTGAATCCCAACAGTTTTGATAACATTGCCTGGCAGTTGGAAAATGCAGCAATCAAAGTGGCCATTGAACCCAATAAAATGAAGCTAATTGAAATTCCGGTAAAAGTGAGCGCAGAAGTTTCAGGTAATGTATATCGATGCAATAATGACTCAACAGGACAAGGCCGGATTATCGTTAATTTTTACCAGGGCTCAAAGCTTGTTGGGCATACAATAACTGAAAGTGACGGCTATTTCAGCTTTCTTGGCCTTACATCCGGATCTTACACGGCTTGTGTAGATCCCATACAATTGGACAAGCTGAAAATGACTGCTTGGCCCGCTTCAAAAAGTTTCGTAATTGCCACTACAACCCAAGGGACTGTGGTGAGTAATATTGAATTTAAGTTGCAACAACTTCCAACCACAAAGAAAGGGATAAACAAGCCTCAATCAGGGCCACAGTAAATCCGGATGATCAATTCTGGTTTTAAAGTGTCAACTTTATTCCATCTTTTATCATTAAGATCATTATCAAAAATATACCTTGTAGTTTCGCACTATTGAAAAATCAAATAAGATATGGATTTGCTATTAAAAAATAAAAAAGCGCTGGTTACCGGTTCGACAGCCGGTATTGGATATGCTATTGCAAAACAATTAGCTAAAGAAAGCGCGCATGTATACATTAACGGCCGCACAACCCAGCGCGTCGAAGCGGCTGTTAAACAATTGAAAGAGGAAACCGGGAATCAAAATATCAGTGGTTTTGCGGTAGATTTTTCGGACGGTAAGCAAATTGAAAGTTTAATACAGCAATTACCAGACCTTGATATCCTGGTGAATAACGTGGGAATTTTTGAGCCAAAGCCATTTAAAGAGATCAGTGATGCTGACTGGTTTAAATTTTTTGAGGTGAATGTATTGAGCGGTGTACGCCTGTCACGAGCTTATTTTGATAAGATGATCGCAAAAAACTGGGGACGCATCATCTTTATTTCGAGCGAATCAGCCGTGCAAATCCCTGATGAAATGATCCATTACGGGATGACCAAAACTGCACAGCTTGCCGTATCCCGCGGTTTGGCCGAACTGACCAAAGGCACCAATGTAACCGTAAATACGGTTTTACCGGGACCGACATTTTCCGAAGGCGCCGGAGATTTTATCGAAAGCCTGGCCAAAGACCAGGGCAAAAGTGTCAAGGATATTGAAAAAGACTTTTTTCAGCACATGCGGCCGAGTTCTTTATTACAACGCTTTGCAAGGCCGGACGAAATAGCGAGCCTGGTAACTTTTGTGGATCAAGTTGAATTCTTGGGGGGAGTAGATTTCTAAGCATAGATTTTAGCTAAACGGAATAAAAAGAAAGTGGTGTCTCTGACTCCTCTTAGGGAAGCTCTGAAAGCTTTGATTTTTGCGTTGAA
>JAQBOV010000098.1 GCA_028287895.1 Mucilaginibacter sp. | reverse complement strand
GAAACAATTTGGCATTGATCATCATTATGACCCGATCATCGATAAAGAGTTTAACCACGTGTTGCAGAAATGTATGCAAAAACTCCCGGCGCTCTGGATCTCGGTTTTCACCATGAAGCACATGGACGACGAAACAACGAATATTATTTGTGCCGAACTTAAATTATCCGCTGCTAATTTTTGGGTGATCATTCATCGTACCAAAGTTAACCTGAGAGCCTGCCTTCAAAAAAACTGGATCTGAGCATGGGACCTTTAAAGAAAATTATCCGCAACTGCAGCAAAGCGACTTTCCTGATCGAGAAAAAACTCCTTGGGAGCATCACATTCCGCCAAAATATTGAACTGCGGATTCACCTGTTCGGATGTTCAGTATGCAGGATCTACCAAAAGCAAACCGGCAAAATAAATGAGCTGGTGCAGTTGTTTTTTCACAACCCTGTAAATGCCCATGCGCGGCTTGATGATAACTTTAAAAAAGACCTCCAGGATCGCATTGAGGAAGAATTAAATAAAAATTAAATACTTTGTAAGGTTTGCTGATGGAGCCCGACTAAGGGTTAAATGTTTAAAAACCTTTAAAAAAAACACAGTATGAGATCAATTTTTTCAAAAGCGGTTATTGCCGCCCTAATTGCTGTCTTCTTTACGCTTAACCTGCAAGCTGCTATCCTTCAATCAGGCGATACCACCAAAATGGACAAGAAGATGGATAAGATGAAGATGGACAAAAAAATGGATAAGATGAAGATGAAAAAGAAAGACAAAATGGCCAAAGACACCATGAGCAAAATGTAAGTTGTTTTCTGTTTTTAACTGGGAGGGGCATCCCCCCTCCTTTTGTTTAACAGATTTTAAATAATTAATGCGGCCAGAAATACCGTTGTTATAAAGACGCCGTGCATTGCGTTCCTACAATGAGGGATTGATTTCCATTTCGCGATCGGCTAATCCCTCTAATTCCTGCGGATTATGGCTTACGATCAGGGTGGTGGTGCCCAGTTCTTCCCAAAGCAGTTTTAATTCAGGAATTAATCCCGATTTCATTTTTGGGTCGAGCGCCGAGAAGGGCTCATCCATCAGCAGCAGTTTCGGTTTGATAGCCATTGCCCTTAATATGGCCAATCGTTGCTGTTGCCCACCCGATAAATATTCAGGTTTGTGCTTTGCAAAGGTTTCCAGTTTACCAATCTCAAGCAATCGTTTTATCCATTGTTTATCATCGGTGGCGTATGCTAAATGCTGCTGTACGGTCATGTTGGAAAACAAGGCATAGCTCTGAAAAACAAAACCGACTTTTCTTTTTTGAGGGGAAAGGGAAATCCTTAGGGCAGTATCCAGCCAAATGATATCGCCAACGGCTATTTTGCCTTTTTCAGGATTGATCAACCCGGCGATGACCTTTAAAAAAGTGGTTTTACCTGCACCGGATGGCCCATATATTTTTGTGACGCTCCCGTTCTCAAATTGCCCGGCAATTTTCAGCACCTGCTGTCCATGATAGGCCTTTAGCTTTTTTTCGATATCAACGGTGATCATTCCAAAGGGCTTTTGACTTTATATTTATTAAACACGAAAACGGATATCACCATTACGAATGTGATGGAAAACAATATCAGCGAATAGATATTGGCAGCATGATAATCCATATTCTCCACCGAATCATAAACGGCGATGGATGCTACCCTTGTTACATTGGGTATGTTGCCGCCTATCATCAGCACTACGCCGAACTCGCCCAGGGTATGGGCGAAAGTGAGTATCGCGGCAGTTAACACAGAGGAGCGGATATTAGGCAACAGCACCTTGATGAAGGTCTGCCTCTCGGTCTTGCCCAAAGTGTAAGAGGCCTGACTGAGCGATAACGGTAATTGCTGCAATGCCGATTTGATAGGCCCGATCATAAAAGGCATGCTGTAAATAACAGAGGCCAATATCAAGCCCTGGAACGAAAACACAAATTGAATATTGAAAGTATCATGCAGCCATTTCCCTATGCCATGCTGCGGACTAAAGGCCAGCAACAAGTAAAATCCCAGTACGGACGGCGGCAGCACCAAAGGCATAGTAATAATGGCCTCCAGTATAATTTTTATGACAGACCGCCCTTTTGAAAGCCAATAAGCTACGGGCAGACCGATGAGCAATAACACCATAGTGGCGATAGTTGCTAATTTTAAGGTGAGCCATATCGGGGTTAAATCCATCGGTAGGTCAAAAGTATAAAATTTACCGATCAGACACGATCGTAAAACTATAGTGAAGGTTTAACCCTATCGCCCGCGTTCATTTCTTCACACCCCATACCCATATTCCTTCAGTATGGCTTTGGCGGCGGGGCTGAGCATATACTCATAGAATTTCAGGGCCTTGGCGCTTTCCCGGGTTTGTCTGGTAATGATCATTCCCTGTCTTATCGGAGTATAGCTTTTAGGGTTGATGTCCTGCCAGTAAAGGGTTGTTTTACCTTCCATATCTTTTACCAAAGACCGCGTGGTAAAACCCACATCCACCACGCCGGTGGTAATATAGGTGTTTATCTGGGCTATGCTTTCACCAGTTACGATCTTAGACCTAATATCATCCTGTATGCCTTTCAGTTTAAGCGATTCTTCGGCTGCCTTACCGTAGGGGGCAATAGCAGGGTTGGCGATAGCTATCTTTTTTATTCTTTGACTTAGTAATAGCCGTTCCCAATTTTCAAAGCCTATATTCTGTATACTGCAAATGATGAGTTTTCCGTAAGCATAAACTGCAGGTGCCTTTACACTGAATCCCTCTTTGTATAAAGTTTCCGGAAAATTCATGTCAGCCGATAAGAACAGGTCGAAGGGAGCTCCATTTTTGATCTGGGCAGATAAATTCCCCGATGAACCCACAATAGGTTCAACCACGATGCCGGTTCTTTCCTTAAAATCTTTTGCAAGCACTTTGATCACTCCCTGCAGGTTAGCGGAAACCGCTACCTTTAAATTCTGGGCAAACGACGGCGCCGCAAGGAACAGGTAAACTGTGACTATCAGGATGGATTGTTTCATATTCATAAGGCTAATAAACAATAACAGGGTTATTCCTGTTAAAAATACGACCATAAAGCTACATTCTATCCACAAAAGAATTATTTTTTTATGATGTATTTTGTACACTAAGTTAAAATAATACTATATTGCCTCGGCAATTGCTAACCGCAATTATAAACCTGAGGATATGCCTGTGTAAAAGCAGGCATATTGATTTTATCAAAATAAGATACTAATGAAACGATCAATTGCATACCTGGCCTTTCTGGTGATGTTTAGCCTTCCATTTTACACCAAAGCGCAACCCGGTAAATTTATCAGCGTACGCGGAAAAGAGGTAATAGACCCGGCAGGCAAACCTTTCCTGATGCGGGGTACCAACCTCGGCAACTGGCTTATTCCCGAAGGATATATGTTCAAATTTAAAGCCGTCAGCTCCCCCCGGCTGATCAACGAGGCAATAACAGAGCTGATAGGCCCTGACCAAGCACGTGAGTTTTGGGAAAAATACCTGCATACGTATATTTCAGAAGCTGATATTCATTATTTGAAGACGATAGGAGTTAATTCCATCCGCATACCCTTCAGTTATCGCATGTTTACCAGGGAAGATTACCTGGGTCAGAATAACCCGGACCGGGGATTTGCATTATTAGACAAGGTGATCAGCTGGTGTAAGAAAGAAGGCATTTATGTAATCCTGGATATGCACAGCGCCCCGGGCGGGCAGACCGGTGATAATATCGATGATGGATACGGCTACCCTTTCCTGTTTAAAAATGAGGCCAGCCAGCAACTCACCGCTGATATATGGCGCCGTATAGCCGATCATTACAAAAATGAAACGGCCATACTGGGCTACGACCTGCTAAATGAACCTATTGCCACCTATTTTAATGCGCAAGAGTTAAACCCATACCTTGAGCCTGTATATAAGAAGATAACAGCTGCTGTGCGAGCGGTTGATAACAACCACCTGGTGATACTGGGCGGGGCACAATGGGACAGCAATTTTAAGGTATTCGGTCAGCCATTTGATTCAAAAGCCATTTACACTTTTCATAAATACTGGACCGATCCAAGCAAGCAGGTGATACAAGATTATATTGATTTCGCCAACAAATACAATGTGCCCATCTATTGTGGTGAAACCGGTGAGAATACAGATGAATGGGTAGGCAAATTTAAGGATGTACTGGAACAAAATAATATTGGCTGGCACTATTGGCCCTACAAAAAAATGGATAATACCAAGGGCCTGGTAACCTTTGATATACCCGCAGGGTACAATAAGATCATCGAATACACTGAAAAATCCCGCGCCAGTTTTGAGGACATCCGCAAGGCAACGCCGCAGGACAGAGAGCAAATTAAAAAGGCTTTGTATGATCTTATCAGCAATAGCCGCTTTGAAAACTGCCGGCCAAACCAGGGTTATATCACCGCATTGGGATTGGGTACAAAGTGAGTTAAAACCCAACAAGACCATTAAAAAACAAATCCCTACGGGTTGTTCGGGGTCCTTTAAATATCAGAATTTCAGGTTAGCTTTCAGCCATTGCTGTACAGCTTCCTGCGTGGCGATATCAACCGGCATTTTATCGTGGATCAGTTTTTCCATCTTATTGCCGGTATTGGCAAAGCGGTAATCCCAAAGCGCCATTAGTTTATTGATAAGGTAAACCACTTCATTGCCTTCCTCTTTAGAAAAAGGAGTGCCATCCGGCTTACCGTTTGTACGCGGATCACTCGGTACATAGGTAGTCCATTTGTAATCACTGTAAAATAAATTTCTTTTCGAAAAAAGGATCATACCTGACTAATTTCTCTAAAGGTAGCATAAATAATTAGTTGGCAATCATTAGTTTGCAGTTTGCATGGAACCTGGTAAATATGGATCAAGTTGAATTCTTGGGGGGAGTAGATTTCTAAGCATAGATTTTAGCTAAACGGAATAAAAAGAAAGTGGTGTCTCTGACTCCTCTTAGGGAAGCTCTGAAAGCTTTGATTTTTGCGTTGAA
>JAQBOV010000040.1 GCA_028287895.1 Mucilaginibacter sp. | reverse complement strand
ATTACCCCGAAAGGTGGGGATACCTGCAGTTCAGCAGCCAGCCTGTAAGCTCCGTAACGTTTAATTTACCTTACCAGGAGCAGCAAAAACGATATTTATGGCTAATTTACTACCGCCAAAAGCAGTGGTATAAAGCGCATCATCATTATGCAGCCTTGCAGGAATTGGGGATTACCAGTCCCGTCAGCATAAATAAAAAAAATAACGTATTGCAATTGGAAGCCACCCAACACCAGTTTATGGCATTAATAACCGATAGTGAAAATAAAGTGACCTGGGCCATTAACCAGGAAGGATTTATCCAGCGACTAACTCAACCTGATGAATAAACGCGAATTTTTAAAAGCCAGCCTGGTAGCCGGTCTGGCTACTCAATTACCCGTAACGGGTGCTGCTGCGGCATCGCCGGCATTCAATAAAAAGAAGAAATTGAAGAACTGGGTATGGACCAATCCGAATCAGAAAGATACTGACGATGAGCTTAAAACACGCTATGCTGCATTTAAGGCCGCCGGTATCACCGGGATATTTTTTGAGGCTGATAGCGAAAGGCACTTCCGTGCGGCAAAAGCGCATGGTATAGAGGCGCACCGCTGGATATGGACCTTTAACCGTGCCGAACTGATAGCCACACACCCGGAATGGTACAGCAGGAACCGCAACGGGGAATCATGTACCGATCATCCTCCATATGTGACTTATTATCGCTGGCTTTGCCCATCAAGGCCGGAGGTGCAACAATACCTGGAACAAATGGTCAATGATATACTGCAAAAAGATTATGTAGACGGTATTCACCTGGATTATGTGCGTTACTGCGATGTCGTACTGCCCGTAAATCTTTGGTCGAAATATAATATTGAGCAGACAAAAGAACTGCCTGAATATGATTTTTGCTACTGCGATGTTTGCCGGGCTAAATTTAAAACCGAATATGGCACCGACCTTTCCGGTATACAATACCCCGAGGCAAGTCTTTCCTGGCGCTTATTCCGTTACCGCAATATTATACGCGTAGTGAACAGCATATCCCAGATCGCTAAATTCCACCGTAAAGCCATCACTGCTGCAGTATTCCCTACACCGGAGGTGGCCCGCAGAAATGTGCGGCAGGACTGGACCAATTTTAAACTCGATGGCGTATGTCCGATGATCTACCACGGTTTTTATAAGGAAAAAGTAAGCTGGATAGGTGATGCTGTGGAAGAAGGCGTACACTTGCTGGCGGGAAAGTTCCCGCTTTATGCCGGGCTGTATCTTTCGGACTTTAACAATGATGACGAAATACGCCAGGGCATTCAGTATGCCTTAAAAAATGGTGCGGCCGGCGTATCCCTTTTTGGGGATGTAAGCAAGGGCAATGTGCTGCATATTTTGCACGACGAGACGGTCGGGTTTTAAAGCCTGAGCTCACTGGCGAACACCGGTCCGGGAACCTGGGCGTTTGAAATTGCCTGTTCATCCCTGCCTGCCGGCAGACAGGTTCGATATTAATTCAAGTTTTATTAGCTTTTCTGCTCAGCGAAAAACAGGGCTTTCAGTTCAGTTGCATCATCTGGTTTCATCTTTCCGCCCAGTATCAGGCGTAATTGGCGGCGACGTAATGCCCCGGCATACAACATTTTATCTTCTTCTGTTTCCGGCTCAAGCGGGGGGACGGGTATGGTACGACCGCTTTGGTCTACGGCTACAAAAGTATAATAGGCTTCATTGCTTTTTACCTTCGTACCGGATGGTATATTTTGTGCCCATACATCCAGGCGGACTTCCACCGAGGTTGTGAATGCACGGGTCACTTTAGCTTCAATGGTTACCACATCGCCCAATTTGATGGAATGTTTAAAGGAAACATTATCCACCGATGCGGTTACTACAATACGGTTGCAATGTTTTTGTGCAGAAATTGCAGCAGCTATATCCATCCAATGCAGTAGACGCCCGCCCATCAGGTTATTCAATGTATTGGTATCGTTTGGCAATACCAGTTCATTCATTATCGTATGTGATTCCTTGGGGTATTTTACATTCATGGGATGTCGTTTTTTGCAAAGATACGTTTTAGAAGGCACGTCGAAGATAAACCAGTTGCCTTTGAGAACCTAATCAACAGATATGCGAAAAATTTCTTAAGTTGAATCAATGAATTGCGTAAGACAACTTGTAATAATAGCTGTAGTTCATCAGCATCTCATCCTGAATATTCAAAGAATCTAAATAAATTAGAAGTAGTGGTATATTTGATTAAACTGAATTCAATAGGAGAATTTTCATGCCAATTGTTTTGGCAATTATATTTCTGGGCTGGGCTTTGTACAGGGCCTTTATAAAGAAAGATATTAAGAAATACAAAAATGAAGTCTTCGCGGGCTGTTTTTTTATGGCTATCTGGGCGGTGATTTATGTACTCCTGGTAGAGATTTCTTAAACCTTTCGTTTTTAACTGTTCTTATTTCTTGGCAGTATTTAACACCCGGTATCCCACCAGCTCAACCCATCGTGCGCCTGCAGGGTGATAATAAACTAACATCTGGTAATCGTTCTCCGTTTCGAAATGCGAGCCTTCAAACCAGGTGTCATCCGCTTTATGCGTTGTATTGGGTACCCAGACATAAGCGTAATCATACACGCCCTGTTTTAACAAAAGCTGGGTATAATAGCGGTTCTTGACGGCATCATATTGAAGTTTGCTGCGCTCATCCAGCCGGTAGTTGTTAAATTGCCCTACAATGTAAGCCGAGCCATCCCCGCCCGGTTTTGTGCCTGCCAGGCTAAAGTACATGTGGGCATAGTCAGCATCAATGCGCGGATCGCTGCCATCCTGGTTGCCAATATAGAAATTACCGTCATTATCATAACAGAAAGTATAATCCGGCTGATCAAGGGTTGGGTCGGTCAGCAAGATCACCGTATTGGCGGTATCACGGTAAATGTGCGCAATACGTTCAGAGTTGAGCTTTAAACTTCGCGTATCAAGATGCCTGAACTCATTGCGCCCCTGAAAATCATTTGTGCCCAGATCATTATAAACCAGCTGCGTGCCCCGGATATTAGATGGCTGGCTGTTTAATTGTCCGGTTTCGCTGCGCGCATTTTGCATAATAAAGGTACGGATATCATCACCCGGATTTTGGACCCTCAATCCAGTATAATCGACCTGGAAATTGATCTTTTGATTAGTTTGCCTTAACGAAATAGCCGGCGACGGAACAACATCGGCAAGGATAGAAACTTTTGGATTAAGCACATAAAAGCGCTGGGTAAGCACCGTTTTTGACTGATCGCCATCCTCGTATACTTTCAAAATATAATTTCCGGATAGTTTTGGTTTAATGTTATCGTTGGGCAGCTTCAGCTCATAGTGCGTATATTTTTGCAGCGTAGTTGCCGAGTAATTGTAATCCCGGATCTGGTCCTGGTTAAAACTTTGCAGGTATTCGGCTGGCGAAAGATTGGAGGAGTTCCAGCCCTGGTCACAATGCTCAATGGTATAATAGTAATTTCGGCTGCCGCCCTTCAAGTCGTCAAATGCCAATTGCAATTGTTCGGCTGAATTGAGACGGATAATCGGGAAAGATGGCGCTTTTTGAGTATTGTAAAACTCTACGCTTTTAATTTCTGATCTGAAAACCTGGTTGTTGTAAACGGTTTGGGCCAAACAGCGTGAACAGATGAAAAAAATAATAGAAATACAAAAAGCCTTTTTCATCATCTTTATTTCATTACGTTAAAATCGTTAACGATCTGCTGCTATCCGCACTGCTGATTACAAGTCTCTGATCGGAGGTCTTTAATCACCAACTCAAGCCTCCAACTCCAATATATGTTCCGCCAATGCTTCCCACTTTGCCTGGATTTCGTTAAGCTCCAGTTTTTTTAACTGGTAAGTTTCATTTATTTCGTTTGCTCTTTTAGCATCGGTATAAAGCTTATCATCGGCTAATTGCGCTTCCAGTTGTTTTACCGTTTTTTCGAGTTCTGCTATGTGTTCCTCCAAGTTAGCCAGCTCCTGGTTCAGTTTTTTTAACTGTTTCGATTTTTCATCGTCAGGTTTCTTAGCGGCAACCGGCTCTTTCTTCTCTTCCTTTTTCTCAGGTTTTGGAGCCGGTTCGGCCTTTGGCTGCAGCTTGCGTTTAGCCTGCCAAACATCGTATTCAGCATAAGTACCCGGATAAACTTTTATTTTATGATCCTCAATAAACCATATTTTATTGGCAACATTATCAAGGAAATAGCGGTCATGTGATACAACAATAAAAGTGCCTTCAAATTGTTGCAGGGCCTGGATCAATATATTTACTGATTGTATA
The DNA here is from genome assembly GCA_028287895.1 of Mucilaginibacter sp. Lineage (GTDB taxonomy): Bacteria > Bacteroidota > Bacteroidia > Sphingobacteriales > Sphingobacteriaceae > Mucilaginibacter. The sequence continues at coordinate 32,054 of JAQBOV010000040.1, read as the reverse complement.
TCCAGGTGATTGGTTGGCTCATCAAGTATCAGGAAGTTGGCATCAGCAGTTAAGGCTTTTGCCAGCGCGACGCGGGATTTCTCGCCTCCGGATAATACTTTTATCTTCTTAAATACATCATCGCCGGTAAACAGGAATGAGCCCAAAATGGTGCGCAGCTCGGTTTCGTTATGTTTTGGTGCAAATGATTGTAATTCCTGTAAAATGGTGTTTTCCAGGTGCAGGGCCTCCAATTGGTGCTGTGCAAAAAATGTTTGCGTCACATTATGTCCGGTTTGTACCATGCCTGTAAAATCTTTATCGGCACCGGCAGCAATACGCAGCAGCGTTGATTTACCTTTACCGTTGGCCCCGATCAAAGCTATTTTATCGCCTTTTTCAATCACAGCCTCGGCATGGTCCAAAATGTCAATGGCGGGATAACTTTTGCTCAGATGCTCCATCGTTACCACATGCCTGCCCGACTGCTTAGAGAAACGGAAAGCAAAGTTTACCGTCGGATTGTCATCATCCACGTCGTCCACACGTTCCAGTTTGTCTAATGCCTTAATGCGCGACTGAGCCATTTTTGCTTTTGAAGCCTTGGCCCTGAAGCGTTCGATCAGGCGCTCTTCCTGTTTGATTTTTGACTGCTGGTTTTTGAATTCACCGCGTTGGATTTCTTCGCGCTGTGCTTTTTCTTCCAGGTAGAAGGTGTAATTGCCAGCATAAACCGTCAGCTTGCCTTTGCGCGATTCAACCGTCCGGTTAATCACTTTATCAAGGAACCACCTGTCGTGAGACACGATCACAATTGCTCCTTCAAATGCTTTTAGATAGTCTTCCAGCCATTGAATAGAAGGTAAGTCGAGGTGGTTGGTCGGCTCATCCAGTAATAGAATATCAGGCGCCTGTAACAGTATCTTGGCCAGCATCACTCTCATGCGCCATCCGCCCGAAAATTCGCTCAGTTTACGGTGTGTATCCACTTCACTGAAACCCAAACCGGCTAATATTTCATGCGCCTTGTATTCGATATTATAACCATCCAGCACCTCGAATTCGTGCTGTTTATCGCTGAGTTTATGCAGCAAATCCTCTGTATAATCTGTTTCCAGTTTTTTTAGCAGTACTTCTATCTCATCATGCAACTGGTTCTGGCGCTCAAAAGCCTCCATCGCCACATGCAAAATGTTTTTATCAGAGGAATAGGATAGCAGATCCTGGTTAAGGTAACCCATGGTAAGGTCCTTAGCCATAGATATTGTACCGGAAGTAGGCTTGTAGTCGCCAACAATTATTTTCAGCAGCGTGGTTTTTCCGGTACCATTGGCCCCGATAAGGCCGATTTTTTCACCGGGTTTAATATGCCAGTTAGCTTCATCATATAATGCCCGTGCACCAATCTCGAACGTAAGGTTATTAATAGCAATCATTTGCGCGCAAAGATACCTTTTTGAGCTGAAAGGAGAAAGTCAGAAAGGTAAAAGGCTGGGCAACGGGTGCGGAATTTTTTTAAAAGGCGAAAAATTGACAAACTTGTTAACTTCGCGGCATGTATCAGTTAATTAAGCCGCTGCTATTTCAATTTGATCCCGAAAAGGTGCATTATTTTGTTACCCGTAATTTAAAGCGTTTTAACCGTTTTCCGGGGGGCGCCGCCCTGAGCCGGATGCTTTGGGATTTGAAAGATAAAAGGCTGGAAAAGGAAGTATTCGGCCTGAAATTTAATAACCCTGTTGGCCTGGCAGCAGGGTTCGATAAAAATGCTGAATTGATCGGAGAAATGGCCGACCTGGGTTTCGGTTTTGTGGAAGTGGGAACGGTAACCCCCTTACCCCAGCCCGGCAATTTAAAACCACGAATGTTCCGCCTGCCGGCAGATCAGGCGATTATTAATCGCATGGGTTTTAACAACCTGGGTGTTGATGTGGCTGCCGGGCGGATTGCAGCCTATCGCCGAAATGCCAAAAAATCACAAAAAGGATTAATCATCGGCGGTAACATCGGGAAGAATAAAGTAACGCCTAATGAAGACGCTGTAAATGATTATATCCAATGTTTCGACCGCCTGTTTGATGTAGTGGATTACTTTGTGGTAAATGTAAGTTCGCCGAATACCCCCGGATTAAGGGCTTTGCAGGAAAAAGAACCCTTGAAGAAGATATTGAATACGCTGCAGCAACGGAATTCTAAAAATGGTGTCAGCAGGCCTATACTGCTAAAAATTGCACCCGATCTTACGCATGAGCAACTGGATGATATTGTAGAGATCGTAAAAGAAACCGCCATAGCCGGAGTTATCGCCACCAATACAACTATTGTCAGAGAAGGCTTAAAGTCGGACAAGTTGAGTAATCAGACGGGGGGCTTAAGCGGTAAACCTTTAACTCAGCGTTCAACAGATGTGATACGCTACCTTTATAAAGAATCAAATGGTGCATTCCCGATCATAGGAGTTGGGGGGATACACTCGCCCGATGATGCTATTGAAAAATTAAAAGCAGGAGCATCGCTCGTACAACTTTATACCGGCTTTATTTACCAGGGCCCCGGGCTGATAAAACGGATCAATAAAAAAATCCTGTCGGCATAAAGCCAACAGGACTTGAATAAATTCGATACACAGAGCGATGTATTGCCGCTGTACGGGACAACTATCTTCCTAAAGCTTTATCTAAAGCTGCATTGTTTTTAGCGATCTGGCTGTTTTTTGGCTCAGCAGAGCGGCTGCCATTCTCTATGTTAGTAGCAAGCTTAAGTGCCTGTACTTGTAAACGGGAAGTGGTTTTATTTTTTCTGTCTTTTCTTTTTAAACGAGTAACGCCCATGGTGTTGTAATTTTAATTTTTTAAATCTCGAGGTCGGGAGCGGATTCGAACCGCTGTAAAAGGTTTTGCAGACCTCTGCCTAGCCACTCGGCCACCCGACCAATTTTCAAGGCTGCAAAAATAGCAATTATTTATTGGCTGCCAAGTTTATTTGTTGGAAAATCTTGTTATTTCTGAACAAAATAGTGCAGTGGCTATCGCCACATTCAGGGATTCGGCCTTCCCGGTACGCGGTATAGTGACCGCTTTGTTTACCAATTTTTGTATTTCGGGACACAAACCGTTACCCTCATTGCCCATTATTACCAGGCCTTGGTGGCCAAAATCGGTATCATAAATATTTTCACCGTTGAGCAGTGCACCGAATGCCGGAAGCTTGATTACAGATAAAAAATCAATAAGAGGAGTATAATGTACTTTTACCCTTGCCAGCGAACCCATGCAGGCCTGCACTGCTTTTGGGTTATACACATCAACGGTATCATCCGAACAAATGATGTTTTCGATGCCAAACCAGTCGGCAATACGGATGATAGTGCCCAAATTACCGGGGTCCTGTATGCCATCAAGTACTAATGAGAATTTTCCCTTTAGGTGTTCATGCTGCAAAGCGGGCCATTTTGGTATTTTAATCTGCGCCAATACTTCCTGTGGAGTTTTTAAACTGCTTATCTTCTCTAACTCGGTAACAGAAATTTCAGATAAGTTCATTTTTTGCGATAATTTCAGCACTTTTGGGTCGAATGCAGGAGTATGGTAAATAGCCTCGGTCTGGTAAGAAGAACTAATAAATTCCGCGATCGATTTGTGGCCTTCAACCAGAAAAAAACCGTGCTGGCGGCGAAACTTTTTATGTTGTAATGACTTTAATAAATTGATTTGAGATTTTGAAAGCATATATTAAACCTAACGGGTATCGCCTTACAATATTAAGTATTCTTCTCATCTTTTTGGTTTCGGGATGCAGTTTAACCCGCCGCCTTAAAAATAACCAGGCCTTGGTACGAAAAATAACCATAAAAGGCATAGATGATGAACTTGCAGAAACGGCCAGAAATTATGTTGACAAAGAACAACAGCCCAATAACTGGCTTAATCTGCAATTCTATTATTTGTTTAGTAAGAACGGTAAGAGAGACATCGGCGAGGCGCCCAATCTTTTAGATAGCTCCCTGGTAGAATTTTCAAGAGCTCAAATTCAAAAATTTTTACAAAATAAAGGTTATCTGAAAGCCAAAGTAACCGACAGCGTAGTTGTTAAGAACAAAAAGGCTGAACTGGTATTTATCGGTACTGAAGGTCCTTTGTTTAAGGTACGGAATTTTACCGACAGTATTGCCGACAGGAAGGTTGAAGCGTTGTATCGTACCAACAGTGCCAGGCTTTCACATATAAAAACCGGCTCACGCTTTGATACAGATAGCCTGGCTGCCGAACGGGACGGCATATATATGCTGATGAAACGCAATGGTTATTATGACTTTCTGCGGCAGTATGTCACTTTTAACTATGACACCACTTTTAATAAGGGAGTGGCTGATGTTAAGTTAGTCATAGACAATCCGATAGGAAAATCAGCACATCCTATCTATAAGATCAACAACACGCTGATCACAATTTCCAACAGCAATGGCCGCACACCCGGTAAACCTGATACCCTGGCGGTGGATTCGCAATTTAGGTTTGTGGATTTTTCGAAAAAGTTTAACCCCAGGATTGTTACGATCTACGTTTTTCAAAAAAAAGGCGACCTGTATGACATCGATAAGCAAACATTGACCACTTCGAGGCTTTCGGAGCTTAACGTATTCAGAAATGTACCTAACCCGACCTATGAAAAACTGCCCGATAGCACTAATCGCTTAAATACCAAGATCGATATTGTGCCCCTGAAGCAAATGTCGGACAGGGTGGAAGGTGAGTTTCTGTTTAACGCAGGCCGCTACGGCTTTAGTGCTGGAAATACCTTCACTGACCGGAATTTGTTCAGAACAGCAGCAATTTTGCAGGTTAAATTTAACTACAGCGTTTTATTTGATAGTGGCTCCTCCGCAGGGAACAGGATTGAAAACCAGGAATTTAAACTCGGCGCAACGGTAACTTATCCGCAAATACTGACGCCGTTTAATTTGCCGGTTTTAGGTAAATATGGTGTGCCGCATACCACTTTTTCAAGCAATTATTCCCTGTTCTTTCAGAAAGGACTGGTTGAGCGGATAAGCTTTGCCAATTCTATAACCTATGATTTTACCGAGACACCAGATAAGGTACACACTTTTACACCGATAGATATCGAATTCTCAAAAGGTAAAATTGACCCGGCGGCCAAGGATTCTCTCTTACAAAAGAATTATTACTCCTATGTTTATCTCATCGGCCGAACTATTTTTTCTTCGGGTAGCCAATACAGCTACCAGCTAAACGCCAATAAGCTAAATACCTATCAGGATTTTCTTTACTTCAGAGGAGCGCTGGATATCGGGGGGAACACCCTTTCGGTGCTCAGCAAGATATTTAATACTGCAAGAGATACCTCCGGATACCGGACCATTTTTGGTTATACTTTTGCTCAATACGCCAAAGGCGAAATAGACCTGAGGTTTTACAAAAGTCTGGGCGGTGAACGTCAGTTAGTTTTCCGTATAAACCCCGGTTTAGGGGTTCCGTATGGCAACAGTTCACAATTGGTATTTGAGAAAAACTTTTACACCGGCGGCGCTAATGATATCCGGGCCTGGCTGCCACGTACGTTAGGCCCTGGTCAGTTTAATCGCGGAATCGCTTACGGTGGTGATGTAAACACACTGGAACAATTAAAATATCTTGATCAGTTTGGCGAGATAAAGTTTGTTGCCAATGCAGAATACAGGTACAAGCTTGCCAGTGATTTTTTTGGTTCGAAATTAAAGGGCGCTTTTTTTGTGGATGCAGGTAACGTTTGGCGTTTACATAAAGAGGTCGAAAATCCGAATGGTGAATTCAAGTTTAATAATTTTTTCCAGTCCACAGCCATGGGTATAGGAACGGGTCTGCGTTTAGACCTGGGATTTTTTGTTTTCAGGTTTGATGCTGCGCTCAAATTTAAAGATCCCGAGTTTAGCGGCTCCGACCAGTGGGTATTGATTGATCATTTCAATGAATTATTTCATTCGGGGCCATTTAAAAAAGCTTATAAGCAAGCCAACTTAGACAGCTATAACTTTTTACAGCTTAATTTCGGAATAGGGTTGCCTTTTTAGCTGCCCCGGCTGTTCCCCGGTTTTGTGAACTTTGTTTAATATAGCCCTCCCTTGCCGGGAGGGTGGGGGCTTATTTAAACAGACCTTTCAGGCCGTCAATAATACTTTCAAAAAAGGTAGGGATGCTCAGTCCGCTATGATGGTTGAAATACAGAAATATGCAGAAAATGATGATCGCTATAATGATAAACCTTTTGAACAGATAACCAAGCAGTACCAACAAAAGGGGAATAGCCAGCAGCACAATCCAGCTGATATGGATCGGTGTCAGATTATTGCCGCCATTGTAAACATAATATAGCGCGGAATGTGCGCCGGCATCATTCACATGTTTGATATATAAAAAGCTGGATTTGTCAACTTTGTGCCGGTAAAAAGCGGTGCCTTTATCAAATTTTAAAGACTCCTGGAACCCATTGATGCTAAAGGCAAATTTCCCGTTAACATTTTCGAGGATATTGTTGGCTGTATCTGTAGCCACTACCGCTATTTCATCTTTTGCAAACGGGTTTTCCTTAATGACAAAATGATTAATGGTAAGGGTGTCGGCAAAAGCAAAGCCAGCAGATAATAGAACCAGGCAGATGACAAGGAAGAGGTTTTTCATCAGGATAAATTGTTTTTCAGTTGAGACGAAGCTATCATGAGTCGTTTTTTTTTATTTAATTTATCAGGGACGGCTCCTGATGATTCATAGTATATCGCTCCATGCGCCAATAAAGTTAATGTTTTTTGTGATTGTACAGGGCTCATAAATTTACCGGAGCCAGCTGAATATCTGCCGGGATCAGGGTTGTTGCTACATGGCATTTATAGTCTTGATTGATCGCCAGTGATTTTATATGGTAGGTAATGCCATCATAAACAAGATTTTCCTCAGATACGTCAACCGATGATAAAGGGGTATGAAATCCGGTTCCAATCGCTTTTAATACAGCTTCCTTGCGCGTCCAGAAATCATAAAACCCATCATATTTGTTTGGATACCGGTTGATCTTGTTCCATTCTTTTGGGGTGAAGTAGTCGGTATAATCGGCTAAATCTATTTCCTGTATCTGTTCAATATCAACCCCTATTTTGCCGCTGGCTGTTGCGCAGCATACTGCGATATTGCCCGAGTGGGCGATATTATAATCCGGTCCCGCATCAAAATAAGGACGATGATAATCGTTATATCTCAGATCGGCCAGTGATAACTGACTATTTAACTCTTTTAACAGTCGCAGAAGCAACAGTTTTCCAGCTACCGATAATTGTTTGTCGATCCATTGTCTTTTGCGCAATGCTTGCTGCTGCAATTTTTCAGGCAGCAATATTAATTTCTCTGCAAGCTCCTGTTCGCTCCAGTGATGCTTTATTTCGGTGTAGCAGCAAATGATCATCAGCTCCTCAGGGTGTTAATATCAGCAGAGAAAGGTAACAAAAGATTTATATTTTGTTTGACACAAGATTAATAAACAATGTTTAATATTGATCTATAAACCTTCGCCTGTTCTTTTGGTCTTACAGGCCTGACAAAGAACAGGATAAATGTTTTTATGAATGAATTGAGTATTGTCATTGGTGCTGATCGCCCGGATCTGATCAGGGAGGAAACCCTTGTAGCTATGTTTTCTGAGTCTGCACGCCGCTACCCGGATAAGACCGCCCTTGTTTTTCATGACCGGCAACTAAGCTACGGCGAGCTTGACCGCTGGAGTGATAAGATTGCTGCTTATCTTATAGAAAATGGAATAACCCGGAAAAGTAATGTAGGTGTATGGTGGCAGCGTGGTTTTGAATTGCATGCTATTATTTTGGGGATCATAAAAGCAGGCGCAGCCTATGTACCGGTTGACCGCGAGATCCCCGCCGAAAGGGTAGAGGTGATACTGGACGAAGTTGGCGCAGCGGCATGTTTCAGTATGCAGCAGCTAAATGTGGAATGTAAAATGTTGCAGGTGCCGGCAGCCCCAGCCAAACCATCGCCGGCAGGGGAGGCTTTATTAGAACTTTCCCCTGCCGGGGCAGACCTGCCAGCCAGAGAGGCAGGTTTACAAGGGACTGATTGCGCTTATGTGTTGTATACATCAGGCAGCACAGGCAAACCGAAGGGGATACCGATAAGTCATCAACAGATATGTCATTTGGTCAGGGCCGAGCAGAGCATCTTTAATATACAGCCTGAAGATAAGGTATACCAGGGGTTTTCGGTATCGTTTGATATGTGGTGTGAAGAAACCTGGATAAGTTATTTTGCGGGCGCCACGCTTTGGGTTGCCGATCATACCACCTCAAAAGCTATTGATGAATTAAGCGATACTTTAAGCAGAGAAAATATAACCATCCTGCATGCAGTTCCAAGTTTGCTTGCTGTGATGGAAGATAGCATCCCCTCGTTAAGGCTGGTGAATGCCGGTGGTGAGGCTTGCACACCCCAGGTTTTGGCCAAATGGGCAAAATCGGGCATTAAGTTTTATAATAGCTATGGTCCTACCGAAACTACGGTTACAGCTACCATTGCGCGGTTAAACCCGGGTGATGCCATTGTCATAGGACAGCCTTTGCCTAATTATAACCTGGCGGTTGTTGATCAGAAGCTGAACCTTTTGCCTTACGGTGAAGCCGGGGAATTGATTATTACCGGGCCGGGAGTGTCATCGGGTTATATAAAATTACCACAGCTGACCTCAGAGAAGTTTGTACTAAAACCTGCTTCGCTTTGGCAGCTGCCCGGAGACAGGGTGTACCGTACGGGCGACGCGGCCATCATTAATAAAGACGGGAGCATTGATTTGCAGGGCCGGTTTGATGACCAGATCAAATTACGGGGCTACCGGATTGAATTGGGTGAAATTGAAACCCGTTTAAATGAGATAACGGGCGTTAGGTCGGCTGCGGCGGCGCTGCGAAAGGATAATACCGGTCAGGAGCAACTGGTGGGCTATGTGGTAATGGAAGATCAGGTTTGTATCGAAGAAAATCTCTTCCGGCTCGAACTGGCCAAAACCCTGCCATCTTATATGGTGCCCGGTACCATAATTACCTTGCCCGAAATGCCAAGAATGCCCAGCGGAAAGATCAATCGCAAGGCTTTGCCAACGCCCGAATCGTTTACCGCTGGTCCTGATAGTTCGCCACTGGAGGCAATTGACCTGAATGCCCCTGCCCACGACAGAATACTAGCTGTTTTGCGAAAAACGTTTCCAAACAAGACTATTGATCCATCAATGGATTTTTTCGATGACCTCGGTGGACATTCATTACTGGCAGCAGGTTTTGTATCGCAACTTAGGCGCGATGCCGGATTGCCTCATGCCTCATTAAAAGATGTATATATTTACCGGCCCATCAGTACGCTGGTAGCAGTTTGGGATAAACAACCGCAAGAACAAAAAAGCCGGGCAAGTAATTTTAAAAAAGTGCCTTTACTGCGGTATATTACCTGCTGGCTGGCTCAAACTGCTTCACTGCTGCTGATCTATGGGCTTTTTGCCTTCCAGATATTTATACCATACCTTGGCTATTACTATGTTGACCAGGAAACAGGTAAGGTGGTATATTCTATTATTACTTCGTTGGTGCTGTTTTCGCTTATACCGCCAATTTTTACGGTTATCTGCCTTGCAAGCAAGTGGCTGGTGATTGGCAAAATGAAAGAAGGCGATTATCCGCTATGGGGCCTGTATTATTTCAGGTGGTGGTTTGTGAAAACTATGCAGCGTTTATTGCCGGCCCAGTTTCTGAATGGTACACCGCTTTATCCCTCGTATCTGCGCTTATTGGGGATGAAAATAGCCACAAATGCCCAGATCAGTGATTTTAGCTTCGGCGCCGAAGATCTGATCACCATTGGCGACGATGCAAGCCTGAGTTCCCTAACCAGCCTCAACAATGCCTTTGTGGAGGATGGTATGCTGAAATTGCGTAAAATCGCTATTGGCGATCATGCCTACATCGGCAGCAGTGCAATGATATCCGGCGGCGGCGTGATTGAAGACTGGGGCGAGTTACAGGACCTGAGCCATTTGCAGGCCGGTAAAGTAATTGCTCCGGGTGAGGTCTGGCAGGGTAGCCCGGCACAATTGAAACAGAAGAAAGATATGGCCGATTTGCCCAAGCCGCTGCCGGTATCCGCTTTTACCAGAAGAAAATACAAGCTATTGTTCATCCTGTTCATTTTGATGTTCCCGTTCATCATCCTGCTGCCGCTTTTACCTACCATTATCTCCATCAATAAACTGGATAATGCTGCCAGCGATTATGATTTTACCTATTTAATTGGTGCGCCGGGACTGGCGCTGTTGTATATTATCCTGTTTGCCGCCGAAACCATCATCATTACCCGGCTTCTGCAGCGAAAAGTGAAACCCGGTAAGTATCCTATTTACAGCATGTTTTATGTACGCAAATGGTTCGCCGATCAGTTATTGTCCCTAAGCCTCATCGTTTTGCACCCTATTTATGCAACCGTATTTGTTTCGGGATTTTTCAGGGCCCTGGGTGCGAAAATCGGCAAGGATACCGAAATATCGACCGCCAGCAGCGTAACACATCCATTGTTGGAAGTTGGCGATGGCGCTTTTGTTGCCGATGCGGTTACTCTTGGCGAAGCTGATGTGCGCGGGCAGCAACTGATACTGGATAAAACGACTATTGATAGTTTCAGCTTTGTGGGTAATAGCGCCCTGATTCCGCAGGGTTATCACCTGGAAAGCAATATGCTGATCGGCGTTTTATCAAGCCCGCCTGATGCAGAGCAAATGGCAGGCAGTACAGCGCATGACTGGTTCGGCTCACCCGCCATCCCGCTTCCGCGAAGACAGGAAAGCAATTCTTTCCCGCCAGAGCTTACTATACGGCCCAAACGCCTCCGCAAACTGGCAAGGGGAACAGTAGAGTTTATCCGCATTATATTGCCCGAAAGCGCCATTATCTGTTTTTCTATTCTGTTTATAGCCTACGGACACGACCTTCTGGTGGATGAACCGCTATGGAAAATCATATTATATTTTCCATTTTACTACCTGTTTTATATGGGTATGCCGGCATTCTTATTGACGGTAGTATTGAAATGGCTATTTATAGGTAAGTACAAATCACAGCAAAAACCGATGTGGACATGGAAGGTATGGCGCAGCGAAGCTATTACTTCAACTTATGAGGCATTGTCGATACCATTCCTGTTAGAATATATGCAGGGCACGCCCTGGCTGCCATTACTGATGAGGCTGCTGGGTGTAAAAACGGGCAAGCGTGTATGGATGAATACGACCGATATTACCGAATTTGATATGGTGAGCATTGGCAGTGACGCGGCTTTAAATACCGACAGCGGTCCGCAAACACATTTGTTTGAAGACCGGGTTATGAAAATAGGAGCGGTAAAAATAGGTGCGCGCAGCAGCATTGGTGCGGGCACGATTATATTGTACGACAGCGAGATCGGTGACGATACCAAGATCGAGGCCTTATCACTGGTAATGAAAGGCGAACGGCTGGCCCCTGCAACAGATTGGACCGGCAGCCCGGTGAAGCCTTTATGATTGAAAGGAATTGTTTTTATCAATGGTAATTGAGTAATTTTAAATAGTTAATTAATAAAAATCATGGCTGAGCTTACCCTGACCATTAATGGCCAAACTCATAAGGTAGATGTTGACCCGCAAATGCCCCTGCTTTGGGTAATACGGGATTTTATTGGCTTGAAAGGCACCAAATTTGGCTGCGGAATTGCGCAATGTGGTGCCTGTACCGTGCATTTCGATGGTGAACCGATTCGTTCCTGCAGCTATCCTGTTGCCGGTGCAGTAGGTAAAAAGATCACTACCATCGAGGGCATTTCTGAACACATTGACCATCCGATCCAGAAAGCATGGATTGCGCAACAAGTGCCTCAATGTGGTTATTGCCAGTCGGGACAAATTATGTCTGCGGCAGCGCTGCTTAATCATAATCATACGCCAACCGATGCAGATATTGATGCAGCTATGTCTGGTAATATTTGCCGCTGCGGTACCTATCAGCGAATACGCAGAGCCATTCACCAGGCGGCAGATCTGATCAATAACAATAAAACAGCTTAATTTCTAAATTATTAAAAGTCCGGATATGGAACAGTCTTCAAATATCGCTCGTCGTAAGTTTCTGAAAATAACCGGTATTACAGGTGCCGCGCTGGTGCTGGGTGTAGGTTTTTCAGAAAAAGATAAGATAGCCAGGGTGTTTAACATGAGCGCCGACGCTGGTCAATCGCATGAATTGACTCCTTATATTTTTATCGAAAAATCAGGCGTCATTACCATTATGAATCCCAAGGCTGAAATGGGGCAGGGTACATACCAGTCGGTTCCGGCATTGATCGCCGAAGAACTCGAAGTTTCGCTTGAGCAGGTAATTGTTAAATTTACTTCCGGCCAAGCCAAATATAAAGATCAGTCAACAGGTGGCAGCTCATCGGTCAACAGCAATTATTTTCCATTGCGCAATGTGGGTGCTTCGGCTAAAGAAATGCTGATCATTGCAGCCAGTAAACAATGGAACGTCCCTGTCGCAGAGTGTTATGCTGAAAATGCCAAAGTATTCCATAAGCCATCCGGTAAAAGCCTTACTTATGGTCAATTGGCGGAACCAGCTTCTAAACTGGATGTACCCCAAAAGCCGAAACTAAAAGATCCTAGGGATTTTAAGATACTGGGAAAACAGGTTGCCCGTCAGGATATTCCTTTAAAAGTATCCGGCAAGGCCTTATTTGGCATAGATGCTGAAGTGCCCGGTATGCTCTATGCCTCTATCGAAAGATGCCCGGTTTTAGGAGGTAAACTGGTAAGCTTTGATGACAGCGCGGCCCTTAAAATTAAGGGAGTACAGCGCGTAGTAAAAACGGAGCGCGTATTAGGAAAAATCAAATATATGGGCGTAGCGGTGGTTGCTGATAATTATTGGGCAGCCCTGCAAGGCAGAAAGGCACTCAAAGTTCAATGGGATTACCAGGGCTATGACCAATTTAATTCAAGGGATTATGAGCAAAGTTTGCGGGTGCTAAGCAAAAAAGAGGGCCTGGTGGCACATAACGAGGGGAATTTTGATCGGCAATTTGCAGGTGCACCTCATAAGATTGAAGCGTTTTACGAAACCCCCTTTGTTTCCCATTCACCCATGGAGCCAATGAATTGCCTGGCGCAATGGAAGGACGGCAAAGTTGAGGTGTGGCTGTCATCCCAGGGAGCTGAATGGACAAGGGATACGATAGCGGAGTCATTGGGCATTTCCAAAGAAGATGTTTATGTAAATATGCAATTCAATGGCGGCGGCTTTGGCAGGCGTATTTTGCAGGATTTTGCTGTTGAAGCCGCGGGCATTTCAAGAGCGATTAATAAACCTGTTAAAGTGATCTGGACCAGAGAAGACGATACACAGCTTGGCCCGTTCCGCCCTATGACGTTTTCGGCTATGAAAGCCGGACTTTCCAACGATGGAAAAGTGACGGCATTTCAGCATAAGGTGATCTCACCCTCTATAGATGCGACCACGGCTGCCAAATATGATAAAAGCAAGGCAGACGAAACGATGGTCGAGGGGATCAGCTCACAACCTTATGAGATACCAAATATGAAAAACACCTACGTGTTTTCTGACATTCATCTCCCGTTAACATGGTGGCGTTCAGTTACGGCTTCAACAGTTGCATTCCCTCATGAAAGTTTTGTTGATGAACTGGCTGTTGCCGCAGGCAAAGATCCGCTTGAATACCGGTTGGAAATGCTAACCAAACCTTCGGACACAAAAAGGGTATTGACTAAATTAAAGGAAGTATCCGGCTGGGATAAACCGTTACCGGCAGGCAAAGGGCGCGGAATAGCGCAATGGGTATTTTTTGCCGGATTATGCGGCCATGTGGTAGAGGTTTCCAAGCAAAAAGATAATTCTATAAAGGTCGATAAAGTGTATGCAGTGATTGATCTGGGTACTGTTGTCAATCCAGATAATGTCAGGTCGCAGGTTGAAGGTGCCATTGTAATGGCCCTAACCGCTGCCACAAAAGATGCGATCACCTTTGAAAATGGCAAAACCATGCAATCCAATTTTCACAATTACCGGATGGTGAGAATGAACGAAATGCCGGTAATTGAGGTGCATATCCTTGCCGAAGGGGGGCCTGTAATTAAGGGTGTGGGCGAACCGGGCTTGCCTTCATTGGCTCCAGCTTTATGTAATGCGATTTTTGCAGCCACAGGAACGCGGATTCGCAAACTGCCTTTTGATTTAAATAAAATCGCTTAGATGGAATGTTTTCCTTTCCCTCACTTGTAATAAAACCATCAGCAGAGGCAAAACATTTTTGCCTCTGTTACACTTGTGACAATTCAATATTATCCCAGGTTTGTTTTTTGTAGTATCTGAACATGAGCCAGTTGATGAAAAATGCGGGGATGATACCTATCCATATCAGCATTTCCCAGCGCATCAAAAAGTAATGGCCAAAACCTATACCGCCAATAAATGCCAGGATCAGTAACGAAGTGATCATTTTACCACCGCCTTGTTTGGCAACAACCGGTTTGGAAAAGGGCAAACCCTTTACCATAAATAAAGCCATTAGAATGCCGTAGATCAGACTTACCAAAAAAGCGAGTACGAGATCATTGATGGCCTGCGGTCCCCAAACGATGACAATGCCAATACTCAATACCAGGCAATAGGGTAAAAAGTAGAGCGTTACAATGGCCTTATACATACCGGACAGAATTTTACCCGGCTCGGCAATTGGCAGGGCATAATAAACCCAGGCCGACTTGTATTTTTCGGACATGGATATATTCATCAAAATGGCAGACATGATAAAGGTACTGAGGTATATCAAAAAAACATAGGTATGGCTGTTTTGCAGTTTTTCTAAACGATCTGATATGGTCTGGCCTTTGCCATTTAAAGCAAAATATAAAAAGTAGATGGGTACATAGGCGAAAGCCGGATACACCTTCATTTTAAATTCACGGGTGCGGGCAGCCAGTTTCCATGTGATCCGGAACCCGGCATTTTCAACCGGATCGGGGGCTGCCAGGTTGGACAGCTTTTCTATCAGATTGAATTTTCCTGCTTTTTTAACCTGCGTTGAAGTATTATTGTTTCCCTCAGAAGTTGCCATAACAGACAAACGCCTGTTAAAGCCGGGCGCCAATACTTTTGCCACAAACCATAAACCTGCTACAGGTAATGTAAGGCCCATAATTGCCAGTAGACTGGTCGTAACGCCTGAGCGGGATGAATGGATCAGCAATTCGTTTAAGGCGGCTATCCATACCGGTGGTAATAAATATGCCCACCAGTGGGTAAGCAAATTGATATTACCCAGTACCGATACATTGATCAGTCTTGGCAACAGATAATAAGTAGCAAATACCAATACCGAAAACCCGATCTGGAAATAACTGATAATGTCTTTAAAACGTTGTGGACGAACCGATTTCATTAGCACCAGGTAAATGATATTCACCATCAAGATGCTCAAAAATGTAGCTTCAAGTATCTGTATAAAAAAAACAGGTACGGCTAATATGCCATCAATAAATCCTACGATAACTAATGCAGGCAGGCCCTGCAGCAGAGCCAGTCTTAATACATAAATACTGATATGCAATATGCGTGATACGGCAATAGTGCGGTCATTAACGGGTCGCGGCAACAGGATAAACTGGTCGCGTGTATCTATCAAAACAGTGGTAAAATCCGATATCAGCGTCAGCGCCATCAGCACCATAAAGATGATAAAGTAATAGGTTTCACCAACGTAGGGCATGCCCGTCAGAAACAGGACCAGTCCAATAAAAAAGCCGATCAATATGGTAAAGAAATTGATCAGCCACGGCGATTGTTGGCCGTTATTCATTGCATTTTTTCTCGCAGCGAACATGGCCTTCGGCCTGCGGTTATCCATCGTCAGCTTTACGCGCAATATTTCATTAAGCTGAATAATATCGACGCCTGTTTTTGCTAAAACCGGATAAAAAAAGGAAACGAAACGTAAAAATATCTTGTCCATTGACAGATTTAATAGATTTATCAAAAAAGTATGTATCATCCTGCGCCTTAATAAAACTTGATTAGTTTAATCAAAAGCATTTATAACAGCATCAGCTCCATTTGCCTGGTCTTGGCGGCCGGTCAATTTTGAAAATATGCGCTCGAGTGTATCGCTATGATCTTGTTTTAGTGACTGAAAAGTCCCATCAGCAATAATTTCGCCTTTGTTGATGAGCAATATCCTGTCCGATACCTTCTCCACCACGTCCATCATATGCGAACAGTAAAAAATGGTTTTTCCTTCGTTCGACAGGCGCATGATCAGTTCCTTGATCATGATCACGGCATTGGCATCCAGGCCGGATAAAGGTTCATCCAATATGATGATCTTTGGATTATGAATAATGCCGGATATGAGCAGCACTTTTTGTTTCATCCCTTTTGAGAAAGTGTCCATGCGGTCATCCGCGTTAGCGGCAAGGCCAAATGCCATCAATAGTTTTTTTGTCCTGTCGCGCAGGGTATCCTCTTCCATGCCGTACAATTTACCGATGAAATCAAGGTATTCCATGGGGCTGAGTACATCATAAATTTCGGCATTCTCGGGTACGTATCCTATTAGTTTTTTGATTTCAAGCGCGCCGGTAGCCATAGAAATGCCATCCACTATTACGTCTCCTTCAAAATCAGGAATAAGGCCGGTTAATATCTTTACCGTTGTAGACTTTCCCGCGCCATTCGGCCCGATATAGCCGATCACCTGCCCGGGGAAAATATCAAGGGACAAGTTTTTTAAAACCAGTTTGGAACCGTAGGATTTAGAAAGATTACGGATTTGGATAAGGGGTGCTTCAGCCATAGCTACGTTGCGATATCGCCCGGTAAGTTAAAAAAAATATGACGAACGTGACTACATAAAACACATAATGTCGTTGATGCAAGTTATTCACCTCGAACTTGCTTATAAATAAAAAGCCTCGAAATTTTCATCAGCCAGTTCGCAGCTTACCAGCATTGAAGTAAACAGGATATCGCCAAAAATATTGGCTATGGCAGTGTCGGCGGCATCGCGGCCGGTGGCTATTTTGATCAGGCCGTTGAGGGGCACCAGTTTGGTGGCATCAAACAATATCCATTCATCACCGATATAAGCTTCGAAACAGGCATGGAAATCACCCGGTTTTAGCTGATATGCATAGCCGGTAAAATAACGTGCCGGAATGGTAAGGGCACGACAAAGTGCAATGCCTAAATGCGCAAAATCCCGGCACACCCCTGCCTGTTCGGTAACCGTGTCATAAGCCGAAGTTTGCGAGTTGCTGAAACCGCTGCGGTATTCTACATTTTTATTGATCCAGTTGGTAAGGGTAACTACTTTTTCAAAAGGGTTTGCAATATGACCAAAAAGGTTATTAGCGAGCCTGAATAATTTATCAGACTGGCAGTAGCGGCTTGGATATAGGTAAGGCAATATTTGCGGGTCCATTTTACCTATCATTATTTCCTGGCGCCCGGTATGATCTTTAATTTCGAAAGTATGATCAACGGTAGCCTTGTAGATAATTTGAAAGGCCCCTTTTTGTTCTATTTCTAAGCGGATGATACGGTTTTCGCCGTTTACGGAAAATAGCTCTTCTACTTTTGCACAAGGCTCAACAATAAATGTTTCTTCCAAAACTGCCTGTGCGGGCGTTCTTAAGGCATGAATATTTAATATCAGTGTTCCTGCAGACCTGATCTCGTACCCCATTTCAGCGGAAACATGGAATTTCATATCTTTTTAGTTGATTAGATGGGATTGATTACGTTAATTAAGTTTTTGTCTTAATACTTCCTCGCCTAATCGACTCAGTCAGCCATATATTAAGAGTTTTCGTTATGCGGCAATTTGGCAAATGCGGTTTCCATCCAGTCTTCCGAAATATCCTCAAGCGCCTTTTTTAGCTCTTCAGCCCATTGGACCGAAATATTCTGAAGGTCTTTTTGCTCATAGCGCTGTTCAGCGAGCTGGTAAGTGTCTTTTTTGTAAAGTACCACATCTATAGGGAAATCGACATTATTGGAACTTACCCTGGTTGAATCAAATGATAAAAAGCCTGCTTTTAAAGCCAGTCGCATACTTGCATATTCAGTCAGTGTTCGGTTAAGTATCGCCTTACCATGCCCCGAATTACCAATGATCACAAACGGAGCCCCCTGTTCGAGCTCTACCCAATTGCCTTCAGGATATAACAAAAACAGCTTGTGCTCCTTGTCGTCTTTTAACTGTCCGCCGATAATGGTATTCAGATCGAATTTAAAACCGGCTTTTTCCAGCGATACTTTATCTTCCTCGGCTACCCTTTTAATTTGCTGCCCGAAAGCATTCGCCGCTTTGTATAATTTGTTAAACTCCTGGGTTTCCAGTTGTTCCCTGAAATATACCACCGCTTTATCCCTTACTGAACGCAGCCCGCTTGTCATGATAAAAAGAGAAAAGTTGTCCTTTTGTTCGATGAATATCTTCTTTTTGACAGCAGTTTCCGTTCCCGAAGTGATCAGTGTATCAGCAATGGCTACCAGCCCCTCTTTAACTTTAATCCCTAAACAGTAGGTCATTTTGAAATAAATAATTGAAGTGTAATACGAAGTGCCAAAATAATTAAATAAAATGATTCGGGTGCTCTCTATTAATGCATTTATAAGAAATGTCTTTATCATTATTTTCCTGGTAGTATAAGGCCACCTGTATCCATCAGAAAGTAATTTGATCCTGATGTGGGATAAAGGCTTAACGGCCTGTTTATAAAATAAATCCGGCCTGAAAATTTGGATGTATTAAAATAATCATTATCATTGTGTCATAATGACACTATAATGTGTTTATACAACAGAGCCAATTCTATATAACCATTCCGCGTTGCGATCAAACCAAAATAAACGGAGATTGAAATGAAGAAAAATCTATTCGCATGGTCGACCCTGCTCTTGCTGGCATGTGTGGTCAGCGATGCATCAGCACAAAAGAAATCCGCTGCGCCAACCGCAAAAGAACTTGTTGGTGCCGCTCCGCGGCTTGGGAAAAGTCCGGTAAAAGAAGTTATTAAAGCCATGACTTTGGATGAGAAAGCCAAATTGGTAGTAGGCATGGGCTTTAAAATGCCCGGCATGCCCCCTCCAACACCTAAACAGATGAAAGAGGGTATCAACATCGGTGGGTTTAAATTACCCCCGTCTGATCCGGAGGCTTATAATGTACCGGAGAAAGTACCCGGAGCTGCCGGTCGTACGCATGCTGTAACACGTTTAGGTATTCCGTCCATTACCGTGTCTGACGGGCCGGCCGGCATCAGGATCGATCCCATCAGAGATAAAGACAGTACAAAAACCTATTATGCTACCGCTTTTCCGGTAGGTACCTTGCTGGCGTCCTCATGGGACCCGGCGCTGGTTCATAAAGTAGGTGAAGCATTTGGCAGCGAGGTGCACGAATATGGTGCCGATATTCTATTGGGTCCGGGCGTAAACATTCAACGCAATCCACTGGGCGGCCGCAATTTTGAATACTACTCTGAGGATCCGCTGATCACAGGCCGTATGGCGGCCGCCATGATCAATGGAATACAATCTCAGGGTGTCGGTACTTCGATAAAGCATTTTGCAGCAAATAACCAGGAAACCAACCGTAACAGCGTAAATACTATTGTAAGTGAACGGACTATGCGCGAAATATACCTGAAGGGTTTTGAAATTGCCATTAAAACTTCACAACCATGGACAGTGATGTCATCCTATAATAAAATAAACGGAACGTATACTTCACAACGGCGCGATCTTTTAACAACGATATTGAGAGATGAATGGGGTTTTAAAGGCCTGGTAATGACCGACTGGTTTGGCGGAAAAGATGCCGTAGCCCAAATGAAAGCCGGCAACGACCTGTTGATGCCCGGTGGCCCGCCGCAGTCACAGGCTATTGTTGAAGCAGTGAAAAACGGTAAGTTAAGCAGCAAACAACTGGATGCCAATGTGGAAAGAATATTGTATATGGTATTAAAATCACCTGAGTTTAAGAAATATAAGTTTTCAAGCGCACCCAATCTAAAAAAGGACGCAGGGATTGCACGTATGGCTGCGGCACAGGGTATGGTCCTGTTGAAAAATGATGACATTACCCTGCCTTTGAAAAAAGCCAGGAACGTAGCCCTTTTTGGCAACGCTTCATATGACCTGATAGCAGGCGGAACCGGCAGCGGTGATGTGCATAAAGCTTACACCATTTCGCTGATACAAGGATTGACCAATGCCGGCTATGTTGTAAATGACAATCTGAAAAATGCTTATGAAGCTTATATTAAAGATGCAAAATCAAAACAACCAAAGCAAAGATCATTCTTTGATCCTGTTCCAGCCCTACGGCAAATGATACCTAATCGTGAGCAGCTTGCTGAACAAGCCAATACAGCAGACATAGCCATTTTCACTATAGGCCGGAATGCCGGCGAAGGTGCGGACCGCAAGGTGGAGGACGACTTCAATCTTACAGCAGATGAAAAATTGCTGATCAAAAATGTTTCTGATGCCTTCCATGCAAAAAGTAAAAAACTGGTGGTGGTACTAAATATCGGCGGGGTAATTGAAGTGGCAAGCTGGAGAGATGAGGCAGATGGCATACTATTGGCATGGCAACCGGGCCTGGAAGCCGGAAACGCCATAACAGATGTTTTAAGCGGCAAAATAAATCCTTCAGGCAAGCTGGCTATTACCTTCCCGGTTGATTACAAGGATGTGCCTTCGGCTAAGAATTTCCCGGGTAAGGAACTACCGTTGCCTGCCGGTGAAGCAACAAATCCGACGATGGGCAAACCATCAGAAGTTACTTATGAAGAGGGTATTTATGTCGGTTACCGTTATTATACCACTTTTGATATAAAAACTGCCTATCCGTTTGGTTACGGCTTATCCTATACCAACTTTAAATACAAAGACCTTAAATTGAGCTCAAAAACATTCAATGGCTCAATTACAGCAACGGTGACCGTTGCCAATAACGGCAATGTTGCAGGTCGTGAAGTAGTGGAACTGTATCTCAGTGCGCCGCAGAAAGGTTTACCTAAGCCGGAGGAGGAACTGAAAGCTTTTGCTAAAACCAAATTATTGCAGCCAAAAGAGTCGCAAACCATCAGCCTTACTTTGAACGCTAAGGACCTGGCATCTTTTGATACGGCAAAGCTGGCATGGGTAGCCGAAGCCGGAACTTATGAGGTAAAGATTGGTGCATCATCAACGGATATCAAAAAGACAAAGAAATTTGATGTTGCAAAAACGATCGTTACCGAAAGAGTCCATAATGTATTGCAGCCACAGGTATCGATCACTGAATTGAAGAAATAACCAAGCACCCCATTAACTGTTTGTATAGCCCGGGTGCTTTTTAGTAGCCGGGTTTTTATTTTAAAATACTATTTTTAAAAAACTTTTCGCAAAACAACCTTGCCAGGCATAACCACCACCAGACCTCAAACCTTTGAATGGATCAACAATTTAAAGGTAATCTCTCTTTTTGCGGTTATTGTACTGCACACGGCTTCGCCTTTATTGATGGATTTTAAAAAGGCTGACCTTGCCGATTGGCTGATTGCTGATTTCTATAATGCCCTGGTGCGATTTGCGGTGCCTGTTTTTGTGATGATCAGCGGCGCTCTTTTGCTTCATCGTGAATATGAATTAAGCGACTTTCTCAGACGCCGCCTCACAAGGATAATATGGCCTTTTTTGTTCTGGAGTTTGGTCTATATCAGCTACTCCTGGTACAACGAAGATATTGCCTTCAGCAGCGGTCTATGGGCTAATACCCGTATCATTTTGCATCAACTCAAATATGGTGCTTACTATCATTTGTGGTATGTGTATATGCTCATTGGCCTGTATTTGCTTATACCTGTTATCAGTAAATTTGTGCGTAATGCCAGGGAGACAGAAATACTTTACTTTTTACTGGTTTGGTTTGTGGTGATGATATTCAGTCAGCCTTATTTGTCAAGATATGAGCCGTTGATAGATGTACATTACTTTACCGGTTATGTGGGTTATTTGGTTTTGGGGCATTACCTTGCTTTTAAAGAACTACCTCCAAATGGGCCGAAAACGCCTCTTATAGTTTATTTTTTCCTTTGTTTAGCAGGTATCACTACGGGCACTTATCTGCTTTCTGCCAATAATAAAGAACTCAGCACGCTCATGTATGAGCCGCTCGGGCCATTTATCGTATTGTTTTCTTCGGGTATATTTTTACTGGCCAGGGTAACGGTTTTCAAACTTCCGGAATTTCTTATTAAAGCGCGTGGTCTGGCCGGTGGGCTTAGTTTAGGTATTTATCTGTGCCATGCTTTATTCCTCACTTTGCTTGATAGTGAAGGTATAAACTATAAACTTTGTAATCCCGCTTTAAGCATTCCTGTAACGGCTTTAATGTGTTTCCTGTTATCCTTTTTGCTGATATTTCTCATCAGTAAAATACCTTTTATAGGAAAGTATATTGCCGGATAAGCTACTTTTAAAGAGCTCTCCTTTCGGTAGGATTCAGCTGATGCCAGATAGAATTTAGCTGGGGCCTAAAAATTTCGTATCTTGCGAAATATATTGATAACTATTGACATTCCAGGATTTTAATTTTAACGAACATCTAACCGAAGGTATCCTTAGTATGGGATACAATACGCCCACGCTTATCCAGGAGATGGCCATACCCCTCATATTGGAAGGCAAGGATCTGATTGCCTGCGCGCAGACCGGCACGGGTAAAACTGCTTCATATTTGCTGCCTATACTGCACAAAATAAGCCAGTCCGGCCATGAACACAGGACCACCACGCTTATATTGGCGCCCACTCGCGAACTGGCCCAGCAGATCGACCAGCAGGTTGAAGGATTGGCCTATTTCACAGGGTTAAGCTCCATTGCCGTTTATGGCGGCGGAGATGGTATTGTTTATGAACAGCAGCGCCGCGGCATACAAAATAAGGTAGATATACTGATCGCCACGCCGGGAAGGCTGATCGCACATCTTACTTCGGGTGTGCTCAAACTCGACCAGGTGAAGTACCTTATATTGGATGAGGCCGATCGTATGCTTGACATGGGTTTTATGGGCGATATCATGCGCATCATTCGTGATATACCTGCCGACCGTCAGACGCTTTTATTCTCGGCCACCATGCCGGGGCCGATACGCAAACTGGCAAATTCCATTTTGCGCCATCCCGAACAGATCAACCTGGCTACCTCGCAACCAGCCGAAGGCATCAATCAGCAGATATATAAAGTACACGAAGATCAGAAAGCCAAGCTCGTTACCCTACTGCTTAAAAATAAGAATTATACAAGTACCATCATATTTGCCAACACCAAGGACAAGGTAAAGCAATTGAACCGCGAACTCAGGGCTGCGCATATCAAAGTAAGCGCCTTTCACTCCGATTTTGAACAGAATGAGCGCGAAAAGATATTACTCGATTTTAAGAACCGTACGCTGCCGGTTATTATTGGTACCGATGCCCTTTCGCGCGGTATTGATGTGGAGGGGATTGACCTGGTGATCAATTACGATGTACCATCCGATCCGGAAGATTATATCCACCGCATTGGCCGCACAGCCCGCGCTGAAACTACCGGAACTGCCATAACCTTAGTGAATGGACGCGATATGCGTAAGCTGAAAAATATTGAACAACTGATCGGTAAAAGCATCATCGAGAATGCCCTGCCACCAGAATTGGGTGAGGCCCCCGCATTTGAGGAGCACAAGCCATCTGACAACCGGAACAGGAACAGGAACAAATTTAAGAAAAGAAAGAATCCGGGTAATAAAACTGCCTGAGGCAAGCGATCATTCCGGCATCTGCACACCTGAACAGGCCGGGTTAATAATCCGGCACCTGGCATTTAAACCCTGCGGCTCGCAAAAGCGACTCTACAAAGCCTGGATTTAGCCGTGTTGCCACTACGAATGGCTCAAACACATTTGCAATGGGATCGCCGCTATTTAAATGTGCTATAGAAGCCGAAATGACGACAATGCCTTATTATTGCCAAAATAGCTTTTCAGCCGGCAATTGTTCGATCGCCTTTTCGCCCGGCAATTGGTAATATTTAAACTGTTTGATGGTAATCTTTCCCACCATTTTTGAATTCCTGTTGATCTTTCACAACAGGAGTTCTTACCGGATTCATTTCCAGTACGACAATTTACTTAGGCCAATACCAATTGCTCCTGCTTTCTCCAGAAATAATATAGTACAAACAGGATTATGAGCATAATAACCGGAGGCAATAGTATAGTTATCCCATCGCCTACGAATACCTTTGAAACAAAAGCGCCAAGAAAAGTAAACGCAAAGCCCGCGAAGGCCCATTCTTTGATGCTTTGAAATTTGGTTTGCAGCAAGGCTGTCACTCCCAAAAGCTTGAGCACACTTAAAAAAGACATCAGGTATAAGGGGTATCCCAGGTGCTGCAGGCCTTCAATACCAAGCTTCGCCTTTGTCAGGCCTCCTATGGCATCGCCTATAGCGGATAAACAAAACAGGATGACCAGCACCCAATAAACTATTTTGATGGTTTTAGGTTTCATGATTAATCGTTTTTGATGTTTATTTAGCCTGACCGGGATCATAATTGATCATCCACCTGATGCCGAATTTATCACTGAACATTCCAAAATAAGCGCCCCAAAAAGCCTTCTCAAAAGGCACTTCTACGTTTCCCCCTGCCGAGAGTCCATTAAAGAACCGGATACCTTCTTGTTGGCTTTCCGGGGTAATGGCCAAACTGAAATTGTTGCCCGGCTTCAATACCTGGCCCTGTGATTCCAGCATATCAGTTCCCATCAGAATCACCCCATTTCCTACAGGTAGGGCAATATGCATGATTTTCTGCAGGTCGCCTGGCTGCATTTTATCAGCACCCGGCGCATCTTTGAAGCGCATCAGGCCGCTAAATTCAGTGCCAAAGACTGATTTGTAAAAATTGAAAACTTCCTCGGTATTGTCCTGGAAGTTTAAATAAGGATTGATTGTCGCCATTTTATTGATTTTTAATTGTTTAAGTTATCATTTATAAAGATATCACCAAAATTTGGCAGGTCATTTTTGGATTATCGTAATGTTAATTTCTCAAATGGTTTATAATGTTTTTTAATTGCTGTGTATGTCTTTTAGTGTGAAAGGATGCAAAAGATATCCACTCCAGTCTGGTAAGCGGGCCCATCATCGGCATATCAAATCCAGTACAGGTGGCCGACAGATCATCTGTGCTGGCAATGTTTTTTATGCTATCGAGCGTTTCTCCAAGCGAAGCGGCAAGCGACGATTTATCCTTTGAATCGATCGAAGGAATAATCAAATCCGGCGACTTCATTTTAATATCCATGTTCAGAAATATATCGCCCAATTGTTTAACATGCTCGTCGGGGTTTCTTTCAGTAGCCTTTGCCGGTCCTTTTATTGTTTCCAATATCCCTGATGCCGATTTCAGTACATGTTCAGCAACTTGTCCTCCTGTCCAGCTTCCTTCAAAAGGAACAGTATTAATATTTTCCTGGTCAAACAGATCAAGCGCTTTCAACAGCTCATTTTTTGTGTCGGTTATTTCATTAGAAAGGGCGTTTTTCATATTTTTTTGGTTCATCTGATTTGATGCTGCAAATTAGTGTCAATAAACGGGTTATAAAATGCGTAAATCCGACAATATGAAGGGTTGATTGCGACAAATTTTTACCTAACTTTAATTTATGAAGACAGTTTCCATCCTTGTTCCGGAAAGCTCCGTTTTGCAGGGCATCGCTGACCCACGCTATATGTTTACTGCCGTTAATGAGTTTCTCAAGAGCGCCGGCAAGCCTCCTTTGTTCCATATACAGCTGCTTGGGCTTACCAAGGAAGTTAAGTTTAACGGAGGCGCGTTTTCTATCCATACCGACCTGCTGTTGGATGAAGCAAAAAAAACCGACCTGATAATTGTACCCCCGTTAAGCGGGGACCTGGATACGGCTATAAAACTGAACAGGGAATACGTGCCATGGATCGTAGATCAGTATCACAAAGGCGCTGAAGTGGCAAGCTTGTGCCTGGGAGCATTTCTGCTGGCATCGACCGGACTTTTAAACGGCAAAAAATGTTCCACGCACTGGCTGTTTGCTAACGAGTTCAGGAACATGTTCCCACAGGTTGAACTGATCGATGAAAAAGTGATAACTGAAGAAAGCCACCTTTATTCAAGCGGCGGGGCCACCTCTTATTGGAATCTGCTTTTATATCTTGTAGAAAAATATACTACGCGTGAGATGGCTATTCTGGCGTCTAAATATTTTGTGATTGATATGGGGCGGAATGACCAGTCGCCGTTTATCATCTTCCGGGGACAGAAAGATCACGAAGACGAGGTGGTAAAAAATGCACAGGAATACATCGAGCATAATTTTCAGAACAAGATATCGGTAGATGAATTATCCGAAAAATTCAGCACCGTCCGCCGCACATTTGAACGCCGGTTTAAAAAGTCGACGCACAATACGGTAATTGAATATATACAAAGGGTAAAAATAGAAGCAGCTAAAAAGAGTTTTGAAACCAGCCGCAAAACGATCTATGAAGTAATGTATGAGGTAGGGTATACCGATATTAAAGCATTCAGAGATGTGTTTAAGCGGATAACCGGCATGCCCCCGGTTGATTATCGAAATAAGTATAATAAGGACGCCGTGGTGGTTTAGTGGTCTGAATCGGTTAAGCCTGCTGTATAAAATCGGGATTATGGCTTTGCGCTATTTTGGTTTGCATCGCCACCTCATTAGTTCCACCCTCTTTTTAGCCTCCAAAACCTTTGGCCCGGCGAAACGTTCGTCCAGGGTTTCAAAAAATTGATTTTCCACTGTTTAAAATGCGCCGGTTTTAAAGGGGAACTTTTTATTCAGATCAATATGCGCACGCATGGCGTTCCCTTTATAGCTGGTCTTCTCTAAAAGCACGGTTTGCCAAAAGGTGTTCATTACACGAATATGCGTATCCCAGTTAAAAAAACAGCGTTTCTGTGAATATAAAACCGAGAAGACGATCACCTACCACTTTGGGGTAAAAACTTTCTGCAAGCAAACTGACATCTTCGCTGCTTTCTATATCTCTTTTCAGGATATAATAGTAATAAGTTTTAACGGCTTTATCAGACAAATAGGTCAGCCCGAATGCAGGCAAATTGATCAGATATAGAATTACTATAACAAAAAATAAAGGCTTACGTAGAAGTCCAATACGAATAACAATGTTGAACAATCACTATTAAAACCTGATTATTAGAACTTTAATGGGTAAATCAAATAATCTGATCGGATCTGTAATAACGGTGAGCCTGAGGGGTTTTTGTACTATCATTTTACTGGCAGTATCTGCATGCTTATTTGCACAAGGCCAGCAATTGCACTTTGATCACCTGGGAACAGCAAACGGCCTTTCAGAACTTAACCCCAATTGCATTATTCAGGATAGTCGTGGCTTTATCTGGATCGGCACTGCCGATGGACTGAACCGGTACGACGGGTACAAATTCAAAATATTCAGAAATGAGGTAAGGGATACTGCAAGCATCGGGAATAATTACATCCAGGATATTATTGAAGGCAATGACGGTAATATATGGGTGGCCACTATCGGAGGTGGTTTAAATAAATTCGATAGAATTACTAATCGTTTTCACCGTTACCTGCATAATGAAAAGGACCAGAATAGTATTTCGAGCGATTTTGTCAGTAAGATAGGCCTCGACCCATCGGGGAAACTATGGGTTGGTACACAAAAAAGTGGACTGAACCTGTTTGACCCGAAAACAGGAAAGAGCTTGCATTATATAAACAGTAATGATCCAAAAAGCATTAGCGATAATCAGATCGTGACCGTTTATAAGGATCATAATAACAACATATGGGTAGGGACGGTTAATAGCGGCCTGAGTTTATTTGACCGGAAAAACAACAATTTCATCAATTTTAAACATCTTCCGAGTGTAAATTCGTCGATTTCCGGCAATAAAATCACAGCCATTTTTGAAGACAGCGAACACCGTCTGTGGATAGGTACACAGGAAGCCGGGCTTAATCTTTTTAACAGCCGTACAGGTAAATTCACGCATTTTGTGAATGATCCGCATAACAGTAATTCATTAGTGCATAACAGTATCCAAAGCATCGTCGAAGACGATGATCATAACTTATGGATCGGAACGGAAAATGGAGGCTTAAGTATCTACAATCCTTCGTGGAAACATTTTTCAAGTTGTTTTCATGATGATGTGGATAACAGTACTTTAACCAGCAATTCAATAGATGTAGTACTGAAAGACCGAAACGGCAATATGTGGCTGGGTGCTTTTGGGGGTGGTATTGATCTCTATAAGAAAAATAAGAGCGATTTTTTACACTACAAACACAATTCATCACCCAATAGTCTTTCCAATGATTTTGTGCTCAGCCTGTTTGAGGACAAAAAGTATAATATATGGATCGGTACGGACGGAGGCGGCTTAAATCTGTTTAACCTTAAATCGGGTAAGTTCACCGTATACAAGCACAAGGCCTCTGACAGGAATAGCATATCGGGCGATAACATACTGGATATTGAGGAAGATGATAAAAAAAATCTATGGATAGGCACATGGGGGAACGGTGTCAGTGTAATGAACCCGCTAACAAGGACATTTAAGTCCTTTAAACATAACCCGGCCGAGGCCGGCAGTTTGAGCGGAAATAATATATATGCCATAGCTCAAACGCCGGATAAAAAGATATGGCTGGGTTCGTTTGGTGATGGCCTTAACCTTTATCAGCCGAAATCAAACAGTTTTGTTCATTACAAAACCGATGAAAAAGACCAGGCAAGTATTGGCAGCGACAGAATAAATTCACTTTTAAGCGATAGCAAAGGAAACTTATGGATAGGTACAGACGATGCCGGTTTAAACTTTTTCGATGCTAAAACAAATTCATTCATCCGTTTTGCGCATGATGATAAAAGAAACAGCATTAGCAACAATACGGTTTTTGACCTGCTTGAGGATCACCTGGGAAATATATGGATTTGCACGCTGGGCGGACTTGATCGTTTTGACCCGGTAAGCCGTCATTTTACTATTTTTAAAACCAAGGATGGCTTGCCGAAAGATTACGTGCAGGCCATATTGGAAGATGACAAGGGGCAATTATGGATCAGTACCAATAACGGGATATCTGAATATGATCCTAAAACAAATGAATTTAAAAACTTCACAACCGAGAATGGTTTACAGGGTGATGAATTTAAGCAGCATTCGGCACTTAAGAGCAACACCGGAGCTTTTTATTTTGGCGGGGTAAATGGGTTTAATTCATTCTTCCCTAACCAGGTATTTGAGCCGCTTTACAACCCGCCGCTTGTTTTTACAAATTTCCAGATATTCAATAAAACGGTAGAGGTTGCAAAAAACAGTAATGATCCTTCGCCTTTAAAGCAGGATATTTCTGAAACAAGATCCATCAGTTTGTCACATGATCAATCGGTTATATCATTCGAATACGCTTCGCTGGATTATTTATCACCTACTAAAAAGAGGTATGCGTATATCCTGGAAGGATTTGATAAAGGCTGGAATTATGTGGGCGATAAAAATATAGCTGTTTATACCAATGTCCCTCCGGGTAAATATACATTTAAGGTTAAAAGCCAGAATGGTGCCGGCAAATGGGCGCCTCAAACCCTAAGTTTAAAGGTTACCGTTATACCGCCGTTTTGGCTTACCTGGTGGTTCAAATTACTGACGGCCATTTTCGTGGCAACTTGTATTTATGCTATATATGACTATCGCCTTCGCAGTATTATCAAGCAAAAGGCAAAACTGGAGCGCGAGGTAAAAGAGCGCACCGAAGAGGTAATGCGCCAATCGGAAGAATTGCAGGAACAATCTGAAAATTTGCAGGCATTGAATGAGGAATTGCAGGTACAGTCAGAAGAATTGCAGTCTGTTAATGAAGAATTACTTTCCCAATCAGACGAGTTGCAGGCGCTGAATGAAGAATTGCAGGCTCAATCGGAAGAATTGCAGGATCAAAAAAACCATGAATATCAGGCACGGGAGGAGGCGGATAAAGCCAACCAGGCTAAAAGTATTTTCCTGGCTACCATGAGTCATGAGATAAGGACGCCGATGAATGGGGTTATCGGTATGGCTTCGCTGCTTTCAGAAACAAAACTAAACGATGAACAGCGGGAGTACACCCAAACCATTATCAATTGCGGCGATAGCCTGATGAATGTGATCAATGATATACTGGATTTCTCAAAAATAGAATCCGGTAAAATGGATATTGAGGAAGAGGATTTTGATCTGCGTCAAAGTATTGAAGAGATAATGGATATGTTCTCGCAAAAAGCTGCCGAACAACATCTTGACCTGATCTACCAGATCGACTTTAACCTGCCGCGTTATGTGATAGGGGATAGCCTTCGCCTTAAACAGGTGATCATCAATCTTATCAATAATGCCATAAAATTTACATCAAAAGGGGAGGTGTTTATACAAGTATTTTTGTCGCAAGCTGTTTCAAATAACGAATTTGAGATCGGGTTTAGCGTAAGGGATACGGGGATAGGCATACCGCAGGAAAAGCTTTCGAGCTTGTTCAAGGCATTTTCACAAGTTGATTCATCTACCACTCGCAAATACGGTGGGTCGGGATTGGGGCTGATCATCAGCGAACGCCTGGTTAAACTGATGGGCGGTAAAGTGTGGGTTGAAAGTGAGCTTGGCCAGGGATCGGCCTTTAATTTTACTATCCAGGCCAAAGCAAGTCACAAAGTGACTACAGAAACGCCATTATTACCTGGTATTGCAAATATCGAGGGTAAAAAAGTGTTGATCGTTGATGACAATAAAACCAACCTCATTATTTTAAGATCTCAATTGGAGCATTGGAAACTGCAGACCGTTACTTGCTCATCGGCACATCAGGCTTTAGAGATATTAGCTGAAGACAAAAGTTTCAACCTCGTGATTTCTGACATGGAAATGCCTGATATGGACGGTGCCGGTTTAGCCCGGGCTATTAAAGATATGCCAAATCCTGTACCGGTCATCATTTTAAGTTCAATTGGCGATACAAGCCGTAAAAAGTACCAGGGCTTTTTCTCGGCCGTGCTTATCAAACCGGTAAAACAGAACCAGCTATTGAAAAGTATATATGCCGAATTGGGTGGCCGGAAGGAAATTATGCAGATAGAAGAGAAAAAAAGCAAAGTGCTCAATGCAGACTTTGCTGAACAATATTCCATGAATATTTTAATAGCTGAAGATAATCCCGTTAATCAAATGCTGATCCAGCGTATATTGGTTAAACTGGGATACCAAACCAATATGGCACAAAACGGCCTTGAGGTCTTACAGATGTTATCTGATAAACCCTACGATGTGATATTGATGGATGTGCAAATGCCTGAAATGGACGGGTTTGAAGCCACAAAAAATATCCGTGAGCAGGATATTTATCAGCCTTATATTATTGCAATGACAGCTAACGCGCTTACTGAAGACCGCGAGATATGCTTGAGCCAGGGTATGGATAATTATGTCTCCAAGCCGATGAAACTGGATACCCTGGTTTCCGTTTTAATGGAAGCATATGCCATTAAAAAAGGCTCTGTTACCCTTTAGATTCTTGTAAAAATTAATTATATTTTTTGAGGCCAATATTCACCTGTACCTAGTTTTATCCTAATAATTGATTAAAAAAAGTGTATATCAAGCTACTGATATACACTTTTTTATTTTAAAAGCCTTGACAAAAGCTTTACTTTGGACATCAATGAACCTAATTCGCTGTTAAGCCGGATATTCTAATGAAAAAAATTTATACGTTTTTATTTTGCCTTTTCATACTGCACATTGCCACCGCCCAGGATAATAAACTAATAAAAGCAAGCATGGACAAAGTCCGGCTTGAATTTAT
>JAQBOV010000034.1 GCA_028287895.1 Mucilaginibacter sp. | reverse complement strand
ACGGCGGGGTAGCTCAGATGGTTAGAGCGTAGGATTCATAACCCTAAGGTCGGCAGTTCGATCCTGCTCCCCGCTACACTTTTAAGTCACTTTACAGAACGTAGAGTGGCTTTTTTTATGCTCTTTTTTCTCTTGCGCCAACTCATGCGCCAAATGTACACAGAACCAGAAATTAAGTCCTCTCGGAATAGGGCCTACGTTGAATACTATTATAACGGTGAAAGGCAAGAGAACACAACGCCAACAAACTTTCCTTATCAATTTTCCCCAACAAGGCTAAGAGCCTCTCCGATAAGATCAGGGTATCGAGGCTCGTGCTAAAAACTTCTTAGAATTCCTGTCATCATCTGAGAAGGCAGCATATTACTAAGTTTGAGACATTTTGAAGACAAAAAAACTGGACTTAACTCGAACGAACAAGCACACTTCATTAAATTAGGAATCAGAATATTATATTTGTAATGCACCTTTATTGCGAAAGCGATGCACGAATCTCTAATTAAATATATTAACAGTTATACTTCAACACCGCTTGCTGACAGCGAGATAGAACTGATTAAAAATACTTTTGCACCAAAAAAAATAAGAAAAAAACAATACTTTTTGCAGGAAGGCCAGGTCTGTAAATTCAGCGCATTTATAGTTAAAGGTGCAATGCGGCAATATACTGTTGATGACAAAGGTGTAGAACATATTGTTCGTCTGTTAATTGAAAATTGGTTGGCCGTGGATCGTGAAAGTTTTGTGATGCTCACCCCCTCGATTTATAATATTGATGCTTGGGAGGATACCGACGTGCTGATCATTACAAAACCCGATTCAATGGACCTGTTTAATCAAATTCCGGTTTTGACTGAATGGAGAGAGCGTTTGGACGAACATCATGCTTTCGCTGCTCAAAAAAGATTGTCAGCATCAATTAGCTTTTCTGCTGAAAAACGCTACTCCGATTTCGCAAGTACTTATCCCGAATTTTTGCAACGCTTTCCGCAGCACATGATTGCTTCTTATCTTGGCATTACTAAGGAAACCCTCAGCCGGCTACGCCATCAGGCAGTAAAAAAATAAAAATCGCTGCTTTACATTTCTTCATTTCCCCACTGTTCCGTTATCATTTGTCAACAGATTTTTTTATCATTTATCATCGTCTTGCGCTCTTCCCGCAATGCACCTTTGAGTTCGCAAATTTCAATTTTATTACTAATCAAAAACAAAAATTATGAACAACAACAAATCAAGCGGAATCTGGGACTCAAAAGAATGTGCATTGATCCTGATCGATTTTCAACCCGGGGTAATGAGCTACATCCGGTCAAGTGATCCCAAACTCGTCGAACTCAATGGACGCTATCTCGCCAAGGCGGCCCTGGCTTTCGATATTCCCATCATCCTGAGCACCGTCGGTGTTAAATTGGGAGCAAACCAGCCAACGATCGAATCACTACGTAACGAAATTCCTGATATTCCGGAAATAGACCGGTCCTCGATGGATTCATGGGGAGACAAGGGTTTCGTTGAGGCAGTTAAGAAGACAGGGCGCAAGCGGTTGGTGATGTGTGGAATTTTAACGGAAGTGTGCCTGGCCTATCCCGTGGTTAACGCATTAAAGGAGGATTACGAGGTCTGTTTTATCGCCGATGCCTCAGGTGGAGCATCAAAAGAAGCGCATGACATGGCTGTTTTGCGGATGATACAGGCAGGAGCCGTTCCAAATACAACAAGCGCTATGATTGCCGAATGGTTCCGGGATTGGTCAGGACCGCTTGCTCCGGCTGCCAGGGAGGTTGTTGTACCATTTGTGAAGGAAACTGCAATGGTTCAGGACATATATTCCCGCATTGAAGCGGGCCAGGCAGCCGACGCACGGGCAGCTGAGGCCTGGGCGGCAAAAAAACAACCAGCGGTCATATAATTTGTCGTTTAGCGGCTATATCCGGAAGCTAATCAGAAAACCATCAACTATGAAAGGCTCGCTTAATCTTAGCGAGCCTTCCACCTTTAAAAAATATAAAAATGAAAAAGAAAATCAGTTTCTCAACGCAAGGACAAAGAGCCGATATTGGGGAATATAAAATTAACCGTATGTTACCTAACCGGTATGCAAAGGCAGTCGGTCCGTTTGTATTTCTTGACCATGCTTTGCTAATAAAACATTCTCCTGACGAACCAATTAAAAAAGTAAATGGAAGTGGCGCTCATCCGCATAGGGGCATTGCAACATTGACTTATATTCTCAATGGTGAAGCCGATCATCATGACAGCAAGGGACATCAAGAAAGAGTGAGATCGGGTGGAGTACAATGGATGAAAGCCGGCAACGGGATTATACATGATGAAGTACTGAACGTTGACCCGCAAACCACCGACCTGCTTACACATGCGTTTCAGTTTTGGATCAATCTTCCTTCTAAGCAAAAAGCCGAGTCGCCGGAATATCTTCCGATACAGGCAAGCGAAATTCTTCAAAAAAAGCTAAGTAATGAAGGAGGATGGATCAAGGTAATTGCAGGCGAATTTGAAAACCTGTCGTCAAAAATTCCAAATTATTCAAAGCAGCTTTTATACCACATTCATTTGGAAGCAGGAAAACAATTTTCTTTCTCAACAGAAAAAGGATTGGAATATGCTGCCTTTCTTCCGTTGCATAATGCAGTGATCAACGACAATGAATTCAGTAAAGGTGAATTCATTGAATTTGACAGGAACGAAGGCACAATTGAAATCAACAACAACACCGAAGCTGGCATCGATATCATTTTATTTGGTGGTGAAAACTATACAGAGCCTATTGTTGCCCAGGGTCCTTTTGTGATGAACACTCAAACTGAAATTGCAGACGCATACAGAGATTTTCATGATGGTTTATATGGTGATATCAGCTATACCTAAATAGAGTTTTTTACTAAAAACCCCACACAAGATATTATGATTAAAGTAGCTATAATCCTCGGAAGCACCCGCCCAGAAATGGCGAGGGAGTGTAAAATGGGTGTATGAACTTTCAAAAAAACAGAGCCGATGCTGAATTTTAGTTGAACCAGAAATTTTATCGCGTTACCACGATGGTAAAAATAGGTATGGTAAATTTTAACAAAATTCGGATTCTTGTATACTGACTTAGTAATCAGAAACAAAAAATGGCTTTATAAAGGCCATTTTTTGTCTTCGGGGATTTTCATAAAGTAATTAACAGCAAATGCCAATGCACGCAAAAATCCACAAAAGGTTCGAGGTACTGTCTTTAAAAACAAATCAACTTTTTGAGTCGATTTGCCCTTGTTTTTTTGCCTCAAAAACGGCCTTAACAGTATTAAAAAGGCTTCATTTATCCGTGTAGTTCGATGTTGTGTGCCGTCAAAAACCAAATTTTCAGGGAGCATCGAACTCATGATATTCTTTTATCGTGTATGTCAGCATTTTGGTGCAATTCGGGTAGATGCGCTACATTTGATAAGGCCTTTTTCAAAGCAGGGTCGATTCCAAAGGCGTTTTGCGAAAGTTCTATTAGCTTACCTTCAAGAATTGAAATGTGCCGTTCACAATGAATTTGAAGATTTTGGGAGGCTATGTATTTGCTATACCGGCATCATCAGAATTTCTCAACCTCCGGAATAAAGGTTACTGCGATGCAATTGGAAAAGGAGAAAGATACGTGGACATATTTCCTATATAATTTTGTCTACCTCTTGATCCCTCTGACATTCAATATAACAATGCTTGAATGGGTAAAGCCCAGCGTTTTTCCGGGAATCGCACTTACGAAATGATTAAGATAACCGTCGACTATGCCCTTCATTTCATTAAGTGTAGTTTTTTTGAACTCAGGATAAGTAAATAACATCGATTTTCTAAAGGTTAGTTTGCCGTGTTCGTCAACCCAAATGCTGAAGCAATACGAGAAATTTGCGTATGCATTTTTAATGGTAATATCATATTCAGGAGAAAGATACTGATCGTCAGAGGTTACCTCATCGACAAGACTGTTATTTAACTCTTTTTTCTTAATGCTAACAAGCTTTGGTCTTTTAGATTCGAGGACTACTGGTTGCGATGCAGCAAAAGCGCTATCTAAATTCATGTTTGCCTGCATCGCCTTGTGTTTAATATATAGCGTGTCTTTCGTCGTTGGCCGCCAAAGTTTAACGGTATCAGTATGTAGTAGATCGTGTATGTATCTGTCCGAATAAAGTGTAATGAATACATTAGGTTTTTGATCAACGATTATGCGATCCTCTACTTTGAGTACTTGAAATTTTAAACTATCCTTGTTTAAGGATTTTAGTTTTAGCCATGCCCATGCAATATTAAAAATAGAATCATGATCGAACTTCACCGGGGCGTTAATGAAGATATTGCTGTCCGGATTAAATATATTTACTGATTCCGGAGAAGAAAATGACAGTCTCCATGAAGGTTTTAACCGATAACCGTCCTGGTTAAACGATAAGCCATTGTCAAATACACGTTTGACCTCGGTGTATCTAATACCTTTTATTGATTTTAAAAGTAATTTTGCCTTTTTTGCCTGCTGCGCGAGATCCTCTTTAGCCTTTTCTTCCGGTGAGATGTGATGACATGCAATCGACAAGAAAGATATCGCAAGAATTACAGGAATAATGGAATAGGTATTGTTTTTCATATTATGTATTGATAGATTTAGGAAGACATTAAAAGCCAATCTAAGTGAAAAATACCTCAATTCAAAAATTATCAGCTTGATTTTTGAATTGAGGTAAGTTCGAAAACGCGAAAAAAATATTCGCTTTCCCTTTTAAGGGCGAAGGGAGGTTTTCAGGATACTTTGCTTGAAAGCCGGGCGAATTTTGCAGGCAAACTCATCGATAACGGCTTTTTTGTCCTCGGGCGGGTAAAAGACCTCACAATAATACTTCATCCCGAAACGTCGTAGATTCAAGGCTGCGCCATGTTATGAAAGTCAACAATTTTATCGATGGGCTGTTGACGATAAATGAACTTTAAGAAAACCTACCAACGCGCTGCGTGGGTGCTTTTAACAGCGCTGTCCGCCTGTAATCAACCGCAAAAGCCGGTACAGCAGCAAGCGCCGCCTGCATCAAAGCCGGCAGACACAACCCCAAAAACCAACCCTCGGCCTGACACCGATCAAGTGCCGTCTGCATCAAAGCCGGCAGACACAACCACAAAAACCAACCCTCGGCCTGACACCGATCTGCGAGCATTGACGCTGCCTATTTTGGATGCTTTATTTTATGAACCGGATTTTGCAAAGGAACTAAAAGCCAAATTGGGTTTGTCGAATAAGAAGATCGCTCAATTGCGAACTGCTGCCCATGCCTCGCTACGGGAATTAAGCGAGGATGGCAGTCCCGATACGGCGCCGGCAAGAGCAGCCACCGACCGTTACCAGCAGCGGATCAAGGCGATGATCGGCGCGGATAAGGCGCAGCACCTATTACAATTGGTCAATCAGCGCTATAGCCAGGGCGTGGAAGGCCTGGCGCCGACCCGGCCGAACTTTGTGCCGAAGGATACGCGCATCGTCGTGAATGCTCCGGCTTTCCGGATGGATGTCTTTGAAAAAGGCCAGCTAATCAAGACCTATAAAGTGGGTATCGGTTATCCCGAGTTCCCGCTGCCGGTTGGTATGCGTCGGGCGGATACCGTTATTTTTAATCCAAGTTGGACGCCGCCTGATGAGCCTTGGGTGCATGGCAAATTTGCGTCGGGCCGGAAGGTTTCCGCGGCCAATGAGCTGAATCCACTTGGCGTGGTCAAAATCCCGATCGGGATGCCCTCGCTTATCCATGGCGGCAAGCCGCTGGAGAAGATCGGCAAACTTGCTTCGCATGGCTGCGTTGGTCTGACGAATAAACAGGTGCTGGATTTAGTACCGATTATCCTGCGCTTAGGTCAGTCCAACCTTTCAGCAAAAGCGGTCCGGTCGCTGGAAAAGCATAAAAGGCAAACGAAAGCAGTGAAGCTGCCGGTCCCGCTGCCGGTCGACCTGCGCTATGAAACTATCGTAGCCGAGAATGGCGGTTTGCGTATCTACCGGGATGTATATGAGCGCGGCACCAATACGCTTGAGAACGCGAAGGCGGTCTTAGCCGCTTACGACATTAAGTATGAACAATTAAGCGCGCAGGAACAAAGCGATCTTAAGGATGCGCTTAGCGGGATGAACCACGATGCCCGAGGGCAGGAGATCGCTGCGGCCGACAGCCTGGCACCGTCGAAAGGCGGTGTGCCGGCCAGCAAACTGGCGCGCGCCAAAAAGGGCAAGGTCACTTCAAAGGTAAAAGGCCAGACGGATGTACTGGTGACGCTGGCGGCCCTGCAAGGCAAAGGCTATCCCGCGCCGGCCGCGCTGAATGGCGGCCGGGCGAAAAAGATGCGCCACAAGAACATGTCTACCTATCATCGCAGGCGTATCAATCATCGATAAAGAAGTCAGGCGGTGTTATTTGACCTGTTTAGTAGATTTTACACGCTTTAATGACATTTTAGAAATTATATCTTAAGGGGTTCGGTCCCCAGGCTTGGACGGGACTCGAACCTTAGTTGGAATGGCTGATTTTCAGTTATTTATAATCATCAAATAAAAGAGCTACGATTGACGCTTTATTTAAAGTCGATTGGCTATTTGTTAATAACATTCTAAAAATGAAAGCCTTCATAATCAATCTTAAAACAACTGATATCAGCTACATTTCTTAAATTAAAATAAGTATTTGCGAGGGTTTAATAATTCCGGCTTAAAATTTACCCTAACTTTGTTACAAAAAAGCAATAAATTTACCCTTATTCTATTACAGGCTGTAAGAAAATACCGGCTTTAATTAGTCTAACAACCGGTTAATCACCTAAGTTTATGATCAAGTGATTGGTCACCTCTTATCATTGAATTAAAACGCTTTAATTAATTTTACGAGCAGTGTTAAGTGAAAAGGAAAGTACAAGCCTAAGCAAATTTTTAAGCCTGATTTTAAGGCATCAGCCCGAGACTATCGGCATCAACCTTGATGAACAAGGCTGGGCTAATATTAAAGAGTTGGTCGAAAAGATGCGTAAGAGCGGCAGAAATATTACAACGGATAGCTTGAAATAGGTCGTTGAAAATAACCCTAAAAAACGATTTGAGTTTAATGATAATCTCCATAAAATAAGAGCCAGCCAGGGACATTCGGTAAATGTTAATCTTGGTTACAAACCGCAAATACCGCCTGATATCTTGTATCATGGTACTGCTTCCAAATCTATTGATTCGATTATAAAGACGGGCCTTGAAAGACATAGCAGGCAGCACGTACATTTAAGCAAGGACATGGAAACAGCCGTTTCGGTAGGACAACGTCACGGTAAACCTATCATATTTGAGATACTGAGCAAAGAAATGCATGTGGCCGGTTATGAATTTTTTATTTCCACAAATGGAGTATGGTTGACAGATGCAGTCCCAGTTCAGTTTTTACGAATTGATGAAATAATCTATCCCTAATCGAGTTTCAACTACTTTAAACCGTTAGCATGATCTTTACATTCATAGCATAACAAACGCGGTTTCAGCCATGGCGACCTGTGAGCATATAATTATCGAACTTGGCCTATCAGGTCGAATTTCTGGTGTGCTATCAGCTGGCATTGACGACTTGCCAATGGGATAAGCTAGACCATATTACAATCTCGCTAAATTTAATACAGACCATAATCTCTATATTCGTCCATGGACTTACCTTATCAGGAAAATTTGCCCGTACATCTGCTGTCGGCGTGTTTTAATAATACTTCGGCAACCTATAAGTTTTATTGGTTCTTGGCAGTGGTCGGTCGTGTGGAACAGGGTGAGACCAAGATCAAAAAGCGGGATCTTTTCGCGGAAATGATGGCGCATGCCTGGTATACGGTTAACTACTTCAAAGTATCGTTCGGTAAGCAAGACAAACTGCAGGAGGCTATAGCGCGACTAAAAGAATTGGAGGCTTTAACGATAGACACGGACCGGCGCGAGATCTTCAAACGGTTAGCGGAAAGCACCAGTAAACCGACTTTACGGGAACTACGCTATTTTGATGGTGAAGTACCGCATCGTTTTCTAAGTCCTTGGTTCCGGGCAGCGGATGTACAGGCCGCCTACGCAGCTTCCCAGCGTTTTGATAATCAATGTTTGTATGCTTTGTATGCCGAGTATCTCGAGATTAACCCAGCGTGGGTAGATTACCTCCGGCGGCACTCGGGCATACTAAAGCACTTTTGTTACTGGAACCTGGCGGTCTACTTGCAGACTAAGAATCCTAACGTACCAGACATCCCCAGTAAGCTGCTTAAATCACCAGTACGTAAAGCCCTGACCGGCCAGCGCAAATTCTGGGATATTGTGATCGGAGAACTGGGCGGTGTCGATTGCATTTACACAAACAAACGGCTCATTGTCGGTGATTATGCCGTCGAACACTTCCTGCCTTATGCTTTTGTATCCCATGATCTGATGTGGAACCTGATTCCGGCGGACCGCTCTTTCAATAGCTCAAAAAGCGATAAACTGCCACCGCTCGAACGCTACTTTGAACCTTATTTTAATTTGCAAAAATCAGCGTTAGCGGTAATTCAGCATAAGGCGCCCAAAAACAAATTCTTAGAAGACTATCTAACACTTATACCAGATTTGACGCTTTTTGACAATCAGCGGGTTTTTGAGCAGTTACAACCGTTGGCAACAATAGCTAGGAATAATGGGTTTGAAATATTACATTGAAGTATTATGAAATTCTGGTGGGTCAATCACAAGCAAACAGTTAAAAAAGAGTTGGGCGGCGGTTATATTTGGTCGCCAAAGGCGAACAAACTTGGAAATTACAACCAAGGTTATTACAATATGACCCTCACCAAGCCTGGTGATGTGATCTTGTCTTACGCTCATACCCTGATCAAAGCGGTTGGGGTCGTTGAGGCCGGCTGTATAGCTTCCGATGTTCCGAATGAATTTGGGCGAACCGGCGAGCAATGGAATCCGGAAGGCTATTTGGTCAAAGTATTTTGGTTAGAACTTGACCAGCCGTTATCCCCTAAATCAGTGATCGAACAATTTCAGCATCTACTGCCGGTTAAACATTCACCTTTGCAACAAAACGGCAACGGTAATCAGAGCATATATTTAGCGGAAATTTCACCAGCCTTGGGCGAGATCCTATTGGGTTTAATTGCCAGAACAAACGGGGATGTGGTGGACAGCCTGGATGACGTTCAAAGTAAACTGGCTACCAATGCTGCGGAAAAAGAGATCGCAGCGGCCCCGATCCGTGAAACTGAAAAAACGCAACTCATTAAGGCTCGTATCGGCCAGGGCATCTACCGGCAGCGTTTACTGAAAATCGAAAAGGGTTGCCGCTTAACCGGGGTAACTGACTTTAAATTTTTAATTGCCAGTCATATTAAACGTTGGCGTCTATCAGATAACCTGGAAAAGCTAGACGGCAACAACGGTTTGCTCCTGAGCCCGCATGTGGATTGTTTGTTTGATAAAGGCTGGCTATCTTTTAAAGATA
This sequence comes from Mucilaginibacter sp., assembly GCA_028287895.1. Classification (GTDB taxonomy): domain Bacteria; phylum Bacteroidota; class Bacteroidia; order Sphingobacteriales; family Sphingobacteriaceae; genus Mucilaginibacter. The sequence goes on along the minus strand of JAQBOV010000034.1, from coordinate 16,687 downwards.
ATGGCGATGTATTGTGGGCTATGCCTCCGGTCACCGACCCAACCGTCGGCTTTTGGCGACTTAGTCCTAACAACGTAGGCAACTTTAATTCCGAACAAAGGCATTATTTGGATTTTCATCGCGAGTTTATTTATAAGCATAAATAAAATATAGAGATTACGCTATCTAATAGGTTTCATCAGAACACTATTGGTTGTGTCACTCTAGATCTTTATAAAGCTCCTGATACATCAAAAAGTTAGCTATATTTTCGAGCGTTCGTTTGATGGATTCAAACCGTGTGACAAAATTTTCTAGACCTACCTCTAGTTGTTAAACGGATAAAGAGAAAAAACCATTTTATCCTTCTGCGGCATCGCGTCAATTTTATTGAAGACACCTAATAGTCAAGTAGCTCTTTCAGAACAGCATATAGTTGCGCGTGTTTATTGGGATTTTTTTCTTTGAGATTTTGAAGGTTTTGCAATTTCCATCGTACCGATGGGTATTGTTCATACGGGTATTTTTCCCATACGGGTGTCAGGTTTTTAAAATTCAACAAAAATTCTTTATCTTCTTTGGTAAGGCTTTTACGGATCACATCTATGAGTGCTATCCGGGTTTGTTCATATTCCTCATAGCTAAATTCCTCTGCTGCCATTCCGTTGAACTGATTTTCCAATGCTGAACGTTGGTTTTGCAAATTGGGATTAAGCATTTCATTAAACGGCCTTTCACTGCCCAAAAGGCAATACAAAAATCCCTGTTTGATCTCTTCCGTAAATCCTTCGTTAGCCAGTAAATATTTCACATCAAAAAGATCACCCGGATGTTGCCTGTCCAGTGCCGCGCAGATTTTTCCTCCATAAAGTTGTCCAAGCGGTACAACCGCTATCTCGCAAAAACACATCATATTCATCCTGTGCCCTTACACATAATGGTAGCACGATAGGCTCAGCATAGGTTCCCCGGCCAACCAAGTTAACCTCCAGCTTGACGGTTGCTGTCTTTGTTGAAATAATCAGTTTTCCCGTAGCTGCTTTTAGTGTTATTGTTACGACAGGTATATTCACTTCAAGATTGGCCTTTATCCTTCCAAGCGCTTCGGCGATATGCTGAATTGTGGTGACCCGGTCTTCGACAGGCAAATAAGTGAGATCAATATCGACAGAAAGCCTGGGCATATCCCGTATGAACAAATTGATCGCAGTACCGCCGTGAAGCGCCAAGCTTGCTTCTTTAGCCACTTCAGGTAAAACTTTGAGCAAGAGGCTGACCTGATCTTTATAAAGTTGTTCCATAATCTGTTAGTTCTTTCGGTACTGTGATTTCAAATTCCGGGACATATACGCCGCCTGCTACGATACTACGTTTGCCTTTGCCCAAATCTATTTTGCTAAGATTGATGTGTTTGAACCAGGAATGACCAGCCTTTTCAGCCATGAACAGAAACAGTCTTTTTACTTTTACAGAAGTACAACCTTCCAGCAGTTCCTGCACGGAAGACGGCCGCAGGTTGTTCATTCCTTCCAACAATTCATAGCACTCCATCAAAGCCATTTCTTTTGGAGCAAGATAAAGACACTCCAGTATAGCTCTTGCCGGGCCAGACATTTTGACATTGAAGTTGCGTACGTCATGCTCTATTAATCCCAAACCGACTGGAAGGAATGCTGATCGATAATAATTTACAATGGATTCCCAAGTATAACTATTGAACCATTTGGGCAACTTCTCGCCCGCCTGGCCAAATAAGATAATTTCTCTTTTCCCCATTTCAAGATAATGGGATCGGCCCTGTAATGCTAAGGCGGAACGTCCACCGATATGCAATGATAAACCAAGCTGATTTTGCAAGGCATATAATGCCCCCTCCATATCGATTTGGTCGCCGGCCCGTTTCATTGCACCTGTACCGATAGATTCCAGCCATTTGCTGCTTTTATATCGTTTTTGCAGATCAGGGCTGTAGCCCTTCCCGGTAAGCCAGGAGCTTAAAAAAACGGTCCCATAAGGTTGCGATCGCATTAATTGGTTTATTTTCGAAGTATTATTGGTACTCATAGTACCAAAATAGGAATTAAAATAAACGACACTTCCCGAAAGGTCCCTCTTTTAAATATAAGCAAATCGTTATGAGTGATTGCGAGTTTCAGTCTTGCCTGCAAAGAAACATTCTTGTAAATAATGAGAAAGCCCTTTTTAGGGCTTCCTCATTTTAAAGAAAGTTTACACCTTGGTTCTTAATTAACCTGTGTGCCATTTTTTATTTCATCAGTTGCGGCACTAATCAGTAAATCGCCATTTTTTAAAGCCCCGTAAACCTCCAGGCTGTCCGGGGTTTCCCTGCCTTTTTTCACATCAACCCATTGGGCTTTATGGTTCACAACCCGGATAACGAATATGCGTTGGGAGTTTCCGGTTACTGCAGTTTGCGGCACAATAAAAGTCTTTTGCTTATTAGTTAGCTGGAGCGTCACCTGGGCAAACATTCCCGGCAACAACTCCTTATTTTTATTGGGGATATCCATTTGCATTTGTTCCGTTCGCAATACATTGCTAACGCTGCCAGCCATACGTTTAACCGCGGCTACAAATTGTTTCCCCGGTACGGTTTTGACCGTAAAATGCACGGTATCCTTGTTGGAAAAATAATTTGTGGCAGCCTCCGGTACGTCAATCACCAGCCGTAACCTGGTCTGTTCCTCCAGGGTAAGCATCGGCTTATTGGAGCTTTTATCTGATGGGGTGACGTAAGCGCCGGGGTAAACATTGCGCAAACTGATAACGCCATCAAATGGTGCCCTTACTTCCAGATAGTTTTTCAAATCTGCCGATAACTGATAGGCTGATCTTGAGGCGAGCAGGGTTGAGCTGTCGGCACTCATTTTAGCATGAGCTATGTCCAGATCATTGGGGGATATTGTTCCCGGTGTTTTACTTGTTTTTAGTAAACGGTCATAATTGGCCTTACTGCCACGGTAAATAGCTTCTTTTGAGTGCAGGTCTTCCTGTGATTGTTTCAATGCAGCCATCATTTCCGGCGCATCAAGCGTCATTAGTAATTGTCCGCGGCGAACTTTGCTGCCAATATCTACAGCCATGGTTTTTATAAAGCCGTTTACTTTGGCATACAAGTCAACCGTTTGATAAGGCTGGAGTACTCCGGGAATACTCATGCTTGTATTGAGCGTCCCTTCCTTCAGCGTAAAAACCTGCGTCTTGCTTGGATGTGAAACAGTTGCCGGCTTTTGTTTACCTTGACAGGAGGCCAGTGAACCTGCAATCAGCAGGCATAAAATAAAATGATATGTTTTCATGATTGAATTTTTAATTATTTTGATGATAGTGTTTGAGGGTCATAAAAAACGCTTTTCTGATCATCAGGATCCAATGACACAGGATGAACAGAAGAATTACGCCTGATCAGGTAAAAAATAACCGGGAGAATAAATAAGGATACAAAGGTGGATGCAGTCAGCCCCCCTATCACGGCACGGCCAAGCGGAGCTGTCTGATCGCCTGCTTCTCCTAAACCGGAGGCCATTGGGATCATTCCGGCTATCATGGCAATAGTTGTCATTAATATGGGCCGTAGCCTAAGTTCCATTGCTTCGATAGCCGATTCCATAGCGTCCTTTCCGGTTAACCTGATATGTTCTGCATTGGTAATCAGCAAAATGGCATTGGAGACCGAAACACCTACCGACATGATAATTCCCATATAGGATTGCAGGTTAAGGCTTGAACCAAAAGCCAGCAGGATCAGTAAACAGCCGACCAAAACGCCGGGAATAGTAGTGATCACTGTAAAGCCCAACGGGAAGGACTGGTAATTTGCCGACAGCATCAGCATCAGAATGACGATGGTGATCAATAAACCGGACTGAAGGCTGCTGAGCGTCTGATCCAGCAGGACGGTTAATCCCCGGGTCTCAACAGTGACTCCTCTTGGCGGTTTGCTTGCGTTCTTTATAACTTTATTAACAGCAGCAGAAACGGAACCCAGATCTTTTTTATATACATTAGCAACGATAGACAGAAACCGTACCGGGCCTTTTCGGTCATATTCACCCACTATAGGTTCCAATGTAAACGTACAAACATCTCCGAGTACCGGCCTTGGTTTGTCTCTAAAAATGGGTATGCCGGCCAGATCGTTAAGACTGCCCATACTTGTTTGCGGCACCTGTATTTGCACGTCATAGGAATTTGCGTTTGTTGCATCAAGCCATAGATTCTTTTGCGTAAAGCGACTGGACGAAGTAGTTTCTGTAATACAACTGCTCACTTCTGTCATAGTAAGCCCCATCTGTTTAACCTTATCCCGATCAATATTAATATGGATTGCCGGGCTCTTCAATTGTTCTTTTAGCTGGACATCCCTTAAAAAAGGCACCTGTTGCAATTGAGTGATCAACGAATCTGCATATTGCTTGCTCTGGTTAATATTTTTACCCATTACGGCAATTTCTACAGGCGTTGAAGAGCCCTGGCTCATAATTTTACTTGTAAGATCAATTGGCTCAAAAGATAGTTTTACATCAGGCATGGCTTTATGCAAAGCGATACGCAGATTTTCCCTCACATCCTGTATATTCATTTTATAATTAGGATTGAGGTTGACCTGCATAACAATTTCATTGGAGGCGCTCATAAAAAGAATGACCGGCAAGGTTGGGAAAGATGATGGATGCTGGCCTGCAAAGGCAGATATGATCTCGACATTGTTTTTCCCTCCTAAAGTATTGTACATCACCTGTTGGGCCTGTAACATCGTTTTTTCCGTTTGTTCAAGTCGTGAGCCCTCGGGTGCACGTATACGGACCTGAAACTGACCGGTGTTTAACTTAGGAAGGATATCCTTGCCAATAATGGATACACATAAGCCAATAATGAAAATGGAAACAACCACATAAAGTCCAACGCTTAACCAGCTTCGCTTCATCATCCATTGGACCAGATTGACGCAACGGGATTTGAAACGGTCAAATCGTGTTGATTTATGCTCCTTTTTCGGGGACTCGGTTTTATGGTCCGGGACTTTTAATATCCAGTTAGACAATATAGGCACCAGTGTTTGAGACAACAGGAAGGCGGCGATCATAGAGAACCCTACAGCCATAGATAATGGAAGAAACATGCCCTGGGGTACACCCGTCATAAAAAATGCCGGCACAAATACCGCAAGAATACTTAAAAGAATGAGCAATTTTGGTAAAGAGATCTCTTCGCAGGCATCAGCAATGGCCCGGGCCTTGTTTTTACCCAATTCCATATGCCGGTGTATATTTTCAATGGTTACAGTAGACTCATCCACCAAAATACCTATAGCTAATGCCAAACCACTAAGGGTCATGATATTGAGTGTCTGGCCGAAAAGTTTAAGCACTAAGGTGCCGATGATAACAGCAATTGGTATGTTGACGATAACAATGAAGGCGCTCCTGCGGTCCCCTAAAAAAATAAGTACCATCACCCCGGCCAGTATAGCACCTGTAACTCCCTCGCTGATGAGACTTTTTACGGCGTTAATTACATAAACAGATTCATCAAATTCAAACTTCAAGGATACATCCGGCGGTAAAAGGCTTTGCATGGTTGGTATAGCCTTTTTCAAGTCCTGCACCACCGTCCAGGTTGAGGCGCTTGAAGCCTTGATAACAGGTATATAAATGGATCGCTTACCATTGATATAAGCAAAACCACTTGTTATATCAGCTCCGTCCACAACTTTGGCCACATCCTTGATGTAAATGGTGCCGCCATTTTGGTATAACAATGGTATGTTTTCGAAGTCTTTTATCTTCTGAAGTACGGTATTTGAGGGGGCCAGATAAGTTGTACGTCCTATATTGACCGTGCCTGCAGGCGATATCTGGTTATAATCCTTAACCGCAGCAGTGATCTGATCCGGCGTCACGTTGTGGCTGCGCATCAATTCAGGGTCCACATTAATTAAAACCGTACGTGCGTTGCCGCCAATAGGTGGCGGAGAAGTTAAGCCGGCTATATTTGAAAAATTTGGCCTGACATAAAGGCTGGCTAAATCCTGTAGCTCATTATTGCTGCGTTTGCTGCTGCTGATCGTTAACTGGCCAACAGGTAAGGTAGAGGCATCAAAACGGATAATAATGGGCGGCGGTGTCCCGGGCGGCATTTCAGCAAATGCACGGTTGGTAAGCGAGGTGACCTCAGCGGCGGCCTGCGCCATATTGGTGCCATTATAAAAACTGAGCTTTAATAAGCTCAAACCCTGTATATTGTTTGTTTCAATGGATTTGATGCCGCTAACATATAAGTAAAGGTTCTGGTAATTAGTTGATACAAATCCCTCCATCTGCTGTGGTGACATCCCGCCATAAGGCTGTGAAACATAGATCGTTGGCATGTTTAGGTTAGGAAAAATATCAATATTGATGGTTGTAGCGGCCATAATGCCCATTAGCACAACCCCGATGATTACAACGATAATCGTTATGGGTCTTCGCAATGAAAATTGAATCAGGTTCATGACTATTGCTTTAAAATTGATTAATGAATAAATTGAAATTACCTGACGATGCGGAAATATAAAGCAGCGCCTGCCAAACCGCGTTACTGGCAATATCCCTGTCTGTTTCCGCGATGTTCAAATTGTATAGGGTTTGAGTAACATCAACTATGGTAGCAAGGCCGTTGCTGTACAACGTCTTTTTCTGTTCATAGGCATCGCTTGCCGCTTTCAACTGTATAGGCGCTTCATGGTATTTTTGCAGGCTATTGACCAGTTGCTTATTACCTTGCAGCAACTGATTGGTGAGGATATTTTCCTGGTAGTTATATTCGTTGGTAAGGCCGTCAGAATAATAATGCTGGCTCTTAACGCGTGATATTACTCTAGTCAGGTCGGTCAGGTTCCAGGTAACACCTATGCCTACCAGGTAATTCGCCCTGGTTAGGCCAACACCGTTCAGATAATTGTGACTAAAATCAGTGAAGTTGTTGGCGTAATTTGTACCAAATCCCGACCCTCTTTCCTGTAAGACCCCGAAAAGGGAAACCCTGGGCAAGCTTGTTTTGGAAATAAAATTGGCAGAAAGCTCACTGCTTTTCACCCTTGCTGATAAATATTTCAACTCCGGATGATTAGAAATATCATTTAGCGGTTGCTCTGGCAAGTGGGCTGGCAATTGATTGATATAAACACTATCTAAAGAAAAGGATTGCTGATTTACCCCTAATTGTATCGCCAGGTTAGCTGCCTGAGTTTGTTCATAATTAATAGCATCTGTAACCGAAATCCGCGCTTTGGAAAGTTCAGCATTGGCAATAGCGCTGTCAACACCCGGATTTAAACCATTCTCTGTCCGGGTCAGTATTACATCTCTGAGTTGGGAAACGCGGTACAAATTGACATTCATGGAATAACGCAGTCGTTGTGCGGCCAGCACGTTAAGGTAAGCTCCTGCAACTTTAACCTGTTGCTGAAATTTTTCCTGTTCCAGATCTGCAGCGTCTCTGTCATGGAAACCCTTGGCCTCGGCTATGTGTGCCCGCTCAAGACCAAATGAAAAGATATTCCAGTTGATGTTGGAAGAATAAAAGGCCGCGAAAGCAGCATTCCAATTTTGTGAAGAAGCAGCCGGCCCCGCCACAATAGTTGTCAATCCTGGCAGGCCGGAAGCCAGTCCATTTAAACCGTTTATAGTTCCGTAAGATTGCTGGGCTGATAATGTAAAATCGGGCAGACCATCTCTTTTGGCGCTGGTTATTGCCTCGGCTGACGCTTTTGCATAATTATCTTTAGCTTTTAATATTTGTTGTTTGGACAGCGCAATATTTATCGCTTTTTTTAGTGTTAGAATGCTATCTGTTACCTGGGCTTGTACAGATAAGCATGACAGGCAAAAATAAACTGCCGACATAATGCTGATCATGATCAGCTTTTTCGTCGTTTTCATGATGAAATGGTTAAATGTTTTTAATAATTGGACAACCAAGAAGACCACTAATGGTTTATTGATCATCACGTTATATTGACAAAAGGGGAGAGGCAAAAGCACATACAATTCCAACTGTCAGAGATCGGTTTACGCCAACCGGCATACTATCTTTGGTCTGGCAGCTGATAAGTGCAATTGATTTAAAAAACCGGAGGCGCCCTCAGGGGTAATAATCGAACCGAGTCTGCTATGAGGAGTTTTTCCTTAAAGGATATATAAAGCAGATCAGCAATTAACGGCGCCGTGATTAAAGAAAATAAAAATGCGATAAGCGGGATATCCAGCACCTGAAAATGCTGTGTATAACATTGAAGTTTACAATGAACAATGCCCGCTTTTATCTTGGTAGTTCGGGACTGAACCAGTTCATTTTTATGTTTTTTGTGAAATATTTCCGCATAACGCATCAATACCCGTCCCTGCAACCCTATAAAGATTGTCAAGACCAGCAAAAGCTTCAATATGGTGCGCAGTGCTTTTTTCACTTTTATTATTAGTTTCTAATCAAAATCATTCTTTATGAATAAACAGGCTGATACATTTGCTTTTGCCTAATATGCCGGACTTATCAGTAGTTATTTTCTATAATTTTATCAAGTACCTGCTGGGCTGGTTTTTCTTTTTTGCTTTTAATGGCTTCAAATAATTGCTCGTGTAAATGATGGCTCATGGCAAAATGGCTGACTCCCCGAACTTCCCTTTTGGAAAAAAAATCACGGATAATTGTTGTAAAGCTTTGATACAGATCAGCAAGTGCTTTGTTTGAAGACGCTCTGGCAATGGCTATGTGAAAGGCAATATCAGCATCTACGCATGCCTGTCGTTGCTCAGTAAGTATTGCTAATCTTCTATTTTCAAGGCACTGCTTCATCTCTTCCAAATCTTTCTCTGTATGGTTTTTCGTGGCCAGCTTTACCATCTCGTCTTCCAGTAATTTTCTTACTGCGTTGATCTCATCGAAATCGGCCCGCCTTAACCTCTGATCAATTGATTCGTGTATACGGGTATTTACAAAAGTGCCTGAGCCTTGCTGTACTTTCACAGTCCCTGTCATGGCAAGCGTTTTAATGGCCTCTCGAATCGTTGAGCGGCCTACACCGTACAACTTCATCAATTCGGGTTCAGAGGGTATTTTTTCACCTGCTTTATATTTATTCTGAGCTATTTCATGTCTTATTTTATTTGTTACCTGGTCACTAAGCTTTTCTGACATATTCATCATAATTATTTGACAGTACAAACATATGATGTTTTTTGCAAACATCATATGTTTTATTAAATATTTTTATCGGTGTTACTAAAATGTTACATTCTTAGAGCGATATTGAACTCAAGTTTATTGGACAACGACTATTGCACAGCAATATGGGCAGCACTGAAGTTGCGGATGAATTTGGCTTCACGAATAAAAGTCATCCGGCCGTATGTTTAAGAAATACCACGGCAGGAACCCGGCAGATCACAAGCAATAGCGCCAGCTTAGCAATTGTCAATTTATTAAAGGGCTCTTCACTTTAAATCTATATTAAGTTTTTATAAACAAATTGGTTGGACCTGTTTGTTAAAGTATTTATTTCGCAATTTGCAGCTAATGGTAATACAGCTTCGAGGCGGCATGTCAAAATTATTAATAAAGATCCTGTTTTTTTTTGCGGCATCTATAATCGTCATCTTACCAATATTCAGATCATTTTATGGCTTGCAACCTCATAAACTGCATCATATAAATTGTGTTGCAAAAGAGAAATGCAATCAACTCCATTTGACGCATGCTGCTCATGATAACAGCTGGAATCTGATAAAAAATTCACAACTTTCATCTCCCCCGGTTTCATCAAAAGTTAAAACAGCTTCAATAATCCGTTTATTGTTTGTAATTTCTATTGTGAGTTTAGCTTTAACGACTAACAGGCTTCATCTGGTCCCGTCAGTATTTAAAACTAAGTCATTCCCTACCTATGAGATATACCTGGTTCATAAAATATTGCTGATCTGATTCTTCTCCGGCTTATAGAGCCAATCCCATTATAAATAAACTTATTTATTCATTATTGCTGCTGGTCTTATTCGGGATAGTTTGCAATTACTTCTTGTTTATTATGAATTTCGGAGAAGACTTGAGCTTGCAGGTTATGCTGGCTCACAAATCATATCATCATTACCTGCTTAAAGTATTAAAAGAAATAGATATTTATCAGCATTATCAGATCATTTTGCTGCTCAGCCGGTCTGGACGCGCTACACAAAAGTCGCTTTGCGAAAATCTGCAGATCGAAAAGTCTAATATGGTTGCCATTATGGATTTGCTCGAAAGTAAAAATTACATAACCAGGGAAGTAAACTATAAAGACAGAAGAGGCAGGCTGATAACATTAACACCTAAATCAACAAAAGTAATAGAGCTGCTCGACAGCCTGTTTGCATCCTTTGAAGAGCATATTACGGATGAAATCACCTGGCAGGAAATGCACAATTGTTTGCGGGTTTTAAAAAAGGTGAATGATAAGTTTAGAGACTTAATTAATCAGCCTGCTTATTCTGAAGGACTTAAAAAACTGCAAGAAAATAATTAAACTTCTAATTACCAGCTGTTATAAGAAATTGATGATTTGTAAAAATTATATCAGCAAACCAAAAAGACCTGTCATAAATGGTTGTAAAAATGAACCATTGGTAAAGCTGAGTTAAGAAACATTTGATGGTTTGATAATCGCAAATAATCGTTTAAAACTTTGCGGTAAAATACTTTTGTCCAAAATCTTATTTGTGCGGAAAAGGACATTTTTACTTTCGATTATACTTCTATTATTTATTAATTTTTCTGCTTTTGCTCAAAGTACAGGAAAGATTGCAGGAGAAATTATTGATCAAAAAACCAGTGAGCCGTTAATAGGCGCCTCGGTGGGCTTGCAGGATTTAAATAAAGGCGTGGCAGCCAATGTTGATGGAAATTATTTATTAGCTGATCTGCAACCCGGCAAATACACTATTATTGTTAAGTATATTGGTTACCAAAGTAAACTGGTTTCTGACATTGAAGTTAAGCCTAATACAGTAACCAAACTGGATATTGTATTGCAGGAGGCCAATAAAAAAGTCCTCAGTGGAGCTACAGTCACGTCAACTTATCGTCAGGCGTCTACAGCATCACTATACGCGGTTCAAAAAAACAGTATATCCATATCCGATGGTATATCCTCAGAATTAATCAAAAAATCACCCGACAGAAGTACAAGCGATGTATTAAAAAGGGTAAGTGGTGCGACCGTGCAGGATAACAAGTTTGTTGTCGTGCGTGGCCTTAGTGATCGTTATAACAGCGCCTCGCTGGATGGCGCTCCATTGCCAAGTACCGAACCAAACCGCAAAGCGTTCTCTTTTGACATTGTTCCCGCTAATTTGATTGAGAACATTGTTATCAGTAAGACCTCAACACCTGACATGCCTGCCGATTTCGCAGGAGGTAATATACAAGTTCTGACTAAAGATATTCCTGATCAAAATTACATCAACCTCGGCCTTGGGTATAGTTATAATACACAGAGCACTTTTAAAGATTTTAAAAGCGGATATCGGAATGTAAGCGATTATTTTGCATTTGATAACGGTGCACGTTCTCCTGGAAGCAATTTTCCCGCCACCGCACAAGTAGTAGGTCCACCAAGATTAAATACCCGGCAAAATATACAGGCCATAAATTCCCTTAATAATAATTTTAATATTAACAGTTATAAAGCGTTTTTAGGACAAAGTTATCAGCTAACACTTGGTAATGTTAAAGAGATTGGCGAAAACAAAAATCGGTTCGGTACCACTATAGCCTTAACTTACAGGAATGCCGAAACAACCATACCGGGCCTGATAAGAAGGTTTGACAATTATAATTATACTGAAGACCAATACAAATTCTCAACAAACATTGGTGTGCTGGCTAATTTCGCCTACTGTTTTGGAAATAATAAAATAACGTTCAAAAATCTTTATAACCGAATTTTTGACGACTTATTTACCTACCGTACAGGATCAAATACATCAAGCTCAAGCTATGATAACCGGTTCTATGCTTATGACCTGACAGAAAAGGCTTTACTTAAGTCAACACTGGATGGCGAACACAAGCTCGGAACAAAAAACGCCAAATTAAACTGGAGTTTAGGTTATAGTAATATTTTGAATGATCAGCCTGATCAGCGGAAAGTAAACTATGTACAATCCAGCGTAAATGATCCGTTTGTTGCAAGCATAACAAGCCTGGGGAAAGAAAATGCACGATTTTTTTCAAAACTGAACGAACATATTTATTCGGGCAGAGCAGATTTTAAATTACCCGTTAAGCTATTTGGCCAAACGAGCAATTTTAAAGCCGGGGCATCCTCACAATACAGGGACCGTATTTTTGATGCCCGTTTCCTTGGTGTTACTCTTATTGATGCTACCAGCGATATCAGGTTAAGGCCTATTCAAACTCTTTTTAGCCCTGATGCCATTAATTCAGGCGCATTTCAATTGGACGAGATTCCAAATCCAAATGACCGGTACACCGCACATAGCTTTACCAATGCGGCTTATTTAATGCTCGATAACAAGTTAAGTGAAAAGATCAGGGCTGTCTATGGTGCAAGAGTGGAGAGGTTTGACCTTGGCTTAAGTACAAAAGATATAGATCAAAAGCAACCGCGTGCAGAACTCAACAACACCGATATTCTTCCTTCGGTAAACATCACCTATAGTTTAACCGGCAGAGCTAACCTGAGAGCGTCTTATTACCGTACCCTTGCACGCCCGGAATTCAGAGAACTTGCCCCATTTGCTTATTATGATTACGAACTGCTGGCTACGCAGGTAGGTAACCCGCTTTTAAAAAGAACATTGATTGATAATGCAGACCTTAGATACGAATTTTATCCTTCAGCCGGTCAGATATTTTCCATTTCTGCATTTTACAAAAAGTTTCATAATGCGATTGAACCAAGTATTGACGATGTAAACTCATCAACAACCATATCCTATTTTAACTCAAAATCGGCTTACGTATATGGTATTGAAATCGAGGGCCGCAAAACACTCGACTTTATAAGTGATAACGGCTTTTATAAAAACAGTACATTATATGTAAACGTTGCTGTTACAAGATCTCAGATCCAAAATCCGGATAACCCGCAATTGCTTGAACAAAACAGGCCCCTGGTTGGACAATCGCCCTACGTGGTTAATGCAGGTTTTCAGCACAATGCCTTTAACAACAAATTATCATTAAACATTTTATATAACCGGTTGGGTCGCAGGATCTTCTATGCAGCTGGCGAAAGATTTCCAAGCATATATGAAAATCCCCGGGATGTAATAGATTTTCAGATTGGGTATAAGATATTCAATGGTAAGGGTGAAATAAAATTTAATGGAAGCGACCTGGCGAACCAGCCTAACACCTTTTATTATGACTACGATAAAAGCAAAACCTATACACCTGCCCGAGCGGATCAAACCTTTAAACGATATGCTTCGGGGGCAACCTATTCTTTAACCTTCAATTATACTTTTTAAAAGCTCAATACCGAATCATCATTAATTAACAGTAAAACGGATTAAATCGAAAAACCAAAAAATCATGAAAAAGCAAGGATTATTTTTACTGCTTATTGCCGCTCTATTTTCCGCAGCATGTAGCAAAAAAGGGACTACAGTTGACCCTATAACGCCGCCGGTCACCAGTAATACTATTACGGTAACCGGGGATATCGCAACCAATACTACCTGGAAAGCTGACAAAATTTATTTACTAAAGGGCTTTGTATATGTTACTAATGGTGCAACACTTACCATTGAACCCGGAACAATAATAAAAGGCGACAAAGCAAGTAAAGGTACTTTGACCATTACACGTGGTTCAAAACTGATGGCCGCAGGCAGTGCGGATAAACCTATTGTATTTACCTCAGCATTTGAAGCAGGTGCAAGGTCGAGCGGCGATTGGGGAGGGGTAATAATTTTAGGTAAAGCGCCTGTAAATCAGGGAGATAACGTTCAGATAGAAGGTGGTTTAGATCCTAAAGGCGACCCGGCAAAATACATTCAATATGGCGGTACTGATGCCAATGATAATTCAGGTACTTTAAAATATGTACGTATCGAATATGCAGGTATCCCGTTTTCACCGGATAATGAGATCAATGGTCTTACTTTGGGTGGCGTTGGCGCAGGTACTGCGCTTGATTATATAGAAGTTTATCGTGCCGGTGATGATTCTTACGAATGGTTTGGCGGGACAGTTAATGCAAAACACCTGTTAGCCATCGCGGGTTTGGATGATGATTTTGATACCGATTTTGGTTTTTCAGGAAAACTCCAATTTTGTTTAGGTCAGCGTTACCCAACCATTGCCGATATTTCAGGTTCAAATGGTTTTGAATCTGATAATGATGCTTCAGGTTCCAATAAAACTCCCCAAACCTCGGCAATTTTCTGTAACATGACGATGTTAGGCCCTATATCAGGCGCCGCAGCAGGCAGCATAAATGCAAATTATGCACATGCAGCTCAAATACGCCGTAATTCAGCGCTAAGCTGCTTTAACTCTATTTTTACTGGATATGTTGAAGGCATTTACATTGATGATTCAAAGGTAGTTACTCCGGCTGCAACCTCAACCAATTATACCGCGGGCCGCTTAGCATTCCAGAACAATATCATTTATGGGAGCAACAAAAAAGGTACTGAAGTTAAGGGCGAAAACAAATCATTATTTGAAGCTACTTTAAGAGCTCAAAATACTTTTGATGCCACTTTGTATGCCGATGCCTTAATTAGTTCTCCTTTCAAATACTCTTCTGACTTTGCAAACGCAGGCATACCAGATTTTAAAGTTAAAACCGGATCAATAGCGGAGACCGGTGCTTTATTTACAGATGCAAAGATCAGTACTGATCCTTTCTTTGAGAAAGTAACTTACCGTGGCGCTTTTGGTTCAACCGATTGGACCGCCGGGTGGGCTAATTTTAATCCGCAGGCAATGCCGTATACCACTCCAGGGGCTGTTAATTAAATTTCAAATAATCCAGCAAATGATGACCGTCTCATATAATGTGAGGCGGTTTTTTTTATTTAGCAGAACGTATAAAGAAAAATTCAAATTCCTGACCGTTAGAAAAGGCAGCTTGAGCTATTACTAATCACAGGCCTGATTTGGTTATATTCTTTTAATACGATGTGTATTAAAACTTAACATCTCTTTGCAGGGAAATGATTTTTTTTTACCTTGGTAACTTTATTTAAAACCAATTGAAACGCCTCAAAAAGAATTTGCTTAGACATATTTTTGCAATAACTATAGCAGCTGTATATTTTTTGACAGCGACCACTCATATATTTTACCTTCCGAACATACAACATGCAGGAAAGAAAATTCACCAAACAAACCATTCTGTTTTTAAAAAAAGAAATATCCAAACTCTCTATCTTGAAGTTAAAAATTTAAATTTCATCCGGTTAATTGACAAATCTACTTTAGAGGATAAAAGAATAATTAACGACTTAATACAATCAGTTGTGAAATATTTCTTTATCTTGTTATTTATTTCAATTATTTGTTGGTTAAAACCGAAACGATTAACTGACAGATTGAGACAATCGATAAATCGCCACGGATATTACTTGTCTATTTGCACTTTCAAAATTTGATTTCCTGAATGGCGCTCTGTCTTAGTATCAGGAATAAATTACCCGCTACATATTTTATAGCTTATTTAAGATCAAATTTTACTATTTATTTTAATGACCCCCTCTAAAAACGTTCTGCAATTTGTATGTTTCAGGTCACCTTATGGTGGCAGCTTTTTTAAATCATTATTAAGATTGGAGCACACCCTTCATCATGAGGGGCTTGAAATGATTTATTTGTTTCATGAAGACACCTCGGATATTGGCTGGGTACAGGACCTGATTGGCCAAGGGAAGAAGATCTACTTTTTAAGCGGCCGGTTTTCCAGGGATATTTTTATAGTAAGGGACATTCTTGAAAAACATCATATTAAATACATTCATGCCCATTTTGCCGGCACGAAGTATTTTTTTCTGTTTAAGATAGCTAAACAACTATATGACAAGGAGCTGCTGATCATAAGGCACCTGCGAAATCATGACAGGCCAAGAGGTTTTATTGGCGAAGGCTTACGAAAAGTGTTGAACCATATCGATTTGTATATTGGCTGCAGCGAATCGGTTGCCACCAATTACCGGAAAAACTTTAAGCTTAGTGGCGATAAAGTAAGGTTTGTGACCAATGCCATTGATTTTACCAGGTTAAATAAGTTTGATGAGCTCAAAAGAAGTGATTACGGGATTAGTCCAGATGCTGCGGTATTCCTGATGTTTGGTTTTGATTACCTGAGAAAAGGGGTGGATGTGGTATTGGAGGCCATGGATAACCTGGTAAAACAAAACCACGATATTTGCTTACTACTCAGCTTATCGGTAAACAGGGAATTTATTGAATCGAAAATCATAGAACGTTTTGGGCAAATACCCGGGTGGTTAAAAATTTTAGACCCCAGGGAAGATATCGCCTCTTACTACAAGCTTAGTAATTACTTTATATCGGCAAGCCGGGAAGAAGGGTTTTGCAATGCATTGGTAGAGGCAGCCTATTGCCAAAGGCCAATTATCACCAGTGATATTCCCGGCCCCGGATCGCTCGACATTCCGCATACTTATAAATTCGCTTCGGA
>JAQBOV010000045.1 GCA_028287895.1 Mucilaginibacter sp. | reverse complement strand
TCGCATAAAACCAGATCAAATGAACCATTTTTAAGAAATTCCATACCACTCATACCCGTTGAGGCCGTGGTTACATCAAAACCGTTCCGCGTTAAAAATTTTGATAATAATAACGCCACATTAACTTCATCATCAATGATGAGTATTTTCTTCATAACTGGAATTTACTTTTTGACAGGTAAACGTATTTATACTACATCAAGTTACAAACAAATTTGCTAAATTTTTTGCGGAAATTTAATTAAGGCGCTGATTTTTTAATTTTTTAATTAAAAAGAAATGACCAAGGGCGCCCTATGGCACCCTTGGTCATTCTGATTAAGTACGTAAAAAAATTATTTGGTATCAAAAGCATAGGCTACACGCAGGCCGATGAAATTTACTTTTTCATCAGTTGCGCTGTTGAATTTGGTAGTAGCTTCATAACGTACACCGGCATCAAGATAGCTTTTGCCACCTAATGGAAACTGAACACCAATTTGTGGCGCATATACAAATGCTGCGCTTTTATCGAACCCAACATTAGATTTGTTTAGTGCAAATGCGGCGCCGGCATCACCCTGTACGTAGAAATTACTTATAGGGAAATATTTTAAACCGGCTTTTACTGGAAGTAATTGAATGTTTGTTGCACTTAAACCAGTGCCATTGATATTATTTTTACCCTGTATGCTGTTATAACCCGCGTTTACTGTTACGAATAACTGGTGCTGGATAACCGGGATATCCGCTTGTACCGAACCACCAATGTTCCAATTATAGGCGTTATTTAATTTTCCTGTCGGGATACCGGCATCAACGCCGGCGCTTAAGATTACTCCGTTTGAAGTGCTTGTTTTTGTAGCAGGGGTAGTTGTTGTGGTTTGTGCTTTTGCACCTAGTGCAAATCCAGCAAAAGCTAAAACTAAGGCTGAAATTTTAATTGAATTTTTCATGTTATTAATTGTGTTTTTGTTATGTATGTGTTTAAACACACACCAAAGTAACACAACAAAATAACCTCAGCGTTTCATCTGAATGTCACGATTATTCAATCGATTGATTGACAATAAGATAATTTCGACCAATATCTCCATTTAGTCAGATTTATGTCATGAAAAGTGCTTATTCAGCCTTGAAATGAGGTTTACGTTTTTCAAGGAAGGCAGTGACTCCCTCTTTAAAATCGTCGGTATTGAAGCATTTGGCGAAATTTTCGATCTCAGTTTCATATCCATCTGCGCCGGTTTGCATGGAAGCATTTACCGCAGTAATGGCAGCTTCGATCGCAAGAGGTGCACGTAATAATATTCGGCTCATGATCTCTTCAGCCCTGGCCAGCAGGTCTTGCTGGCTTACCACATGATTTACCAATCCAATCTGCAAAGCTTCATGGGCTGTTACCATATCAGCTGTCAGAATAATCTCCAGCGCCTTCCCTTTGCCTACCAACTGAGCCAGGCGCTGCGTACCGCCATAGCCAGGTATCAGGCCCAAACCCACTTCGGGCAAACCCATTTTGGCATTCTCGGATGCAATACGAATATGGCATGCAAGCGCCAGCTCCAATCCACCGCCTAAAGCGAAACCATTGATGGCCGCGATCACTGGCTTATTCCCATTTTCTATCTGGTTAAAGACCAAATTTTGCCCATTTCTTGCCAGCTGTTCACCTTTAATAGAATCAAAAGAAGCAAATTCAGAAATATCAGCCCCTGCAACAAACGCTTTTTCCCCGGCCCCGGTAATGATGATGCCGCCCACACGGTCATTATGAAAAGCATCATAAATAGCTGTATGCAGCTCGGCAAGAGTGGCTTTATTCAACGCATTCAGTTTGCTCTGACGATTAATGATAATGTGCTGGATGCGTCCGTTATAGTCGATCAGAAGATTTTGAAACATGGCAGATCATTTTTAAAAATTACGATGCTTATGCACCCACCCGGTAATATATTGAACAATATCCTTCGTATTAGTTCCGGGCGGAAAAAGCTCACCAACGCCCATCTTTTTTAATGCCTGCATATCACTTTCGGGGATAATTCCACCACCGGTTACCAGCACATCATCCATCTGCTTGTCTTTGATCAGTTGTATGATCTTTGGAAAAACCGTCATGTGCGCACCGGAAAGGATAGATATGCCAATGGCATCCACATCCTCCTGCAAGGCAGTGTTAATAACCATTTCAGGCGTTTGGCGCAAACCCGTATAAATTACCTCCATACCTGCATCTCGTAGCGAAGTAGCAATGATCCGCGCACCACGGTCATGCCCGTCGAGGCCCACCTTGGCAACTAAAACACGGATAGGGCGGTTAAAGGTATTACTCATGTAAAACCGGATTGGTTGGCGTAAAAGTAAGAAGAAAATAGGGATTAAAATCGCTATTTTCCGCCTGCATTTGACATCTCGTCCGAAAATAGGGGAGCCTGCCGGAAATAAAATAGCCGGTAAGCGCCTTACCGTGTTAAACTTTTCCCCCGCTGTCTCAAACGTTTCAACGTCGCCAATTCCAGGAGAAAGTTTTAATTATACTCAAATTGACCCCTCGCCTAGATTTAGCGGAGGCCGGGGGGTAAAAGAGGGCCGGCACCAGGCGCTTAGAAAACCATTCATCTAACCGCAATTTTTCCTATTTTTGCCTATTCTATTACACCATGAGCGAAGAAAGATCATTAAATTTTTTAGAAGAGATCGTTGAAGAAGATATGCGCCAGGGCAAACATGCCGGCCGGGTACTTACCCGTTTCCCGCCCGAGCCGAACGGTTACCTGCATATCGGCCATGCCAAATCTATTTGCTTAAACTTTGGGTTGGCGCAGAAATACAATGGTCAGACCAATCTTCGCTTTGATGATACCAACCCGACAAAGGAAGAAACCGAATATGTGGACAGCATCAAAGCTGACATACAGTGGCTGGGCTTTGAGTGGGCTAATGAACTTTACGCTTCTGATTATTTTGATATCATTTACGCCTTTGCTTTAACACTCATACGTAAAGGATTGGCTTATGTGGACGATAGCTCCCCTGAGGAGATAGCCGCCCAAAAAGGTACGCCTACCGAGCCTGGCATAGGTAACCAATACCGCAACCGCAGCATAGAGGAAAACCTGCGCCTGTTTGAACAAATGAAAGCAGGCAAATATCCTGATGGGGCCAAGGTGCTGCGGGCTAAGATTGATCTGGCATCGCCTGTTATGCACATGCGCGACCCGATTATGTACCGCATTAAACACGCACATCACCACCGCACGGGCGATAAATGGTGCATCTACCCGATGTATGATTTCGCGCACGGACAATCGGATGCTATTGAGGAGATCACGCATTCTGTTTGTACACTGGAATTTGTGCCGCACAGGCCATTGTACGATTGGTTTATTGAACAACTGGAAATATTCCCCTCGAAACAATACGAATTCGCCCGCCTGAACATGAACTATACCGTCATGAGCAAGCGCAAGCTGTTGCAATTGGTTGAGCAAGGATACGTAGAAGATTGGGACGACCCGCGCATGCCTACCATCAGTGGGCTACGTCGCCGGGGCTATACGCCGAATTCTATCCGTGAGTTTTGCGAACGTATTGGTGTAGCCAGGCGCGAGAATATGATCGACCTGAGTTTGCTGGAGTTTTGCATTCGCGAGGATCTGAATAAAACCGCATGGCGCCGTATGGCTGTGCTCGACCCTATCAAGATGATCATCAGGAATTACCCTGAAGATCAGTTTGAGGAGACATACAGCGAGAACAATCCCGAAGCGGAAGGCGGCGATGGCGGCCGTAATATTCCTTTCGGGCGTGAGCTTTGGATAGAGCGCGACGACTTCATGGAAGATCCGCCTAAAAAGTTCTTCCGCCTGGGTGTTGGGCTGATGGTGCGTTTAAAAAGCGCTTATATTGTGAAATGCGAACACTTTGAAAAAGATGTCGACGGCAATGTCACCGAGATACATTGCACTTATTTCCCTGAGTCAAGATCAGGTAATGATACCAGCGGCATCAGCGTGAAGGGTACCATCCATTGGGTAAGTGTGGCCCACGCCAAAACCGCAGAGGTGCGCCTCTACGACCGCCTGTTCCAGGTGGAGGACCCATCAAACGAGCACGGCGACTTTAAGGAATACCTGAACCCAAACAGTCTGCACATCATTCCCAAAGCTTATATTGAAGCCGACCTTGACCACGCCGAAATGGGCAAAGGCTATCAGTTTATGCGCAAAGGATATTTTACGCTTGATAAACACTCAACACCGGACAGTTTGGTGTTTAATAGAACGGTAACGTTGAAAGATAGCTGGGTGAAGAAGTAGCAGTTGCAATATGTTATAAGTTAATTTTCACAGCATTTCAGGTTGATTTGGCAGAAAAAGATCATTTTTAGCGAACACGATCAACTAAATGTACGTATAAACTTCCATGAAAAACCTATCACATCTATTTATCGCGGTACTGGCTACCGCCTTAGCATTCAGCTCATGCAAAAAGAGCACTACTCCTGCGCCGGCCGGAGCCACATCTTCCATGAAACTTACTTCTAATGGGACTGCTATTAGTTTTAATGAGTGCGTACAGGGCACGGTCACAGCAAATGGCGTCGTTCAAACTGTAATTATTGCCGATAACATCACCAATGGTAAAGTTGGTGACGCCGGTTTTGAGGTAGATATCATGCATGATCCGGCAACATTGAAGGCAGGCCAAACCTACGCGGCAGCAAGTTCATTTGGTCAGGCAGACGGTGCAACCTTTTTCTATTACCCTAACGCCACCGATAATTTTGCTACTCAACCCGCAAATCCTCAGGGGTTAGTAACTATTACAGGGGTTACCTCCACAACCATTACCGGGACCTTTTCGGGCAAGCTATTTGCATCGGATGATTTCGCCGGAACTACCGTGATCTATACGGTAACAAATGGTTCATTTACAGCAAAGCTCGGTTCTTAAAGGCGTTTGCAGTTAGGGGTGTGCAGTTTGCGGTATTCGATTTATCATACTTTTGTATTCGGGGTTAGCGAAAAACTTACTGCAAACTGCACGCCGCAAACTGCATTAATACTTCCTGTACACATTATACAACACATTCAAATCCAGCTGCGTTAATAGCGGGCTCACATCCGTTTGGACAAAGTGCCTTTTAAAAGCCACTATTGCTGCATTGATATTTGAGGTATCATAGCCTATCAAACGCAGGGCGGTGGTATAGTCGAAATTATCAGGGGCAAGCTCCAGCACATCATCGCTCCAGTAGCCGAAACCATGCTGCGCCAATGCCTTCCAGGGGAAAAATGGTCCGGGGTCTGGTTTGCGCACAGGAGCTATATCCTGGTGACCGATGAAATTAGTAGCCGGAATGTTATATGCCTTTTTTAATTGCGTTAATAACGCCAGCAGACTTTTGATCTGCGGATCGGTGAAAGGCTCGCTACCGTTATTATCTACCTCAATACCTATCGAGCAACTATTCATATCGCTGATACTGCCCCATTTGCTGAAGCCGGCATGCCAGGCACGCAGGTAATCGTTCAGCATGTGGTATACCTTGCCATCCTTGCCGACTACATAATGCGCGCTCACCTGGGTTTTTACGATGGTAAAGGTCCGGAGCGTTTGGGCAGCCGAATCCTGCGCCGTATAATGGATGATCACATAATTCGGCTTGCGCATATTAAAGTTCACCGTCCCCACCCATTCCGAAGGCACTGTTGCTCCGCTGCTATCTATAAGCATGGCGGGCTGCTGCTGCTTGATCGTTTCGGCATAGGTTTTAGCCTGGGTTTTATACACCTTATCGGTGATGGCATAGGGGCCCTTCGGCGAACAGGAGGCTACAATTAATGCGAAAGGTAAAAGGCAAAAGGCAAAGGGGACTTTCATGCTGATGAAACGAATTATGCTAATGTAAGTAAATAACATAATTAATGCCGAACGCAAAGAAAATGTTACCGGATGTTCAGGTTTCTGCAGGACTGAACACGCCCGAACGCACTTCACGATTGATTATCAAATGTTTAACTTTTTAAAAGTGCTGACAAAACGGGGTCACCATATACTTCAATCAGAGCCCTAAATCTGTATATGCAGCGTCTTTCAGTTAGATTATTCTAATTATTTTAAAAATCATGAATCGTTCTTGACATTTTATAATGGCTTCAGCTGGCAGATACAGGGCCTGTAAATACTTCCGGGCGTTTTTAAATGATTCCAGAGGCTTCGAAAAAATTTTGATTGCGGTGTTTATTTAAATACCGACGAGATAGAAAAGATTTAGGGATAGCCGACACGCCGCCTTTTACGGATATCAAATGATACGCCGGATGCCAGCCCGATAGCCACATAAGGGTAGCTATCCTGGAAATAAATATTGTAGGGGTCTTGTCCGCGATAGCCGGCGCCTACGATCAGGGCCACGTTTTCCATAAAGCCAAACTGGTAGTAGTATTTTACCGAGATATTTAACCGCTTTTGTACTTTGGCAACGGAGTAATCATACAGCTTATCCCAAATATAAGTGAGATCGAACCGCAGGCGCTCGTGATTAAGGTAATGGTCAGAAGTGTTGCGGCGGTCGCGCATGATATCATAAAACCAGCTGCCGTTGGTACGCACAAAGCCATATTTGCCTTTAAGTTGCTTTGAATACCCAAGGCCGAACAGGCCGCTATGCACCTCCAGGCCCAGGAACGCGGATTGACTTTTGGCCTGTGTCTCCATAATGTCCCTTTTACCGAAATAATAATTAAGCGTATAAAAATTGGTGGTGAATTTGCCATCATCGCGGTTAAAATCCCCATCATGGTCAAGGGTTAGTCCTTCCTGTCCGTTGGAGTGATGGGAATAGCTTAACGACAAAAACCTCGGGCGCGTATCGTCATTATTTACCCGTGTAAATATGCTGGCGCCGGGCATGTAACTTGGCGATTTTACCGGAGAGTGATGCTCAGACAGCAAGCGCATTTGTATGCGCGGCGCCAGCACAATAAAAAATCGCGAACGGGCGCTGTTTAGCAGTATTACGTTGGGGTTGATATCCGCTGTAAGCAAATCGTGGGTGGGGTTACCATATTCATTGCCATAAAATGCCGCCGGCAGGTTCTGGCGGTATACCTGATTAAAATAGGTGTTGGTCGTACGCACCTGAGCCACTTTGACTGAATCCTTTTTACCAAAGGCACAAACATTCGAGCTAAGGCAGCAACCAAAACACAAGAGGAAAAGCGCTGTAACGAATTTAAATAAACCGTGTAAACAGGAGCTCATAAAAAAGGATTTGTGTTAAAGCCTGAATTTCAGCTGCGAAATAAAAATAAAGCTACAAAATCACATCTGGCTATTTTAGTGATCCAAATTAATTTGTTGGTTCAACTTTGACAAAGGCCGCCCGTGTCCTTTGGGCCTGGTTATTGTTACCCTTGGCCAACCTTCCCTAAATTCGGTGGAGGAGTTTTTGTAGAATTATAAATATTACTCTTTCCCTCAGCAGATCAGCTTCGGCCAAAATCTGGCGAAACAATAATGGCCATGAGCGCAGGAAAGAGGCGTAGCAACAGTTGCCGAAGCCCGGGCCGGTGCGAACCGGCCCGGGTGTTGCCGGGTGTAACCAAATAACTAACCAGCTTATACCATCCCGCCCTTGTTACCTCTTTTTGAGGAATTTTTACTATTTTACTCCCTTAATTATCACTATGAAGAAATATTTTACCTTCTCATTACTGGCCATATCAGCATTGGCGCAAGCACAGCAAAAAAATATCAGCGGTTTCAGCAGCACTTCATCGGCACAGCAATTAAAAATTGAGCACACTTTTGACCAGTCGCTGAGCGCACCGCGTATAGGGGAAACGATCAAAGAGCTTTCGGCATTTCCGCACAATGTAGGTTCGGCAGGCAGCAGGGCTGTGGCCGAAAAGATTTTGCAGAAATATAAAAGCTACGGTTTGGATGCGCATATGGAAACCTATTATGTGCTGTTCCCCACACCCAAAACGCGTGTGCTGGAGCTAACAGGCCCCACAACATACCCGGCGCTGTTAAAAGAACCTGCACTGGCCGAAGATGCTACTTCAGGACAGGCAAACCAGTTGCCTACCTATAATGCCTGGAGTTCCGACGGGGATGTAAGCGGTCAGTTGGTATTTGTAAACTATGGCCTGCCGGATGATTACGACAAGCTGACTGCCATGGGCATTGATGTAAAAGGCAAAATTGTGATCGCCAAATACGGCCGGTCGTGGCGGGGAATCAAGCCCAAAGTGGCCTATGAGCATGGGGCCATAGGCTGCATCATTTACTCCGACCCTAAAGATGACGGCTATAGCGCAGGGGACGTGTACCCCAAAGGAGCTTATAAAAACGAGTATGGCGTGCAGAGGGGTTCGGTAATGGATATGGTTGTCTATCCCGGCGATCCGCTTACACCGGGGGTTGGGGCTGTCAAAGATGCCAAACGGATTCAACGGAAAGACGCCACAACGATAATGAAGATACCTGTGCTGCCCATCAGCTACCATGATGCGCAGCCATTGTTAGCCGCACTGGATGGCCCCGTTGCTACGGGCGACTGGAGCGGCAGCCTGCCCATTACCTACCATGTGGGCCCGGGCAAGGCGATGGTGCATCTAAAAATGGAATTTAATTGGGACCTTGTTCCGGCTTATGACGTGATCGCCAAAATAAAAGGGTCAAAGTATCCCGATGAGTGGGTGATGCGTGGCAACCATCACGATGCCTGGGTAAATGGCGCCAGCGATCCTATCAGCGGGCAATCAGCCATGCTGGATGAGGCCAAAGCCCTTGGCGATCTGCTCAAAACCGGCTGGCGGCCAAAGCGTACCATTGTTTACTGCTCATGGGACGGCGAGGAGCCGGGCCTGTTAGGCTCCACCGAGTTTGCCGAAGGACACGATAAGGAACTACAGGAAAAAGCAGTGATTTATATCAATTCAGATAGTAATGGCCGCGGATTTTTGGGCCAGGGAGGCTCGCAGGCGTTGGAAAACTTCATGGATGAGATCACCCAAAATGTGACTGACCCACAAACTAATGTGAGCGTGTTCGATAGGGCTAAGGCTTCGGAAATGGTAAGCAAGTCATCTGCCAAGGAAAAGAAAGAGATTTGGGATCGCAAAGGAAGGAGGCTGGAATCATTAGGTTCGGGTTCTGATTTCTCGGCATTCCTGCAGCACCTGGGCATACCAACCCTCGACCTGGGTTTTGGCGGCGAAGATGGCGGGGGCGAATACCATTCTATTTATGACAGTTTTGATGATTACCGCAGGTTTAAGGATTCTGATTTTAAATATGGTGTCACATTGGCGCAAACTGCCGGACATGCTATATTACGAATGGCTGATGCGGATGTATTGCCCTTTGATTTCAGGAACCTGCAAGCTACGATCGACAGGTTTACAACCGAGCTTGTCGAGCTGACCAGGAATATGCGCGAAAGTACGGCTATTGATAACCAGCTTATAAAAGCAAACGATTACGCGCTGGCTAATGATCCCGCCAAACACCTGCAACCCCCACCGGTAAAATCGGAGGTGCCCGATCTTGACTTTACAGCATTAAAAACCGCTTTGGATAGTTTAAAGAAAAGTGCCGACAAGCTCGCCGTCATCTGGGAAAAGGCATCGCAAAACAACAGCAACCATGATAAGCTTAACCAGGCGCTGTACCACGCCGAGAAGGAATTATTATCAGAAGAAGGTTTGCCGCGCAGACCGTGGTACAGGCATACCATTTACGCACCGGGCCTTTATACCGGCTATGGGGTAAAAACATTACCCGGCATCCGCGAAGCAATTGAGCAGCGCAACTGGACCGAGGCGCAGCAGCAAATAGGGGTAGCTGCCGCAGCGGTAATGAGGTTGGCGGGGTATCTGTCTGCACCATTATAAAACCATTTGCAGATTTCCATGCGCATTGACCCTGGAAATCTGCAAATCAAATAAAGCGGCTGGACATATTGCTTCTTTTTCTTTTCAATGTCACAATAATGTCGATTTCTTATTTAAATAATTCTTCTGAACGCTCAATTTGACAAAAGGCTGCCGCCCGGTTAAAAATATCCATGGCCCGATTGTTACAATAAAGCTTCCTGCTCTTCGCTGTATTTTTCTGTGTATCACTGATTTGTCAGCTTTCGAATAGCGCGGTGCGAAGCCTTTGTAACAAAAGGCGCTATATTTTAATTAAACGATATAGCTTTTATCTATAGAATTATAGAAATTATCGTTTTGGCGGATAAGTATTTTAAATACACTTTTGTATCAGTAAACATTCAAACAAATGCTTACCGGTTTCTAAATTAAATGTTATGCAAAGGAAATTAGCCCGCTTATTTCTGGTAATATTTTTAATGCAGATCACACAGCTGAGTGAGCTGGTAAGATTGCCATTATTAGTGCAGCATTATATTCAGCATAAACACTTGCATCCCGAAACGACGATTTGCGGGTTCTTTAAAATGCATTATCTTGACAATACGGTAGACGCTGATTATGCCCAGGATATTCAACTTCCTTTCAAAACGGCACACCTACATTTTAATGTTATTCAACTATCGATGCCACCGGCGGTGCTTACGCTAAGGAGTTTAGTTTCCCCGGCCATTGCCGAAAAAATTGCCGGCCGGCAGCGCATGTTACCCAACGCCTCGCTTTCTTCCATTTTTCAGCCTCCAAAAATCTCATAATCCTGGCTGTCATGTCACAAAACCAACTGACGTTTGTTCTTGTGTCAAAAGAATGATATTCAATGATCACTTTTGACTAATACTGTTGACCTGACCGGCTAATATCTGCCTTTTAACCGCAGATTAGTAATTTTTTTATTTTTCAAAGCTGATTATTATGATTGACCGTATTATAGAATATTCGGTCAGGAACAAGCTTGTTGTAGGGTTGCTGGTGCTGCTTATGGTGGCTGCTGGTATCTATTCGGCTACACAATTACCTGTGGATGCTGTTCCTGACATAACAAATAACCAGGTGCTCATTATTACGGCTTCGCCTTCACTGGCGGCCCCCGAAGTTGAGCGCCTGATTACCGCGCCTACTGAGCGCCTTATGGCTTCGTTGCCTGACTTAAAAGAAATGAGATCGATATCGCGGTTTGGCTTGTCCAATGTAACCGTGGTTTTTGACGATAACATAGATATCACCCGTGCCCGCCAACAAGTGAGCGAGAGACTGGGACAGTTAAGAAGCATGATACCACCCGGCATCGGCGAACCCGACATGGGACCTGTCACTACAGGGTTGGGGGAAGTATATCAATATTATGTAGTACCCAAACCAGGTTACGAAAACAAATATACCTTAACAGAATTGCGGACCATCCAGGAATGGATTGTAAGGCGGCAACTGCTGGGTGTGCCTGGCGTAGCAGATGTAAGCAGCCTTGGAGGAAAATTGAAGCAGTACCAGGTTGTCATTGATCCTGAAAGGATCAGAAGTTTGGGCATTACCCTGGATGATCTTTATAACGCTGTACAACAAAACAATGAGAATTCAGGTGGCGCCTATATAGAAAAAGGCCCTAACGCATATTATATCCGCACAGAGGGAATGGCCACTTCATTGGCTGATTTGCGCAGCATCCCTGTTAAAAAGGTAAATGGCTTACCCCTCACCGTTGCTGATGTTGCAGAGGTAAACGAAGGCAACGCGCTACGTTTTGGCGCCATGTATAACAGTAAATACGGCGAAGTATCGGGTGCCGTAGTGCTGATGCTTAAAGGTGCGAATGCCATGGAAGTGGTAAAGCAGGTAAAACAGCGTATTGAGGAAATAAAAACCAGGCTGCCGGTTGGCGTCACTATTTTGCCTTATTATGAACGCAGCAAAATGGTGGGTAATTCCATCGCCACCGTAAAAGGTAACCTGATTGAAGGAGCGCTGATCGTCATTTTTGTATTGGTGCTCTTCCTGGGTAATTTCCGGTCCGGACTGGTAGTGGCCTCGGTTATTCCGCTCTCTATGCTCTTCGCATTGATTATTATGAACCTGTTACATGTATCTGCCAATCTGATGAGCTTGGGCGCACTTGATTTTGGTTTGATAGTGGATGGCGCTGTTATTATTGTTGAGGGTGTAATGCACCGGTTCCGGGACAAAATCAGTAATCATACCAGGGCCAGATTTTCGCAGAATGAGGTAGATGAGGAAGTAAAAAGTTCCGCATCCCGATTGATGAATGCTGCCATTTTCGGGCAAATTATTATCCTGGTGGTTTATCTGCCCGTGTTAAGTCTGCAGGGAATAGAAGGTAAAATGTTTAGCCCCATGGCACAAACAGTTGCTTTTGCACTGATAGGTGCGTTTATACTATCGCTTACCTATGTACCGATGATGACTGCCCTCACTTTAAAAAAGAAGGTGGAAAAGAAAACCAGCTTTGCCGACAAAATAATGGCGGCTATACAAAAGCTGTATTCCCCTTTATTAAATAAAGTTTTGAGCTACCCTAAATCAATAATGCTGGCAGCTATCGGGCTTATCGTTTTTGCTTTTTTGGTGTTCCGCACATTAGGGGGCGAATTTATACCCCAGCTGGAGGAAGGCGATTTTGCTATTGATGCCCGCTTTTTACCTGGAACATCATTGTCACAAACCATTAAGGGAATGCAAATGGCCAGTGCGGAGTTAAAAAGGTTTCCCGAAGTGCAGCAGGTGACCTGCCGCATCGGGTCCGCCGAAATACCTACCGATCCCATGTCCCTGGAGCAGTGTGATATTTTTGTAACGTTGAATGATAAATCAACGTGGACAACCGCCACTGATTATCCCGCGCTTGAGGATACCATGGGCAAACGCCTGTCGCAGGTACCGGGTTTAAATTTTGGTTTTGAATATCCCGTTCAAATGCGCTTTAACGAACTGATATCCGGCGCTAAACAGGATGTCGTAGTAAAAATATACGGTGACGACTTGCAGCAGCTGGCGCGCCAGGCCGGGCAGTTAAGTAATATAATAGCAAAGGTAAATGGCGCCGCCGATATAAATACCGAAAAAATCACCGGTTTACCGCAATTAGTAGTACACTATAACCGCGGCGCACTAGCGCAATACAAAGTCAACATCAGCCAGATAAACCATATCCTGAATGCTTCTTTTGCAGGCGAAAAAGCCGGAAATATTTATGAGGGTGAGCGGCAGTTTGATCTGATGCTGCGGATAGCCGATACGGCAAGATCCAATATCGACCAGATAGGGCAGTTACAAATCAGTGCTCCGGGCGGTATGCAGGTGCCGCTTAGCCAACTGGCCGAAATATCCATTAAAGAAGGCCCCAATCAGATTCAACGCGACAACGGCCAGCGCCGGGTATCCGTTTCATTTAACGTAAGGGGAAGGGATGTGGAAAGTGTGGTAAATGAACTGCAACAGAAGGTCAAGCAAAATTTAAAGCTTCCCAGCGGATATTATGTAGAATATGGCGGACAGTTTCAAAGTCTCAATTCGGCTAAAAAACGTTTGTCGGTCGCTGTTCCCGCATCGCTGTTTTTCATCTTTATTCTGCTGTATTTTGCTTTTAATCAATTTAAGGAGGCCCTTATTGTATTTTCGGCCATACCCCTGGCAGCCACCGGCGGAGTTTTTGCCTTATGGGTGCGCGGAATGTCTTTCAGTATATCAGCAGGTGTGGGCTTTATTGCTTTGTTTGGGGTAGCCGTGCTAAATGGAATTGTCCTGATCACCGAGTTTAACCGCTTAAAGAAAGAAGGCGAAGAGAATATTGATCTGCGTATACGCAAAGGCACCTCTAACCGGCTTCGCCCGGTGTTAATGACAGCTACTGTAGCATCATTAGGTTTCTTTCCAATGGCTCTGTCTACACATGCAGGTGCCGAGGTCCAAAGACCATTGGCCACAGTGGTTATTGGCGGCCTTATTACAGCCACCTTGCTTACGCTGGTGGTTTTACCTGCATTGTATAAACAATTCAGTTACGGGGCCAAAAAGATTTCAGACAGGAGCGCCAAAAAATTAGCGGCAACAGTTTCCGTCATTTTGCTGTTTGTTTTGCCTGCCTACTCACAGGTGCAAGGCCAAAAAATTACGGTGGATGAAGCTGTTAAACAAGCCCTGTCACATAATTCATCCATGTTGTCGGCACAAAATCAAACACTGGCGTCCAAAGCTAATATAGGAACAGCGTTCGATATTCCTAAAACACAGGTTAACTATGATATTGGGAATATTAATAGCTCATATGTGGACGACAGGGTATCGGTGACGCAAACCTTTGCGTTGCCCTTTTATTACAATAATCAGCGTAATTACCTGAAATCAGAAAGTGGTTTAACCGCCCTGCAGGAAGAATCCTTAAAGAATCAGCTTGTTTACCAGGTACGCGATGTGTATCTGCAAATGACCGCCGCGCTGGCTAAATTAAATTTATTAACTGATCAGGATTCTGTTTATGCATCGGTGGTCAACCTTGAGCAGCTAAGATTTAAAACAGGTGAATCCTCCAGAATAAATCTGACAAGTGCAGAAGCCAGGGCCGGTATGCTCAAAAACCAAAGACAAATGCTGGAAACGGAAGTTAATGTATTGCAAAGCCGTTTGCAGGTGCTGCTTGGCACCCGTTCACAGTTTTTGCCTGTTGATCAAACTCCGCCCGGCTGGCAAACCATTTTCCTGCCAGACTCGGCAACAGCGCTGCGGAACCCGGATGTGCGGCAGGCACAGCAACAAGTTGGCATCAATGACTGGAAAATAAAATTAAACAAATCAAAAGGATTGCCGGAATTAAACGTGGGTTACAACAATCAAAGTTTTGCCGGGCCCCATGCAAATGATCCCAACATTAGTCTCACGCAGGGTAACCGCTTTTCATCCTATTTGGTCGGCGTTAATATTCCTTTGTTCTTCGGTCAGTATAAAGCTGCGGCGCGGTCGGCAAAATATCAAAAAAAATCAGCCGAGTATGCCTATAGTGAAAAACAGGCTGAATCTATGGGTCAATGGCAACAGGCCTACCAACGATATAGCCAACAACTTCGGGCGCTTAATTACTACGAGTCATCCGCACTTAAACAAGCAGCAGAAATAATGCGCACCGCTTCCCTGTCCTTTACCAATGGGGGCATCAGCTACCTGGAATGGGTTAACTTGTATAGCCAGTCGGTACAGTTACGAACCGACCGGCTTGAAGCGCTTTTACAATTAGATCAAACCATTAATTTACTCTGGTATTACCAGGGACAGACAGAAAAACCATGAAAATCCATCATATCATCATCGTTGCTTTGCTTTTAGCCTCTTGCGGCGGCAACAAACAAGATAAAAAACCGAATGACCCGTTGCAGCAACAGCAACCCCAGGCTAAGAGCAATACCATAATTTTCACTCCCGAACAGATCAAAAATGGGGGGATTGACACCGGGCATTTAGCCATGCATAAAATGGCTTCTTCCATACACGTTAACGGCCAGGTAGATGTACCGCCCGAAAACTTAATAGCTATAAATATCCCTTTGGGTGGATTTCTGAAAAAGACCACCATGCTGCCCGGCCAACCGGTGCACAAAGGCCAGGTAATTGCCGAAGTGGAAAATCAGGATTATATCACTCTGCAACAGGATTACCTGACATCAGTAAGCAAAATCACCTTTTTAAAGGAGGAATTGGAGCGGCAGCAGGTATTAAGCCGGGAACAGGCCAGTCCGCTCAAGCTTTATCAGCAATCACTTGCGGACTACAATAGCCAGCAGGCACAGTCGTCCGGCATGGCACAGAAGCTTAAAATGCTGGGCATAAATCCGCTAAAGCTTACGCCGGCAACCATCAGGCCTGTTATTTATATTACTTCTCCCATTTCAGGTTTTGTTTCGAAGGTGAATTTCAATATCGGGAAGTACGTAAATCCAACGGATGTATTAATGGAATTGGTTAACACAGATGATATTCATGCCGCTTTAACCATTTTTGAAAAGGATATTTCTAAAATAGCTATTGGTAATCCGGTGACAATAAGTTTACCCAGCATTCCTGATAAAACTTATCCCGGAAAAGTAATCCTGATTGGCCGTATGCTGGATACCGGCCATAGTGTGATGGTCCATTGCCATTTTTTAAAAACGGACCGAAACATCCTGCCGAATATGTTTTTGCAGGCAACTATTGAAACCAAACCACAAAATACAATCGCGGTGCCCGAAGATGCCATCATTGATTATGGGGGTCAGCGTTATGTGTTTATGGCAACTTCGCACGGCAAGGAAATATTATTCAACATGGTCTCTGTAGATGCCGGCGTACGGCAAGACGGCTGGACGCAAATCAAATTGAGTAAACCCGAATTAAAGGACAGGATATTTGTTACCAAAGGGGCATTTTCCATTTTATCAGCCATGAAGAACACAGGCGATACCGGTGACTGATGATCCGATAAGCAACATAATTTATCGTTTTGTCTGAAAGGCATTTGAATTGAAGGGGCAAAAATGCCCCTTCAATGTTTCACCATATAGGGTAGTGACCCTGGTTTTGTCAATTGAACGACTGTCTGAATTCCAAAGGTGAAAGACTGGTTTTTGTTTTGAATAGCTCGCTGAACGACTGCGGATGTTCGAACCCTAACTGGTACGCTATTTCACTTACTGATAAACCGGTAGCTGACAATTTTTCTTTTGCCATTTCAATCAATTTGTCGTGAATGTGATGCTGGGTGCTCTGTCCTGTTAATGCTTTAAGCAATCCGGTTAAATAACCGGAGGATACGTTTAGTGCTCGGCAACGTATCCAACCGTGGATAATCCTTGTTTTGCTAAAGCATCGCTATTGAAATATGCTGTAAGCAGATCTTGCAAACGATTAAGGATATTCTTCTCTTAAACCTGCAATTGAAGAATAGCTGATATGGATTGAAATTAGCTTTTAAACGTTTCGAGCGCCTTTTCAATCCTTTCTATCGTTTCAGCCTTACCCAATAAAACAGCGATGTCAAACACATGGGGGCCAAACTTGCCGCCTACCAGCATAATGCGGAAAGGCAGCATCAATTCTCCGGCTTTTATGGCTTTTTCTTCGGCCAATGCTTTGAAGGCTTGCTCCAGGCCGGCAGCAGATATATCTTCGGTTTTGGCCAGTATACCAATAAAGGAAATAAAGAATTCCGTTTTGGCATCGGTCCATTTGGGTTTTACCGAGGCGAGATCGTATTCCTTTGGCTGTTCGAAAAAGTAGGATAACTGGTGAAAAAAATCAGGCAACAGGATACAGCGTTCCTTCACCAGGTCGATTACTTTCAACAAGAAATCATCATCAGTGACAACAATTCCCTTACCGGCTAAAACTTTTATAACTTCCGGCTTCAGACTTCGCGCTTCAGACTTCCTTATCCATTCTGAATTGAACCATTTGGCTTTCTCAAAATCAAACTTGGCGCCTGCTTTATTTACTCTTTCTATTGAGAATTTCTCGACCAGTTCGCCCAGTGTAAATATTTCGCTGTCGGTGCCGTCGTTCCAGCCCAGCATCGCCAGCAGGTTTAAAAATGCTTCAGGCAAAAAACCCAGTTCGCGAAAACCGGGTGTCAATTCGCCGGTCCTTTCGTCAAACCAGCTCATGGCATATACCGGGAAACCCAGCCTTGCGCCGTCGCGTTTGCTTAGTTTGCCATGGCCATCAGGCTTTAATATCAATGGCAAATGTGCCCATTGGGGCATATCAGCTTTCCATCCCAAATATTCCCACAGCAGCAGATGCACAGGGGCAGATGGCAGCCACTCCTCACCGCGAAAGGCATGGGTGATCTTCATCAGGTAATCGTCTATCACTACCGCTAAGTGATAGGTAGGCATCCCGTCGGCTTTCAGTAATACTTTATCGTCACTTTGCCCGGTCTCAAAACTCACATTGCCGCGTATCATATCATTAAAGTGGATATGCTCATTTTCCGGCATTTTTATGCGGATCACATGCGGTTCACCGGCATCCAGCAGCTGGTCTACCTGGTGTTGGGTGAGGGTTAACGAGTTGCGCAATGTATCGCGGTATGCATGCCCATATTGAAAATTTGGTATTTCGTGGCGGTTGCGTTCCAGTTCCTCGGGGGTATCAAAAGCATAGTAGGCGTGGCCCTGCATTACCAGCCGTTCGGCATATTCACGGTAAATGGCTTTACGCTCGCTCTGGCGGTAAGGGGCATAACGCCCGCCCGCAACAGGGCTTTCATCGGGTATCAAACCGCACCATTCCAGGCATTCCAGTATGTATTCCTCGGCACCTTTGACATATCGGCTCTGATCAGTATCCTCGATCCGCAAAACAAAGTCTCCGCCATGTTTCTTGGCGAAAAGATAATTGAACAATACGGTGCGCACCCCACCCAGGTGAAGGCCGCCGGTAGGACTTGGCGCAAATCTTACTCTTACTTTTTTATCGGACATTGTGCGGGCAAAGATAATTAACTTTTAAGTTATGAGTTGTAAGTGCTGAGTTATATGTGGATTTTGACATTTACTCATCACTCAAAACTTATAACTCACAACTTTTACTTAATTTGGTCATCGCTATTACATGAACCCATACCAACAAAGAAAACGCTGGAAATATTCATTGCTCGCATTTGCTGTGGTGATTGCCAGCGGCTCTTTATTTTATACCGGCTATCTGGTCAAGAGCATCAAAAAGTCGGAGCGGACGCGTGCCGAGATATGGGCGTTAAGCATTAAGCAGATGACTTCATCAGACAATAATGATTTCTTAAACTATGTATTTACCGTTCGCGACAGCTTAACCGTACCTGCCATTATTGTTGATGACAAAGGCGATTTTATCACTACAAAAGGGCTGGATTCAACTAAAACTTACATACAGATACCCACGGTGCCCGGAATGAAAATTAAACCGGCAAAACATTATGATCCGGCGTACTTTAGGTCCCGGCTGGAAACTATGAAAACCCAGCATGAGCCTATCCGCTTAAAGGTATTCGGTGCCAACTGGTATGTTTATTACCAGGATTCGTTTGTATTGACCCAGTTAAAAGTATTCCCTTACATCCAGCTTTCGGTTATTGCTATTTTCCTGCTTGCGGCGTATACCGCCTTTAATACTTCCCGTAAATCAGAACAGAACCAGGTTTGGGTGGGGCTTGCCAAGGAAACCGCCCATCAGCTGGGGACGCCTATATCCTCGTTAATGGCCTGGACCGAGCTGATGAAAGAGAAATTTAATGCTGAAGATGATCCGCTGATCGGCGAGATGGAAAATGATATTAAACGCCTGGAGATAGTGGCCGACCGTTTTTCAAAAATCGGCTCAAAGCCTGTGCTGGAAAGCCACCCGGTTTATGATGTGGTCAAAGATTTTGTGGATTATTTTAAAATAAGAGTTAGTAATAAGATCCATTTTGAAATTGCAGGCAATCCTTATTTAAAGGCAGGCTTAAATATACCCTTGTTTGATTGGGTACTGGAGAATCTGCTTAAAAATGCGGTGAATGCTATTGAGAATTCCGGCATCATAAAAGTTGAGATTTCGGGCAGTAAAACCAAGAACCAGGTTTATATTGATGTAACCGATTCAGGAAAGGGGATACCACGATCAAAATTCGACACGGTTTTTCAGCCGGGATATACTACCCGCAAAAGAGGCTGGGGCCTCGGTCTGTCATTAACCAAACGTATGGTTGAAAATTATCACAACGGGCAGATATTTGTAAAAGACTCTGAAGTAGGCAAGGGAACTACTTTTCGCATTGTATTAAAAAACTTAATAAATGATAGACAGACCACAACCTGACGAGTACGTCTCGTTCCACAACACTTACATCAGCAAGGTGCCCGGCGGGGATGTGCTTAAACTATTGGGAGAGTTAAAAGAATCAACCTATGAACTGTTCAGCAATATGAGCGAAGAAAGGGCAAACTACGCTTATGACCAGGATAAGTGGACGCTTAAACAGGTTTTGGGCCATGTGATCGACACGGAAAGGACCTTCGCGTACCGGCTATTATATTTTTCGCGCAATTTTATTGAACTGCCCGGGTTTGACCAGGATATCTACGTGAATAATGCCAATTTTAACAGCCGTACCATACAAAGTCTGGCTTCTGAATTCAGGGCTACCAGGGAATCAAATCTATATCTTATCACAGCCTTAACTGATGAGCAGTTGAACAAAAAAGGAGTGGCCAGCAGCAATAAGGTATCGGTAAGAGCATTGGTTTATATTATTGCCGGACATGAGCTGCACCACTTGAAAATCATTAAGGAAAGATACTTTTGAGAACCAAGAGTCACAAATCAAGATTTTAGAATTGCTACTCCTGGCTCTTGATTCTACAACACCTGCTCCGGTTTATCGGCCAATTCTTTCTTCTCAATACGATAAGAAGCGAACAGGCCCAGTCCACCGAATATGGCAATCAGGGCAAAATAGATAGCTGCATTATCATCCTGAGTTCTGCTAAATATAGTGCGATCTAAAGTGTAAGCTAAAAATAAGCCCGCGCCTGCACCGATCAGTAATAAACCCCATTTTAAATTTTGATAAGGTGCTGATTGTGGTTTATATCTGCGGGGGTCCATCCCTCGCTCTATCATTGCCATTCTTTCTCTTTTATAGAGGTAAATAATTCCAAAGATCATTCCGAAGAAGCCCAGCGAAATAATGATGCCTGCCATTATTCCTAAATTTCCGGTATCCATATTATCCATGATATTTTATTTTTTTAAGTTAATATTTTTTTTTCTCAAACCACCCGTTGCGGTGTATTTGCAAGCTATGACGACATGGTTTTTGTGGAGGTTACAGTCTTTATGAAAAAAGTTTGCAGTTCTTTTTTAGTAGGGGGTGGGCGGTATATACAGCATAGGGTTGACCCATTTGTTAACTTCAACTAGTATACGGTTTGGGCTGTAACTGACAATGCTGTTAAAACATTTGCTGATTTTAACTAATTTTACGTAAATGCTGTAACCTGAACAGCGCAGGGGTAGTCAGAGACGTTGTACAAATGCAAAGCAGGCTTTCAGATATAGAGTTGATCGAACAAACCCTGGTGGGACACCAGGCTGCTTATGCTGACCTTATCAAACGCCATCAGCGTTTTGTTTTTACGCTTGCCATGCGTTTTAGTAAAAACCGTGAGGATGCCGAAGAGATAGCGCAGGATTGTTTTATAAAAGCCTACCGTTCCTTATCATCCTTTCAGCGGCAATCCAAGTTCAGCACCTGGCTGTATAGTATCGTTTACACGACAGCCATGACGTTTTTACGCAAGAAAAGGGTTGACACTGATTCAATTGATGATGAAAACACTTATATTCAACTGGAGAATCGTTCCTCCGGCTTTGATGCCAATTCAGTCGAAAATAAGTCAAGGTCATATTATCTCAATCAGGCCATAGCACAGTTACTGCCTGATGATGCCGCGATAATTACCTTATTTTATATGGGGGAACAATCGCTTGAGGAGATAGGCCGGGCCTTGGGTATTGAAGCGAATACGGTTAAAGTAAAACTATTTAGAGCACGCCAGCGTTTGAAGGAGAAGCTGGAGCGCAATTTAAAACACGAGGTGAAAGAACTGATATGAATGCTGTAGAAGAAAAACTTTGGAACTATATTGACGGAACCTGCTCAGCAGATGAAAAAAAAGCCATCGATATATTAATTGCGCAGAATGAAGTTTACCGGCGCAAATATGAGGAGTTAATGAGCCTTAACCACGAATTGTCTAAAATGGAGCCGGATGAGCCATCAATGGCTTTTACTTATAATGTGATGGAAGGCATACGGGCGGAGCATGCGTTAAAGCCGCTCAAAGCAGGTATAGACAAACGCATCATCAAGGCAATAGCCGGTTTTTTTATAGTAAGCATCCTGTTGCTGGTAATATTTGTGCTGTCAACATTGCACCTGTCGGCTGTCAACTTTTCAGGACACCTGCCTGAAAGTCTGAAACTGCCTGATATGAAAAATTACTTTAGAGGACCGGTTTTAGAAGGGTTCCTGTTCTTTGATGTGGTATTAGGCTTGTTTTTACTGGATGCTTATTTGCGCAAACGGGGTGTATCAAAACATATCTAATAGCACTGGAAAGTGTATGGCAAAGAAAACACTACTGTAAAGAAAACGACACACTAACTATACAGGGATATTCATAATTGGGCAAAAAAAGTTATCAGAATAAAAATCGCATTAATACGCAATTCTTGGTATAGTAATTGCATTATATTTTACTGAACTGGCAATCTTGCCGGTTTAATTGTGATAAGGTTTAGGTTGAAAGCCCCCAAACTGCAAGAGTGAGGGGGCTTTTATTTTGCGCCTGTTTTCGTCACCAAAAATAACTCAATCTGCGCGTTACAGCCTTAATTTATACACTAGTAATTTTGCAGGGGTACTGCCATTTGCTCTTGTTGCCAGCAATAACGGTTGTAGTTCAGGCACTAATAAGGAAGTGCGGGCCCCGGCCGGCGTTTTAATTTCAGTGACCAATTTGTAAGTGTTACTGCCAGTTCGTTTAAAGGTATTGATGGCTCCGCCGCTGCCACCGATAAATATTTGTTTGGTTTTTTCATCCCGGTATAAATCGTCTGTATCGCTTACCATCGAAGAGCTAAATATCTCTTTGCCTGTCCGGCTATCGATAACCTTTAAAGTAGGAGGAAACGTACGGGTTTTATCAATAATCCGGCCTTTAAAGATATAACGCGCCCTTAGATGGCATGGTGATTAATGCCGGGATAAAATTTAAGGGATTCTAAACGCGCCCGGCTGATTTACTGGCCTGCCTGCTTCGCTTGCTTTTTCATTTGGTCATTGGCCATGATGACGATCTCTACCCGGCGGTTTTGAGCACGCCCGGTAACAGTACTATTATCAGCAATTGGTTCTGTTTCGCCCCTGCCGTCAATATTTAGCCGGGAACGTCTAATGCCATTATCTACCAGGTAATTTTTGACTGACGATGCCCTGTGCAC
Organism: Mucilaginibacter sp.; assembly: GCA_028287895.1. GTDB lineage: Bacteria > Bacteroidota > Bacteroidia > Sphingobacteriales > Sphingobacteriaceae > Mucilaginibacter. The sequence goes on along the minus strand of JAQBOV010000045.1, from coordinate 4,430 downwards.
AGACAGATCTGCATTGTGTGCTACCGGCCCTGTATTGTCAGTATGACCAATGATCATGATATTGGTCTCGGGATTTTTGTCTAACGATGCGGCTAAGTTTTTAAGATTGACTTGGGCAGCCGGCTTCACATCCGTTTTATCAACATCAAACAATATACCCGAATCAAATTTTACAATGATGCCTTCACCTTGGCGGACAACAGTAGCACCCGGAACGGTTTGTTTGATCTCGGCGGCTTGCTTATCCATCTTATGACCGATAAAAGCGCCGGCAGTACCGCCAACGGCTCCGCCAATAATGGCCCCCAATGCTGTATTGCCTGCTGATTTACCAATGAACCCGCCGATAACACCTCCTGTTCCGGCGCCGATCATTGCACCCTTTTGGGTTTTATTTAACGAATGACAGCCTTCACTTAAAACACATACAGTGGTTATGACCAAACTATAAAAGGCTATTTTAATGTTAAAATTATTCATCTTTTACCTGGGTTATTTACAATGCTGCTGGCAAAACAGGTGCCATACCGATGCTTTCAAATGATCGTTCCCGGCTTTACCTGCAAATAACTATATCATAGTTATAATTTCTTAATCTCAAAAAACAATACGCCTGAATTTCCTAACAAGGGCTGCCCTCTTTTAAGGACGCAATTCCCTAAGCCCCGGCCGGCGAGTTATCAGGACGAGGCTTTTCATTTTAGAAGTATTGTCAATCACTGCTTATCCGCTCCCGGCACACTTGAAACACGATATCCCGCACCGTCAGCATCTTTAAATTCTTCATAGAAAACATTGTCAGGCGACACATAGAATTTCTTTTTGTTTAGGGTAACCTTACGACAATCGGCAGGCAACTGATTTACGATATCGCCTACCTTTACATTTACGACAGTTGCAGAAGCAGTATTTTCAACACGGTTATCATTGGCAGCATGGTTGTCCATGATCGGGTCGTCATTGTCTGACAGCGGCTGATCATTGATATCGCCGGCATTGCCTGTATTTAGCACGCCGTCTTCACCAACCACGATATACACTATCCGGCCATCATCATCCTCACCTTCCTGGTAATAAACACCATTCGATTCATAATACTGTTCGCCGTCAATTATGATCGATTGTGCATCTGACGGTAGGGAAGGAACCGTGGCACCAATAGGCGGCACCGTTACTTCATACCCGCCATTATATGGCCTGTAGAAAGCTCCTCCGTAATAGTAGTATTGCAGGGAATTATAGTAAAATGGATAGTATCCATAAGGCAGATCACCTAAATACAACCCGATGTGAGGATAACCCCAGCCAAAACCAAATCTGAAACCTGGCCTATAATATCCGCCATGGTCGTAATAACGACCGCCACGGTAACCACCACCATAATAACGGCCACCGCCATAGTATCCGTTACGATAATGTCCGCCGTTGCGATAGCCGTAACTACCACGAGCACCGATGCCGCCTCTTACGGGACCCCGATAGGCCGTACCGCCTCTTGCTCCAATTCCACCGCGAAAACCACTGCCACCACGAATTCCTGCATTTCCGCGAAAACCATTGCTGCCACGCAAACTGCCGCCCCCGTGAAAACCACCGCCGCCGCCATGAAAGCTACCACCACTGTGGAAACCACCACCGGCGCCATGAGAACCGCCTCCGTGAAAACCACCGCCGCCGCCGCCGTGGAAACCGCCACCGCCGCCGCCGCCGTGAGAACTGCCGCCGCCGCCATGAGAGCCGCCGCCGCCACCACCATGAGAGCCGCCACCGCCGCCTCTATGTTGAGCAGCAGCGCCGGTAATTAGTGCTATGGTCAGCATAACAGTAACAGCAAATGCCGACATATATTTAATCCATTTTTTCATAATAAATCCTTTTCCGCTTAGCTTTTGTTGTTTGACTAAGGTCATTGTAAAAGGTTTATTACACTTAAGGTAATTTATTGATAGCCATTTTGATCCGGTAAGGTTTTATGGCGTACAAAGCCGGTCATAAGCAAAAAAAGGCCCGGAAAAACCCGGGCCCCGCTCATTTTGTATGTATTATTAATTTTGCTGTTCCCCGTCTACCGGGATGCTGGCAATACGGTACCCTTTAAAATTATGCTTGTCAGTAAATTCTTCATAATAGATTCCATCAAGCGAAACGTAGTATTTTTTATCCCTCAGGCGCACTTCGCGGCAATTATCCGGCAACCGATTTACGATATCACCCACCTGCGGAGCCGGAGGGGCGCCATGGTCAGCTTCTTCTCCATTAGTATTCAATACGCCATCCTTGCCGGCAATTACATATATGTTTTTGCCCTTATCATTAACACTCTGCTGGTAATAAACACCATTGAACTCAAAATATTGCTGGCCATCAATTACAATAGATTTTGCACCTCTTGGTAATTCGGGCACAGCTGCACCTACAGGAGGTACAGCAACTTCATATCCGCCGCCGTCATAAGGCCTGTAGAAAGTACCGCCATAATAGTAGTAAAGATCAGCGCCATAATAAAACGGATAATATCCATATGGCAAAAATCCGGTATGGAAACCTATCCCGGGATAGCCATAATATCCCCGGCTGTAAACTCCGCCACGCAACCCTAAACCTAAACCGCCGCGAAATCCACCACCGAAAACACCGCTAATGCGAACGCCACCGCTATGAAATCCACGTTGGGCATTAGCGGTAGAAATTAATGCTACTGAAAGTAATCCGGTAAGTGCAAGTCCGGATGCATATTTATACAACCTTTTCATAATTTTGTAAGACAGAATTTTTAATGATCAAGTATTTAAACTCCTAAGTTTTTGTCTGTTTATTTTGGACGAAAATCCATGACACGGGTTTAGTGCCACATCAAATTCTAATGCTATTCTAATCTCAATTTTTACAAGCACGTTATCAACCATTTACGTGCTGTGTTGCCAAAATTATTTAATTATCGTACTTTATTTAAGTTGTTTCTGTTTTTTACAAGCTTGTCGTATCAAATATACCCCTGACGAAACCCCCACCCGAGCGCGAAAATTACTGCACGGTAAGCACTTCTTTTATTACTAATATTCGTATCGTTTACATAACTTTATATTTATGTATATTTAATACTGTCTTAATGTGCAAAGACACATCAGCCACGCCAATTAAAACCCGAATAAAAAAAGTATACCAATTATTTAACATTTGATTAGTTAAAAACTAATTAAAAGATATTCCTGTAAAATGGATGCAATTCACCTTTTTACCCAAAAAAGAGTACGGTCTGTCCTGCTGTTCCTGGTGATAATTTCCTTTATTTCTTCTTCTGAACTAATTTATCATTTTCTGCGCCACGAATATTTAAATGGGTTGATAACCTTTCTATTCAGTTTATTCGTTTTTCTTTTGCCGGTTTTCTTATTCAGGAAAAACCTTAAATTGTATTTGAAACTGTTACTGCCGATATTTTTGCTTGTCCCGTTGAATATAGTGTATGTGGTATACTTTAACTCCAAAATTTCAGAGGCAACAGTTCTTGTGCTTGTCGATACCAATAAAAATGAAGCGCTTGAATTAGTGAAGAGTTACTTGCATGTGCTGATTATCTTTTTCATAATTTACCTAGGCGCGCTATATTTATTATATAGGAAAATTCCGAATACTATCCCAGCAAAAGTAGCCGGATACATTTCTGTTTGCTCTTTGGCGACTTTAGCAATATCGCCATTGCCGATTTATCTTCATGGTCGTGCCGAGATAGGTTATTTTAATAAAATAAAATCGGCACTTTTTAATGTTTTTCCCGGTACGCTCGCAGGTGGTATAATAAATGTTTGGCACCAAAATAACTTTATTAAATCAAGAGAAAAGGAGAGGGACAAATTTAAATTCTTTAGCAAACAAGACCCTTCAATTACTGACAAACAAGTACATATATTAATTATTGGAGAAAGCAGCCGTTACGATCATTGGAGAATTAATGGTTACATCAAAAACACCACACCACATTTATCAAAAAGGAGAGATATAATTTCCTTTAGCAATGCGGCCGCAGGTGGTTTTATGACAGAGTGGGCTGTTCCCTTGCTCTTGACAGGAGTTGGAGCAGACAATTATAACTTACACGCTAAACGTAAAGGCATTGTAGGGGCATTCAACGAGGCCGGATTTACTACTTACTGGATCACCAATCAAACAGGTTCTTTAGGAAATATAAAAATCCATTTATCAGAAGCACAAAAAGGATATTATTTATTAACTGATTTCAGATCCACCACAAATGTTCATTTGGATATGGAATTGGTAGCTATTTTAAAAAACGTTTTAGCTTCACCCGGCAATAAAAAATTTATAGTTATTCATACCCTTGGCAGCCATTATGATTACAGTGCCCGGTATCCGGATAATTTTGATATTATAAAGCCAAGTAATAAAACTGTTCCTTCAAAAATTACTGA
>JAQBOV010000094.1 GCA_028287895.1 Mucilaginibacter sp. | reverse complement strand
AGACCTCGGTAGAAGTGTATTACAAAAAAATAGCCGATTACCTGGACTACAAGAGCGGGGCCACGCTGATATTGAACCATCATATCGAACAGGAGGTGGTCAGCACCAATGGTAAAGCCTATGGGGCGGAGTTTTTGATCCGTAAGACAGCGGGCAAGTTAAACGGCTGGATAAGCTATACCTACTCGCGTACTTTCCTGAGACAGAATGACCCGAATGCAGGCGAGCTGATCAATGGCGGGAAATACTATCCGGCCAATTATGACAAGCCGCATAATGCTAACTTGACCGGTAATTACAGGTTTAGTCACAGGTTCAGCGTTTCATTGGATGTAACTTACAGTACCGGGCGTCCCATTACCTTGCCCATCGCTAAATACGAATATGCCGGATCAGAAAGGGTCTTTTATTCAGACAGGAACGCCTATCGTATCCCCGACTATTTCAGGACAGATTTTTCCATGAACATCGAGGGTAATCATAGGGTGCATCAGTTAACGCATAATTCCTGGACAATAGGGGTCTATAACCTGACCGGGCGTGCCAATGCCTACTCCACTTTCTTTACCGAACAAGGCGGCGCCATTAGTGGATATAAGCTGTCCATATTTGCCAGACCAATTCCGTTTATCAACTATAACATCAGATTTTAAATGAGCACAAAAAGATATATTTATATTATAATGTCCGTTTCGGCCATGGTAATAACCGGCTGTAAAAAATTATATACGCCCAATATTACGGCATCAAACGTTAGCTACCTGGTGGTTGAAGGTGTGATCAATACCGGTCTGGATTCCACTATAATAAAATTAAGTCGTACGGTAAATGTTTCAGATAAGGTTAAAACTGTATCTGAATCGGGCGCGCAGGTTACGGTTGAAAGTGATCAAAATAATAGCTATACCTTAAATGAAATTGGTAATGGGAAGTATGCTTCCGCCGCTTTGAGCCTAAATGCTGCATATAAGTATCGTCTGCATATAAAAACAACCGCCGGTAAAGAGTATTTTTCGGATTTTGAGGCAGTGAAGCCTAACCCGCCTATTGATAGTGTAGGATTTACAATACAAAATAATGGTATACAGCTCTATGTAAACACCCATGATGGCGCTAAAAGTACCGGTTATTACCGTTGGGAATATACAGAAACCTGGAATTTTCACGCCAGATACCAGACCACATTAATTACAGATGGCACCAAATTAAATTACCGTACACCTGACCAACAGATCTATAGCTGTTTTGGCAACAATATCTCAAGTACAGTGCTGCTGGGCTCGACTGCAAGGCTATCAAATGATGTAATTTACCAACAACCGCTTACGCAAATATCATCTGCCTCCGAAAAACTGGAAATAAAATACAGTATCCTGGTTAAACAATATGCCTTAACAAGTGACGCTTATAATTTTTGGCAAAACCTCAAAAAAAATGCAGAACAATTGGGAACCATTTTTGCTCCCCTGCCATCTGAATTGTCGGGCAATATACATTGTATTACTACACCATCAGAACCGGTGATAGGCTATGTAAGCACTACCAATATTCAACAAAAAAGGATATTTATCAGCTATAGTCAATTACCCGAATCATGGAGACCCGCCTATCCCTATCAATGTACATTGGATACCCTGCTTCTTTACCGGGGTGTTAACCAGAACGATGTTGCATTATTCTTAATTCCGATTGGCTCAACGGAATTTGCCGTATCAACTCTTTCCTCTAAAACAGGAACACTTATCGGATACCTGGGCGCTGACGCGGAATGTGCAGATTGTACTATACGGGGAACTAATAAGCCACCTGCTTTTTGGATTAATAACTGACAGATGCAGAAGGTGAACTAAGCTGTTAAATTTATTACCGGTACGCTAAAGCGCATAGCTTTTTATATAAATAATAAAAACATGAAACAAATAGCGAGTATTTTTAAGATGGTTGTTGGCGGTTTTGCATTGGTAATGCTGTGTTCGTTTAGCTGTATGGCTCAAACATTAAATGATATTCAGGGCAGTTTTGATAACTACAGACAAGGCGCTCTCCATGAAAAAATATTTGTTCATACAGATAAGGGAGCCTATCTTACCGGTGAGATCCTCTGGTTTAAAGTTTATGTGGTTGATGGCAGCTATAATAAGCCGTTGAACCTAAGTAAGGTTGCTTATGTAGAAGTGCTGGATGATAACCAGGTTCCGGTAATGCAAGCTAAAATTGAATTGCATAACGGACACGGAGGGGGGTCACTGTATATCCCGGTTATTTTAAACAACGGAAACTACCACTTCAGGGCATATACCAACTGGATGAAAAATTTTAGTCCCGACTATTATTTTGATAAAAAGATCATCATCGTAAACCCTCAAAGGGCGCCTGCCGCACTAGCCAAACAAAACAAAGCAGATTATGATATTCAGTTCTTTCCCGAAGGCGGCAACCTGGTAAGCGGAATCAATAGTAAGATCGCATTCAAAGTCGCAAATAAATATGGTAAGGGAATCAGCTTTACTGGCGCCCTTATCGATCAAAAGAACGATACCATTGTACGCTTTCAGCCGCTAAAGTTTGGAATGGGCTATTTTTCATTTACACCTGCTGCTAATAGTACGTATAAAGCGGTTATCAGGATGGACGATAGCGAGCCTGTAATTAAGGATCTGCCCGCCATTAATAATCATGGATTTGTGATGGCTTTAACTGACAACGGGTCGGGGCAGTTGCAAGTGACTATAAATAGCAATGTGGAGAGTTCAGACGGGTCTGTTTACCTTTTTGCCCATACCAGGCAATTGGTAAAGGTCGCAAAAAGGGCCTCATTAATTAACGGAGCAGCCCGCTTTATTATTGATAAATCCATACTTGATGATGGTATATCGCATATAACCATTTTTAATGGCGATAAGCAGCCTGTGTGCGAGCGGCTTTACTTTAAACATCCATCCAAAACCCTGGTGATAGAAGCCTCCGCGGATAAGCCAAACTATGGCAGCCGCAAAAAAGTAAATGTCTCTGTTTTAGCCAAAGATCAATCAGGTAAGCAATTAAGCGCTGATATGTCCATGTCAGTATATCGTTTGGATGCCTATCAAACTGTTGAGCAGGGTGATATTTCAAGTTATTTTTGGTTAAGCTCTGATCTGCGCGGAAACATTGAATCACCTGAATATTATTTAAAAAATAACACCACCGAAACCGATGAAGCTGCCGATAATCTGATGCTGACACAAGGTTGGCGCAGGTTTCAATGGGGCCAGGTATTAAAAAACAAACCGGCGTCACTTAGCTTTTTGCCCGAATACAATGGCCATATCGTTAGCGGTAAAATAATTAACCCGCAAACCAATACCCCCGCATTGGATGTTATCGCTTATTTTGGTGTTCCGGGCAAAAGGGTACAGCTATTCACGGCAAAGAGTGATTCAAGCGGCCACTTATTATTTAATACCAAAGATCTTTACGGCCCCGGCGAAATTGTGGTTCAGGCAGATACGCAAAGAGATAGCCTTTATCGTATCGATATTCTTAACCCATTTTCGGAACAATATTCAAAAAATCCACTGCCCGTGTTTGAGCTTACTGCCGATATGCAGAAGCCGCTTGAAACACAAAATATGGCGATGCAGGTACAAAACATTTATTCCGGAAGTAAGATCAAACAATTTTATGAACCGGCTTTAGACAGCACCGGCTTTTATGGCAAGCCCGATAAAGTTTATAGATTGGATGACTATACCCGCTTTACCACCATGGAAGAGGTGTTGCGTGAATATATCAGAGAGGTAAATGTGTTTCATCCAAAAAGAAGATATGAAATTAAAGTGATCAGCGAAAAAGGATTTTTAGACGGCAATCCGCTCGTGCTGCTTGATGGCATACCCGTATTTGATATGAATAAAGTGCTTGCAATAGATCCGTTAAAGGTAAAAAGACTTGATGTTGTAAAAGACAGGTATTTTTGGGGCCCTGCAGACGCAGAAGGAATTTTGAGTTACGCCACTTATAAAGGGGATATGGGGGGTGTAGAGCTCGACCCTCATGCTGTAGTGCTTGATTATGAAGGCCTGCAATTGCAGCGAGTATTTTATTCGCCGGTTTACCAAACAGATAGCCAGGCTGCAAGCCGGTTACCTGATTTTAGGAACCTGCTATTTTGGGTGCCAACTATAAATACAAATACACAGGGTAAAAACCAGTTAACCTTTTATACTTCGGACCAGGAAGGTCAATATATCGGCCTGATACAGGGTATAACCACCAATGGCGAAACCGGCAGCCAGTACTTTACTTTCGAGGTTAAAAAGTGAAATATTTATTTCAGATCAGAGTAGGAATAAATCTTATTGCTTTCTCCGTATATTAATTGTTTATCGTTCTTAAAAAAAAGGCTTGTCAGATCTTTCATAGCGTCCTGAGCAGGGTAATGAATTCCAACCATGCTGGTAATTGAATAAATAAGGTTCTCTGAGGAAACCTTTGCATCTTTATGCTGTAATAAGTTTGATATTTTATCAGGGAAGGCAGATCCTAATTTTGGGGAATACCATATCAAAAAAGGGATGTGTGCATCATATTTTGATGGCGGTGAACCTTCATTATGTGACGATAAATT
>JAQBOV010000062.1 GCA_028287895.1 Mucilaginibacter sp. | reverse complement strand
ATTTTAATTTTCATATTCAATGCTATATTTTGGGAGGCAGACATTTATGTAGCGCTGAATGATAAAACAAATCTAAAGCGAAGCAGGGCCTTGTACATTGATGTATGATAAGAAATGATTATGAATGCGATTTAAAAATGGCGGGTGGCCAGTTCTTTTCTAACCCGGCTAAGACTTTCAGGCGTAATACCGAGGTAGGAGGCGATCATCCATTGAGGAACGCGTTGGGTAAGGTTTGGATATCGCTGGATAAATTCCAAATATCTTGCTTCTGCTGTTGCGCCAAGAAGGGAGTCAATCCTGTTTTGTAAATACCAGATGTGATTCTGCAAAATCATTTCAATCTTCTTATGGTAGCCAGGTAATCCGGAGACATAATCAGTATAATGATGATCGATCACGATGACGGTGGTCTCCTCTATCGCTTCAATGATAAGTTTGGAGGGGGCATTAAAATACAGACTGCCTCTGTCACTGATAAACCAGTTTTCCGGGGCGAATTGAATGACGTGTTGCTTTCCTGCCTCATCTATTGAATAAGAACGAAGTAATCCTTTTTCTACAAAAAAGGCATAGCTGCGTGTTTCCCCCGGTCGTAACAAAAGACAGTTTTTGGGGACGATCTTAATGTTTAACCTCGGGAACAGCTGCTCCAGTTGAGGATCGGTCAATTCCAAATTCTTTTTTAAATATTGCAGAAAATTGAGGCTCATTGCAAGCAGCTTTTAGCTGTAAAGTTACCCAAAATTCTCTTACAGAACTGTCGATAAATGTATCCGCTGTTCATAAATGGAATGAACCCTGCTATCAATCAGCAGCTGTAGAAATACAATCGCCTGTATTGCAGCAGGAAAGCGGTTAGCTTTCGATTAGTAAGTGGTTCTTTACGAAGATAAAACAGGTCCGTTAAAGAGTTTTACCCCCATTATAACAAATCATTGGAGAAAAATAAAAAGGGAAAGAGTGCAGTTCAGTGCAATACCCGGAAATGGACACTACTATATAGATATAAGTGGCCGAAAATATAAATTTCGAAACTATCAGTTAGTACCACCTGATTTTTTTGAAAAAGAGAATGATGAAATCATTATAACAGCAGAAGAAGACATGTAAGTATTATGTATACTATATAATTAAAAAGCACAGTAATATTGAGTACTACTGTGCTTTTGTGCACCCAAGTGTGCATTTCTCGAACCACTTTATGGATGATTTGAAGCGATTAGTGGCTCTATGCGCTTGAAATGAAGTTTTGATAAGAACCCGACTGGGTGCTTCCCGAACCAACTTAATCCTGATTACGATGCTCACTCAATCGGATACGGTCGCCAATAGAAAGCAAGTTCATGTTATTTTTTTTCCTCTTTACCGTTAAAAACTGGTAATGGTACTTCCATTATAACGATACACTCCATCTACCGCGCCAAACCAAATACTTCCTTTATCATCTTCTAAAATCCCGAAAATCATTGGTTTATATGTTATTTCGGTTACCGTTGGCTTTTTATTAGACAAGGACTTTCCGTCATACCGGGAAAGTGCCCAAGTTTGATTAGACAAGGACTTTAAGTCATACCGGGAAAGTGCCGAAGCTTGGCTATTATCTCTTTCTGAACTAGTCCAAATATTGCCTTTTTTATCCTCCATTATATAACCAACAAACGTCTGCGTGAATTTGGTAAATGTACTGCCATTATAGCGCCAAAGACCACCATTCCCTCCCAGCCAGATATTGCCTTTTTTATCTTCGATTATAGTACGAACATTCTTAAAAGGTTTACCGTCATGGGTGAAAACGGTAAATGTCTTTCCATCATATACGAAGGTATTGCCTCCTGTAGCAAACCAAAGCTTGCCTGTTTTGTCTTCAATAATTGAATTAACTCCATTAATGGACAGCCCTTCTTTCGTTGTAAAATTTCGAAAGGATTTCCCATCGTAGTAGCTCGCTCCATTTTCAGCGCCGAACCAAATATTGCCGGTTTTATCTTCATAAATACAAGTAACCCCATTGCCAGCAAGCCCTTCCCTTGTTGTGAAATTTTTAAAGGATTTTCCATCATAGAGAAAAACACCTGAGCCAATAGAGCCGAACCACAAGTTGCCTTTCCTATCTTCTAAAACAGAAAAGAAGTGTGACGAACTTACTTTACTTGTAATATTAGTAAACGATTTTCCATCATATCGAAAAACACCCTCCCACGAGGCAATCCAAATGTTGCCCTTTCTATCTTGTATGATATTTCGGGTGATTCGGTTAGGTCCGGGGGAAGTGATTGCGCTTTTGGTTTCGGGCTTAATATTGTCTTTTGGCAGGTCTGTTTTGACTTGTCCGCTGCAGTAAGTGCAAAAAACAAACATCAGGAACAAAGCGTAAATCTGTGAGTAGCTTTTCATTTTTTCTTTTAATTACATTACCTTACAATACACATTACTTCTGACCCTCTTTGCCTTTAAAGTCGGTAATGGTATTTCCATCATAACGATACACGCCACCAGAGCCGAACCAGATATTTCCATCAGTAGCTTCAAAAATCCCAAAGATCATTTTTGATAACATGTTGGTTTCGGTTATCGTGGTTTTTTTCTTGAACGACGACTTCTCATCATAACGCGAAAGCGCCCAACCTTGGCCATTATCACTTTGTGAACTGGTCCAAATGTTTCCTTTCCTGTCTTGATAGACATAACCAACAAAATTCCGTGTGAAATTGGTAAATGTATTGCCGTCATAGCGCCAAAGGCCATCATTGCCACCGAGCCAAATATTGCCTTTTTTATCTTCGATTATCGAACGAACATTCGCAAAAGGTTTTCCGTCTTTATTGGTTATAGTGGTAAATGTCTTTCCATCATAAACGGAGACATAGCCCCTTGTACCAAACCAAAGTTTTCCTGTTTTGTCTTCAATGATAGAATTAACATCATTATGCATCCAACTACCTTCCGGAAGCTGTTTTTGGTAAACTGATACGTGGACAGAATCAGCATCAATAGGGGGTGGCACTTCTTTCATTTTAAAATTCCGAAAGGATTTCCCATCGTAACGGCTTGCTCCGACTCCAGTGCCGAACCAAATATTACCGGTTTTATCTTCATAAATATTAGTGACCCGATCACTGGCAAGCCCATCCTTTGTTGTATAATTTTGAAAGGATTTCCCATCGTAATAGTAAACACCTGAGCCAACAGAAGCGAACCAAAAATTTCCTTCTCTATCTTCTAAAACAGAAAAAAAGCGCGCCGAACTCACTTTATTGGTGATATTGGTAAAAGATTTTCCATCGTATCGAATAATACCTTCAGAAGAAGCAACCCAAATGTTCCCCTTTCTATCTTGCTTGATTGTACGAACGACGCCGTTGGGTCCCTGGAAAGTGGTTACGCCTTCGGTTTCAGATTTGGTATTTTCGTTTGAGAGGCCTGTTTTGTTTTGTCCTTCACAGGAAATGTTAAAAACAAACATTAGGAACAGAACATATACGTGTGCGTATTTCATAAATTTTTCTTTTTTATTACCTTATAATTGTTTGATTCAGCGAATCTACTTTGATATCTTTCAGCCTGAGCAATCAGGATTGTAAATAAAAATGTAAACTTTGTAAATAAATCGTAAACAGTATGTTTGATAGCCTAAACCTCCTCTCCGGGAAACGCAAGTACCTGTGCGGATTGATATTACTCTCGTTTATCTCTGTGATCTGCGCGGCTTTCAGTATGACCGGCAGTGACGATTTTAATATCGCCAGAAGGGAAGTTTTGCTCCGCAGGATCGGACATAAAGTACTCTTACAATCGGGCGACAGTACATCGAGAGTGCTCCCGGTAAAAAAGATCGCAAAAAATGAATACCAAATCCGGTTTGAGAATGAGCTTACTTTTCAACCGGACTCCCTGGTGAATACTACCCGGCGTTTGTTGGCCAAAGACCCGCTCGCACGTGATTATGTTGTCAGCGTTCTGAACTGTGGCACCGACAGTGTAGCCTATGGATACGCTATATCCAAAAGTAAAAAAGATGATATTGTACCATGCAGAGGAAGAAAGCAACCCAGAGCATGTTATATGATCAATGTTAAATTCAAACCGACGGGCATAACTACAGCAAAGAATGGATATCTTCTGGGCAGTCTGCCATTTTTAGCATTTGTTGGTTTTATTTTTTTGAGATCTGTTAAGTCGCGTAGACCCTTACCAAGCGGTCAGCACACCAGGACAATCACTTTTGGCTCAGTCTTGTTTAATGCGCAGGAGCGGCAGCTGATAATAAATAAAAAAACCATAGACCTGACTGGAACTGAAACGCGTCTGCTGCTTATTTTCGCGCTGTCTCCTAATGAGACTGTAGAAAGAAGCCGGCTGCAAAAAGAGATATGGGAAGATGAAGGTATTATTGTAGGGCGCAGTCTGGATATGTTCATATCAAAACTTAGAAAAAAATTGGAAATTGATCCGAACAGCAAAATTGTTGTTATACGCGGCAAAGGATATAAGCTTGAAATTAGCTCTTAAGAACGCTTAATATGTCCCTCATACAGGTCGCCTCTATAAACCTGGTAAGCGACCGGCTGCTTATCCTTATCGATCAGTAGTCCCATCAATACCTGGGTATTACCGATCTTTCCGTCTTTAAAAAAGCCTTTCTGGCGCAGTACTCCCTCCGGTTTAATTGAGTTGCTGTATCATCTTCTTTACTTAAATTTTAGCCTGATAAATCTCGGCCTGTATAGGTGCGGATGCTTGTTCATGTCTTTTATAAATTCCATTGAGTTCACATTATAAGTGATCAGCAACTCGCCCGGATTGGAGAGGCTGGGATGCGCTTTGGCATTATATACAACGTATGTTTTCTCTTCCAGGTCCTTACTGCAATCCCAAATCTTAATGATCGGTCCGAAAGGCCCCGAAGGGCTAGCACCAATACGCATACCAACTGTGGTGCTCATGCCCGCTACCTGGAAAATTAACACATATCTTCCATCAGGCAGCGTCGTCAGGCTCAATTCATTCGAGACCTTGTCAGTAACGGATGTTGCCTTATGAATATCGCTTATCCATTCCTTGCCATCCCAAAATTTCCATTGGTCAAAATGCTCAAAATCGACAGGTAAAACTCTTGCTATCAATAACTTTTTTGCCAGGCCAGCTACCCCATATACATAGATGTACCCATCAGGATTTCTCGCCCCTGATTCAGCAATATTTACAAAGATACCTGCACCAAATGAACTTATTTCGTTATCAGCATCCAGATAAAAAGGTGTGTCCATCTGCTCCTGATCGAGGTATGGGGGGCGGCTGTTTTTCGGTAGTTTAATAATTGTATTACCAACCTCTCTGAAGCCAAAAGCACCACTGCTTACATTGTGTACACGGTATCCAAAAATATAGGTTGCATGAGTTGCCTGGTTGTAAAACCCGTCGCCCAACCAGAAATAATCGCCCGGTTGTGTATTTGGCGTGTGCGGGATGAATATCGACTCCGGTTTTTTGTCCTTGTCTTTGCCCCAATAAAAATTGATCTGGTTTTGATCGGGCTTATTCCAATTCAAATAAGCTACGGAGTTATGGATCATCTTATATCCCGGCAACATCGTGCTATCTGTTACCTCTCCGATCATTGTATCACTAAAGATGAATAAGGTTTGTTGCTCCTTAGTGGCGGGTGCATGCTCCCTGCCGTTCAAGGGAATTGTATATATCCCGTCAGCCCCAAACCAACCATTATTCCGCTTGAAAAGAGCCGACCATTCAGGCGCCGCTTCAACAGAAAAATTCAGATCAGTTAAATTGGGCGCCTTCTCCTGCGCGCGCATCTTAACACAAGTCAGTGAGACGACAACGGTCGTCGCAAATAAGCAAATAATTCTTTTCATCAACCTATAATTGGATTGACTGGCAAGCCAATCAAAATTACGACATACAATTATATTTTCAAGCCAGTACGCCGGTGAAATGCAAGGTAAAAAAAACCCGCCAAACCGCACATGACTATTATACCCCCTATCACCTGCGCCTGTGTAAGATGCAGGCCCAAAATCTGGTACCTGTAATTGACCCTAATGAATTCAATTAGCAGTCGTTCGGTCCCATTTGCTACCAGGTATGTAAAAAACATGACGCCCGGTGTAACTATCTTTTTCCTGAACAACCACATCAAAAGAAAAAGACCGATACACAATACCGCTTCATAAAACGAGGTTGGATAAACGCCTTTAACCAGTTGGTTGCAGAAGTTGCCATCGCACCCGGGGATATTTATGCCAGCTTCAACGGCGTTGTGCGGAAAACGAAATGACCACATCCAATCGGGCAACCACTGCAGCAATTGTGGTTTCGGATGTATATTCACGATCCCCCAATCGCCGTCGCCGGCCAGTTGGCACCCGATCCGCCCTATCCCATACGCCAGCATCATACCAGGCGAACCGATATCAGCCAGGTGAATCAGTTTCATCTTATGTTTATAGCCGATATAAAGAAAGGTAAGCGCTCCAAAGATTAATCCTCCGTAATAGTTATAACCCGTACCTTTGAATAAGGTACTGAGGGGGGCATGTATAAATATTTCCATATGCTCTGCCACATCAAACAATTTGGCCCCGATAACGCCCGCAACCCCAACGTACATTATTATCATTCCCATTAATTGCCATGGATGGACAGTTTTCTCAACTGGCTTGCTGGCTTTAATATGCAATTCATCCTTCTGATCACTATATACCCATAAACCAAATACTAATGCACTCAATATGCCTGCAGTAAAATTTCCCTGCAATGAAAAAATATAGTCGGCCGGGTCGCCTTTAAATAAACCGAATTGAAAAAGAATGCCTCCGATCTTATATCCTAAAACAAAACCCAGCATTGCATTAATAACCAGGTTAAGTATAAAGGCATACTTTCCCACAACAATGATTTTAATTATCGCCGAAATCTTTCCTGCCGCTTCATATCTTTTAAATTCCGACTTAAACACCTGGTACGCGCCGACAAATGCAAGGGCCACGAACAAGCCTAATGTTTGAATAGTGAACGGCAACCTCACATTGAATAAATAATCCAGCAAATGGTTTAGCGTAGGAAACATCCTGATATACCCATATTACATCTTATACTGTCAAACAAAAAAGGCTAACGCAGAAATACGTCAGCCTTTAAATTAATCAATTATAATCAAAAACCAACTTGTACACCTAAATTCATAACCCGCTGATTGATATAAGCATCGCCGGCTGTATTGGTTGCTATTTCCGGATCTTGCTGATATTTATGGAAATTATCAAATGTGAACAAGTTATAAGCACTCATATAAACCCTCACATTATGCAGATGGAACGGCAATGAATTGGCCGGCAACTGGTAACCGATATCCACGGTTTTTAAACGCACATAGAACGCGTTGATCAGCCAAAAATCGGACATATATGCCGTTGGACTATCAACCGATGTCGGATTCATTGTAAGACGGGGGAAGGCAGCATTTACGCTATTCTCCGGCGTCCATCTATCCAAATGTATTGGCTGGAACTGGCTCTGGAACGGTTCTATACCTGTACCGACGACGGCAAAGCTGTAATTAAATGCTCCCTGGAACAACACACTAATACTGAAACCCTTATAAATTGCCTGCAGGTTCAACCCAAGGGTTGTATTTGGCAGGTTGGGGTTACCTATTGCACGCTGGTCGAAAACGTTGACCACACCATCGCCATTAAGGTCCTGGTAACGCAGATCGCCTGGCTGTAATGGAATACCATTGTCTGGTATGGCGATCGGGTCGCCAACATTTGAGCCGTGTTTAGCCTGGTAAGCTTTCACGTTAGCTATATCGGCAGCAGTATAAAAGCCAAGATAGTGATAGCCAAATGGCTGATTAATAGGATATCCTGTACGTGCTAACCAATGATAGGCGGGGCTGGCTTCATCCTCGAACAGTATTTTGTTCTTCGCATAAGAGAATACGAATGAAGTGTTGTATTGTACTTTGCCGGCAACACCATGATAGCTTATCTGACCGTCAATACCATGGTTCAGGGTTCGCCCTATGTTTACTGCAGGCAGATTCACACCAACTATCTCAGAAACACTTTGCGGAAGAATCAACTGATCAAACCTGATGTCATGAAAATAATCGATAGTGAACGATAGCTTATCTTTCAATAAGTTCATATCCAAACCAATATCCAATTTTTTAGCGCGTTCCCAAACTACGTTCGGATTGCTCAGCGCGCCTTCATATATGCTTGTATAACTTTGAGGCGACTGCCCAAAGTTATATCCGCCGCCGTTAGCATACACCTGGTTATATATATAGCGGTTGCCTGGTGCAGCATCCGATCCAACTAAACCGTAACTGGCACGCAGTTTAAACAGGCTGAAGGTTGGCAACGCTTCTGAGAAGAATTTTTCCTTGGCAAGGTTATAGCCAAGGCTGATTGCCGGGAACATACCGTAACGATGATTCGAGGCAAATCGGTCGGTACCATTATAAGCGAGGTTCATTTCGACCAGGTATTTCTGTCCATAATCATAATCTACCCTACCCGATATACCTCTGAATTTTTGAGGCACACCAACCAGCGAGCCATCAAGCAACGGATAGGCATAATAAGTTTGCGATTGCTGATTGAACAATGCTAATGCAGTGATGTGATGCACCGCGTTAAACGTGCGGTCGTAATTTGCAAATAACTGCACATTGTAATTGTTGCTATTTATATCAGTATTACCAGTTAATGCATAAGTTTGATATACGTAAGTAGCTCCCGGCATTAACGAGTACTGATTGGTTGTCGGATTGTAATGGTACGCCGGGATACCGCCGTTAAATATCTGTTTAGTAAACTGTTCGGTACTCGAATAAGCTACCCTGCCCGTAAGTGACAGCCCGTCTGTAATATCGTCCAACTTTTCTGTACCGCCGAACAACACATCATAATCGGTGCGCCTCGAGTGCTGGTAACCACCTGTCGCTAAACGTGCGTTTAGCGTTGGCAGGTGATCAGGGTTAAATGGCGAATATGCATAAGAATAAGTGCCATTGGGGTTTAGATAAGGCGCTGTGAAAGGCGTTTCTTTTGTAAAGTTATAAACTTCGCCAACCGCATTCTCATTATAGGGTTGGTTCAGGTCCGAGAAACGTGTAGTTACGTCCAGCCTCAAATCGAGGTTTTTATTAGCTTTCAAATCAAGGTTCGAACGGAAATTATACCGTTTGAAATAATAATTCGTGTTTACCAAACTCTGCGGATCGGCAAAATCACGTACCAACCCATTCTGAGTTAGTGCGCCGCCTGATATAAAGTACTTCAGGCTGTTACTTCCACCAGAAATATCGAGATTTGAATTGGCCTGGTAGGTGTATTTTTTGAATATCTTATCATACCAATTCACGTTAGGGTGCCCGTAAGGGTCTGTTCCATCTTTATACAGCTCCAAATCCTGCTGTGTAAAGGACTGCGGAAGACCGTCATTTTTCTCTCCTTCATTAACCAAAAGCGCCGACTGGTAGGCATCAAGAAATTTCGGTGTTTTTGTAGGCTGCTGTAATCCGCCTTCAACACGCAGGTTTACCTGCGGTGCGCCACTCTTACCTCTTCTTGTAGTAACTACCAAAACTCCGTTTGCACCTTTGATACCATAAATAGCAGTATTTGAGGCGTCTTTAAGGATAGAGATGCTTTCAATTTCGTTCACGTTGATCTGTTGTAACTGATCATAGCTATATTCTATGTCATCAACAATGATCAAAGGCTGATTACCCGCAGGGTTAAGCGAGCTGATACCGCGAATATAGAAATCTGAAGCATCCTTACCAGGCTGACCAGAACTCTGTTGTGAGAAAAATCCGGGAAGTTTACCTGTTAACGCATTTTGAATGTTAGCAGTAGGCACGGTACGGATATCTGCAGCAGATATCGCGCTGACAGCGCCTGTACTGGTAATACGTTTTTTCTTACCATAAGCAACTACGGCCACTTCGTCCAAACCATTAGTATTGGTTTGCATGCTAATGTCCAGCGGCTTGTCAGAAGTTACCTTGACTTCGGCCTGAATGTAGCCTATGAATTTAACCACAATGGCGTTTGAAGTCCCTTTAAGGGTAAGCGAAAATTTACCGCTTGAATTGGTAACAGCTCCATTTGTAGGCATGCCCTTTTCATAGACCGTAGCCCCCGGAAGGGTTCCTCCCAGGTCGCGAACCGTACCGGTAACGGTTCTGTTTTGCGCACGAAGCGCAAGAGGTATCATTAGCAACAGGCAGGAAAAGAAAAGTAATATCTTTCTCATTATCTCTCGTTTAATAGGTTCAACTTATTAGGGGGTTACCAACCGGGATTTTGTTTCATGTTAGGGTTCTTCAATACCTCGTCATAAGGAATCGGGTAGAGGTACATTGTGGGCGACAAAAACTTTGTAGTCAGCACATTGATACCATTATACAAGAAAGCGGTGCCGTTCGGTGT
Source organism: Mucilaginibacter sp. (assembly GCA_028287895.1). Taxonomy (GTDB): domain Bacteria; phylum Bacteroidota; class Bacteroidia; order Sphingobacteriales; family Sphingobacteriaceae; genus Mucilaginibacter. Next base: position 17,047 of record JAQBOV010000062.1, on the reverse strand, counting down.
TATCGACAGACCTTGGCGCGGCTGATTCATGATGGTTTCAGCTATCTTCCAGCGACGGATATCCCAGTAGCGGCTCTCCTCGAAGGCCAGCTCTGTACGGCGTTCATTACGGATGGCGGTCTGCATTTCGGCCTGTGTCATACCGGCTTTCAGTCCGTATAAGTTGCCGCTGCCTGACTGTATCCCTGCACGTTGTCTGATGGCTGTCAAAGCCTGGTATACACTGGCATCAGGCCCGGCAGCTTCATTCTGCGCTTCCGCGTAATCCAAAAGAATGTCCGCATATCTCATCACCAACCAGTCTCCATTATGGCCGCTATAAGAAGTGGCATTTTCGAAGTTTCCCATGAACTTGCGCATGTAGTAGCTGGTTTGTGTTTGCTGCCGGCTGCCGTTTGGCTTGCTTTGACCGCCTTCAAATGTTTGCAGGTTTGTGTTGAGCCATTGTGCTCCGTTATACAACACGGTGTAGGTTAATCTCGGGTCGCGGTTTGCATACGGATTATTTGAATCATAGCCAGATGCAGGATCGGTTATTGCTAAGCCATTGTTCATCGGGAAAGCATTGGCCAGTTCCTGCGTCGGGCTGGTTTGTCCATTACCGGTTGCACCAGTAAAGCCCACAGGACCGTTTATCGTTTCGATGGGGTTTCCGTTACCAACCTGGCGGAAGAAGATGATCTCGGGATTATTTTGTGTCAGGAAGATATCCTTGTAGTTCGGCACCAATGAATAAGTACCCAGATCCATTACGGCCTTGGCGGCTGCGGCTGCGGCTGCCCAACGGCTTACCTGTGCATCGGAATATCCGGTTAAAGGGTTTGCTGCGTCGATATTGCCACCATTGAATAACGGGCTTGCTGCGTATAAAAGCACACGCGCCTTTAATGCCAATGCTGCCCCTTTGGTAACTCTGTGGCTATCGGCATTCGGGTTGCCGAGCGGCGTGGTCAGCAGGGTATCTTTTATGGCATCACACTCGCTGGTGATGTATTTTATACATTCATCAAAAGAGTTTCGCGGCAATGCCGCATTATCTGTCAGGGTGAATACCTTATTGCCTAAAAGCGGCACGCCGCCATAGCGTTTTACCAGTTCGAAGTAGAACATAGCCCGCAGGAAACGGGCCTCATTCTTCCATAAATACTTAATCGAGTACCCATTGTATTTTGCCAATACGGGCACTACATCAATATTGTTGACGAATTCATTAGCGCTACGGATTCCCTGGTAATAATAGGCCCACAAGTTCTCATCAGCAGGCAACGTAACTGAGTTATAGGCGCCGGTAGACAAGACGGTTGCTTCATTTGTTGGACCGAATGCCGACGAAATAGCGTCGTCTGAAGCTGCATCAAGGTAATCGCCGCCTACCCGGTTATGGCCGTTCTTTAAATCGGCATAGATGCCATACAAAAAATTCTGCGCCTTAACCCCTGCTGAGTCCTTCGGATCAAAAACGTAGTTGATGGTTACCTTATCAACAGGGAATTGTTCGTATTTTTTACAACCGGCCATTATCATGATAATGGCCAATGCGATAATCAAAGTTTTATAGCTTTTCATAATCTGTCTATCTAAATCTAGCTTTGATGTGTTTAAAGCTTTATATTAATTCCTGCGTTAAATACCTGCTGTATCGGGTAGGCAATGCCGTACACTTCCGGATCTATTCCTTTGTAGCCGTAAAGTGTCAACAGGTTTTCGCCATTCACAAAAATTCTGATACCTGATACCCTCACCTTACGGGCAATGCTATTAGGCAGACTATAGCCTATTTCAGCGTTTTTCAGCCTGAAATAGTCCCCCGAGCGTACATAGAGTGATGAATAAGCGGTGTTGTTAGCATTGCTCAGCGACAAGCGTGGTAAGGTTGCTGTAGCAGCAGTTTCCGGTGTCCAGCGAGAGGTCAAAATATTATAACCCTGACCGCTGTAAATCAATCCAAATGGGCCAACACCCGAAAAGCCATTGATCAAAGCGCTATCGTATAATATTTCGCGATTAGCGACCCCCTGAAGTATCGCGCTGAAACTAAATCCTTTGTAATTGAAACCGAGTGTTGTTCCGTAAAAAAATAATGGCCTGTTGTTGCCAATATCTTCTACATCAAATTGATTGATCACGCCGTCATGGTTAAGATCGGCATATTTAACATCGCCGGCCTGGGCAGTATAGCCAACCGTAGTCGCCGAACTGGCCGCATCTTGTGCATTATTGAATAAACCGATAGCTTTATAACCATATATGGCATTTACAGATCGGCCAGTGTGTTTGATCCAAGGATATGGCGAAGGCTCTTCATCACTATAAATGATCTTCGTACTCTGAAGTGATGCATTTCCGGTAATAAAATAATTGAAATTGCCGGCGTTGTTCTGATAGGTCAACGAAAGCTCAGCACCGCTATACTGGTTTATGCCAATATTCTCATATGGATAGGCTATACCCAGCAGGGCGATACTTGCTCCCCTTATTTGCAGAAGATCATAATAGCGATCATGGTAATAATCGGCAGTTATCTTAAAATGATTATTAAATAAACCAATGTCGGTTCCTATATCAAGCTTATGCGCTTTCTCCCAGGTAATGTTTGGATTAGCCAAACCATTTTCCTGAAAGCTCTGCACATTACCTCTGGCGGTTCCGGTAGAATAGGCATACCCGTTTGAAGCACTGTAGGTCTGCAGGAAATTGTAATAGCCATAGTTATCCACGTTCGCATTACCGGTTTCACCATAACTTACACGCCATTTCCATTCGCTAATCCATTTAAAGTTATCCTTTATGAAGTTTTCCTTTCCCATCTGCCATCCCAGTCCGCCGGCGTAAAACAATCCAAACTGGTGCCCTGGCGGGTAACGGTTATAGCTGCTGTTATCCACTGCTCCTTCGACATAGTATTTACCATCATAGTTATAGGCTACCTTTAAGGCCTGATTGGTGCTCACCTGCGACAGGTCGTAATTTAGCACTGTCGAACGGTAATCATAAAACATTATGGCTGAAACGTTATTTTTCCCAAAGCTTCTGTCGTAGTTCAGCGAGCCCTGGGCATAAGCATATCTTGCGCTCGATACGGTAGTGAAGTTATTTTTTTGTGATAAAGCAGACCCGGTTGCCGAATAAGTACTGTCGTGATTAAAAACAAACACATTATTTTGCAGGCTGCGGTCGATAAAGCTTTGTGATGAGAACGACAAGTTGCCTTTTCCTTTTGCCGATAATCCTTTGGTAATACTGCTTAAATCGTAAGCAAGATCAAGGTTAGCCAGTACATCATTGCTATTGGTGCGTCCATAACCTGAATATTCCGTTTGGGCCAGTAAATTGTTCGTATACAATGGTGTTCCACCAAATGTTCCGTTAGGATTGTATATCGGATAAGCATTATTAGGGGTGGTGTACAATGCATTTAATATGCTGTTGTACCCGGTGCCTGGTTGAGTTGATTGTTGAACCCGGCCAAATAGTTGCAGATCAACATTGAATTTGGGTGTCACATTTATGCTGACATCCGAGTTGATCATATAACGGTTAAGATCGTTATTGGTATTGTAAGTTGATGATGGTGCGGTTTTGAACATACCTTGCTGGTCAAGGTAATTAACCGATATAGTGTATTTTGCGATCTGCGTTCCGCCGTTCACATTCAGCCTGTAGCTGGTAATCGGCGAATAATTTTGCAGTATCGTATTAAACCAATTTACATCAGGATGGCCAAGAGGATCAGTGTGATAGCGATAAGCGTTAAAATCGTTACTGGTATAGATAGTCGGTTTTGCATCATTTTGCAGGGCCTCGTTATACAAATACGAATACTGATAGGCAGATAACGGTGTAGGTAATCCTATAGGATGCTGAAGACCTGTTTGTGCGGTTAGCGATATACGCGGCTTACCTGCCTCACCATGCTTGGTTGTAATCAAAAGGACTCCTCTCGAACTGTTGTTACCAAGCAGGATATTTGACAATGCATCCTTTAGTACCGATACCGATTCGATGCTTTCGGGATCAATTGAAGATAACTCGCGCTGAACGTTATCGATTATTGTTATCGGTGTTTGTCCGCGCAGCGTAAGGGCAATTTCCGAGTTGTCATTGGCCGAGTAGTTGTTGTGCTGCACTACGTTACCGACAAAGTCTGAAACTGTTTGTCCTGAAGTTGGGGGCTGGGTGAAGCCGCTAACTTGTTGGGTATACAAACCGGGAAGCTGCCCTGGAAGCGCATAGGTATAGATCGACGAGGGCGTAGTAGTGAGTTGGTTGGTATAAATAGTGGATATAGAACCCAATACAGCAGATCGGTTTGACGATCCGTACAGGACGTCCACCTTATCCGGTGCATGAAGATAGGAAGGGCTCAAATGTACGGTGAGCGTATCCTGGCGTTTTAACTTCACCTGGCGGACGTAATAATTTTTGCAGGTGAATTTCATGATATCCCCCTCCAAAGCTTTAATGGTAAACGTCCCCTTACCATCGGTTACCGCCGAATCAGCCTTCTGCTTTAAGGTGATATGCACATTTTTCAGCGGAACGCCGTATTCGTCAAACACAGTTCCGCTTATCTGCCCGGACGATGTATTGGTTTGTGCGATAGCAGGGTTGCTTTTCGCCACTATGATCACAATCATCAGGAGCGGCAATACATATTTTTTCAGAAAGTGCTGAGGCGCATCCTGAAAGGATAATTTTCGATTTTTGCAAAAACGATTTAGCATAATTCTGCTATTTTTTAGGTATTCAGGTTAATTTCTTAATATTTGTTAGGAACACTTAAATGTGTATTCAAAAGGACTTGAAGTATTACCATAACCCACTTTCACATTGCCGGTCTTATCCGTGATAAAATAGTCCATCTTGATAATCGTTTGTGTATCTGATAGCCCAAAGAAGGCTTTGGGCCAAAAAGTTATCTGGTACTTATTACTACCGCTGGGTATCTGAACCATTTTGGTCTTATCTGTCTGCTCGCAAATACTGATCGTTTGTCCGTCACTGGTGTATGCCGTGGCGCAAATGTAGGTCACATCCGAACTGGGAAGCGTGGTTTTGGTTACATTGCCATCGAAGGTTAAAGTGATATAGTCGTTATCCAGCGATTTTGGCGGATTGATCGTTGTAAGCTGTGGATTACAGAAATCGACCAGGTCACCTGTCCCACCTGTTAACTGTAAACAGGAAGGTGCTACCTTTTCGCTGTAATAAGTTCCGTTTCCATCGCTTGTAAAACCATTCCCGCTGTCGGTGATCACATAATCCAGTTTCACAAGGGTGTTGTTATTATCGGCTCCTACTTTTATTTTAATATTCAAATCGCCGGTTATTGTTGAGCCGTTATGGGTAAATGCTTTGTCAGTCTGATAGGCTACCCATTCCATATCATCGATAAGGTTTCCGCCTATATGGAAGGTTTTTTTCATATCATCGGGCCAATTCAGTCCGCCGCCATTTTTTGCAAGCGTAGTATTCGGAATAAGGACCATACTACCATTCCCTAAAGTCGGACTGGTATAGGTGATTGTTGTATTTTCGGCTGCCTTCCATCCTTTTGGTACAAGGAAGCCAAATATAAAGTAATCGGGGCCACCGCCTCCTGCAGTCGGAATACTAACATGAACGGTAATTGGCACTACCGAGCCCACCGTAGCGGTAAAAGGCTGATCAACGCCGGTTATGACCTCTCCGCAACACGCTAAAATAATTCCGAGAATAACGAGGGCACACAGGTGCCATATTCTCTTTCCTTTAATACGTAAATATAATTTCATGCCTAAAACTGTGATTAAAACTGACTAGTTGGTTTTTTGAAATACATAAACATAACTGTTATTAGCGCAGCCCGGACTAAAGGTGATGGTAAGCTGCCTTACACCATTTACGATGGGAAAATTGAACGCGGTGGACACCGGCTTGTTGCTCCCTGCCGTAAATGAGATCTGAAACGGGTATTTCGGATCATCAAGTGTATATGCACCATCACCACCTACCAGGAAAGGCACCTTGTTCACGAGACTGTATTTCCCGTCTTTAAAGTTCAACCTGAACTGACTAAAATCAACGATACTGATCAGATCAGAACCATTGCGTGTAGCTTTTATCACACGCCAGTTGCCGCTGATATCTTTCGTTTGCTCCTGGGCAGGGGCCAATTTTTCGGTTTTGCAGGAGTTAAGAAAAGCTACGAGCAGTACAATTGCTACTATGCTTATCCGCGATTGAATGTAAAAACTCTTCATTCTATTCATACAATAATTAATAACCAGGATTTTGTACCAATTCAGGTGATTTTGCAACTTCGCTTTGCGGGAATGGCCACAGATACATCGCCTTGCGGAAGTTTCGCTGACGCACCGCGAATGTTTTATAAGTTACTGTGTTGCCATTCCGGTCAACTTCCATTCCTATCGTTTGTATGTTGTCAGTCTGATCCGCTATCTTCCATCTCCTCACGTCCCAAAAGCGATGCTCCTCAAAAGCAAGTTCTATTCTCCGCTCATTTTGAATGGCCAGGCGCATTTGGTCTTGGCTCAATCCAAGCGGTAATTGATAAGGGTTCAGGCCAGCACGCTGCCTGATATTTTCGACAGCTTGATAAACCAGGGTCGTTGGGCCCTCATATTCATTGGCTGCTTCGGCATAGTTCAATAATATTTCGGCATACCTGATCAGCGGCCAGCACCTGTTGGAAAGATGTGTAAAATCATTCGCTACAGCATTCGGGTCAAGCATCTTATTTACGTAATACCCTGTGCGTGTGCCTACATTAACTGCATCGGGGCCAGTACCTATTCCATTGAAATTACCAACAAAAATATTTACTGCAGAGAAACCCGATTGCAGCCTGTTTTGCAGTTGTGTCTGATCGCGAATAACTGTAAAGTCCAGTCGTGGGTCACGATTTGCATATGGGTTCTGAGGATCATATCCGGAAGCCGGGTCAGTTATCGGCAGACCATTAGCCATCGGGAAGGCATCAACCAGGCCCTGCAGCGGGAATGCTCCATTTTTCCCGGTTCTTGACGGCGGATCCCATAAACTTTCAAAATCAACATTTGATGCGCGCATTAACGGAAAAATATATTCCGGATTATAGCGCAGTATAAACACTTGCTGAAAACCATTGCCTGGTTTGCTATTATCAATATTCAAAGCATACGCCCCCGCCCCTATCACTGCAGCCGCTGCGTCTTCGGCAAGTTTCCATCGCTCTTTATCGTAAGCAGGATAGCCTACATATTGGCCTAAATCACCTGAAGCTAATGTAGTTCCGTTAAACAACGGGCTTGCTGCATACAACAATACGCGTGATTTGAGCGCAAGACAGGCTCCTTTAGATGCTCTGCCATAATTAATACCGGTTTGAGTAAACGGAAGATCCTGCGCCGCAGCTTCACATTCTGATATAATATAATTTACGCAATCCGAATAGGTGTTTCTTTTAGCCGGAATCTTCTCCGTATAAGTATAAATTGAATCCCCAACCAGGTGCACGCCTCCATAATGCTTCAATAATATTGCATAATACCAGGCACGTAAAAACCTAGCTTCTGCTTTATATTGTGTTTTGCTAAAACTTTTTATTGGAGACCCCGGAAGATTTTTAAGAAATTGGTTGACCGCCCTAATATTATTATAACAGGTTTTATAAGCATCGTCTGTTACAACCGCAGCGTTTACCGTGCCGGTTTCAAATTCCAGGGCAGTGGTGCCATTGGTTGTCGACACCTCCGCCTCATCTGAGGAGGCATCCAGGCCACCATTGGTTACCTGGGCCCCTAACGGACCGTACAAAAATCGCCCGGGATTAAAACTGAACCCCACATTACTATAAATATTTGATAAAAAGGCCACGGTATTGGCACTATCCGCAAAAACTGTTGCGTTTGACAGGTTAGTTGTTTGTGTTTGCCCCAAAAATCCATCCTTTTTACAGGAGACAAACAAAGTTAAAGCAGCCAACAGGCACCAGAGGTAAAGTTTCTTCATACTACAAGGTTACAACCAGCATTTTTTGCACTTTTTTAAACAGCAGCAACAAGCTCACTACTGGTATAATTGGTTTTAGATTCGCCGATGGCGGTTTATAATTGTACTGCTAAATTATGTTAAAAAATCGATTTAGCAAATATTTTTAAAACTTTTTTAATTTTTTATTTACGTTGGTCCGCTAATTTAAACGAGCTAAGCAACAAATTGCATATTTGACGTGTTATCGGCTTTTTTGCATTAAAATAATTGGTTTCACATTCGCCGATGGCGGTTTATAATTGTACTGCTAAATTATGTTAAAAAATCGATTTAGCAATATCTTTTAAACTTTTATATTTTATTTTAGCGGCCCCCCGACTAGACTGACCAACAAATTGCATATTTGGCTTTTTTATTGGCTTTTTTTGACTTCCCACCCTGGCAGGTGACGACTAAAAAACAGCATTTGATATACAATTGAATTGCCCCAATACTCCCAGCTATGTCCTCCATCACGCACTATAAAATCGTGAGGGATCTTCATTTGCACGAGCCTATTGTGCATTTCCATGTTTGAAGGATAAAAGCCATCACTATAGCCGCAGTCAAATATAATTGCCAACGAATTCGGTTTTATCTGATCGAGCATATTGATCACGCTGTTGTCTTTCCATCGTTGTTGATTGCTTTCATAATCACCCAACACCTGGCTGATATCAAAACTTTTTGAAAACGGCACCAGATCAACACAACCGCTCATACTTCCGGCAGCCGCATAAGTATCCTGATGCCTGATGGCCAGGTACAATGCGCCATGCCCTCCCATGCTAAGGCCAGTGATGGCCCGGCCTGTGCGGTTAGCAATAGTAGAATAATGCCGATCGATCCATGAAACTAATTCACTCGCCACATAAGTCTCATACTTCCACTCGTTGCTCAGTGGGCTGTCGAAATACCAGCTGGCGAAATTTCCGTCAGGGCATACGATCAGGCAGTGATACTGATCGGCCAGGGGCACTACATCGGGCGCCTTTTTTACCCAGTCAGAGTAATTGCCGCTGAAACCGTGAAGCAGGTACAATACAGGATATTTCTCTTTTTTGTTATAATTATCCGGACGGATCACAACCGCTTTAATGTCTCTATTCATGCTGTTGCTGCGCGTCACAACCGTATCCACTTTTGCCGCGTTTGCGTGGAGGCAAACGAGCATTATGCATACAAATACAAGGCTTAACTTCTTAAATAGTTTAGATAACATATATCAAATATTTTGAATTTTAATTCTCGCGAACGATAGTGAAATGGCGATTTTGAGGCTTATTAATGGCATATATTTCGTCAATCAGCACATTCATTTCTTTTTGCCAGGCATCACGCAGGGTTTTAAAACGCGCCCGGGCAAAATTGTCCTTATTACCATTCACGAAAAGGTCTCTCTGAGCGTATTTATTTACAGTATCCATGGCGGCAACGCCATCTTTAAATAACATGCCCTTCCCTTTCAAAAAATCAAATTCCATCCATGCGTACATGCGCAACCGTCGCTCAATGTCCCATCTTTCTTCATTTAGCTCCCTTATTTGCACAGCCTGCTGGTATTGCGGGGTCGATCTAATCTCAGCCAGGTTTAGGCCATCTTCCAATTCCTTTGCTGTAAGACGACCAATCAGGTCTCCATCAATCATGATTTTATAGTTGCCGTCTTTCAAACCCTTAACTTTAAGAAGCTCCTTGTTAAATTCTTCGGTCCACGGGATAAGCTTCAACGCCTCCGACTGGCTTTTGTGGTTACCCCAACCTCTTGGTAACGTATCCATTGGGTAAGGGAGAGATTGCGCCAGGTAATAAAATGAAAGCGAATCTGCATTGCCTGCTATTTTGGTGATTTTGCAATTTACCGATTTCGATACTTTTTGATTTTTCGCGTTGATAGCTACGTCTGCTACCGGGTGATTTGCCAATCCCTGTGCTTTCAGGAACAGATAAGCCATCACCATATGTCCGTCATTATCAGGGTGAATGCGATCATTAGGTGTTAAACTGAACGACGAATCTTTAGCCTGCTGTTGCTGGTTGATAGTAAGCATAGGGTGGTGAAAATCCACTATCCCCCAGTCGTTTTTCTTTGCAGCAGCCTTTTGGAAATCAACTATACCTGATAGGGCCTGAGCCTTGCCCGGATAAAGATTCTTGGTTGTGAATTTGCTGGTTTCGTCATAAGGTGAACCAAGGATGATGATCTTCCTGATATCAGATCTCGATTTCAGCTTCTGCTCAAGCATACCATAATATTTATATGAGCCGTCGATTCTATTCTTCATAAAATCCGAAGCATCTTTCCGGTACCATTCAATATATCCCGAATCGTTCATGCCCCAGGTCAGCGTCAGCACATTCGGGTTCTTTGAAAAAACATCATCGTCAAAACGATCATATATCTGATTGACTGCATCGCCACCAATGCCTGCATTATAACAAGTGATCCGTGTAACCGGAAAATGCGTCATGTAGTAAAGCCAGATATACGAATGATAATGCCCCCCATCGGTTATGCTGTTGCCAACAAATGCGACTCTGTCACCACTTTTAAAGGGAGCTACTGTTTGTGCCTTGCTTAGTTGAAACGCTGATAAAATAGTTAGCAGCAGTATGATTTTTTTCATTTTCGTGTATAGATGCCTTTTGTTAATCCCTGGTTCTTTCATCCGGTATACCCCAATGCTCGTTAGGCACCGGGCCCATTACCAATTCTAAATGTCCGCCTGCGGTGATATCCTTATAATCGAGATAGCATTTATTGTAAGGCTTCCCGTTTAATTTGGCACCCTGGATATAAATATTCTTGTCGCTATTGTTCAATGCAGTTATGGTGAAGGTTTTCGCTTTACCTTTTGATGAAGGAATTTGAAAAGTAATTTTTTCGAACACCGGACTCGTTATTTCCTGGCGCGTATCACCGGGACAAATGGGGTGCAAACCACTTGCTGCCAGTATATACCATGCAGACATCTGGCCAACGTCCTCGTTACCTACCAACCCTTCAACTGAATTGAGATATGCCCTGCGGCATATCTCTCTGGACCATTTCTGGGTGAGCCATGGTTTCCCAAGCCGGTTATATAAAAAAGCAACATGATGTACGGGCTCATTTGCGTGATTATAATAATCATTCCACATCATGTTCTCAGGGGTTTTGGCGAAAAAGTTATTCAGATCGGCTATTACCTTTTCCCGGCCACCCATAAGTTTCACCATACCATCAATATCATGCGGCACAAACCAGCCCTGCTGATAAGGATTGGCTTCAAAAGTGCCGTACCATTGCTTCAATCTCCCTGAGTCGGGCCACTCAGCCCATTTGCCTGTACTGTCACGTGGCCGAAACCAATCTTTATTTTTATCATAAATATTTTTATAGTTCTGACTGCGGTATGCATATTTTTCAATGCCGCCAGTATACCCCAGCCACTTTGCGAGTTGCGATACACACCACTCGGCATAAGCGTACTCCAGCGTTAAAGCTATGCCATTGGGCTGCGGAGCATAGCCCCTGGTCCCAGTACCAAAGCGCTCAACCGAACCTACGCATAGCTGATATGCCAGGTTTACATCATAATTCCTGATGCCCTTTGCGTAAGCATCCGTTATCACAGACACGGCGGGGTTTCCGAACATACAACCGCTGTATGCATTCAGCAATTCCCAGCGTTCCAGGTAGTCTTTATGCTTTTCAGTGGCAAGCGTAACCAGCGAATTGATCATATCATTCACCAACGCCGGGTTTATAATGGTTTGCAAAGGCATCTGGCTTCTGTACACATCCCAACCGCTAAATACCGTACGTTTTTTAAATCCTGCAGATTGATGAACCTTGTCATCACCACCCGGGTACCGCCCATCTACATCAGTAATAATTCGGGGGTCGATCATGGTGTGATAAAGCGCCGTATAAAACACGGTTTTCTGCTCCTTGGTTCCTCCTTCTATCTTAATTTTTGATAAAGCTCTATCCCACCCGCTCAACGCTTGCTCATGAACCGCATCAAAATCCCAGGTTTTTATTTCTGATGCAAGATTTTTTCTGGCACCTGCCATATCAACATACGATATGCCGGCACGCATCTCTACCTGCTCATTTTCGTTTGTGGCGAATTGTGTGTAGAAACCAAGGTGCTTACCCTGCTTCACTTTTAGGCCTTTCAATACGGCAGCTTTGGCTACCCGGGCCTGGTACTTATCACTTTCCACATCCTCACGTTTACGCGACCATCCATCCGGTATATCGGCGCTCCAAATGCCATAATTTTTCAATGGTTTGCTAAATTGAGCGTAGAAATACACCGTATAATCGGCTTTGCCGTCACCATTTCCCCAGCCACCTCCAGCCGGCGTACATTTCATCCAGCCTTCGATGGTATGGTCGTCCACAACTTTTATATATTGCAAAGTCGAAGTTCCCCCAACCCGCCGCGCCAGGTCGATCTGTATGCGCGAGCCTGCATTTTTAGGGAAAGTGAATCTTAACATCCCGCTGTGCGGTGCGCCTGTCATTTCAGCTTTGATATGCAAGTCGGTCAGGTAAACGCTATAGTATCCTGCAGATACTTTTTCACTTTTCTTATCATACGATGAACGATAACCAGGTGTGCTCCTGTCCAGTTTACCTGCAGCAGTTAACAATGGGCCGTTTTCCGGCATAACCAGGAAATTGCCCATATCGCCATACCAGCCCACACCACTCATTTGAGTAAATGCAAATCCCTCAATGCTGGTGTGCTCATCACTATAACCAGATCCATTATCTCCACCAGTGATGGTATTGGGGCTCACCTGCACCATACCATAGGGTGTGGTCGCGCCGGGAAATGTTTTTCCGAGTCCGTGATAGATGCCGGCAGCCGCTGTACTGCTGCTGGCACCAATCATCGGGTTTACATAGGAAGACAGCCTTTGTGCTTTGCCCGCCGTTAGAGTAAGTGACAGCCCGGACGCCAGTAAAAGTCTTACAAAATTCTTAAAATGCCGGTACATCTCGGTTTAATAATTGGATCAAGGATGTCAAAAATATCTAATAAAATCGTTTTAGCAAATTAAATTCGCATTATTTTGGAATTTAACCCGATTTAAATGTCAGTGTTTCCCGGCGCTTGTGCGCACCCCGGTAAACGCTAAAGTACGGAGGCCAAATCGCGGGATATTCAACATTATTCCACGCTCACTAAATGGAAATTCTTCAATCTGAACACCATCTAATGTTTTAAGTATAGCCTTATCGTATCTAAAATTCGGTTTAATCGTTTTCAGTCCATTTTGCGCTTCTGCATTAAATACCCGCAGGGTAAGCTCATCGTTGCCTACTCTGGCGTAGGATAAAACTACCCCGTCGGACACTGAAGATATCATGGGTTTATTATCAACTCCCGGATTTATGTCTCCTGCCCATGCAACAAGCGGCTGATTCCAGTCCGCAGATGCAGACCATATTTTTGCCTGGTCCCATTTTCCTTTATGCGGCATAAGTGCATAGTGAATATGAGTAGGTCTGTCAATGGTATAGTTTCGTCCCCAAAGCCCCACTCCTGAATATTGTACGACGAGCCCGAGCGGGAAATTTTCGCCATGTACATAGGCGGTCGTATGATCACTGAACAAGGCAAGTCCTTCCTGATCTTTGCTATCCGTTACATCGACCCAATTAAGGAGTACATTGTTCTTGATATTATCCCATGAGGTAAAAAAGGTGTTCTTCAAACGGCTTTCGGTTACGTCAAAGGGTGCGTTTTTATATATCTTCTGCCCTTTCAGATTGAGAGGGAAAACGGCAAGCAGTTTTTTGGCATCATTATAAAAAGCTTTATGATAACCCTTCCAGTCGTAGGTATGAGGCGGCGTATCTTCTCCTATACCAACATTATGCTGCCAATCAATATTCAAGTCGACATCGATTATCCTTTGGTGTTCGGCAAGTGCAATCACCTGTGTCCATGGCGTATTGTCTATGTTACCGGATATCTGTACCTTAACGCGGACAGGTCCGTTTTCAATTATGTTCACTGTAGCCGGTGACTGATCAGATTTTTTGAGCCCGCCATCCTGGTAAAAATCCCCGCGCAAACTATTAAAACCTATCGTATCGTGCTGATCAACAAACTCTTTCCTCAATTGTTTGTCGTACAAGCTGGTGATATGCCCGCCATGCGCCTGGCTGATAACAAGCCGGTATAGATCGGTTTCTAATCGGTAATCACCATTTTGAAGCCGGGTAGCTTTTGCGCCGCCTGTAACAGATGGGGCATCCTGCGAAGCAACCCGAAACTTACTAAAACCGAATCCAGGAACATCAGCCTGGAATAATATTTTTTTATGATTTGCCGGATCTATCACAACCTGCGCAGGGATTTTTTGCCCTGTTCCGTCAACAACCACCAGGTTTCTGTTTTCGAATTCAATCGGAATTTTCACTTCCACAGGTTCTTTACGTCTATGTAGCTGCGTATTATAAATGGTCACTGGCAGCTCCCGGCCATCTTTGATGTCATTATTGTCATGATTTACAAGGCTATTGAGCAGGCTATCACTTATGGAATTGCTGTTATTTGTCCAGCTGAGTACTTTATCCGCCCAGGAATTTCCCGGTTTGCCGTTATAGGGCACAATCCAGCAATCATGATGCTGGGAAAGCAGAAGTGTGCGCCAGGCGCTATCGAGTTTTGCCTGCGGCCAGGGGCGTGGTTGATAGAGATTTAATAACGCTATCGTCTTCTCAGCGCCTATTAGTTTATTTTCCGCTACTCTCACTTGCTGCGCTATCCGCTGCGTAACCTGCGAGCCCCAAACCAGGCTTACCAGTACATCCTCCTGGCCGGCTTTCCAAACCGGCTGCGGATCAGCCTTCACCACGTCAAAATACTGGCGCCAGGTAACATATTTGTTTTTTGTTGCAAGCGCATTGCCATCACCCAAAAAAGGACCATCTTTCCAGCCCGCATCCTGCAAGGTCATACCAACCGGGTGTGTTATACCCTGCTCAAAGGACGATTGTATATACGTTGGTGAATTATTCCATGCAATGGTTTGCCATGTTGATCCTTTAGAAAGGGATTCATTTTCGTAGCGCGGAACGGTGAGTATCCGGCTGCCGTCCGGTCCCTCCCAGCTTACCAGTTCACCGCCATGAGCACGTGTATACCCTCCAAAACAGGTGTTGGGGTTTTTTAATGAGGCATATTTGATACCAAATGATGTCAGTATCTGCGGCAACGCGCTTGTAAAGCAAGGTTCTTCTGAAGAATAAGAAGTAAACGTGATGCCTGGAAAATCGGCACGGAGCATCTTCATGCCGTAAGTAAATTGCCTGATAATGCTTTCCCCGTCAATATTAAAAAGATAGCCCTGCGCATAGGATGGATTAACATACTCGATGCGCCTGGTTGAGATCATCGACTTAAACTCCCTGTAAGCGGAAGAATCAACTTTGGCGGCACGATCCCAGGTTTCGGGCTCAATTTCCAGGTTGATGTTCCAGTACGGGTGTTTCTTCAGCATGTCGACTATAAAGCGGGTATTCCAATCTGGATAATGCCCCCAAACACCACCATGATATCCATCGATAAAATAGGTATCCTGCGCATTGGCGCATAGCGGAAGTACGAAGCAAAATAGCAAAAGAATAGTCAGCCGAAGGCTTTTTATAGGTAAATTGTTTTTCATAGCATTTTATGAACCGGCTAAGTGGATTGAAAAGTGGTGCGCTTGCGGCTGGTTGATACGATAAAGCTCCGTTGTCAGCAGCTCGATCTCCTTTTGCCAGGCTTCTCTCACGCTTTTAAAGCGGGCATTGCGGTAGGTAGGTAAGGTAACGGCTACAAAAAAATCCTTTTTTGCATAGTTTTGCAGCGAATCCACCGTCGATTCGCTATCGTTATACAGCAATCCCTTCGGCTTTAAGATGGAGTAGTGCAGCCAGTAATATTCGCGCAGCCGGCGTTCTATCTGCCATCGTTCCTCATTTAAATGCATCACAGCAAGCGCTTGCTGGTATTGCGGCGTTGAATGATATAAGGCAAGGTTTATACCTGAATTGAGTTGAGCCCCGGACCATTTACCGATATAGGTACTATCAATCCTTAGTTCAAAGCTTTGGTTTGCCGGCAATCCGGATAGCTTTAAAATTTCCTGGTTAAACTCTTGGGTGAACGGGATAAGATTTATTGCATCGGCTTGCGACCGCAGTTGATTCCCTCCTCCTTGTGGAATAGTATCCAGCGGATATGGCAATGATTTAGCAAAGTAATCAAAATTCAAACTCCCGGAAGAGGTTCTTAAACCTGTTATTGTGCAATTTTCTGTATGAACGTTATGCAATTTTGCATTAATATCGGCTTCCGCTACCTTCTTTCCAGCCAATCCCTGCGCTTTCAGGAACAGGTAGGCTATTACCATATGCCCGTCATTACTTGGGTGGACGCGGTCGCTCCCCTGCAATGTAAATAGCGAATCCCGCCGTTGCTGTTCTGCATTAATTTCAAGCATTGGTTTGTTAAAATCAACAAAACCCCAATTATTCTTCTTTGCAGCTTCGCGCATAAAATCTTCAATTTTCTGAATGGCGGCATTTTTACCAATCATCGGCCGCGGTTTTATTTTCGAAGTTTCATCATAGGGCGTTGAGCCGATCAATACCTTTCGCACCTGTGGCTGATCGCTCAGCTTCTTTAAAATCTGTTGGAAGCTTTCGTAAGCAATACCGATCTTTTGTGCATAAACAGAGTCTGCTTTTGCACCGGTTAAAAATTGGTACCCGGTATCATTCATACCGAACGTCAGCGTCATAACGGTCGGCTTTCTGCTGAAAACATCGTCTTGCAGGCGCTCATCAATTTGCCTGGCCACATCGCCACCTATACCTGCATTGAACATTCTCAATTGCCTGTCGGGAAACCTGGTCAAATAATACAGCCAGATATAGGAATGATAATGCCCGCCGTCGGTAATACTGTTACCAACGAACACTACTCTGTCTCCATTTTTAAATGGCGTTATGGTTTGGCCTTGACCATCGCTGTAAGAG
>JAQBOV010000049.1 GCA_028287895.1 Mucilaginibacter sp. | reverse complement strand
ACTCCAGTTGATGGTTGTGCCAGGCCGCATAGTCTTTATACTGTATCTTTAATAAGGGAAGCTTTGGATCATTTCCTTCCAAACAGGCATTATAAAACGCGCACCATTCTTTACGGAAGACATCCATCGACCATCCATCGCTAATAATATGATGATGTACCATCATCAGGACATACCTGTCTTCTTCCAGTTGCACCAGGTGGCATCTCCATAGCGGCCCTTCAATAAAATCAAAGCTGTCAAAGCTTTCCTGATTTACAAGTTGATTTAGTATGGATTCCCTTTTGGCAGTACCCCTCAGATCAGTCTCTTTTAATTTAAAAGGATAAGCCTCCGCACTTATTATATGCTGGCGCGGCGTCCCTGTCTTATCTTCCTTAAATACAGTTCTAAGGATCTCATGTCGGGATGCCATGGCTTTAAAGGCCTTCTTTAACGCCGCTTTATTCAAATGGCCTTCTAAGAGGATTATATAGGGAATGTTATAGGCACTTTGGGCTCCTTCGAAATGATTCAATATCCATAACCTGCGCTGAGCAGATGACAATTTATAATCAGGTTGTTCTTGTATGACCTCTATAATCTCGTATATCTTTAGCTCTTTGTTAGCTATAGCCACGGCTTGCTGCTCTATCCTGCTCTCAGAAAACAACTCTTTTAATAGTAGTTTTACACCCAGTTCCTTATGTATTAATCCCAGTAACCGTATGGCTTTAATGCTATGGCCGCCCATATCAAAAAAGTCGCTCTTGACGCTGATAGTTTCTTTCGGTCTGCCCAGTACTTCACTCCATATTTTTACAAGGGCCTTTTCGATATCTGTTGAGGGCGCAACATAGGCTGCATCGCGGATTCCGCTACTATCAGGAAGTGGGAGCGCCTTTCTGTTTGCCTTACCATTACCTGTTAGGGGTATCGTCTCCAGGTGCACATAGTATCCCGGTATCATGTAAGCAGGCAACTGCTCTTTTAGGTATTCTCTGAGTTCGGCAGCCTCTGCCTTTCCGGTAGTATAGGCTATCAGTTCTTTATCCTGGCCATTAATGGCACGCGCTATTACCACGGCATCTTTTACCTTACTGTGCTTTTCTAAAACGGATGATATTTCATCCAACTCTATTCGAAAGCCCCTGATCTTTACCTGGTCATCTATTCGTCCCAGATATTCAATGTTACCGTCTGGGCGCCATCTGCCTAAATCACCCGTCCGGTATATCCGCTCACCTTTTATAAAAGGGTTTTCAATAAATTTCTCAGCGGTTAATTCAGGGCGCTTCAGGTAGCCTCTTGCCAAACCGACCCCGCCTATGCATATTTCGCCTGCCGCACCAACCGGTAATAACTTCCTGAATTTATCCAATATGTATATCTGTGTATTATCTATTGGTTTACCGATGGGGACAATCCCTTTGAGCGTTTCTTTTTTACAATCAAAATAGGTTACGTCTATACTGGCTTCGGTTGGGCCGTATAAGTTCATTAAAGAGGTATTGGGAAAAAGTTCATTAAACCTTTCAGCTTGACTTAATGTTAAGGCTTCTCCGCTGGTGAATACTTGTTTTAATCCTTTTAGCTGATCTAATTTTGCTTTATCGTTCTCGAGGTATTCCAGAAATACGCTCAACATAGAAGGAACAAAGTGTATTACCGTTGCTTTATACTTTTCAACGGTATCAATAATTACCTCAGGACTTTTTTCGCCCCCAGGCTGCAGCATACAAACGCTAGCCCCCTGAATGGCCCACCAAAGGAGTTCCCAAACCGATACATCAAATGAAAAGGTGGTTTTTTGCAGAATTACATCGTTAGCAGTAAGAGGGTAAGCTTTCTGCATCCATTCCAGCCTGTTGACAAGGCCGGTATGCTGAAGCAGACACCCCTTTGGATTACCGGTTGATCCTGATGTATAAATGCAATAAGCCAGATGATGCGGCTGTAGCCCTGCCCGCTGATTTTTCTGGTTATATTTATTGCGTACTCTTTTAAACTTTTCTAATTCTTGTTCATCGATCAGCACTTTACAGGCGCTGTCGCGCAACAGATAGTTAATGCGTTCCTGCGGATAATCGGGCGCTATGGGAACATAAGCACCGCCTGCTTTTAATATTGCCAGTATCGTTACAATCATCCACTGGCTACGCTCTAATTTAATCCCAACCAGGTCATCGGGTTTTACCTGGTAGGTTTTTCTTAAATAATCCCCAAACTGATTGCTTAATATATTTAACTCCTGGTAACTCAGTTCCGTATCCTCAAAAATAACAGCGATATTACCCGGTGTTCTTTTCACCTGTTCTTCAAACAGATCTACCATTGTTTTATCCTTTGGGTATTCTGCTGCTGTATTATTTAAGCCCTGCAATAATTGCTGTTTTTCTTTTTTGGTTAAAAAGTCGATGCCGGCTAAGCTTTGCTTAGGGTCACCGACAACCGATGCCATGATGTTTTCAAAATGCTTCAACATTCTGTTGATCTGCTCAGTACTGTAAATATCCGTATTGTACTCTAAGAATAAATCTAAACCTTTTTTTGATTCTGAGAAGATGAAGTTGATATCAAACTTTGCTATCCGGTGTTCCCCTTTATCATATACACTTGTTTGCAGCCCGTTCAATGTGAACTCCGCATCCTGGTCCATTGAGTTCTGCAAAACGACCATTACATCAAATAATGGATTGCGGTTGATGTTCCTGGGTAATTTTAATGCATCTACCAGTTCATCATAAGGATATAACTGGTGTTCATAAGCGCTTAAAGTAACTTCCCTGATCTGCTGAAATAAATGCTCATAGCTTTCAGCTCCGTTGAAACGGGTCCTTAATGCCAGTGTATTGATATAAAAACCGATCTGATCTTCCAGGTCGGGGTGCTCACGACCGGCTATCGGGCTGCCGATCACTATATCCTGCTGCCCGGTATAACGATAGAGCAGTGCATTTACGCAGGCGAGCAGGCTCATGAACAAAGTACCGCCCAGGGCCTTGCCTGTTTTATTCAGTTGTTCTAATACCTGATGATCAATTGTTGCAGTAAGGCTTGCACCATTAAAGGTCTTTATAGCCGGACGTTCCTTATCTGCGGGCAATTCCAGTATCGGTATCTCGCCCTCAAATTGCTTTAACCAGTAGTCCTTATGCAGTATAATATCATCCGACTCCAGTTGATGGTTGTGCCAGGCCGCATAGTCTTTATACTGTATCTTTAATAAGGGAAGCTTTGGATCATTTCCTTCCAAACAGGCATTATAAAACGCGCACCATTCTTTACGGAAAACATCCATCGACCATCCATCGCTAAGGATATGATGATGTACCATCACCAGGACATACCTGTCTTCTTCCAGTTGCGCCAGGTGACAACGCAACAACGGACCCTCGCTTAAATTAAAGCTTCCGCTTGTCTGCTGATCTACCAGGTTATTTAGTATGAATTGCTGGTTAGCAGTATTCCTCAGATCAGTTTCTTCTAATTTAAAAGTGTATGCTCCCGCATTTATTATCTGCTGGCGTGGATTACCTTCTTTATCTTCCTTAAATACAGTTCTAAGAATCTCATGGCGGGATATCATAGCTATAAAGGCGTTCTTTAATGCTGCTTTATCCAAATGGCCTTTTAAGACGATTACGTAAGGTATATTGTAGGCATTTTCGGTCGCATCAAATTGATTCAATACCCATAACCTGCGCTGAGCAGATGACAATTCATAATCAGGCTGTTCTGGCACTAATTCTTTAGCCAAATATGCATTTAACTCTTTGTTGTCTATAGTTTTGGCCTGCCGATCTATCGTATTTTCTGAAAATAATTCTTTCAATGTTAGTTTTACACCCAGTTCCTTGTGTATTAACCCGCGCAATCGTATCGCTTTAATGCTATTGCCGCCTATATCAAAAAAGTCACTCGTTATGTTTATTGTTTCTTCCGATATACCTAACACTTCAGCCCATATCTTTGCTAATCTCTTTTCAGTATCTGCTGAAGAGGCAATGTCTAAAGCCTCAGCCATAAGTGACTTGTTTTTGGGATCTTTAAATGCGGTATTATTTAACTCTTTAAGCAATTTATGCTCATCGGTCTCAAAGATGGATAGTGTTCCAATGCTTTTTTGGGGATTTGCGATTATTGAATTCAGTAACAGTTTATAATGATCGATAATATGGACGATTGTATCTTCCTGGTACAGATCGGCACTATACTCAACAGTTCCCTGCAGAGCCAAGGACCTCTGTTTTAATATAAATGTTAAATCAGATTTTGAGGTATGCCGCCTAAGTAACTCATCAGGGAACTCTAATCCATTTTGAAAAATGAACATTACCTGGTATAATGGACTCATACTCCGTTCAAGATCGTTTTGCTCCCTATCGACCACGTTTTCGAAAAGGGCTTTTTGATGACTAAAGGTATTAACCAGGGTGGAATTTACACGCTGCAATAATTTCTCAAAGCTATCATTACCATTGACCGCCGTGCACAGAGCTAATACATCTACAAAATATTCAGTCTTTTTATTGTATTCAGAACTGAGAGTGGCATTTCCAACACAAATATCTTCCTGGCTGCTGTATCGATACAGGAGTACTTTATATGCTGACAACAGGGTCACAGATAAGGTCACCTTCTGCTGTTCACTAAACTGACTTAGCTGCTTAGTTATTTTTTCATCAATAAGAAAATCGATCCTGGCTTTATTTGTGTTTTGAGTACCAGGCTTTGCATGATCAGTAAATAGATTCATTGGTTTTCTGCCCTTCAATCTTTTCTTCCAGTAATCTCCCCCCAAATTAAATGGCGAGCCATCTGATAAAGTAAGATTTAACATGTTAAAATAACCCTCCTAAAAAATCTTCTTTATAAGATATTAAAAATAAGAAATTAATTGAATTTATATAAGGTATCACTTTTTATACAGTTATTTAATTTTTTTATTTTTTTACTAACAATTATTATACCATGGGATCTGAAAATGATGTTTGTATCTTATTTTTTTCTAAAAAGGGAATCTAAAACTACCGGATAAATATCGACACAAAAAACGTCTTAAATAGAAAATTTAAGACGTTATAAAATAGATTTTGCAATAAAATATCTTATTGATAGTGAATCATTTTTCGATGGTCTTGGTAAAGTTTATTTGTTTTTCAACTCAGAGGCCGCACCACGGTCTAAAAACCATTGTAAATCACCGTTTTGTGGCTTAATAAGTTGGGCAGGATAGTTTTCAATATCTTTTTTGTCCTCAATGACATGATGCACAGCAATGGCCTTACCCTGACCATAAACCAGGAAGGCGATATGATGTGCCTGATTGATCAATTGAGCTGTCATAGTGATACGGAATACTTGCTGATCTTCCAAAAAGACTTCTTTTACAGCAACTGTTTTGTCGTGTAAAACCGGGGTGTGTGGAAATAATGAAGCAGTATGGGAATTATCTCCCAAACCTAATAGAATCAAATCAAAACATACGTCCGTACCCGCAAAATAATGATGAATATCAGTGGTATATTTTTTTGCAGCTTCTTCGGGGCTTAATGAAGTATCCACAGGAAATATTTGCTTATAACTTAAGTCCAATGGCTCCAGCAGGGCCTTTTTAGCCATCAGGTAATTGCTTTGCGGGTCGGTCTGCGGCACATAGCGCTCGTCGCCAAAGAAAAAATGAACTTTGTTCCATTCAACCTTATCTTTGAATAACGGAGAGGCCAATAATACATACAGTTTTTTTGGGGAGCTGCCGCCTGATAGTGCTACTGAGAATTGTCCATGACTGGCTATTGAACTTGCAGCTGTTTCAACAAAATAATTGGCCAGTGCATTCAAAACCTCCTCTTCGCTGTTAAAAATATTTATTTTCATCAATAATTACTTTTTCCCGTTAACAGGTAGTGTAAACCAATTAAACCCGTCCCGGGCGATCAGTGCTTCGGCAGATTCCGGGCCCCATGAGTCAGCAGAATAATTAGGGAAATTCAAACTCTTTTTATTTTGCCATGTGCTTAAAATCGGCATCACCAGTTCCCAGGCCGCCTCTACCTGGTCGCCCCGCATAAACAGGGTCTGATCACCTAGCATAGTATCCAATATCAATGTTTCGTAGGCTTCAGGGGCTTGTTGAGTGTATGTGCCTTTATAATCAAATATCATATCCACGGCATTTAATACCATATTCAATCCGGGCCGCTTAGCCTGGACCTGTAAGCGTATACTCATTTCCGGCTGAATACTAATGATCAGCCTGTTTTGCTGCCAGCTTTCAGCCGCCTCAGTCGGAAATATCAAATGAGGAACATCCTTAAATTGTATAGTAATAACAGATGAGGATTGATGCATCCTTTTACCTGTACGCAAATAAAAGGGAACACCCTGCCAGCGCCAGTTATCTACAAAGAATTTTATAGCTGCAAATGTTTCCGTATTTGACTCAGGATCTACTTTAAGCTCATCGCGGTAACCAGGAACTTCCTTTCCTTTCATCCACCCGCTGCCATACTGCCCCCTGACTGCTGAGTTGCGCACATCTTCAGGGCTGAATTTGCGCATAGCTTTTAATACATCAACTTTACGATCGCGTACTTCATCTGCATTAAAGCTTACGGGCGGTTCCATAGCGACGTGACAAAGCAGCTGCAGCAAGTGGTTCTGAATCATGTCGCGCAAAGCGCCTGAGCCATCATAATAATCGCCGCGTTCTTCTACGCCTAGTTGCTCTGTAACCGATATCTGTATGTGCTCAATATAATTTCGGTTCCACAGGGGTTCGCATATAGAATTTGCAAAACGGAACGCCATAATGTTTTGTACGGTCTCTTTACCCAGGTAATGATCTATACGGTATATCTGGCACTCATCGAATATGCCGGATAATAGTTTATTAAGATCCCTTGCTGTTTCCAGGTCATGGCCAAATGGCTTTTCGATCACTATTCTGGTCTTCTTTTTATCTTCGGCAAGCTTAGCTTTGGCAATATTGGAAGCTATAATCGGAAATAAGTTTGGTGATACAGCCAGGTAATAGATCACATTGGCTTTTGTTTTCCAGTCAGTATTGTGTTTGTCTATTCGTTTGCCAAATTCTCTGTAAGTTTCGGCGTCTTTAACATCTGATGCCTGGTAATACATATTTTTTGAAAATTGATCCCATTTATCTTTTTCGGCTTTTCCGCTTCGCGAGAATTGGTTAATATCATTCAAAAGGTTTTCTCTGAACTGATCGTCGGAAAGCTGAGTACGGCCCGTTCCAATAATGGAGAACTGTTTAGGTAACCAGCCATCTAAAAATAAGTTATAAAGTGCGGGAGCAATTTTCCGCGAAGTTAAGTCGCCCGTACCTCCAAAAATGACAAATATAGTTGAGTCCATGATATGTTTCTGTCTGTTATTATTAATCATTACTTTTTTCGACCCATTGTGTATGGAAAACGCCTTCTTTACCGATCAACTCATAAGTATGTGCACCAAAGTAATCGCGTTGCGCCTGAGTAAGATTTGACGGCATCCTTTTATTGCGGAAATTATCAAAATAACTTAACGATGCCGCATAAGCAGGTGCTGCAATACCAGCAGCAATTGTAGCTGATAATACCCTGCGGGCACCTTTTACCGCATCTGATACTAAATTACGAACCCCATTGTCCAATAACAGATGAGCCAATTTTGCGTCTTTCTGATAAGCATTAAAAATATCATTCAGGAATGCAGACCGTATGATACATCCGCCGCGCCATATTTTTGCGATCTCTCCCAGTTTCAAGTTATAGTTATATTCTTCTGATGCCCTGGAAAGCAAATGCATTCCCTGTGCATAGGTAATGATCATACTAAAATAAAATGCCTGTTCTAAGGCACTGATAAATTCATCAGTATTCACATTTAGCGGAGTTGCATCATTACTGTACAAAGCGGATGCCTGCTCTCTTAATTGTTTATATTTAGAAAGGTCGCGCATGGAAACCGCACTGTCGATCGTAGGGATTGGCGCTTGCAGGTCCATAGCTACCTGTGATGTCCATTTACCGGTGCCTTTCGCTTTAGCCTCGTCTTTAATATCATCGATCAGCAAATGATCTGTTCCGGGAGCTTTGATTGCGAAAATATCTTTGGTAATATCCATTAAGAAAGACTGCAAACGACCTTCATTCCATTTGGTGAATACTTTGCGGATAGCTTCATTATCCAGTTTCAGTCCATTTTTTAGTATCTCGTAGGTTTCGGCGATTAATTGCATCAAACCATATTCAATGCCATTATGAACCATCTTAACAAAATGGCCTGAGGCACCAGGGCCAATGTAAGTAACACATGGAACGCCATCGACCTTAGCCGCAATAGCTTCAAAAATAGGTTTCATTACATTATAGGCATCCTTGTCGCCGCCCGGCATCATACTTGGTCCGCGGCGTGCACCTTCTTCCCCGCCTGAAACACCCATGCCGAAAAAATGCAGCCCCTGGGATTCCAATTCATCCACACGACGGTTGGTATCGGTAAAATGCGAGTTCCCGCCATCGATTAAAATATCACCTTTATCCAATAACGGGATTAATTCTTCAATTACACTATCTACAATTTTACCTGCCGGCACCAGCATCATAATTGCACGCGGAGTGGTCAGGCTCTGTATAAATTCTTTCGCATCACCGAATCCCTTTACATTTTTATCTTTTCCTTCCTCGTTAAGCGATGCTACTTTAGAAGTGTCTTTATCATGACCGGCAACGGCAAAACCATGGTCAGCCATATTAAGTAACAAACTGCGCCCCATGGTACCCAGGCCTATCATGCCAAAAGCATATTTATTAGGTGTTATACTCATTTTATTCGAATTTTTCTTTTTTTAAACTTTCCAGTATTTTTTTGGTCGATTCAAAGCCGGTATGCTGAAATGACCGTATACCTAATTTTTGTGCAGCCTTCACAAACATTATCCGGTCATCAAAATACACACATTGCTGTGGTGTAGCCAGCGCTATGCCCATAGCTAATTTGAATATACCGGGATCTGGTTTGCGCATACCTACCTCACAGGAAGACACAAAGGCATCAAAGCAATCATGCAGTTTGTATTTTTTAACGCGATAATCATTTAGTTCCCTGCCTTCGTTGTTAATGGAAATAATCCTGAAACCGCATTCTTTTTTCCATTCTTTCAGCCATTGCAAGGTTCCCGGCAGTTCTGTACTTTGCCGGTAAATAAACTCCTTAAAGTCTTCTCTTGCAAAATCGCGCGGACGATTAAATACCACAGTATCCAGGTATTCATCAAGAGTGATACTGCCAATTTCATAAACGTTAAATATAAAATTGTGCAGCGCGTTGACTTCATCATAATCAAGGCCAAACTTTTCAGATGCTTCCTTCCGTGATTCGTGCCCCCATCCATTGGTAAGTAAAATGCCACCAATGTCAAAAAATAAAATCTTTAGGGCTGCAGCTTCCATTTACTTAAACTTTTGCTTTTTGATCTTCAATGGCCTGTAATAGTTTTTCAAAAGGCTTGTTGAATTTTTCAATGCCCTCGTCTTCCAATTGTTGAGTGATCGCATCAATATCGATGCCGGCTGCTTTCAGTCTGCTTAACGTTTCAGATGCTTTATCCAGACCTTTTTCCAAAGTATTGGCCACAATCCCGTGATCACGGAAAGCTTCAATAGTTTCTAAAGGAACTGTATCTACCGTTTCAGGGCCTATTAATGCTTCAACATACTTGGTATCCTTAAATGCAGGGTTTTTGCTGCTGGTACTCGCCCACAAGACGCGCTGAACCTTAGCACCCTTAGCAGCCAGCTTTTCCCAGCGTGGACCGCTGAATACGCTTTTATAAATTTCGTAGGCTTTTTTGGCTGAAGCTATAGCTACTTCGCCTTTAATGTCACCTAATCCTTTTTCATCGAGCATAGGATCAACCAAAACATCGATGCGGCTTAGGAAAAAGCTTGCTACTGAGGCGATATGATCTATTGGTTGTCCTTTTGAAACTCTTTCTTCCAAGCCAGAGATATAGGCTTCGGTTACCTCCCGGTAGCGTGGTAACCCAAATAACAAGGTAACGTTGATATTAATACCAGCGGCAATAGAAGTGCGGATAGCCTCCAAGCCAGGTTTTGTACCGGGAATTTTGATCATCACGTTTTCACGGTTAACCTGTTTCCAGAGTTTTGCTGCCTGATCAATAGTTTCTTGAGTTTTTAATGCTAAAAACGGCGATACTTCCAAACTTACATAACCATCAGAGCCTTTAGGTGCCTGGTTAAAAACTCCTTTAAATAGATCCGTGGCATTCTGAATATCAGCAATAGCAAGCCCGAAAAATATGTCCTCATTATTTTTACCATGTTCAGACAGTTCCCTGATATCGTTGTCATAATCCGAACTTCCGGTAATAGCCTTCTCAAAAATTGCAGGGTTTGAGGTTACCCCTGTTAAACCATCTTCCTCAATCAGCTTCTTTAAATTCCCTGATTTGATAATTTGGCGGTCAATAAAATCCAGCCAGATGCTCTGACCAAAATCATGTATCTGTTTTACTCTGTTAGTTTCCATAGTAATTTAATTTAAAAATGTATCTGATTATTTTTCAAGTAAATGAACTTTTTGCAGTCGGCGCATATGCCTTTCGGCCCCTGTAAAACTTGCATTTAAAAATGCCTGCACATATTCCTGGGCAGCCATAAAGCCGGTAACGCGTCCACCAAGACAAAGCAAATTCAGGTTATCATCCTCTACGCCCTGGTGGGCCGAAAAATGATCGTTTACCAATGCAGCCCTGACGCCCGGTATTTTGTTGGCTGCGACCGATGCCCCTACCCCGCTACCGCAAACAGCTATTCCCCTGTCAACTTCTTTGGCTGTAACTGCCTGGGCAAGCGGTACTACGAAATCAGGGTAATCATCCTGGAGATTTAACTCGTAAGCTCCAAAATCCACTACTTCATAACCCGAAGCTACCAAAAAAGAATGGATCGTTTTCTTTAGATCATATCCGCCATGATCAGCTGCTATTCCTATTTTCATCTTGCCCCTGACCTCCTGAAGGGGGGATTTTATTTTAATAATGCTTTCGCTTTACTTACTACATTTTCAACCGTAAAGCCGAATTCTTTAAACAGATCCTCAGCCGGGGCTGATTCACCAAAAGTATGCATAGCTATAATATCACCTTCGTCGGTTACATATTTATGCCAGCCAAGCGGCGATCCGGTTTCAACTGCTAAACGCTTCCTGATGGCTTTAGGGAAAACTTTTTCTTTATAGGCAGCGTCCTGTTTTTCAAAAAGCTCCCACGATGGCATGCTGACCACGCGTGCCTGGATACCCTGTTCAAGTAATTTTGCCTGAGCCTGCATAATCAATGAAACCTCTGAGCCGGTGGCCATAAGAATCACCTGAGGGATTTTCTCTGAATCAGATAAAATATATGCGCCTTTTTCCAGTTCAGTTGCTTTGCCATATTTATCCTGGTCGATGATCGGCAGCCCCTGGCGGGTAAATACCAGCACTACCGGTCCGTCCTTGTGCGCTATTGCTACACGCCATGCCTGGGCAGTTTCATTGGCGTCTGCCGGGCGTATTACGGTGATGTTAGGTATAGAACGCAATGAAATCAATTGCTCGATTGGCTGGTGTGTTGTTCCGTCCTCGCCTAAACCGATACTGTCGTGCGTATATACAAATATCGGGCGTATTTTCATAATAGCAGCCAAACGAATAGGCGGGCGCATATATTCAGAAAAAATCAGAAATGTCGCCCCGAACGGGATAATCCCTTTGGTTAAAGCCATACCATTTAATGCTGATCCCATTGCATGCTCACGGATGCCGAAGTGAAAATTACGACCCTCCCTGTGCTCAACTGTAAAAGAGGTATAGTCCTTCAAATTGGTGTCTGTAGACGGCGCAAGGTCGGCTGAACCACCAATAAGCGAGGGTAATTTTCCGGCAATAGCATTCAATACCTTTCCGGAAGCCTGGCGTGTGGCCATTTTGCCATCAGCGGCTTTAAACACTGGCAGGCCGCTATCCCAGCCTTTAGGTAATTCGCCGCTTAGAGCCAATTCATACTCTGCAGCCAACTCAGGGAATTTTTCTTGGTATGCTTTAAACAGATCATTCCACTTTTGTTCAGTACCGGCGCCTTTTTCACCGCATGAACGATAGTATTTCAATACCTGCTCAGGTACCACAAAAGATTGTTCCGGATCAAAGTCAAAATATTTTTTAACCAATTTTATTTCATCTGGACCAAGCGGTGAACCATGAGCACCTGCGGTATCGATTTTGTTAGGACTTCCGTAAGCAATATGCGAGCGCACTTTTATCAGTGAAGGTTTGCTGGTTTCAACTTTTGCATTATTGATGGCGTTTGAAAGTGCCTGGATGTCATTTACATCATTAACCACCTGCACATGCCAGCCATAGGATTCAAAACGTTTGGCCACATCTTCATTAAAGGTAATGTCGGTATCACCCTCAATTGAAATATGGTTATCGTCATAGATATAAATAATATTGCCCAATTCAAGATGACCTGCCAATGATGCTGCCTCTGATGCTACACCTTCCATTAAATCGCCATCACTGCAGAGCGCATATATTTTATAGTCGAAAAGGTTAAAACCTGGTTTATTATAACGCGCTGCCAGATGTTTTTGCCCTATGGCAAAACCCACTCCATTGGCAAAGCCCTGGCCCAGAGGGCCGGTTGTTACCTCAATCCCATCCAATAAACCATATTCGGGATGTCCGGGTGTTTTGCTGTGTAACTGCCTGAAATTCTTGATATCATCAAGGGTAATATCATACCCTGTGAGATACAGAAAACTGTACTGAAACATACAGGCATGGCCAGCTGACAGGATGAATCTGTCGCGGTTCGCCCAATGCGGATTTCTCGGATTGTAGTGCATAAATTGCGACCAAAGCACATGGCCTATCGGCGCTATAGCCATAGGTGTGCCCGGGTGACCGGAATTTGCCTTTTGTACAGCATCGGCTGATAAGACCCTTACTGTATCGATACTTAATTGCTCAATGCTTTTTGTAGTTGAATCCATATTTTAAATAATAGAGTATGTGTTTAACTTAAAACCGGTGGCACAGAAGTGATCAGATCATGCCTTTCGACTTTAAGCCATAATCGTGAGCCGCCTTTAATACCGTCCTGATTGGTAACGATTTTAATATTTTTGTCAAGCTTAAAATTCAATTTATCTGAATTCCCTCCCCCGATGTATAATACGTCGTAGTTGATTACTGTTTTTAAAACTTTCAGAACCTTTTTCATACGTGAGTTCCATTTCTGCAAACCTTCTTTTTCAAGTGCTTGCTCACCCACATACTGATCATATGTTTTGCCTTTGGCAAAAGGATGATGGGCCAGTTCAAGATGAGGCATTAACTGGCCGTCGACCATTAATGCGGTACCAAACCCAGTGCCCAAAGTGATCATCATTTCCAGACCTTTTCCACTTACCACACCTAAGCCCTGCATATCCGCATCATTTACTACGCGCGTGGGCTTTCCTAACGCTGTTTCCAGCTTTTTGCTCAAGTTAAAGCCTTTCCAATAGTCACTGCCCAAATTGGGAGCTGTTTGTATTGCTCCATTTTTTACATAACCCGGGAAACCTACAGAAATCATATCATATGCAGCAAACGATTGGACTAACTTTTTTATCGCATTGACGACATTTTCCGGATTGGCGGGCGATGGTGTTGGTATTTTATCATAGTCCATTTGCAAAACCCCTTTGTTATTTAAAATAGTAGCCTTAATATGAGAACCTCCAATATCGATTGAAAGAAATTTAGAGGAGGAAGCATTGTTTTTTTTCATGCAATATCTGAATAGAAGGATTATTGTTTTTCAAACAGTCATTTTTAAAAGACAGCAGCTTCTGTTATTTATTTCAAAGTTAGAACATACATTGGTTAACTTGAACTTTAAAAGCTTTGTTTTTTATCTGATTAAAGTAAATTTTATAATCGAGCTGCGCTAAGCGGGCTTAGCAGCAACTCAATTTTGCAATATTAGTTAAATTAGATTTTTTAGCAATCTTTTTAAGCGAATAATATATAAATATGTTATTGTTATTAATAATGGAGGAGAGCCATTATGGAGAGCGTAATAAACCGGTACGTAATAAACCGGTAAAAGAAATTATAGACGTCGGGGGCAGATTCGAACTGCCGTAAAAGGTTTTGCAGACCATCACCTATCCTCTCGGTCACCCGACTATAAGATTTTAATAAATAACGGGAACTTTACAGTATCCCGTTATTCAACCAAAAAAACTAAAAATCACTATTCCAAAATAGTTTCTTTTATAAGCATAAATTTCCACAATGCTTATCGGCCAATGCTGCCCGATATGTTTCTTATTTTACTGTTTTGTGCTCCGGCCCTTTGAACGGCGGAAATAATATCCTTTGATGGAAAGACTTTTGAGAAATCCGGGTCGATGTGATCATATTCAAGCTGTCCGGCAGGTGAAATAACATAAGTTGCCAATAATGGTACATTCGTATCGATACCCGAAAATTTATGCCATATCGGATCACTTTCTGAATAGATCCGGAACTTTTCAGCAATCTCTTTATCCTTATCAAAATAAAAGCTTAAGGACAGATTATGATCCCATACAATTTTTTCCAGGGCCCTGCCTTTTTCGGGGCTTATAATCAGTAGGTTTCCTCCGGCGGCCTTCACCTGATATTGAACAGCATTAAGTTGTTGTAGCAGATTAAGCCCGTATTGTTGCCAATGTTGTGAATAAAAACCAATCACCAGGGGCTTGTTCAGTAATTGATTAAGCAAAACCGGCCCATGTATTTCGGCACCATTAAAAAATTGCTGCCATTTTGTATTTTCTTTTTGCAATAAAAAATCGGGTAGTATATCTCCCCCTTTTACCGGTCTTAACGCCTCAAAAGGCTTAAAAGCAAAATCAGGCTCGGGGATGATCTCTGAGATATCAAAAGAAGGATACCGGGTGATGTTTAATGCTGCTAACATGGCTTTGTTTTTATTGTATCGATAATTACCATTACAAATGTATATAAAATCTATCTATTTAGTAGTTTTTTATAAAAAAAATAATTGCTTGGTTAATTATTTATTTTTTGAGCCGTTTAGCTACTTTTTGAAAGCATGATAGACATGGCAACCTGCACAAAAACCGACAAATGATTCCAAAAAAGCAAAATGGTTAAATGCGGTAGCGTTAATCCCAATATACCAATAGTCAATACAAGCCTCGCCTCCGAATCTTTTAGGTGCCCGTTTTATTTACTCATTCTACTCCCTTTACCTTCATATGTATGATGTAGATCGCCTTGGATGCAGTAATGAAGAGCTCATCTCTATTTTTTCCAGCGAAACAGAGGTTGGCAGTCCAGGGTTCATCAATATCAATATGTGCTATTTTAATACCTGCAGGATTATAAATGGTTACGCCTTTTCCGGTAATGTAAACATTTCCCTTTTCATCAAGCGTCATACCGTCGGAGCCTTGTTTTACAAAGAGTTGTTTATCTGACAAAGCTCCGTCTGCACTGATGGTATACTTAAATGTTTTATTCCCTTCTATATCGGCAATATATAAATGTTTTCCATCAGGCGTTCCTATAATTCCATTGGGTTTTTTCAGATCGGAAACTACCACTATAGCGGAGTTACTGTTCTTTGGAAGATAATAGACATTTTGCCCATCGAGGTCAGGTTTTTTTCTATCCCAAAAATCACGCTGGTAATAAGGATCGGTAAAATAGATCCCTCCATCAGGTGCAATCCAGGCATCGTTAGGTCCATTCAACCGGTGCCCCTGGAAATCGGCCACCAAAACTTTGATCTTCCCTGTTGGGCTGATTGCAATCAACTGATCTTTTGTTTCTGCACAGGAAACCAGGTTCCCTTTTTTATCGAAATAAGTGCCATTTGAATGCAGTGCATCCGCTAGAAAAACAGATAGCTTACCATCTGTACTATATTCCCATATCTTATTATTTGGCTGATCGGTAAAAAACACATTCCCTTTTTTATCAACCGAAGCTCCTTCGGTAAAGCCGAATTGTTTGGATATCAATTGCGGTTTTTCGCCCGCATCAAACAAACCGCCCGTTTCAGGGGTATCGATAATTGTTTTTGCACGACTGAAAAAAGGGATCAGCACAAAAACAAAGAGTAAAAAGGAAAAAGAGGTTCTTTTCATATTGCGAATGTAAAGGCTTTTTTAAAAAACAGAAGTAAAATTTATGTAGGTAAATATTTTTCTGCTTATGTTTAGCCTGATATGAAAAGTAAGATAAAGATTCCTGTTTTAATAGCAGTCGTTTCCTTTTTTTGTTATCAGTCTCTCAAGGCCCAGAATATTCCTCTATATAAAGATGCCGGTCAGCCTCTTGATGCACGTGTTAAAGATTTGGTATCCCGGTTAACCCTGCAAGAAAAAGTTTCGCTGCTGGGTTATAATACCAAGGCTATTCCGCATTTAGGCATTCCGGCATATAACTGGTGGAACGAAGGTTTACATGGCGTTGCCCGCGCCGGCGAGGCGACCATATTTCCGCAGGCTATTGGTATGGCCGCAACATTTAATGACGATTTATTACAACAGGTATCCACCGTTATCTCCACGGAAGCCCGGGCAAAATATAATCTTGCCATACAAAAGGACCGGCATTTGCAATACATGGGTTTAACCTTCTGGACACCCAATATCAATATATTTCGTGATCCCCGCTGGGGCCGCGGACAGGAAACCTACGGCGAAGACCCTTATTTAACTGCAACCATGGGCAGCGCATTTGTCAGGGGATTGCAGGGGGATGATCCGCATTATTTAAAAGCATCGGCCACAGCCAAGCATTTTGCAGTACACAGCGGGCCGGAAGCCACACGTAATTATTTCAATGCCATCGTAGACGAAAAGGATTTCAGGGAAACCTATTTATATGCTTTTCATGCACTGGTTAACGCTGGTGTCGAATCGGTAATGAGCGCCTATAACCGGGTAAACGGTGTTCCCAATTCTATTAATAAAAATTTGCTTACTGATATTCTGAGAAAAGAATGGGGTTTTAAAGGACATGTAGTAACTGATTGCGGGGCATTGGATGATGTATACCTAAATCATAAATCTTTACCGGGCCCAGTTGAAGTAGCGGCAGCCGCAATAAAGGCGGGTATTAATTTAGATTGCTCCACAATTTTGCAAAATGATTTGATCAAAGCCATTGATCAAAAATTAATAACTGAAAAGGAAATAGATCAAAGACTGTTTGAACTTTTGCGGACAGAATTTAAACTGGGCTTTTATGATGCCCCTGATAAAATTCCATACCACACTTATGGAACCGATAGCGTACATAATGCCGCACATATTGCATTAACGCGAAAAGTTGCACAGCAGAGCATGGTGTTGTTAAAGAACGACCATAACCTGTTACCTCTTCATAAAATCGATTACCCCAGCATTATGGTTTTAGGCCCCAATGCGACATCATTTGATGCAATGGTAGGGAATTATCACGGTGTAAGCAGCAAGGTGGTTAATTTTACTGAAGGGATAACAGCTGCCGTTGACCCTTCAACCAGGGTAGAATATGATTTGGGCGCTGATTATGTTGATACTACTCATTTCGGGGGAATATGGGCGGCAGGTAGCTCGTCTGTTGCCATCGCGGTGATCGGATTATCTCCAGTATTAGAGGGGGAAGCGGGCGATGCCTTCCTTTCTAAATCCGGTGGGGATAAAAAAGATCTGAGTTTGCCGGCAAGTGAGATTGCCTTTATGAAAGCGTTGAGAAAGAATGTAAAAAAACCGATCATAGCCGTGGTAACAGCCGGAAGCGACGTGGATATTTCGGCTATTGCGCCCTATGCTGATGCCATTGTGCTGGCATGGTATCCCGGGGAGCAGGGCGGTAATGCGTTTGCTGATCTGTTGTTTGGTAAAGTGTCCCCTTCGGGGCATTTGCCGCTTACTTTTTACCGCTCGATAAAGGATGTGCCTGATTATACGGATTATTCCATGAAAGGCCGCACTTACCGCTACTACGATGGTCCGGTTCAATACCCTTTTGGGTTCGGATTGAGCTATACTTCATTCGACTATCAGCGCCCGGGGCAATCTCCTGCAAAAAAATATAACAGTAAAGATACCATCTCTGTTATCATAAAGGTAAAAAATACGGGCAAAATGGACGGAGACGAAGTAGTACAGGCCTATATTGAATATCCGCAGATCGGCCGTATGCCTATAAAGGAATTAAAGGCATTTAAAAGGGTGAGTGTATCTAAAGGCAATGAGCAATTAGTTATGATCAAAATCCCGGTAAAAGACCTGCAAAAATGGGACATGGCAACCCATCGCTGGAAAACATACCCCGGCAGTTACAAGTTGATATTAGGCAGTAATTCGCAGGATGAGAAATTGAGTTTTCCGTTCATGATCAGTAATTAGGTTGTTTTGAACCGGCTACTTGCGATACTCCGGGAGGCTGGGCGTGCCATGGGTAGCTTGCCGTACACTTCGATGGACACTTGAAAATCCCATTTTGTTGGATGGCAGGCAGCAAATGTACCGCTTGCACCAGGATCGTGAAAAACTTAAATTCGCTTTATAACCAACAATCAGGCAGCTATGTATTCAAAGGACGAAGCATCACAACTAAAACAAGCATTCTGGACCACCTTCGGGCAATATATTGCGCCGCAATTGTCAGCGGACGGATTAAAGATCAACTGGGTGAATTATAAAACCGGTATCAAATATTTGTATTTCCGCATGCAAGCAGAGAAAAGATCAGCATCCATTGCTATTGAGATAGCCCATCAGGATGCAGGTATACAGGAATTGTTTTTTGAGCAGTTTAAAGAATTGAAAAATATTCTCCGCTCCTGTTTGCAGGAAGACTGGCAGTGGCAACTGCACGGCACCGGCGATAGTGGCAAAATCATCAGCAGGATATTCAGGCAGATAGACGGCGTAAGCATCTTCAATAAAAACGACTGGCCGGCATTGATCTCCTTCTTTAAACCCCGAATTATTGCTTTGGATGAATTCTGGGGCGATGCAAAATATGCTTTTGATAGTTTTAAGTAAGTTATCGTCTGATTAATCGGATCAGTGGATTGCAGGGTCCTAAGCTGCGCAATCAGGTAATCATTTGAATCAGTGATTCAGACGAATGAATGCTTGATTATTAATTTATTTTGCTAAATTTGTTAGCATGAAGCGTTCCGGAAGTGCTGACCTGCCTTTGCATTATGGATATGTGCCGCACTGGCTTGCCGAACGTATGGCCAAGCTGGGTTTGGCCGTAGTGGAAACTATTGTGATGGATTATGGTAAGGATGAGGTGCTGCGCCGTATCAGTGACCCCTTCTGGTTTCAGAGCCTGGGTGCAGTGATGGGTATGGACTGGCATTCATCCGGCGTGACCACTTCGGTGATGGGTGCACTTAAACGGGCCATCAACCCGCATAGCCGCCGACTGGGCATTTACATCTGCGGCGGTAAGGGTAATCATTCCCGGCAAACACCAAACGAGCTGTTAAAAATTAGTGAATCTACTGGCTTGAATGGCAATTACCTTGTAAAATGCAGTAAACTGAGCGCCAAGGTGGATAATACTGCCATACAGGACGGTTTCCAGTTATACACCCACAATTTTATTTTAAGCAATGAGGGCAAATGGGCCGTAGTGCAACAGGGCATGAGCGCACAAAGCAAAACGGCCAGGCGCTATCACTGGCACTCGGAAAATCTCACCTCTTTTGTAGCTGATCCGCACACTTCCATTTATGGGAAAAACACGGGTTATATATTGAACATGGCCGATAAGACCGCCGAACCAACGCGCAATGGCGTAATGCAGATTGCCAATGAGAACCCGCAGGCTATGTTAAGTGAGATCAGCAAATTGGTAATGCCATCGCACCATGATGTACAGGCTAAGGATGTTGATCTGAAACGTTTGGGTGCAGTGCTTTGGCTGGCACATGAGAAACGCCCGGCTGATTTTGAAGAACTGCTGTTATTGGAAGGTTTAGGCCCGCGAACCCTGCAGTCCCTGGCATTGGTGAGCGAAGTAATCCACGGAACGCCTTCGAGATTTAAAGATCCGGCCCGGTTTTCATTCGCACACGGCGGTAAAGATGGCCATCCCTTCCCGGTCCCCATCAAAGTATACGATGAAACGTTAAGCGTGCTGCAAACCGCCATTCATCGCGCCAAACTGGGCCAAAGCGAAAAGAACGAAGCCATTAAACGCTTATCAAAAATTGCCGAAAACGCCGAACAGGATTTTACACCCAACGCCAATTTTGAACAGGTGATCGAAACAGAAAGAAACAACTCCTGGCGCTATGGCGGGCGTACGGTTATTGGTAAGGCAAAACCACCCTTGGAGATGCAGCTAAAGTTGTTTTAGGAAGCCGGAAATTAAACCTGCTGCGGCTGAAGTTAAATTTCAGCTAAAACAAATCCATAAGGTCATTTCCAACGAGCCTGTGCTGGTGGTGGTTGGGCGCCAGGAGAAAACTGATAATAGGCAGAGCGAATCATGCAAGTCTTATAAGGTTTCTCACCACGGCCAGCCTGCCACAGGCAGGTTCAAAATGACCTGGATTTATCAGTAATACTGCTCTGTTAGCAAAAGGCTTAATACCAACGCCCCCTGTCAATTCTTGAACCCCCGTTAATCAGGTTCACTAAAAGCAGGACAACGGCTATTACAATAATAATATGTATGGCATCACCGCCAAGGTGGAAGGCAAAGCCTCCGAGTAGCCAACTGATCACCAGGATAACTACTATTATATAAATTATACTTCTCATGGTAATAGAACTTGTGGCGGGCTGGATTGTTTTAAATATTTGTAAACAAAGCACTTAGCTTTGTTTACAGTACAAAAACGCCGTCGCTTGAATTTATTAATATTGATGTTTTCAATATCCTTGTCCGCGCAAAAAACCCAGGGTATAGTGATCATTCAGATAATGGCAGTAAATAACCGGCGCTGTTCAGATTTTAATCATTCTGCATACGCGGGATAATGGCCGAAAACAACACAACCAGCGAAATCAAGATCATTAGATGCGGATCAGTAAGCATGTGCCCGAATTAGCGCCAAACAAATAATAAAATGCCGTATGTTCCTTTTTCCTGTTCATTGTATCTCGAAAGTAAATTATCGCTCTTTGTTTACCGCACTGTTTTTGACAAAAACAAAAGACATCAACGCACCTAAAAAACCCAGACCAGCACATATGCGCATGATATTGGCATAGGCAAGGATAAAACTTTTGCGATAGAATCGTACAATTATTGCTTTATCCGCCGCTGGGATATTGTCCGGCACTTTGGCATTGCCCAGGTTAACCGCCTGGGCCATTACAGTTTGCTTTTCTTTAGCATTAAAAGGGATGTTTTTGATATGTTCCTGTAAAGCCCCTGTAAAAAACAGCACAGCCATAGCGCCGAAAATCGCATTGGCAAATACATTGGATATACGTGTTAGCGCATTATTAACGCCTGAAGCAGTACCCGATAAATGATCGCTCACCGAACCCATCACTGCAGCTGTTAGTGGTGCAACCGTAAACGACATGCCCAATCCAAACACCAATATTCCTGGAAAGAAGGTTGTCCAGTAATCGGCAGGTCCGTTGGTTTGCTTTACAAAGGATAAAACGAGTAATCCTGCACCCGCTGTAGCGGGGCCGACGATCAGCAATAACCTGGGGCCGTGCTTATCGGCAAAACTTCCGGCATAGCGTGCTATGGTGATCATTAAAATCGTGAAGGGCAAAAAGGTAAGCCCGGATTGCAACTGACTGTATCCCTGCGCCTGCACCAGATTCAGTGAAAGGAACAGCATACCCGCGCCAAGGCCGGCATACAGGAAAAATGTAAGCAGGTTAACGCCGCCAAAGGTGGCATTGGTAAATAAATGCAGCGGCATCATTGGATGTTTGCTCTTTTTCTCGATATATAAAAAAACGATCAGCAGTACCAGGCCCGGCGGGAGCGTAATATATACCTGCCAGCTGTGAAAACCTACTGCGGGTATACGTAAAAAACCAAAGGTGATCAGCGCCAGGCTCAGGGCGATAGCAATAGCTCCTGAAATATCTATCGCCTTACCGGCATTTTCGTCACGACTTTCCTTTACTTTGAGAAACAGGATCAGCAAGGCGACCAGTCCGATAGGTACATTAATGAAAAATATATAACGCCATAAACCGGCATCAGCCAGCGCCCCGCCCAATATCGGTCCGCCCATGGTAACCACTGTCGTAACAGCCGACCAGGTGCCGATGGCCTTACCCCTTTCATTTTCATTGATGGAAGAGGAAATCAGCGATAAGCTGCCGGGTATCATCAGCGCACCACCAATCCCTTGCAGGATACGGAATATAATTAAAAGGAATACGTTGGGCGCAAAACCGCAGGCTGCCGAACCGGCAATAAAAATAAAGATACCCACCATGAATATCTTTTTGCGGCCAAGCTTATCACCCAATGAACCGCCTATGAGTATAAGCGAGGCCAGCATCAGCAGGTAGGCATTCAGCAGCCAAAACAGGTCGGTACCTGTAGCGTCAATGCTTTTTTGCAGCGACGGTAAAACTACATTGAGGGCGGTTGCGTCAATAAAAGCCATAGCAGAGGCCAGTATGGCCGAAACCATAATCCATTTACCTCCAGCGCTTTTAAGTGCAACTGTAGCCATCGTCTGGACCGCAATTTATCGAAAAAAAGAATTAGCAGACTTATATTATTTATAAAGGTAGCTAAACTTAATCAACCTGATCTGCCTGTGGTCAGGCACGTCCGAGGCAATCAGCCATTAAACCAATTAAGCCAAATTCCGCCCCGCATTTACAATGCCATAAACCGTACGGATCACCAGTTTATTATATACATCATTGAGTTCCGGATGCTCATTTTTGTTCAGGCATTGCAATGCATAGTGTTGTATGATCACCAATGGCAGTACGATACGCTCACGTATAGCGATTGACTTTCTTTCAACAGGATATTCCTGCATCAATACCTGGCAGCCGGTCAATTCCAGCAGCATGTCTTTGGTTAGTTCATACTCAGCTTTAAGCATCTTCCAAAATGCGGCGAACTTTTTATCATCTTCCAGGTAAGCGGTCACGCGGAAATCGGATTTAGACATCGACATGCTGCAGTTATCAAGCATGGTTTTGAAAAATCCCGAACTGTGGTACAGCTGTCTCACCTGTTCCCAGTTGCCATTATCCTTCATTTTCTTTAGTGCAGTGCCCACCCCATAAAAACCCGGTATATTTTGTTTTAACTGGCTCCATGAGGTTACAAAGCTGATGGCACGCAGGTCTTCCAATTTGAGCTGCTCGTCTGCATTCCGTTTAGTAGGCCTGCTGCTAATGTTAATTTTTGAAAGCAGTTTAAGCGGGCTGAATTTCTCCAGGTATTCCACAAACAAAGCATGCTGTCTTAGCGCCATGAACAGGTTGTAACTTTCACCGGCCATTTCAGATATCAGCGCCTTGCTGTTGCTGTTTAACAGATCGTTGCTATTGGGAGTTAAAGAAGAAACGATGCCTGCATTGATCAGCTGTTCCACATTGAAGCGGGCAGTTTCAACAGAGCCATACTGCGAGCTTACGGTTTGTCCTTGTATGGTCAATTGTATATGCTCATTGGCTATCTCGTTACCCATGGACGCATAAAAACGATGGGTTTTGCCACCGCCGCGCGCCGGAGGACCACCACGACCGTCAAAGAATGCCAAATCGATACCATATTTTCTGGCCATTGCTGTTAATTCCACCTTGGCTTTATAGATAGACCAGTTAGCCATCAGGTAGCCGCCATCTTTAGTACTATCCGAGAAACCAAGCATGATGGTTTGGCGGTTGCCGCGCCTTTCGAGGTGTTCTTTATAAAACGGATGAACATACAGGCTCTCCATTACCTGTGCAGCATTGGTAAGGTCATTTACCGTTTCAAACAGTGGCATAAAGTCCACGCTCAGTGATTCTTTTTTCCAGCCGCTCCATAAAAACAAGTTCATTAACTGCAAAATATCTGATGAGCGCTGGCAATTGCTGATGATAAAACGCTGACCTGCTTTTTCGCCATTTGAGGCCTGTATCTGTTGAACCAGCCTGATCGTATTGAGCGTATCCTTGGTCATATCGTCCGCATCTTCCGGACAATGAAAATCAGCCTCATTAAATGGAATTGCCTTTAACTTCTCTTGTTCACTAAAGGTTTCATATCCTTTATCAATACCAGATTTTATCTGTGATTGTTGCGTACAGTAATTAAAAACGCTGCGTAATATCCGGCTATCCTGCCTGATATCGAGCGTTGCGAAATAGCATCCGAACAACCGTACTTTTTGTATAAGGCCATCAACGATATTTACAAATAAGCCGCCATGATCGGTTATCAGGGTTTGTTTAACTGAATTAAGCAGAGATAACAACTCACTTTG
>JAQBOV010000033.1 GCA_028287895.1 Mucilaginibacter sp. | reverse complement strand
TCTTTAAAAAAAACATTCCGACTTCCTTCTTCCTTCGTTATGCTTCCCGCTTGCGCTTTCCGCCTAACGCTCCCAGATTTCCGTCTCGCTGCGTCTCATAATTATTTATTCACCTTTTAAAGAACTTAATCTCCTCGCCTCGCGGTTCGGAACTTGTATGGGTTATCGCTTTTAAACGATCACTTTTTCATGTTTGTAAACCAGGAATCGCTCCTGATTTTTTGCCTCGTTAAAGGCCCCGTTTGTTTTGGGACTGCAAAGGTAAGAACCTTTTTTACTTCTGCAAAACTTATTTTTTATTTTTTTATTTTGCTTTAATCAACCCTCACAGAACAATCCGCTAACTCATTTGCGGGCTGCAAAGGTAAGCAGACTTTTGGATTGCGCAAATGCTTTTAAATAAAAAGTGCAAGTGTATCTATAACACTTTGCAAATCAGTCTGAAAAATTTAAATTAACCAGGGGGTAATGATTAGTTAATGGTTCCTAGCTGATAGTTCATAGCCCACAGTATTAAATTTATTAGTTAAATACTATAGGGGGCTAATTGCCGTACTATACTATATGGTATAATAAAACGGATCACGATGAGCCATTGTCCGCGAAGCATAAACTAAACAAAAGGTTAAAAGATGTTAAATAAGGACCTGTATTAGTTACAAGTGATTTAAGCCCTCTATATTAGCTGGTAAATAAATAATTGACTGATTTATAATATTACCCTATCTTTGTAAAATGTTTCAAAAGCAACGCCCAATATTATCCGGCCTTTTACTAATAATAATTCTGGTGGCCGGAAGTTGTAAAAGCAAATTCGAAAAATTAAAAGCGAGTAACGACAATGCCAAAAAATATCAGGCAGCGTTAGCCTTATATAATAAAAAACAATACAGTAAGGCGCTTGAATTGTTCGAAACACTGGTACAGCGTTATCGCGGGCAGGCCCAGGCGGAGGACCTATACTATTATTATGCCTATGCCAACTATAACCTGAAGGATTACACTTCGGCCAGGTATCATTTTAAAACCTTTGCCGATACCTATCCGGCAAGTTTAAGGGCCGAAGAATGCCGCTTTATGGCAGCTTATTGCTTCTATCTCGATTC
This sequence comes from Mucilaginibacter sp., assembly GCA_028287895.1. Taxonomy (GTDB): domain Bacteria; phylum Bacteroidota; class Bacteroidia; order Sphingobacteriales; family Sphingobacteriaceae; genus Mucilaginibacter. The sequence continues at coordinate 13,862 of JAQBOV010000033.1, read as the reverse complement.
GCCTATTTACTCACTTGACCAGGAAAATACAAACAAGGCCATTGAGGCGTTACAGTTGTTCATAAACCTGTATCCGAAAAGTGAGCGTGTAGCAGAAGCAGGGAAATTAATACAAAACCTGCGCGATAAACTGGAAAGGAAAGCATATGAAAATGCTAAGCTTTATTTAACCATTAGTGATTACCTGGCGGCGGTCATGGCGTTTGGCAATACTTTGCGTGATTATCCCGATACCAAATATGCCGAAGAGATAGAATTCCTTACAATTAAGGCGCAATATTTATACGCCGACCATAGCAGGAATTACAGCCAGGTAGAACGTTATACTCAGGCGCTGTCTTTTGAACAACAATTTGCAGAAAAGTACCCTTCAAGCAAATATATCAATGCCGCTCTATCGCTGAAAAAAGATAGCGAAAGAGGCATTGTGATTGCTAAAAGACAATTGGAAGAAGAAGCTAACGACATAAAACTGGCGCGAAGATTTGCTAAAAAAGATACTGTAACAAGTCAGCCGCCATCTGAAAAAGGAAACGAAAATAAAAAAATACCAAATTAAAATTGATATGAACAATCCTGCAAATAAACCAGCTGTAGCAAGCAGCACTGTAACGCGTGATTTGCGTGACCTGGACATAAAAACCGATAATATTTACGAATCTATCGTAATTATGTCAAAAAGGGCAAACCAGATATCGAATAATGTGAAGGAAGAATTGCATCAAAAACTTTCAGAATTCGCTTCATCAAACGATAACCTGGAAGAGATATTTGAAAACCGCGAGCAAATAGAAATATCTAAATATTACGAAAAATTGCCTAAACCGTCGTTAGTTGCGGTTCAGGAATTCCTGGAGGATAAGATCTATTATCGCAATCCGAATAAAGAATAACCCTCATCCCCTGAAGGGGATGGAAAAAGGATTTAAAACAAAAAACTCCCCAATGGGGAGTTTTTTGTTAATTTTAACTTTATTATTCTTAATTATTCCCTTTTCAGGGCTTAGGCTATATGCTTGAAGGTAAAAACATTATTTTAGGTATTTGCGGCAGTATAGCGGCCTATAAATCGGCTTTGCTTGTGCGTCTGCTGATCAAAGCAGGTGCAAGTGTGCAAGTGGTTATGACGCCTGAAGCCACCAGCTTTATCACCCCTTTAACGCTTTCGACCCTTTCAAAAAAATCGGTACTTGTTGAATACTCCAAACCCGAAACCGGGGAATGGAATAATCATGTTGAGCTGGGCTTATGGGCTGATATATTCATTATTGCTCCTGCAAGCGCCAATACGCTTGCAAAAATGGCCGGGGGGCAAAGCGATAATTTGCTTACTGCCGTATACTTGTCTGCAAAATGCCCTGTATTTTTTGCTCCGGCGATGGACCTTGATATGTGGAAGCACCCAGCAACGCAACAAAATATACAGAAACTGCAAGCCTACGGCAACATATTGATACCTCCGGGTAATGGCGAACTGGCAAGCGGCTTGTTTGGTGAGGGACGTATGGCCGAACCCGAAGAGATCGTCAGTTTTCTGACAGCCGAAATAAAAAAAAAACTTCCCTTAACTGACCAAAAGATACTGGTTACAGCCGGTCCTACTTATGAGGCTATCGACCCGGTACGCTTTATTGGTAATCATTCATCAGGAAAAATGGGCTTTGCTATTGCCGACCAACTGGCTGCCATGGGAGCCGAAGTGACCCTTATTTCGGGGCCAACCGTGCAAATGAGCAATCAGCAAAGTGTGAAACGTATTGATGTAACCTCCGCCGCTGAGATGCTGGAAGCCTGCCTGCAGTATTATAAAAATTCAAAAGCCTGCATCATGTGCGCCGCTGTTGCCGATTTTACCCCGGTCAGCGTATCGGCACAAAAAATCAAGAAACACGATGACGGCCTGAATATTGAACTTAAAAAAACAATTGATATTTTAAAAACATTGGGTGAACAAAAACGCAACGGCCAGGTATTGGTGGGTTTTGCTCTGGAAACCAATAATGAAGAGAAAAATGCCATTGAAAAATTGCAGAAAAAAAATCTCGACTTTATTGTATTAAATTCGCTTAATGATAAGGGCGCCGGTTTTAAAACCGATACCAACAAAATAACTATTATTGACCATAACCTGCAAAAAACCACGTTTGCATTAAAGGATAAGGTCGAAGTAGCTAAAGATATCTGTGATAAGGTGACTGAACTGATAAAACCATGAAGAAACTTAGTGTTTATATTTTATTGCTCTGTTTTGGTTATACAGCCGCGGCACAGGATCTGAATGCGCGGGTAAAAGTGGTCAGCGGTAAAATTAAAACCAGCAATACCCATATCTTCCAGTCCCTGGAAACAGCCATGAAAGACTTTTTGAATGGTCATAAATGGAGTCCTGATAATATTCTTCCGCAGGAAAGGGTTGATTGTAATTTTGTATTGAATTTAACGAACTGGGATGGCAACAGCAGTTTCAGTGGCGAACTACAGGTACAATCATCAAGGCCGGTTTTTAATTCGGTCTATACTACTTCTTTGTTGAATCTGAATGATAAAGATTTTGATTTCGTGTATGCTGAAGGCCAAACCATTGATTACTCGGACCAAAACTTTCAAAGCAATTTAAGTTCAGTAATGGCATTTTACGCCTATATTATTATGGGTATGGATTACGATAGTTTTTCAAGATTTGGCGGCACCTCTTTTTTTAATTCCGCCCAGGCTGTAGTAGTCATTGCACAGTCGGCCTCCTATAAAGGCTGGAAAGCCTTTGACGGCAATATTAACCGGTATTGGCTGGCTGAAAATCTGAACAATAAAGCATACGCCTCACTGCGCGAGTTTGCATATGATTACCACCGTAACGGGCTGGATGTAATGGCTGATAATTCATCAAAAGGCCGTAAGGAAATTGCCGACCGATTGCCTTCTCTGTCGCAGGTAGACCGCCAGCGCATAGGCGCTATGTATCCGCTTATATTTTTTACCGCCAAAAGTGATGAACTGGTTTCCATCTTCAGCAAGGCCGACTCTCGCGAAAAAACAAACGCCATCACCCTTCTTTCACAGATTGATCCTGCCAATGGGACTAAATATCTGAAGATAAAGGCTAATTAAGTTGAAAAGCTAAATTCTGAACAGGCTCATCTTCGGGACTTTACCGATTTTACTGGCTATAAAAATTTTCTGTAACAAAACATTATTTATAAGCGTCTTTTGTTTATATCGTCATTGCAATAAATAAAAAAATAAAAAAATATTTGCATTTACGAAAAACATCGTAGATATTTGTACGAAGTTATTCGTATATAAAAATTAACATGGAAATCAAACCAACAGAAAGCGAGTTAGAGATACTGCAGGTATTATGGAAAATGGGCCAGGCCACCGTTAGGGATGTGCATGAGGAACTGGCAAAAAGCAAAGCCGCGGGTTATACCACTACTTTAAAGCTGATGCAGATAATGGATGAAAAGGGGCTGGTTGACCGCGATACCACTGCTAAAACGCATGTTTATAAAGCACGTTACTCCCAGGAAAAAGCACAAAGCAGCGCCCTTGACAAAATACTGTCAACCGTATTTGAAGGCTCTACCTCCGACCTGGTAATACAGGCTTTAGGACATCACCATGCCTCAAAGGAGGAGATAGATGCCATTAAGAAGTATTTGGATCAGTTTGGAGATAGAGGTTAGAGATCAGTGATTGGTTGATTGGGTTAGATTAGGTTAGCCTGAGTTAAACAGGTTTAGCATTTAGAAATTAGGATTTAGAGTTTAATATCAGTGATTAGAATTTAATATCATGGAAACTATACTTTATAATATCAGCCAGGTGGTGGGTGTAGCCGTTATCCATTCATTGTGGCAGGGGCTGTTTGTTTACCTGGGACTGCGCCTGATCCTATTGCTTTTCCCGCAATTGTCGTCAGCAACCAAACATAATGTAGCTATAACCGGGCTGGTATGGATCACGGTATGGTTTATTTATACGTTGTCAACCGAAATCAACACCCATACCTGGGTTGTTATCAATACGCATGATAAAGGTGCATTTCCGGCAGTATTCGGCATAGGGTTACATATCGGGCATAACGCCACTTTAAGCTCGAGATATAATTATACCATTGAATGGCTGCTGCCATATATCACTATAGTTTATATTATTGGATTGATCTTTAATACCGGTCAGTTGGTTTGGGCACGTAAAAAAATAAACTATATCAGGCAAACCATGAGCATAGATGTCCAACTTCAACTAAAGGTAGATCAGTTTGTTGCCATGCTTAATATTACAGATAAAGTAAGGTTTGGCTTGAGCAAACTGGTGGATGCGCCCTGCATGATGGGCTATTTTAAACCGGTTATCCTTTTACCATTTACTTTATCCTCCTACCTGTCGGCCGAGGAGATTGAGATCATCATCCTCCATGAGCTGGCACACATTAAACGCAACGACTACCTTATTAACCTGACACAGCAGGCCATGTCGGTATTGTTGTTTTTCAATCCATTTGCACAATTAATTAATCGCATTATAAATCAGGAACGGGAAAATAGCTGCGATGATATTGTAATAGAGGCCACACAAAAACCTTTAGTGTATGCGCATGCACTATTGAAATTAGAACAAACCCGTCGGCAAGAGTGGCAGCTTGCCCTGGCAGCTACCGGCAAAAAGTATCATTTATTAAATAGAATTGAACGTATCATGAAAACTAAAAAACCAATTGGCAACGTACGCCATATATTACTTGCTTTAGCCTTGCTTACGGTAAGCATTACCGGCCTGGCATGGTTAAATCCAACCATCGCGAACGGCAAAATATCATTTAACAAAATAAAACCCGTTATCATCAGCAATCTGTTTGCTGATACGGTAAAAAAGAAAACAGTCAAATCGCATAAACTGGCAACTACCAAAAAAACTGTAAAAGCGAAGCATTCCAAAGATAATTATAATGGTGATGGATTTAACGATCCGGAACTGGAGAGGCTTTCACAGGAAGTGAGCAAACACGGTCAAGCCATCGGCAAATATTATGAAAGCGCCGAATTCAAAAGGATGGCTCAGGATATGGCATTAAAAGGACAGGCGATGGGCGAATTCTACAACAAGCCCGAGCTAAAAGAATTGGAGCGCAAACAAGCGGAATTAGGTGCTGAGTTTGGCAAAAAGTGGGGCAACAATGAAGAATTAGAAAAACTAAGCGGACATATGGGTGAGCTGGGTGGCAAAGTGGGCGCCTATTACAGCACGCCCGAATTCCGCAAAATGAATGAGCAGCTTGAAGATAAATACGGAATTCCTCATGATCGTCATAATGATAGTGAATACAGGAATGATGAAAATTATAAGAAATACCAGGCAGAACTACAGCAGCATATCCCGGATGAGGTAAAGGAACAAACCGAAGAACTTAAAAAACTGGGTGAGCAGATGCGCAGCCATTACGACTCACCTGAGTTCCGTGAAAAACAACAGGAAATGAGGTTAATGGGCGATAGCATGAGAAAAGCCTTTAATAACCCGGCTATGGAACAGCAGAAAGCAGAAATGAGAAGGCTGGGCGAGCAAATGCGGGCCATGCAGAATAACCCCCAGATAAAAAGGGAAAAGGAACTAATGCGCCAGGCAGAAGCAAAAATGCGTGCATACCTGAGATCGCCTGAATTTAAAAGGCGTATGCAGGAAATGAAAAAGAACGCGATGAACTTTAACTTTAATTACGACTTTAAAAACGACTTTGAAAAGCCGGAAAGACCCGAAGCCCCTGAAAAACCAGAGCAGCCTGAAAAACCGGAGGCGCCGGTACCGGCACCCGAAAAGCCGGACACTGGCAGTGATAATTAATTGATTCGTTGATTAAGTTGATTGAGTTAAGTGGTTGATCAGGTTTTTCTTCATCGAAAGATATAGTAAAACTAACCAACTTATTCAACTTAATCAGCTCATTCAACTTGATCAACTCATCCAACTTAATCAACTCACTCGAACTTAATCAACTAAAACCGTAATTTAGTGTCCTCAAAAGGGATACTTTTTTATGCTTCAAAAGCTCGTTATAAACAACTACGCATTAATTGATAATCTTGAGATCAGCTTTGGCGATGGACTTAATATTTTAACCGGAGAAACCGGCGCCGGTAAATCCATTATACTCGGCGCACTGTCGTTAATATTGGGGCAACGTGCCGAAAGCCGCTATTTTTTCAACCAGCAAAAAAAGTGCGTGATTGAGGGTGTATTCAAAATATCCGATTTTCATCTGAAAACCTATTTTGAAGATAACGAACTCGATTACGAAGCGGAAACCATTTTAAGGCGCGAAATATCGGCTGACGGTAAATCAAGGGCCTTTATTAATGACACCCCGGTTAACCTGACTACGATTAAACAATTGGGCGAAAAGCTTATCGACATTCATTCGCAACATGCTACGCTGGAAATTAATGATCCTGAGTTTCAGTTGCTGGTGGTTGATTCGGCAGCCGGACATGGCGGCCTTTTAACAGATTACAAGTCCAAGTTCAGAGCCTATAAAAAAGCGAGGGCCAAACTGCAGCAATTGATCGGCGAGAGCGATAAAGCCAAATCCGACCTGGATTATTACCAGTTCCAGTTTGATGAACTGGACAAAGCCAGCCTGGCCAAAGATGAGCAGGAAAAGCTGGAACTGGAACTTTACACGCTCAACAATGCTGAAGAAATAAAACGCAATTTATTAGGGGCCTGCCTCCTGATGCAGGAAGGCGAAACATCCGCCTTAATACAATTACGTGAAACGGCGCATCATCTGTCAACGCTCGAAAAATTCAACCCGTTAATTGAAGGCCTTCACCAACGACTGAAAAGTACCATAATTGAACTGAAAGATATTGCATCGGAAATTGAGAACCTGGAGCAACACACCCATACTAACGAGGCCAGAGCCATCGAAATTAATGAGCGTTTAAGTGTCATTTATAACCTGCAAAAAAAACACAGGTTAAATACCAATGCCGAACTGCTCCAATTGCAGGATGACCTGTCTGAAAAAATACAACAGGCCCTTTTTGGCGACGAGGAAATAGAAAAACTGCAAAAGCAGATCGCTGCTGAAAAGCAAGAGCTGGAAAAACTGGCCGCGCAGTTGTCAGCTAACCGCGCAAAGGCTATCCCCGATATACAAGCGCAGGTAATGCAGTCTCTTACCGAGGTGGGTATGGATAGTTCCACTTTAAAAATTGAACAGGCCGCCCTGGCGGCTAAAGGGGAAGATTCTAATTTGGGGGCTGATGGTTTCGACCAGGTTCGTTTCCTTTTCTCGGCAAATAAAGGTCATACACTTGCCGAAATGAGCAAGGTAGCCTCGGGTGGCGAGCTTTCCAGACTAATGCTTTCTATCAAGTCGCTTATAGCCCGTTACACCGCATTGCCCACAATTATTTTTGATGAGATCGATACGGGGGTATCCGGCGAAGTGGCCAATAAGGTAGGTCAGATCATGGAGCGGCTGTCCGAAAACTTACAGGTAATTACCATCACTCACCTGCCGCAAATAGCCAGCAAGGGACAAAGTCATTATTTTGTTTATAAGGATAATGGGACATCCACTACTTATACGCGCATCAGGCAGTTGAGTGAGCAAGAGCGCGTATTAGAAATAGCCAAAATGCTGAGCGGCGATAAACCTGGCGAAAGCGCTTTACAGAATGCGCGTGAGTTACTTGGCAGTGAGTAATGATAGTTGAAGTTTATTTTTAAATAAATTGATGAAAGTTAAGTATCTACCCCTTGCATTCTTTACTATTTTATGCATTAGCTGCACTACTAAAAAGTCCAAAACCAATGCTTTTAAGATCGCTGATATCCACACCAAGGATGCTTATTTTAAGACAGATACGCTGGCGGGAAGCTCAGGAAACCGCATTATCCCGATAGGTATCTATAGTAATTCGGCAGATAAAAACGCCAGGCGTGAGTTGGTTCTTCTCAATGTTGGATATGGCGGTAAAAATACCGACTACGGTTACATCGCCAGAAACCTTGCTTTGTATGGTTACTTTGTTGTGGTTATCCAGCATGACCTTGCCACAGATGATACACTCCCGCAAACAGGTGATATTTATAAATTAAGAAGGCCTTTTTGGGACAGGGGCGTGAGATGCATCTTTTATGTGACCGGTCGGCTCAAAAAGGAATACCCGGGACTGGATTACAATCATATCATATTAATCGGACATTCAAATGGTGGCGATATGGCCATGCTTATTGCAAATGAATATCCGGATTTCGCTAAGATTGTGATCACGCTGGACAACCGGCGCATGCCGATTCCCAGGGCGGATCACCCTAAAATATTTTCTATCCGATCAAGTGATCAGCCAGCAGATCCCGGTGTTCTGCCATCGGCTGAAGAACAAAAAAAATATAAAATAAAGATAGTTAAGGTCAATACTATGCACAATGAAATGGGCGGAACGGCAACCGAAGCTCAAAAACAGGAGATAAACACTTATATATTGAATTATCTCAAGTCCTTAAAATTATGACTGTGGACTTACCGGCTATGGACTATTGACTTAAAATTATAACTTTACCCTTTAAAAAAACCAAAAAATGGCTTACAACTTATTAAAAGGTAAAAAGGGAATTATTTTTGGCGCGCTTAATGAACAATCTATCGCATGGAAAGTAGCTCAGCGGGCGGTACAGGAAGGTGCGGAGATCGTTCTGTCAAATTCCCCGCTGGCCCTTCGCATGGGCGAACTGAATAACCTGGCTGCGGAATGCAATGCTCCCGTTATCGCCGCTGATGTGACCAGCAATGATGACCTTGAAAACCTGTTTACCAAAACAATAGAGCATTTTGGCGGCGGTGTCGACTTCATCCTGCACTCTATAGGTATGAGCGTGAATGTCCGCAAGAACATCCCTTATTACGAAAATAATTACGATTTTACCCATAAGGGTTTTGATATTTCCGCACTTAGCTTACACCGTGTTTTGCAGATAGCTATGAAGCACGATGCAATAAACGAATGGGGTTCGGTAGTGGCACTTACTTATATAGCCGCACAACGCGTGTTTCCTGACTACAATGACATGGCCGATAACAAAGCCGTTTTGGAAAGCATAGCACGTAACTTTGGCTATTACTACGGCACCAAAAAGCATGTAAGGGTCAATACTATATCACAATCGCCAACGCGCACCACCGCAGGTTCAGGCGTAAAGGGCTTTGATGGTTTTATTAATTATGCCGAGAAAATGAGCCCGCTTGGTAACGCGAATGCCGATCAATGTGCTGATTATTGCGTAAGCATGTTTTCTGACCTGACCAAAATGGTTACCATGCAAAATCTCTTCCATGATGGCGGGTTTTCCTTCACAGGAGTAACACAAGCTGTTATTGAGCAAATGGAAAAATAGCCCTCAGTTAAATCCTCGTCAAGGAGAGGACTTTTGAACGGGATTTCAAAAAAACGGTGTGCTGAAAATTCAGCACACCGTTTTTGCGGCAGAATTGCTTTAATTAATTAGAAAAAACTAACGTAATTTTCACTTTAATAGGATCTGTAGGTAAAATTGCGGTGCCACCATCAGGAGATTGTGCATATAAAGTCAACATTCCCGCATTGTAAGTGTAACTAAAGGAAGTACCCCCATACACTTCGGGCAACTGCTCATAAGTAGTACCACCATCATAGGAAATGGCCACTATAATACCATCGTACTGAGTGGAGCCTCCGTCTAACTCTTTAACATTGACAGGCGCTTGATAAGATTTACTTCCGGTTCCATCGGTATATGGCGTCCAACTGGATGAAGTCAAATCAGCAAATACCGTCTGATTCGGATTTGGGGTGATATACTGTTTGGTACATGATGATACTGACAATAATACTACTGCGCAGCATACGATTGATAAGAGTTTTTTCATATAAGTAATTCGTTTTTAAAAGATTCTGAAACTATCGTGAGCCGGCGTTTATTTTTTGCAGCTCATGATGGTCTCACAGTAATTGTGTTTTCTGCTAATTAGAACAAATTAAATGAAAAAGGTTTAAAAAACTAATCAGTTGGTTTAATTTTTATTTTATTCGTCTGAAAAGCTGGCGATAATTTACATTAATCTTGTTGCCCTTTTTGTGCCACACACCATCAAAAATAAGGAAGGAAAGGCTGAATTGTTAGCTGTTGGTTACATTTTACAATAAGTAAATATAAATACTTTTTAACAGAATATATATTTATATTTACTTATAAAATTGCATAGGCACAGCGCCTGCAATTCTTCCTTGCCGTTTACCTAAGAAACGAATTTCTTCTTAATAAATACGTATTGCAAAGCAACCATTCCCCTGGCGGTTGCCGTACTACACATTGTTGGTCGGATTAATTTAAACTTTTATTAAACCCCTGCAAAGTATATGGACCCTTTTAACTCGAGATTTATTTTAAAGGAAAAAAGATGGCTTTGGATAGATTATGACAAAGGCATCAGTATTATCCTTGTTGGGTATGGGCACTGTATGAGTGCACTTCAGGGCCATGCAATGGACCTGGATGCTTACCCCCTTTTTCACTATTTCGATACATTTTTTTATGGCTTCCGGATGCCTTTGTTTTTTATAATTTCGGGATTGCTTGTCGGCCGGAGCCTCAATAAAAAAGGACTTAACAATTATATAGGCGACCGCTCCAACAACATATTATATCCCTTGCTTGTTTGGGGAATTATAGAGATCACATTCCAGATAATAGCCGCCAGGTTTACACATTTTACCATTCATGATCATATAGGTCCGGAAAGATACCTTAAATTAATTACTGACCCGCGCCAAACCGGTCATTTTTGGTACCTTAACGCGTTATTCTGTATTGGAGTAATCTACGCTTTCATTAAATCAGTATTAAAACTAAAACCTGTTCTGCAGGTGTTGCTGGGCCTAGTTCTGTATTCGGTATCAGCCTATCTTAATATTCACGACCAAAGTATAGGCTTTCTAAGTGATGTTCTTGAATATTACTTCTTCTTCGCTCTTGGTGACCTGATCTCGAATGTGATGCTGGACGCCAAGAACATACAGCGTTTCTCATCGTGGAAAATATTTTTGCCCTTATTGCTTGTATTTTTAACTATCCAATATTTTTTCACCGAGATTAATTTAAAACCAAGCAACTATGGGGGTCGCTTTGTGGAGCAGAAAATGCCATTCTTCTTCCTGATCGAAGCATTGGTTGGCTGCGTTACATCTGTTAGCTTTTCTTTTTTGCTTCAGAAATACAAACTCTTTACCTGGCTGCGCATAGTAGGTTATCACTCGTTGTTCATCTATTGCATGCAGATCATCGCTATGACTTTCGCCCGTATTTTCTTCCAAAACTTTTTAAATATTAATTACACGCCTGCACTGATCATACTGGTATGGACTTCAGGTATTACTTTGCCGATCTTCTTTTACAACTTCTGTTTAAGGTTTCATTTTTGGGGACTCTACACTTTCAGAAAACCCGAAAAACAGGTGGGTTATCTCCGCAGAACTAATATCTTCAGTCTTAAGAAACAGCAAGAACTGCCGGAGGTTCAGCCGATACAATAAACCGAAGCCTTTTATCAGGAGTTATCCAAAATATCTTTTGATGCTTTCACTAATTTGACCAGCCTGATCAGTAGCCATATATCAACCAATGCGACTATTGAAAATCCGATGCCGGAGCAGATCTCTTTCCATTTGAGGTGTACAGCAATGGACTTCATAATTACTGAAAAGCAATATACAGCAATTAATAAAGTGATTATAAAAGCTGTTTTTATCTCCTGTATATGGTCATACAGTTCGTCATTTTCCATCATGAGTTCATAAATTTATCGATGCAGCACCCACAACATAGGTAACCGGAAAAAGTTTTTCCGGGTGGAATAGCAGCACTTATCAGCAGATTGCAAATGGTCGGTTCGTGGCAGTGACCTGGCATCATACGTATAATAAATCTATGATTTCAGCCAGGCAGTCAGCTTCCGCAGTGAGTTGAACATCTTTGCCAAAGGCTATCCTCAGCAATTCCCTGCCAACCCGATCTCTTATTAAGCACAAGGTATCTTTATCCAGATCAATTGGGTTTTGACGTGTTTCCGCAGCCTGAAACCTTCCAAAAATCGCGTCCCTTTCCTCAGAAAGACCGGATCTTAAATATTCATATTGCGGACGTGAAAGGTTTGGTACCATTAAAAAGGCTTAGGACCATTAATTTGCTAAAAATAAAAAAAAAAACTGTAACCCTTTATATTTTATATTTTACGCCCCTTTTTTTTATGGTAATTCCACCCGCTGTTATTCAGCAATTATAAAACAAAAAACCCCGTCAGCTTAAAGATAACGGGGTTTTTCTAATATATTAAGCAGCTTATTTATTTCTGCTCTTCTTCTTTCGGCTTTTTGTTTTCGCCCTTATCGTTTTTGTCGATCACTTTTACCTGGTCGGTTTCTTTATCGTAATCCACCTCCATGGTATCGCCTTCAGTCAATTCGCCTTTGAGTATTTCTTCGGCGATGGGGTCTTCCAGGTATTTTTGAATGGCACGTTTCAATGGCCGTGCACCAAATTGCGAGTCGAAACCTTTCTCAGCAATAAACTCTTTGGCATTATCCGTAAGCGTGATCTTATATCCTAAGCTGTTTACACGTCCAAATAAAAAGGCCAGTTCAATATCAATAATCTTGAATATTTCTTCCTTACCTAATGAATTGAACACGATCACATCGTCGATACGGTTAAGGAACTCAGGTGCGAAGGCGCGTTTCAGTGCATTCTCTATCACCCCTCTTGAATGTGCATCGGCCTGATTGGTTTTGGCTGAAGTGCTGAAACCGACACCTTGTCCAAAATCCTTCAACTGACGTGCACCAATGTTAGAGGTCATGATAATAATCGTATTCCTGAAGTCAACCTTGCGGCCCAGCGAGTCAGTTAATTGACCCTCATCCAGCACTTGGAGCAGGATATTAAATACATCCGGATGTGCTTTCTCAATTTCATCCAGCAGGATAACCGCATAAGGTTTACGGCGAACTTTTTCAGTCAACTGACCACCTTCTTCATATCCCACATAGCCCGGAGGTGCACCTACCAAACGCGATACTGCGAATTTTTCCATATACTCGCTCATATCTATCTGTATCAGGGCATCCTCGGTATCAAACATAAACCGTGCAAGCTCTTTTGCCAGTTCAGTTTTACCCACGCCCGTAGGGCCCAGGAATATGAATGAACCAATTGGTTTTTTGGGATCTTTCAAACCGGCACGTGTACGTTGTATAGCGCGCGACAGCTTTTTAATAGCTTCCTCCTGACCAATGATCTTAGTAGCGATGGTTTCCTGCATATTTAACAGCTTCTGACTGTCGGCCTGGCCAACACGCTGAACAGGGATACCGGTCATCATGGCCACCACTTCGGCTACATTGTCCTCCGTTACTGTGTAACGTTTTGATTTTGTTTCGGCTTCCCAAACTGCTTTAGCTTGTTCCAGTTCTTCAAGTAAATGCTTCTCGGTATCACGAAGCTTGGCTGCTTCCTCGTATTTCTGGCTGCGGACTACCTTGTTCTTTTCTATCTTGATCTGTTCTATTTTGGCTTCAACATCCAAAATATTTTGCGGAACATGGATATTTGTCAGGTGCACACGCGAACCCGACTCATCCAATGCATCGATAGCCTTGTCAGGTAAAAACCTATCAGTAATGTACCTCGCGGTTAAAGAAACACAAGCATTAATAGCTTCGGGAGTATAAGTTACACCATGGTGCTCTTCGTATTTATCCTTTATGCGGGTTAATATTTCGATAGTTTCATCTGGTGTGGCAGGCTCTACCATTACTTTT
>JAQBOV010000032.1 GCA_028287895.1 Mucilaginibacter sp. | reverse complement strand
TCTTTAAAAAAAACATTCCGACTTCCTTCTTCCTTCGTTATGCTTCCCGCTTGCGCTTTCCGCCTAACGCTCCCAGATTTCCGTCTCGCTGCGTCTCATAATTATTTATTCACCTTTTAAAGAACTTTTGTTGTTCCCTGTCGCAGGGAACTTGTATTTAAAAATCCCGCAGGATCTTATTTTTTTGCTGTTTGCCTCGTTATCGAAGCGGCTGCAAAGATGCGACTTTTTTTAACTTCTGTCAAGTGTTATTTTCACTTATTTTCAGATTATTTTTTAGTCGCTAAATCTTCAAAAAACAACGCCTTTTTTCCAAAGCGGTCACAAATGTACAGAGATTTTACCTACCTGCAAAGAGAATTTAACAAAAACTCAAAACAATTCTATAAGTCACTGTAAACTAAGAACTATAAATGCTCAATATTTTTGTGGCCCGTGCCCTAACAATCGCTATCACTGAAATTGTATCTTTGAAATTCATATGAACGAGTATCATTTCCCCGAAAATTTTCTTTCAAAACTGGCCGGCTCGCCAGGATTTGAGGCCGAAAATTTTATAAAAGCGCATCAAAATTCCGATTCGCCTACTTCCATCAGACTAAATCCATTTAAAATATCTGCCATAAAAGGTGATCGGCAGGTGCCATGGTGCAGTGAAGGTTATTACCTGGACAGCCGTCCTTCGTTTACATTCGATCCGCTTTTTCATGCAGGCTGCTATTATGTGCAGGAGGCATCGTCTATGTTTATTGATCATATACTACGCTATATTAAAAAGGAGGGTATTAATAAGGACAGTGATGGGATTAAGGTGCTTGACCTTTGCGCTGCACCGGGCGGAAAAAGCACGCTGATCAGTTCAACCTTAAAAAGCAACGATCTGCTTGTTGCCAATGAGATCATCAAAACACGCGTACCCGTACTTGCTGATAATCTAACCCGCTGGGGAACCAGTAATACCATAGTAACCAATAATGACCCAAAAGACTTCGGCAGACTGAAGGGCTTTTTTGATGTTATATTAGTAGATGCGCCTTGTTCGGGTTCGGGTATGTTCAGAAAAGATCCTGCGGCAATGGATGAATGGTCTGCAGCAAATGTGAAACTGTGCCACCAGCGCCAGGAACGTATACTGGCCGACGTTTATCCTGCTTTAAAAGAAGATGGATATCTTATCTATTCGACTTGCTCGTATTCTGTTGAAGAGAATGAGGATATCCTGGATTGGCTTTGTGCCGAATTTGAACTGGAAAGCATCAGGATACCTGTTGAGACAGACTGGGGAATAGTGGAAAGCCAATCAACCCAAAAACAAGCCTGGGGATATCGTTTTTATCCCGACAAGGTAAAAGGCGAGGGTCTATTTGCAGCCTGTTTACAGAAGAAGGAAAGCAATGGCGAAGTTCCGCCCGCAAAAGACAAAGAACATCAGAAAGCAAATTTTAAAGAGATCGACTTAATAAAGCCCTATATTAATGAGCCGGCAGATTTCTTTTTCTTTAAAGTGAATGACGACTGGCTGGCGATAAGTCGTGATCATAAGGAAAGCCTCGCTATTTTACAGCGATACTTATATATCAAAAAGTCGGGCATACGGATAGGCAAGCTAATGGGGAAGGATCTGATACCCGACCATGAACTGGCACTAAGCCTTATTGTAAATAAAGACCAGTTTTTAAAAACCAAACTGAGCATGGAACAAGCCATTCAATATTTAAGGCGTGAAAATATTACTGACCTGGATAGCCAAGATAAAGGCTGGAGCCTGATGATCTTTGAGGGACATGCATTAGGCTGGGCAAAGTTGCTGCCGAACAGGATTAATAATTATTATCCGAAGGAGATAAGGATATTGAGCCAGCAATCTTCGTAGAGACGCAACCATTGCGTCTTTTTATAAATTAGGTAGGAGAGCAAAGTATTGGCATCTCTACGGATTAATATTGCCCTATCGACAACAGCACCAGCGTACAAGCATACTCCGTTTCGATGCCCTTTTCATTTGCCATCCGGCGAAGTTCAGCATTTTCGGTACCAGGATTAAAGATGATCCGCTTGGGATGGGTATCTAATATATAATCGTAAAGCTCTTCCTGGTGCCGGGGACCAACATACAGGGTGATGGTATCAATATCCTTGTGTATAGTCTCAGGCTTTTCGATAGGCACTCCGGCTACCTCCCCTGTTTTCAATCCCACATTTACTATACTGTGACCGCTGCGTACCAGCCTGTTGGCGGCAAGGTTGGCGTACCTGCCGGCATTGGGCGTAGCGCCTAAGACCATTGTTTTTTTATCAACCATTTATAATCCTGTTTAATATCGCGATCTGCCCGGCGTGGTAAATATGGTGCTGTATCAATCCGTTAACCAGCTCTTCATAAGTAACACCGCTTGCCGATTCAGCACCTCTTTCATCATTTACAGGTTGATTCCATTTCTCTTCCGGGAAATTCTGAATAAGACCGAGCAAATTTACGTTGACCAGCTTTAAATCATTGACATAGTTCTGCCATTTTTGCTCATCAGGATGGCCTGTTGGGGGCCAGTCGCCGCTTGAGGGCATACCGGCAGTCATGCCATTCATCCTGTCCATTACTTCTTCCGTCCACGCCAGCATGTGCAATACAATTTGGGCAACGGTATGCGCTGCACCCTGGGCTTTCTCGAAGGCCGCTTCAAAACTCACCTGCTCAATGATCTGGTAAACCGGCTTGCCATACCAGGGATCGCCCGATAATGCCTTTTCTAATTCGTGGCTGAGTTTCTCTGATGTTGTCATGGCGGTAAAACTAATCAAAATGTCATTTCCAACGAGGGACGAGGAGAAATCTCATCCAACTTGCAAAGCGGACCATGCAAATTGGATAATTGCTCTCTATCGCACGCCCTGCGGCAGGCAGGTAAGAAATAACAACAAACCTTTATTTATAATATTTTTTTCGCTGCCCCTATCGCACAATTAATCCCATCAATAGCAGCAGAAATAATGCCACCTGCATATCCTGCCCCTTCCCCACATGGAAATAATCCCGCCACCTGCGGGTGCTGCAAAGTATCCTTATCCCGCGGAACCTTTACGGGCGATGAAGTGCGCGATTCCACTCCTACCAGTATTGCTTCGTTGGTATAATAACCTTTCATTTTACGCCCGAAAGCAGGCAGTGCTTTTTGCAGGCTGTCAGCTATCCAGTTGGGCAATACTTGTTTCAGGTCGACGCTTTTTGTACCCGGCAAATAAGAGTTTTTCGGCAGATCAACAGAAACCCGCCCTTCCACAAAATCAACCATTCTTTGCCCGGGTGCAACTAAGTGTCCACCCCCTGCTGAGAATGCCAATTGCTCTATGTCCTGCTGAAAGCGGAGTAATTTAAAAGGATCAGCATTATTGCCTTTAACATCTTGTAAATTCACCTGCACCACTGTACCCGAATTGGCATAAGGATTATTCCGTTTTGACGGACTCCAGCCGTTTACCACAATTTCTTTGTCTTCTGTTGAACAGGGTGCAATGATCCCACCCGGACACATACAAAACGAGAAAACACCACGGCCATCCACCTGCTCTACTAAACTATAATAAGATGGCGGCAGGTATTCTCCCCGGTTATCACAATGGTATTGTGCCCTGTCAATAATTTCCTGCGGATGTTCTATCCTAACCCCTAAGGCAAATGGCTTGGCTTCGATCGAAATATTCTGACGGTACAGCATTTCGAAAATATCCCTTGCCGAATGGCCTGTGGCCAGTATCACAGCATCTGATTTCCATGTTTCGTCGTTAAGTGTTTTCACCCCTTTTATCTTACCAAAATCAAGTAGAAGGCTGGTTACTTTGGTATCAAAATGGAGCTCACCGCCGGCATTCTGTATCGTCTGGCGGATAGCGGTAATAATACCCGGCAATTTATTGGTGCCGATGTGGGGCCGTGCATCAATCAATATATCCTCCTGTGCGCCATGTGCCACAAAGGTTTTTAATACCTGGTTTACATCGCCCCTTTTAGTGGAACGGGTATAAAGCTTTCCATCTGAATAAGTTCCTGCCCCGCCTTCACCAAAACAATAGTTCGATTCAGGATTTACCAAGCCTTGTTTGTTGATATTAGCAAGATCACGCCGTCGTTGTTTTACATCTTTACCCCGTTCAAGGATGACCGGCTTCAATCCCGATTCAATACACTGTAAAGCAGCAAATAAACCAGCCGGACCAGCACCTATAATAATAACCGGTTTGGCATTCTTAACATCAGGATATTTAATAGTATAAATTTCGGGCTGATAGGGTTCGTCAATGATAACCCTCACCTGCATGCGGTAAACCACCTTGCGGCCGCGTGCATCAATGGAGCGTTTCAGGATTTTCAAACCGGATACCTGGCTGAGGGATATTTTTAAGGCTGCAGCTGCCAGTCGCTGCAAAGCGGCTTCATCTTCGTGCTGCTCCGGCGAGCAAACAATTTCTATTTCTTTGATCATTACGTTGCCAGGTTTTTATCCCGGAGGGGCAAAGGTAAGGATCATGCGCAAATTTATTTTATAATTTATACCTTGGTTTCGTGCAAACACCTAAATCAATCATAAGGAAAATAGCATTGCTGTGTTAAGCAGTTGTCTATATAGCTGCCACCCTCTGTTCTGCGTTTGGAACATGGGCTATACGCAATCAACCGTCCAATAAAGGTTACCGACATTACTGGTACTTTCAACTCAACTGCCTATTCAAAAAAACGATGTACGACGAAGGGAAATACCATCGCGCACTTATATAATTGCCAATGCCCGATTGGCTCAATAATTTATTCGGGGAATCCTCTCAACAATATTTTATTAAAAAGGGTAGGTGGCTGATGTCCTGCGACGACAAAAATGCTTGTACGATGGAGTTAGAGGGAATTGGTGAGGCCAACTACTAGGTACAAAGAAAAATAAAGGTCTATGTCCTTTTAACTGTAGGAGATCCTTATAGTTGCCAGGGCATGTTATATGAAGCCAACATGAGTTTTTAACACACACAGGGGCATGTAAATGGAAAGCAATAATTAAAATTAATCTACATTTTTATGGTTAATAAGGCCTGTCAAGCCTAACTTTTACTTTTTTAGGTACACCGTCCTGCCGGTAATGCCGCCCGGTCCTGCAAGAGATGTGTAAGTGATTTTGGCATCACGATCGGTAAAAGGATTAATTTTGTTTGGAGGTGTTGGAATAGGAGTCCACACACCTGTATTCGAAACCTGGTATCCATTAGATTTCCCAAAAATCACGCTGGTATCCGTTGGCATTTTAAATGTCATTGTATCGTAGCAGCTCTTTTCTTTGATATAGCACTTCCCATCAGACCTGAAATCAAAATAATCATCAGCAGTACCCCAATAATTGTTCGAATGGATCACGGTATCTGCACCTATACACCAGGAAGTTGAATCTTTGACCAGGCTCCATTTTCCAATCAGATGCGCAGGATCTACAGTAGTTGATATGTTCAATGACCCGAAACTGTTTTGTACGGAGCTTGCAGAATCTGAAGATTTAGGGCTGGCCTTAACCAAAGGTGTTACATACTCAGGTTTACAGCCATATAAGATCGAAAATGCTAAAAGAGCAATTATCAGGAGATACGGTTTCATATCAATTTGGATTTCATCTTTTTACGATGACGATCTTTATATGTTACACAATTATCTAAATCGACTGATAACCAGCTCCACAAATTTATGTCCCAGGTAACCGCTCAACTATAATTCGTGGAACGCAAAAAAACCGTCCGCATTTATATCACTACTGTACGAAAACGAACAGTTTCGTAGATCGACAAAATTGCAATCAATTAATTATAAGTCATTTACCGAATGGCATCAAGATTGGCATAGCCTTATCAAATATGAATACCATGAATACTGATAGTAATTTGAGCCGGATGTGGGAAGGATGCCTGCAAAACGACCGCAAGCAGCAGGAACTATTATACAAAACATTGGCCCCAAAAATGATGGCCGTTTGCATGCGCTATGCTAACGATAAAGATGAAGCGCAGGACATTTTGCAGGAGGGATTTATCAAGATGTTCAATAACGTGCATAAATACCGTGGCGATGGCAATCTGGAAGGATGGATACGCCGTATTATGGTGCATACTGCTATTTCGCGTTACCGCAAACTGAAACCAATGGTATTGGTTGAAGATATGGCCGATAGTCCGATACATACTTCATCCACCCAGAATGCCAACAACCTGGAATTGAAAGATCTGCTTAAACTGGTACAGCAATTACCGCAGGCTTACCGCTCCGTATTTAACCTGTATGCTGTTGAAGGCTACTCACACCAGGAGATCGGTAATACTTTAGGCATTACCGAATTATTGTCACGCACCACACTTTACCGTGCACGCAATATTTTGAAAGGGAAATTAATGCAGCTGACCTCAAAAGAACAGTATTACATGGCGGGTTAATCTCACCGAGCGACAAACAACGGATAATGTGGGGTATGTAACCATGATATGCAGCATCGTTGTATATTTTAACCCTTTTTAAAGGAACTAGACTTAATCCTTACGCAACTCTTTCCTATTGCGTGAATCATGGAATCGATAGCGCAGAATGGGAATGAAAAGATCTCTCATTATCGCCCGGCCGCCGCAGGCGGCTTTGAGATGACAAGTTGAATAGGTTTATAGGTAAACTAAACGCCCAAGAAAAGACTAAAGCCTTACTTACCTCTTCTCATTATAAATTCCAAATTCCGCTATAGATGCCTGGTGATCGGATTTTAATATCCGTATCCTTACTTTAGTGCCGGATACCCCCTCAAAGCGGTTTACTTTTACCCTTTTAGCGTTGGCACCATCAAATACAGGCTTCCAGGTCCCGTTATGGTAATACTCCAGGGAGTATTTGTTGATATTCGGTTTTTCTTCGGTAACAACAACAGCATTAAATGCCGTCTCCTTATCAAAATCAAGCTCATACCATGGCTTATCAACCGTCGTGTTGGAGACCCACGAAGTGCCGAAATCATCATCATTAGCGAAGTCCATAATATTCATGTCATCGCTCCAGCTCGAATTGCTTGGCTCATGTTTCGCCAGGTTATGCGAGATGATGGGTGCATCCAACGTTGGCAACGGCGCTTCCGGGCCGGCATTTTTCCAAAGTTCCCCTATCTTTTTTAAAGATGCCAAAGCATTATCATCAAACAAACCATCACGGTTCGGCGCTACGTTCAGGATGAAATTACAGTTCACATTATTCAGCGGAATAATATCCTCATTCACCAGTTTTGCTGCGTCTTTTGTCGGCTCTGTTGGGAAAGTTGTTTTCCAGAACCAGCTCCTCTGTATCGGTAAACAGGCCAGGGATGGCATCGTATTATGCTCTTTGGATATTCTTTGTCCTGCACCCATTTCATAAGTCTTGATGTCAGTATAGTACATCCCTTCGGGCGGATACTTAGCTCCGTTAAGGTCCATCATCACACAATTGGGCTGTAAGGATTTCACCAAATGATAGATCTCTTCAAACGGGACATCGTCGTAAGATATTCTCGACCATGGCGCATCCCAGCCATCGATGATCAGTGCTTCTATAGGGCCGTAGTTGCTCAGCAATTCAGTTATTTGCCCTTCGATCATCTTTATATTTGCCGGGGTAATGGAATTTGGGCGCAACTTATGGTGTGTATCCAGTATGGAATAATACAGCATCACTTTAAGCCCATTCTTTCTGAAAGCATCGACATATTGCCGCACGACATCCTTTTTGTACGGGCTGTGCATCACATTGTAGTCCGTAGTTTTAGTGTCCCAGATACAAAAACCGCTATGGTGCTTGGTGGTCAAACAACCGTAAGTCATATTGGCCGATTTAGCTGCCTTTGCCCATTGGTCGCAATCCAGTTTGGTCGGATTAAAGATCGATGGCGATGCCGCCGGATCGGGCCAATCCTGATTCATATAGGTAGGGATATTGAAGTGGATGAACATCCCGAAACGCAGGTCAACGAACTGCTGCTGAAGTTGCGCTAAAGGTTTTTGCTGTGCATTTGCTGTGAAAAAGCATGATGCAATCACAACTGATAAATAGGTTATGATATTATTTCTCATAATTATATTTTAAAAGTCCGGGAATCGCACTGGCCCATGCTTTATTGACTAATCTCGAATAATCTTTGTTCACTAATCGCTATTTATGCTTCGCCGACATAAAAAAGATAATCTCTCCCCCATTCATAATATCAGCATGACTAATAAACAACCCGTTCAACGGCTTGCCATTTAAAACGATCTTCTGAATATAAACATTCTTTTCACCCTGGTTCTTTACGTTGATAGTAAAGGTTTTGCCATTATCCAGGTTGATTACCGCTTTATCGATTGCCGGACTACCGATCGCATACTGATCTGATCCTGGTGCAACAGGATAAAAACCCATCGTGCTGAAAATATACCATGCGCTCATTTGTCCGGTATCGTCATTGCCGCCCAGTCCGTCAGGAGTTGGTTTGTACATGCGTGGCAGTATCATCCGGATCTTTTCCTGTGCTTTCCAGGGCTTATCGGTCCAGTCGTACAAGTAAGCTACATGATGCGAGGGTTCATTACCATGCACATAGTTGCCGATAATACCATCGCGGGTAATGTCTTCAGTTTCGGCAAAATATTTATCCGGCAGATTAAAGCTGAACAGGCTGTCCACATAACTTACAAACCGTTTATTACCGCCCATCATTTTGATTAGCCCTTGCGGATCATGCGGAACATATAAGGTATAATTCCAGGCGTTGCCTTCTATAAAGCCCTGGTTAATGGTGGTCAGCGGGTCAAAATTTTTGCGGAAACTACCGTCTGCCATACGGGGATGCATAAAACCCGTCTTTGGGTCGTATACGTTTTTATAATTCTGCGAACGTTTGGTGAATTCGTCATAAATATCTGTGCGGCCCAGTTTTTTGGCCATTTGCGCTATGCACCAGTCATCATAAGCATACTCTAATGTTGATGATACCGATACACCATTCTTTTCATCGGGGATGTAACCCATGTCCATATAATAACCTATCCCGGCATAGTCGCGGTGACGGGCAGTGGCCACGCAGGCATCCAATGCCTTGTTGACATCAAAAGGGGCATTGCCTTTTACTACGGCATCCGCCAAAACAGACACACTATGATAACCGCTCATACACCAGTTCTCGTTACCTGAGTTGCTCCATACCGGCAGCATGTGTTCGGGACTTTGCTCGTAATGCGCCATCATGCTTCGCACCATATCTGCATTGCGTTTTGGATCGATGATATTGAACAGTGGGTGCAGGGCGCGATGCGTATCCCACAATGAGAAAGTAGTATAATTGATAAAGCCATCGGCTTTGTGCACATTCTGGTCGAGCCCTTTGTACTGCCCGTCAACATCCATATAAATGGTGGGGTTGATCATGGCGTGATACATCGAGGTATAAAAGTTTTCCTTGTCTGTTTTGCTGCCGTCGATTACTATCTTATGCAGCTCAGTTTCCCATTGCCGCTGACCGTCATTTTTTACCTTGTCAAAATCCCAACCCGGTACCTCGGCCTGCATATTGGCCATTGCACCATCCATGCTTACCGGCGACAGCGCCATTTTTATCTTGATTTTCTCGCCCTCCGCCGTTTTAAAATCAAAATATGCTTTGATCTGTTTACCTGCTATTTCAGGAAAATTAGGCGTACGGTTAAACTGTCCCCAGAAACCGCCGTAAACTTCTTTTTTTGAATAATTTTTATAACCATGACTGATGAACGGCTTGCTGAACTTCATAGCGAAATACAGCGTGCGGGTGCGCGCCCATCCATTGGTGGAGCGGTAACCCACTACGGTAGAATCGTCGATCACTCTCAGATACGTCCACACGTTTTTATCCGGGTAATTATAAATGCCTGCCATCAGGTCGAGGATAATATGTGACTGATCTGACTTCGGAAAGGTATATTGATGAAAACCCGCACGTGTAGTAGTGGTCATCTCGGCAGTGATATTGCTTTCGTCCAGCTTTACTTTGTAGTAATTGGCCTGGCTTACCTCGTTTGCATGCGAAAATGCCGAACGGTAGCCACTGCCGGGTTTATCGGCCGTACCGGGGTTCAGTTTTAGTGTGCCCACTGTCGGCATGATCAGGAAATCGCCCAAATCAGAATGCCCGGTACCGCTGAAATGGGTATGACTAAAGCCCACAATGGTTTTATCATCATACTGGTAGCCGGCGCAATATTTATACACGTCGGGATTGTACTTGCCGTTGAGCTCGTAAGCCGCGGTATCGGTTTCGGGACTCAGCTGTACCATGCCGAAGGGCACTGTAGCCCCAGGGTACACATGCCCCATGCGCTGCGTACCAATAATAGGGTGTACATACTGAACCAAATTTTCGGAAGTTTTGCTTTGTGCCGATGCCAGTATGGGCAGAGCAAGTAATAAGGAGAGAAACGGTGGTTTCATCAAGGTAAATCGTTTTATCAATATTAATATTCTAATCTATCTTTTTTCTTAATGTTAAGGTTTGATGGATTCATTTTTCCCTCAAATATAACTGAATTTGCTTTTTTTCAAATTACTTTCTTGATGTTCTGCAAAATTGTTACTTATCTGCGCTGTTTATTGTAATTATTATTGACCGCCATCCTCAAATCCATTAAATTCTTGTTCAGACAAAAGCAACCGTCCTGTTCTCCCCGTTACTCTGAAAAGCCAGCTCAATAATGCGGATGGTTTGCCGTGCCTGATCAGGTTTTACAATGAGCTCTTTCCCGTCGGCAATGGCATCATATATATTATGGAAATAGTCCTGATAACGGCCGGGTTCGCTCTTAACAGCGCGGGTTACATCAATGCCGTTCTCTTCGGTGGTGAGTTTACCCCATATCTCTTCAGGTTCAGCTCCCCAATCGGGTGTGCCCGGTTTCAAACCTTTCTTCAGGGCCTCTTCCTGCACATCCATGCCATATTTAATAAATGTACCATGATCCCCATAAAGTACATAGGTTGGGCCGGGCACCTTAACCAGCATACCGCCTTTTAGCGTCACCTTTAAACCCGGATAGTTCAGGATGATCTCGAAATTATCCTCCACTTCCAATCCGGGCCTTTGGGTAAGCATCATACAGGTAACGGCCTGTGGAGTGCCAAACAATTCCAATGCACCGTCTATTAAATGCGCTCCCAGATCATATAAAATTCCAGATCCGGGGAGAGGTTTCTCACGCCATGCACCGGGACGCAGTTCGCGGCGAAAACGGTCGTAATGCACTTCGTACTCTACCAATTTGCCCAATGCATTGCTTTCGATTATTTTTTTAACGGTATTGTGCCCGCTGTCAAAACGGCGGTTATGATGTACCGACAAGACTTTGTTCTGCTGTTTTGCTAAAGCAATCAATTCGTCCGCATCGGCAGCAGTAATGGTAAAGGGCTTCTCGACCACCACATGCTTGCCTGCCAGTAGAGCCGCTTTAGTCAAACTCAGGTGCGAGGTATTTGGCGTACCGATCAGTATCAGCTCGATATCAGGATCGTTAATTATGGCATCAGCGTCGCTTACCACTACCGTGTTTGGGTAGACGGACTTGGCTTTGACTGCCTTTACCGGATCTGATGTGCTTATTTTTTTTAGGTCGAAACCGGGGTTAGCGTCAATAAACGGCGCAAGGAACGTCTGTCCCGAATTGCCAAAACCGATAATAGCTGCCTTAATTGTCTTTCTCATCAGGTAGTTAAAATGATATGGTCCCAAAGGTAAATACAACTCTTTATTCTTTGTGAAAAACTTCTGCATTCCTTTGTGGTTAATTTACCACGGAGCTCACAATGGAGGTACAGCGTTCCCGGGCACAAGCTGATTGTTACTCAAATTTTACAAACCAATTAAACTCGTTAAACCTTTTATCTGGATATTGCCCAACATCAATATCAGATAAAATATACATTACGATTATGAAATACAGAACTTTTGCAAATAAGGAGCAATTATCAGCCATTGGACTGGGCTGCATGAGCATGAGCCATGCTTATGGAGTGCCTGACGACCCTGAATCCATTGAAACGCTACACCTGGCGCTCGATCTCGGTATTAACTTTTGGGATACAGCCGACGTTTATGGCAACGGTAAAAACGAGGAGCTGATATCCAACGTCCTTAGCACTAACCGGGATAAGATATTTATCGCCACCAAATTCGGCTTCAGGGCTACACCGGATGGCAAATTAAGCACATTCGATGGCAGTCCGGCCTACATCAAACAGGCAGTTGAAGCAAGTTTGAAACGACTGAAAATCGAGACCATCGACCTTTACTATGCTCACCGTATCGATCCGAATGTACCTGTTGAAGAAATGGTTGGCGCTATGGCCGAATTAGTTAAGGAGGGTAAAGTGCGTTATTTAGGATTATCGGAAGCTTCTGCCAATTCCATCCGCAGGGCAAATGCAGTACACCCTATCAGTGCACTGCAAAGTGAATACTCCCTGCTTACAAGGGATGTAGAAGCAGAAATACTGCCCGTTTGCAAAGAACTGGGAATCACTTTTGTTCCGTTCAGTCCGCTGGCCAGGGGATTAATGACTAATACGTTAAACCTCAGCGAGCTAGCTGATACAGATTTCCGCAAAACATTACCACGCTACCAAGAGCAAAACCAGGATAACAACCAGAAACTTGCCGAGGGTTTTGCTGAAATTGCGGCACAGAAAGGATGCAGCGCGGCGCAACTGGCTTTAGGCTGGGTACTTGCACAGGGTGATCATGTTATCCCCATTCCCGGCACCAAAAAACGCAGTAAACTAAAGGATAATGCAGGAAGTGTAGATATTACTTTAACTGCCAACGACCTGCAGCAGATTGAAGCGCTATTAGCTGAATATCCCAATACGGGCAGCCGGTATAATGAGTCCAACTTGAAGTTTGTGGATAAGAATTAGGGGAATTGTCAGAACCGGAATTTATTGAATTTAAGAATTGCCCGAATTCTCTCTTATTTTAATTCTGTAAATTCAATAAATTCCGGTTCAAACAAAAGGTTTTTATTCTGGCAGCTCCCTGATATAAATATCGCGGTAATATACATGATTTCCGTGGGCCTGGAGTTCTATCTGTTCTTTAGGGAATATGGGCAATTTTCTATCCCAATAGTTATCCATTATTACCTTATCAACCACCAGCACACCGTTCAGGTAAACTGTTACTTTATCATCTTTCATAATAATATGAAAATTGTTCCAGTCGCCGATGGCGTTATCAGCCAGCTTCAGAGGTTTACTTTCGTGTGCCTGGTTATTGTATAGGCCACCAGAGCCAACCTGCGCGCCAACACTGACCCTGGAGGTATCCCATATCTGCACCTGCGGCGAGCCCCGCAGATAGATGCCTGCATCACCTTCCTTATTTATCTTCCAGTCTACATACATTTCAAAATTGCGGTATTGCTTTGTGGTACAAATATTCTCTCCCTGGCCGCTAAAGTTTAAAATACTGTCTTTTACATACCATCCTTTGCGCATAATAGAATCTGCCCTGTGCTGCTCCCTAGCCAGTGTTTTAGCATCCATTTTACTGCGGGTGATGGGATCGCCTACCAAACCTTTCCAACCTGTCAAATCTTTATTGTTAAACAGTGGAACTAAACCAGCGTCCGAAGGCATCTCTGCAATAAATTTGCGGATAGCCACTTTCTCGTAATCACTGTCTCCACCTTTTTTGATCTGTAAAGTTTTATTCAGCCATTGCTTGATATCATTGCCATAAAAAGTCTTATCAGACAAAGCAATGTTTGATACATCGTTAGCCGCTTCGTCCTGCAATTGCGGATCATCCAGGTATTCACTTATAAACAGCAGCGCCGGAAAGGTCTTATTGTTGGTAGCTTCTAGCAAAATCAATCTTTTCTGCGGAACGGTTTGAGCCACTTCCATAGCATCACGCAGGTAAATTATTTTTTCATCCGGCGGATAGTTTGATTTGCTGATCGTAGCAACATAACCTCTCAAAGCCTGGTTTTTCAGCCCTGCATCACTTGTTTCTTTGCTGATCAGGAACAATTCAGGTGCGGCGCTTACATCGGCCCATTGGGATAAAGCGGTAACTGCCGCCTGTTTTGCCGGGCCGTCCCCTTGTCCGAAAACTTTCGATATCGCTGCAAGTGATCTTTTATCACCTATGCTTGCCAGGATATTAAAATATAGGGTCTTTCTATTGGCAGGGGCCTTATCCATTTGCTGTAATACCATTTCAGTATGCTGCCAACGGTTTTTAGCATAAGCAATTACGGCAATTATTGCCGCCCGGATATCCTCTGTTTCCGTTGCCTGGGTTGAGGAAGCCAGCAGAGCAAACAACTGATCCAAATTATCTTCAGCCGCCAACTGTTTTAAGGATGCAAAAGCCGCAGCGCGAACGCCCGGGTCATTGCTATTTAATAAAGGTGTTACCAGATCAATTTTATCATGTGCTCCCCTTGCCGCTAATACATTAATGAGCGCCGCTTGTGCGTTTGCCGGCATATCGGGTAATGCTTTGGAGACCTTGAAAGTAACAGTTGCCCCCTTCATGATCAGCAAAGCATTTTGAACAGCGGTAATTTCAGCGGGATCACCGGTTTTCATTACTTCCAGTAAATTACTCAAAACCCTATCCTGTCCTATTTTGCCCAAGGCTGTAACAGCAGCTGCCACCACCTCGCTATCCTGACTCTTTAACTGCTTTAAGATTGCAGGCAATGCCGAAGTGGCCCTGTTATGACCCAGCATTTTTATAATAGCAACCCTTTCACCCGCATTAGCTTTGCTTAATTCCCTTACCCATAAAGCGGTTGTTGTTGGATTGACGTA
Source organism: Mucilaginibacter sp. (assembly GCA_028287895.1). Classification (GTDB taxonomy): domain Bacteria; phylum Bacteroidota; class Bacteroidia; order Sphingobacteriales; family Sphingobacteriaceae; genus Mucilaginibacter. The sequence goes on along the minus strand of JAQBOV010000032.1, from coordinate 36,544 downwards.
CGGCTCGGCAAATTTTAAGGCTGCATCACGATATTGCGGATCGTTGTTCCCTGCGGCTGCAATTAACAAAGGCGTACTTTTAGCACCCTGCATATCAACCAGTAATTTTAAAGCGGCAGAATGGGTTTGCACCTGGTTGGCCAGGCTTGCTTTGGTCGATAATGTCTTTGCCAAACGGCTGGCAGTTGGTATATTCTTTTTGCCCAGGTTTTTTATAAATAAAAGGTAGGCCGATGTCGCATTGGTTTCCTCATACGTGAACCCTGCCTTTTGAGCTCCATTAGCCAACAGGTTGATGGATATTGGATCGGCTATATTAGCCAGTGCATATAACGCTACCTTATCCTGCTTCTTATCCTTACCAATGAGTGCGGATATGCTTTTTACCGCCAGCGTGTTCCGGCTATCGCCCAGTGCTTCAACCAACGACAAACTGCATTGGCCTTGTGAGCTTTTTAAAGCAGATAATAAGGCTGACTTTGCAGCAGGCGAGTTGATTTTGACCAAAGCCCTTGCCGCAGGGTCACAAAGGCGTTCATCGTTCAAATATCTATTCAGGGTGAGAATAGCATCATCCTTACCTGTTATTTGCAACTGACTGATGATAAATGCCTGGTTTTCCTGATCACTTACTTTCGATAATGCTTTACTATAAGCCCTAACCGCCATTGCTCGCCACGGTTCTTTACCTTTTTGCGTAACATAAAACGAAAAGCCGCTGATGGCATCAAATATTTTGGTGTTATCCGCCTGCCCGGTTGGCTGCAGCATAGCAAGCATATTTACTAAAGCATCTTCGCCAAGTTGGGCCGCGGCATTGGCATTGGCGTTTAATTCGGCTGCATTGTTGGCCGGCTCCTTATCGAGTATGGCAGAAATTCGGCTATCAGATTGCTGAGCTTTTGCAAATACCGTAAAAGCAAAAAATATAATGGTTATAAATATTCTCCTCATGGTTGTCATTTCAAATCATAAAACATTAGATGGTCCAGGGTCCGCGAAGTGGCGGGAAAATAAGACGGTTTGCACCTTCATCACCAATAAACTCCTGCTTCACCGGGTCAAATTTTAATGAGCGGCCCAAACGTAAAGCCGCCAGCCCTATATTAATGATGGTACATGAACGATATCCATTTTCTTCATTCAGGGCAAATTTCTCCCTGTTTTTTACCGCATCGATGAAGTCTGTCACCTGCGGCTCGGGGTCCGGAAAGGCGGCCAGCTTTTTATCCAGGTCTGGTATATCCGATTTAAATCCCGGGTACAGTTTGCCTTTCGGCCCTTCGATATAGGGTACACCCTCAACGCTTCCTTCGCCATCAAGTATAATTTTGCAGCCATCAGCATAGGTATAAGTAATTTTTCGCCAGGTACCCACCGCATCCATATTTTGCTGCGGGGCATCTAATTCAACACTTATCGGACTGTCGTTATCCTTACCCAAAAAGTATTGAACAGGGTCCAGGTAATGCTGACCCATGTCGCTCAAACCACCGCCATCATAGTCCCAATAACCCCTAAAGGTTTGGTGAACACGGTGTGGATGATAGGGTTTATAAGGCGATGGGCCCAGCCATGTTTCATAATCCAGCTCGGGCGGAACAGGCATTTCCGGCAGGTTGGTCCTTCCCACCCAATAAAATTTCCAGTCGAATCCGGTATGTCTGCCTACCGTTACCGTAAGGGGCCAACCGAGTAAACCGCTTTCTACTAATTTCTTTATCGGCTTTACTGTAGTTCCCATGCCATAAAAATTATCCTCAAAACGGAACCAGGTGTTCAGCCTGAAAATACGGCCATGTTGTTGTACAGCTTCCACCAGGCGTTTTCCTTCACCTATGGTATGTGTCATAGGTTTTTCGCACCAGATATCCTTTCCGGCTCTGGCGGCATCAGCAGCTATAATGCCATGCCAATGCGGCGGGGTAGCTACGTGTACAATATCCACTTCGGGCAACTGGATCAATTCACGATAATCACTCATCGTTTTTGCACCGTTGTTGAGCATTTTGGCCGTTTCCTGCAAATGGTTCTTATCCACATCGCAGATGGCTACCACTTTGGTGCCGCCATAAGGAATATGGTTTTTGCCCATACCTCCTACACCGATGATGCCTTTAGTTAAATGATCGCTCGGCGCAAGGTAGCCTTTGCCTAAAACAAAGCGGGGCACAATGGTAAATGTTGCTGCTGCGATAACCGCCTTTTTGACGAACTGGCGCCGGGAATTTGATTTTTTTTCTTCCATGAATATAACCGGATATAGTAAACAGAAAATAAAAAGGAGAAAATTTTACAACCTTCTCCTTTCAAATATTTATAATTCTTTGATCATGATATGCTTGTAATAAGCCTTATCGCCATGATCCTGCAAAGCGATCTGGCCTGTTTTGGCTTTGCCGTAATCAGGATAATCTTTCCATTTTCCTTCAGTGCGTTTCTTGTTCCAGTCGGCAGACCAAGCTTCAAACTCTACTATCTTTTTGCCGTTCAGCCAATGCTCCACATGGCCATGATTAAAAATGATCCTGCTGGTGTTCCATTCCCCTATGGGTTTTAATACTTTTTGGTCATTAGGCACCGTCATCGCGTAATCAGCGCCTGCTTTTTGCCAGTCTTCCAGTTTTTCGGGAAAACCTATATCATCAATAATTTGGTATTCGGGGCCTGTTTGATAAGGGGAATGATATTTTGCCCCCTCCAGTACGTGGTACATTACTCCGCTGTTGCTGCCTTTATCAACCTTCCATTCCCATTTCAGTTCAAAATTCGCGAACTTTTTATTGCTGACAATATCGCCGCCTGCAGCATTTTTTGCTGCACCCAGGCATACCAGCGCGCCATCTTCTATTTCCCAGTTTTTGACCGGCCCGGTTTTATTATAGCCATGCCAGCCTTTTAATGATTTGCCATCAAACAGGCTGATCCATTTGCCTTTTGTTTGTGCTACCGGTTTTTTTGGTTCGGAAACAGTGAATGCCAGCGATGCAGTAACCGTCATTAACACTACAGCTAATTTGAATTGGGTTTTCATGTTCATTTTTGGTTGATATAAAGGTTTAATTCGGAAAATAGTCTTCTGCTAACTATCATTGGTAAATTTATAATATTCAACTAATAAGTAATCCTGTTTGATCAAATATTCCACCAATAAGTCCACTTTATTACGAGCTGCCTGTTCTTAGGTATATAAGGTGAAGGCATTGAATTTTCGCCATATACAATAAACAGGTCGGAAGCAGGCTTATAGCGCCATTGGAAACGGGTGTTAATATTCATGTTCCTTTGCTGGTCGTTATACTGCACATAGGTGGTAAAGTAAAGCGTATTGGTAAATGTGACATCGATTTTCGGGCCGATTAACGTAAACCTGGTATCGCCATAAGGCATTGGTAAACGCAGGTCGGTATAATTACTATTCAGGGCAATATTTACATAAGGCTGCATGCGGTACCCAACGGTTCCGCTAAAGGTCAGCCGATGGCCATTATCATAATAGCCACCCAATGCTGTTTCCAACTGATAGGTAAATATGCTCTGTGGTTTGGAAACCAGTAATATATCCAATGTATTGTAACGATGCTGGCTTCCGGTCGCCAGGCTGGCTTTGCCGGTATTGGTAGGATCAAAGGGCTGTAATAGTTTCACATAATCATTTATGCCCGACACGGTGACAGTACTCCGGTCCCGAAAAGTGGTAATAAATGATAACGCACTCTCGTTATCTGTTCGGTTGAAGCGCTCGTTGAAAAAGTAGTTTGAGGTAAACTGCATACCATAGCTCAATACATCACCTTTTTTCGGGAAAAAATTGCGCAGCACCAAAGGACTTAGTTTCACATACCCTGTACGTGGGACATAACCTACAGCAGCACTGTAATTTTTCCCGACATACTCTTGCTGCATATATAGTGTCCAGTATTTACTCAGGTATTGCAGATTGTCGGCAAATACAAAGTCATGTCCGTTTACACCTGGTGTAAATGATTTTAAGCCTAACAGCTTGCCCGTCCAGATATTGCTTGGCGAGGCCAGGTTAAACTCCATCCCTACATTCCGGTTGTAATTATCAGCGCCAATACTTGTACCGGGAGCTGCACTGGTAATATCTTTATTTACGAAGATAAAGCCGATATTGGACCGATCAAATACACGCCGCTGCAACGTTATAGTGCCATAATTTGCGGCATCCAGTTGATTTTCAGACGAAGCGCCTGTCTGGATATCCATTACGCCGATGCGCCAATCCTTATCAAGTTTACCGGTCATCCTGGCACCAAAATCAATTGGCTGGTTCAACCCGATACGCCGGGAAAAGAAGGGCCTGATATCCGAATAGCCGAAATTGGAGAACAGGTCGCCATTCTCGAGGAAAAACTGGCGCTTCTCAGGAAAAAAAAGCTCATAACGGTTCAGGTTGATCACCTGCTGATCAACATCCACCTGCGAAAAATCCGGATTAACGGTAAGATCAAGATTAAGGGAAGGGGTTAGTGCAACCTTGGCATCACCGCCAAACTCCCGCTTAAAAGCAGCAGACTTATTATTCGCATAATCCTTTGATACCCCGGCGAGCGCATACGGTATGATAGAAACATTACTGCTGGCAGTTGGTGGTTGCTCATCCCAAACCAATGTACCCGTATAAGCAAGAGATGCGGTAGGGAACTGACGCGGCACAGGTGCCCAGCTTGATTTTTCGGCACCCTTAAGGTCATTCCTGCTAAAATTAATACCCCACTCCTTTATCCCCTTTTTATAACGGATACTCTTAAATGGGATAGCCGCTTCAAACACCCATTTATTTGGATAATTTTTCACAGCGGATGTCCATTTATTGTCCCAGTTCAGATCTACACTGCCGCCTGAATACATGCTGCCATCCCATTGTGCGCCTGCCGCATTAGCACCGAAGGTGAAGCCATCTGTACGGGCATCAAACGGATCAATAAAGAATATAAAGTTATCGTTCTTTTGAAAACTAAAGTCCCGCTTCAGCGACTCCACCATGTAGGGCCCGGGAATATTGGTATAACAAATTGCCAGAATGTACAAATTATCGTCATCATAGGTCATCCGCACTACGGTAGGTACTTTTGCCAGACTGGTATCCATCGGCAATACCATGTGAAAATCAACTGCCGAATCTGCCCGTATCCAGGCAAGCTCATTCTCCAGGCCATCAATAGCAATAGCAGAACTTGCCCTGCGAATGTGATATTGGAAGCCTGCATTCTTTTTTTGTGCAATAACAGTGAACGACAATAAGCAGCTGACTAGCAAAACGAGGGGTATTTTTAAAGATCGGCAGGAGTAAAAGTCTTTCAATACGCTTTATTAAAAACCAGGTTTATATATAAATAATTGGGCAGGTTAATATAACAGCAAAAAAGCTAAGTTTCTAAATAAAACTGTCAATGCCACAATTTAGTTACACTAATTAGTTTGCTAGTTGAATACATTGCCATAATGACAGGAAACCTCTTTCGCAAACAGCTGAAAAAACAAATTGTAACAACGGTACAGGTTTTGTAATCAAAGTTGTAATTTCAACCGATAAATTAAAAAAAATAAAAAATGAAAACTTCCTACATTGTAATAGGTGTAATTCTACTGGTTCTCTTTTTCGGAGGATGCGGCTGTGTTTCCAGCTACAATAATATTGTAAAGCTGGACGAGAATGCAAAATCAAAATGGGGTACTGTTCAAACCGATTATCAGCGCCGTGCCGATCTGATCCCTAACCTGGTTGCCACGGTAAAAGGCGTGGCCAATTTTGAAAAAAGCACCCTGATAGCCGTTACTGAAGCACGTGCCAAAGCCACCTCTATACAGGTTGACCCAACTAAACTTACTCCCGAAACCATCCAGAAATATCAAGCTGCTCAAGGACAACTAAGCACAGCCTTAGGACGCTTGCTCGTTGCAGCCGAGAATTACCCTCAATTAAAAGCCAATGAGAATTTTAGCGGCTTACAAGCACAGCTGGAAGGTACTGAAAACCGGATAGCAGTAGCGCGGCGCGATTTTAATGAAGCAGTACAGTCTTATAATACACAAATAAAATCGTTCCCTGCTAATCTAGTGGCTAAATTTGGCGGCTTTACCGAAAAAGGATATTTCCAGGCAGATGCGGCATCGGCCAATGCACCTAAAGTTCAATTCTAATTTAATTATTGATTAGTGAATTATCGAATGACTGAGTAGGTCTTATTCAACAAAAATCAATAATTCATTAATCAATAATTTATTAATTAAAGACATGTCCATATTTAACGAAGAAGAACAGCAGCGTATTCGCCAGGCCATTGAGGATGCGGAAAAGCATACTTCCGGCCAGATACGTGTTTGTATTGAGAAAACCTGCAGTGAAGATGTACTTGATCGCGCTGCGAAATATTTTCATCAGCTGGGAATGCATAAGACTAAACTCCGTAATGGTGTATTGATATACCTGGCTACTGTCGACCGTAAATTTGCCATTATCGGCGACCGCGGACTAAACAAACTGGTATCCGAAAATTTCTGGGATGAAACCAAAGAAGATATGCTCAATCATTTTAAGTATGGCGATCTGGTTGAAGGTATTGTTACCGGTCTTAAAATAGCCGGCGACCATCTGCAAAAATATTTTCCTCACAAGCCTGACGGTGCCAACGAACTGTCTGATGATATAGCCTTTATGGACGGCGATTAAAAAATAAACACATGTTCAAAAAAATAATACTGCTCTGTTGTTTCGTGCTATGCACTTTGTTTACCTTTTCACAGGAACTACCCCCAAAATCAAATACACTTGTAACTGATTTTACCAATACCCTTTCAGCTTCAGACAAACAGCAACTGGAACACAAGCTGGAAGCCTTTAATGATTCCACCTCAACCCAAATAGCAGTTGTGATCATGAAATCTGTAGGTGACTATGATATCAATGATTACGGACAAAAGCTTGGCCGGGCATGGGGTATCGGACAAAAAGGCAAAAACAATGGCATATTGGTTTTGGTTGCCATGGGCGACCGCAAGGTATCCATACAGACAGGCTATGGCGCAGAAGGCGCCTTACCGGATGTAATCACCCATGAGATCATCCAGAATGATATTAAACCTAATTTTAAGGCCGGTAATTACTATGCGGGACTTGATGCGGGTACTAATGACATCATAAAATATGTTAAGGGTGAATACAAAGCTGAAAAAAAACCGCAAAGCAAAGGCGGCGGAAGCATAGCTATTCTGATCATTATTGTTATCGTTATATTAATAGTTATATTCCGTAACCGCGGAGGCGGCGGCCATATCATTGACAGCCGTGGCGGTGCCAGCCCATTCTGGTGGTTCCTGGGTGGCGCTATGCTTGGCCGTGAAAGCGGCGGCTGGGGCGGTTTCTCCGGCGGAGGTGGTGATAGTGGTGGTGACGGAGGTGGCTTCGGCGGATTCGGAGGCGGTGATTTTGGCGGCGGCGGCTCAAGCGGAAGCTGGTAGGCTATTTCAATTATTGAATGAGTGAATTAGATTATTATTTTAGCAAATCAATAATTCCATAAATCAATAGCTAATGGATCTTACCTGGAAAACCTGTTCTTCGGATTATATACATAAAGGCCCCTGGGCCACTCTTCGCTATGATAAATGCGAAATGCCTGATGGCCGGATAGTAGATGAATATTATGTGCTGGAGTATCCCAATTGGGTAAATGCAGTAGCCATTACTGAAAATAATAAAATACTCATGGTGAGACAATACCGTCATGCTGCGGCAATTGTCTCGCTGGAAATACCTGGTGGCGTGATAGACGGCGATGAAAGCCCGGAACAGGCCATGCATCGCGAATTACTGGAGGAAACCGGTTACCGGTTTGATGCAATGGAACTGCTGTGCACCGTATATGCAAATCCATCTACTGCCAATAATCATACGTATTGCTTTTTAGCAAGGGGTGGCATAAAGGTACAGGAACAATCGCTTGATGAACATGAGGAGCTTGTGGTTGAAGAATACACCATTGCTGAAGTGAAGCAACTACTGGCAGATAATAAAATAGCGCAGGCTTTACATTGCACCGGGCTGTTCTATGCTTTGATAAGATTGGAGGAGTTGAAATAACTGTTAGGACGATTTACAAATAATTTAAGTGAATTTCCTCTATATCCTGTACGCCATTGAGCCGAAGTTCTGTTATCAAATCTGGGGTGTTGTACGAATTTCCTCCGCCAGCCCGGATAGCTTAAGTCCGTGTGCCGGAGATAACATGGTCAGTTTGTAAGCGGGATTTTGAAAAACAGATTATTAATTTTCAAACTAATGAAGACTCAGGGATTTATGAAATATAGCTTTGAACAGAAATGTAAATATAGGAAGTAAAAAAAACGCCATTGCTTTTTGCAGGGGCGTTTTTTGGTTATGAGCTAAATCTACGACATCTTCAATTTCTTCTGTATGTCGGCCACATAGCCCTTGAACTTTTTGTCAGTATCGATCAGGTCTTCTACAGTCTGGCAGGCATAGATCACAGTCGAGTGATCGCGTCCGCCGAAAAAGCTGCCGATGGATTTTAATGAGCTTTTGGTATGGGCCTTAGCCAGATACATAGATATCTGCCTTGCCTGTACGATCTCACGTTTGCGGGTTTGTGATTTTACCATCTCTATAGGCACTTCAAAATACTCGCACACCAGGCTCTGAATATATTCCATAGATATTTCCTTGGACGAATTTTTTACAAAATTCTTCAGCATCTGCTTGGCCAGGTTCAAATCGATCTCCTTACGGTTAAGGGTTGACTGCGCCAATAAGGATACCATCGCCCCTTCCAGTTCGCGCACGTTATTGTCAATATTATGGGCCACATATTCAACCACATCGTTTGACAACTCGATACCATCCTGGTATATTTTATTTTTAAGGATGGCCATACGGGTTTCCAGATCAGGAACCTGCAAATCAGCTGAAAGCCCCCATTTAAAGCGTGATAGTAAACGTTCTTCTAAACCAGCCAGGTCTTTTGGCGCTTTATCAGAAGTGATGATCAGCTGCTTGCCCGATTGATGTAAATGATTAAAGATATGGAAAAAGAAATCCTGTGTCTTTTCTTTGCCGGCAAAGTTGTGCACATCATCCATGATCAGCACATCAATAGCCTGGTAAAAATTCACAAAATCGTTTATGTTATTATGCTTAAGGGCGTCAACAAACTGTTGTGTAAATTTTTCACAGGATACATACAATACCAGTTTATCCGGTAATTTGGACCTTATTTCGTTACCGATAGCTTGTGCCAAATGCGTTTTGCCTAAGCCCACACCACCATATATCATTAAAGGATTAAATGAGGTGCCGCCTGGTTTAGCTGCCACTGCATATCCTGCTGAACGTGCTAAACGGTTGCAATCACCCTCCACGAAACTATCGAAGGTGTAATTCTGGTTCAGCTGCGGATCTACATTCAGTTTCTTCAAGCCCGGTATTACAAACGGATTTTTAATATCCTTATTAATAGATATGGGAACAGGCATAGATTGATTCTTTGACTCCGCACCATTCCCGTTAGAGGGCATATTGGTAGTGTACGGCTTACTCGATGAAGATTGCTCCACTACAATATTATACTCTAAACGTCCATCTTCTCCAAGTTGTTTTTTTATTGTTTTACGCAGCAAACCAACATAATGTTCTTCCAGCCATTCGTAAAAAAACAAACTCGGAACTTGTATAGTCAGAACGCTTCCTTCCATACGCAAAGCCTTGATCGGTTCGAACCAGGTCTTGAAGCTTTGTGCCGGTATATTGTCTTTAATTATTTGAAGGCAGCTATTCCAAACATGTGTACAAGTTTTATCCATATTAATTTTTATTAAAATCTTGATTTACAACTCCCCAGCGATGTATCTAATGAGGCTGCTACGGAACACCGAATATTCAAAAAAAAAGCTATTTAAAAAATTAAATTTGAAAATTTTATTGAATAATTTCATCATTTATTAAACCTAAGTGTTACGGAGTTATCAATTAAAAAGTTATATTATGCACGGCCTTGTAAATAACGGCTCTCGACCTTGCAAACGCTCTTTTTATATTTATCTCCTGCTTTTCAATCGTTTTTACTAATAATTAATGTTCCTTTTACGTTACTGACGCCGCAATTGTTAAGCCACGACGTTAGTCGCAGACATAATAAAAGCTAACCTTCTGTTTATACGGTTAATAAATTTTTTAATGGGCAATTTTGAGGCATGACAAGCCGGCTTTAATACCCGGGTAACGGTAAATTAGGTATAATTTGTCAGTATTCACCGAATACTTCCCGGAGGGTGTCGGCTATTTCGCCTAGCGTAGTATAGCTTTCTACTGCGGTCAATATAAAAGGCATCAGGTTCTGGTTTCCTTTGGCGGCTTTAGCAAGCTGACCAAGTGCATCCTGGACGGCAGGGTTATTCCGGGAGGTCTTTAATTGGTTGATCTTATCAATTTGCATCTTCCTTATCGCATCATCCACCCGGAAAACATTTTCAGCCGGTGTCTCCTGCTGTATAAAACGGTTTACCCCGACGATCACCTTTTCGCCGCTTTCGATATCATGCTGATAGTCATAAGCCGAACGGGCAATTTCCTGCTGGATATAATCCTGCTCAATTGCTTTTACTGCGCCGCCCATAGCATCTATCTTATCAATATATAACTGCGCCGCTTGTTCAAGATCGTTTGTTAACTCCTCTATAAAGTATGAACCTGCCAATGGATCCACTGTATCTGTCACTCCGCTTTCAAAGGCAATGATCTGTTGTGTGCGCAAGGCAATTTTAGCGGCAGCTTCTGTCGGCAATGACAGTGCCTCGTCATAACCATTGGTATGTAAGGATTGCGTGCCACCCAATACCGCAGCTATTGCCTGGATAGTTACCCGCACAATATTATTCATGGGTTGTTGGGCAGTCAGTGTAGAGCCCCCTGTCTGGGTGTGAAAACGGAGTTTTTGGGCGCCGGCATCGGTTGCACCTAAATCTTTAGTGATATGCGCCCACATGCGCCTGGCAGCCCGGAATTTGGCAATTTCCTCGAAAAAATTATTGTGACAATTAAAAAAGAAGGATAACCTTTTGGCAAATACGTTGATGTCAAGGCCTTTTGTTAAGGCCGCCTGCAAATAGGCTTTACCATTGGCCAGGGTAAAGGCCAGTTCCTGTACCGCAGTTGAGCCTGCCTCGCGGATATGGTAGCCGGAAATAGAAATAGTGTTCCATTTGGGCACTTCTTTACTGCAATATTCAAATACATCGGTAATGAGCCGCATAGATGGCCCTGGCGGATAAATATAGGTGCCGCGGGCAGCATATTCCTTTAATATGTCATTCTGTATGGTACCCGATAGCTGTTTCAGATCTGCCCCCTGCTTTTTGGCCAGCGTGATATACATCGCCAGTAAAATAGGCGCAGTGGCATTTATAGTCATGGATGTTGTAATATTTTTTAGCTCAATGCCATCAAATAACACCTCAATATCCTTTAACGAATCGATCGCCACGCCAACTTTACCCACTTCGCCTTCGGCAAATTCACTGTCGGAATCATAGCCGATCTGTGTAGGCAAGTCAAAGGCAACCGATAGCCCCATTGTTCCCTGGCTGAGCAGATAATGATAACGCTTGTTTGACTCTTCAGCAGTAGAGAACCCTGCATACTGCCGCATGGTCCAGGGTTTGCCGCGATACATATCTTTCTGAATACCCCGTGTAAAGGGAAACTCCCCTGGCAATTCATTCATCACCGACTGGCGGCAATAAACCTCTTTAATTTCGATGCCTGACGTGGTCCTGAATTTTTTAGCGGACATAAATTGATCTCGATATTGAATGTTCATTTCGAATTTAAATACTTCCACGTTTTTTAAATTCGATGTTCATAGCAGTTATTTTTCTAATTTCGAAATTGAAATCCGAAATTAGACCTTAAAGCAGCCCTTCGATGTCTTCCCTTATAATTTTCAGGGCAATATCATAAGGATGATCTTCCAGGTGACTTAAATGGGCTAGTATCGTTTTACTCAATTCAAGACCCGTAGCGCTTTGCGGCAATGCCTTAACCGCGTTAGTTACCACGCTCAAAGTATCATCCTTCACGCGTTTTACAACCGCCCATGCGCGACCGCTTACATAAATTTGCTGGGTAATGTTATGCTGATACTCATTGCGTATCTCGGTAACCACTATGCTGTGCAACTGCGCAGCCGACATGCCGGCCTCATTTAAGCGAACAAGCATATTTGCGGGGTTTGCCCTTTCAACGAAAAGCACGATCCGCTCATAAGCCTGCAAACGCAAAGGTAGAGTTTGGCTGCTTATTGTTTTTTTCAGTTCCATTAACTGCAGGCTTTCCGACTTGTCCAGGTAAGGCTTCAGCAGGTAAAAAGCTACGTATACCACGCCTACGCCGGCAAGTGCAAATTTTAAAATTTCAAGTAAATAATTATAAATCATAATAGCATTAGTGTTAGGCAGAGGTCATAAATAATTGATATGGAACAAAAATCTGCAATTTACCTTATATTTGTATAGTTAATTTAAAATAAGATGAGTACTGCTGTTGAAACTGCACCCGCACCGGTTACATTTACCGAAGGCGCTGTTAAAGAACTGAACAAATTAAAGGACCAACAGGAACTTGGCGAGGAATTTGGCCTGCGCGTAGGCGTTGAAGGAGGAGGCTGTTCCGGCATGAATTATATTTTGGGCTTCGACCAGAAAAAGGACGGCGATCAGGAACATATCATCGGCGGAATTAAAGTTTATATGCACAAGGCACATGGTTTATATCTGGCCGGTATGCTGATCGATTTCCAGGACGGGCTGAACGCACGCGGTTTTACATTTAACAACCCTAATGCAGCCAGCACCTGCGGCTGCGGCACATCGTTTTCGGTATAAGTTATTATTCGATATAAGATTTTATAGAAAGCATTCGTCAAAAGCGGGTGCTTTTTATTTTGTGGGATTTTTTCAGATTGGTATACCATGCTATCCACCTAAAAATCAAAGCAGTTCACCTGAATCCTATATCTGTGCTTAACTGATAACAACCACGCCAGTTGCGGTGTGCTGATAATACTAATGCCCGACTGAAAAAGAATATTTAATCATTAGTCAGTGTAACAATCCGATGCATCAGTTAGTCATACCGGAGAATTCTTTAATTTACGCAATGCCGGTAAAAACCTCATTAAAAGAAAACGTCTCTATAGCATTACAATCCATAGCCGGTAACAGGTTGCGCACTTCGCTTACCTCTTTGATCATCGCTATTGGTATTATGGCTTTAGTAGGCATTTTAACAGCAATCGGAGGCATTAAACAATTCACCAATGATGCTTTTGCCGATTTGGGAGCCAACTCGTTTACCCTGCAAAACCGTGGCGAAGGACTTAATTTTGGCGGTGGCGGACACAGGAAGGTTTATCCTGCTATCACTTATGCCCAGGCGTCCCGTTTTAAGGAGCTGTTTAAGCTGCCGGTTGTGGTAGCTATCAATCATGATGTTACCGGAACAGCAGTAGTAAAATATAATAGCCTGAAAACCAATCCCAACATATCTGTTACCGGCTCTGACGAAAACTATTTAGCAACAGGGGGGCGTAAATTAGGTTATGGTCGTAATTTCTCTGCTTCAGAAATCGAACATGGAACAAGTGTTGTAATGATCGGCAATGAAATAAGAAAACGTCTTTTTAAAGGCGAAGACCCTATTGATAAGTCTATATTTATAGGCAATAACAGGTTCAAGATCATTGGTGCATTTGCTTCCAAAGGATCAAGTGCAGGCTTTGGCGGCGATAAATTTTGCATTATCCCTGTACTAAAAGCCAAACAAATAGATACCACGAAAAACCCTTCATTCACCGTTACTATAAAAGTAAATAACCCCGGGGCATTAGACGCTACTATTGGCGAAGCAACCTCCCTGTTCAGAAACGTACGCGATTTGAACATCTCCAATGCTGATAATTTTGAAATTTCCAGGAGCGACTCTATTCAGAAGGAACTGTCCGGCCAGATAGCCGGCATGACAGCCGGTGGTGTGGCAATAGGTATCATCACATTATTGGGTGCAGCAATAGGATTAATGAACATCATGCTGGTTTCCGTTACCGAGCGAACACGCGAGATTGGTGTACGTAAAGCCATCGGGGCTACGCCGGCAGTTATACGTAAGCAATTTTTGATTGAGGCTATTGTGATATGTATCATCGGCGGCATCGGCGGTATCATATTGGGAATTGCCGTAGGTAATTTAATCGCTGTGCAGATCAGCGGCACCTTTGTAATACCCTGGGGATGGTTATTTGCTGCTATTTGCCTCTGTACACTGATAGGGCTGATCTCAGGTTATTATCCTGCCAAAAAAGCCTCCCGTCTTGACCCGGTTGAATCACTGAGATATGAATAGATTGCAGCGCGCCGACAATCGCGAGCCAGGACAGGTCTCCTGCCGATTCCCGGCTCTACTTCAGCATTATGTTTTTAAGCGGATAATCTTTCAATAACCGTTCAACATATGGCAGCCTTAACGCATTTTTAAATGCCTGGGCATGTCTTAAGTGATGCATATCACTTGATATAAAATCCACCAATTCATTATCTACCAGGCTTTCAGCCATTTTTTTGGCGTCTTTGCCGTAATAGCCGGTTAGTGATATGGTATTTAATTGTAAGGCGCAACCCCAGTCACGCAAATTTCTCAATTGTTCAATATCCAGATATGGGTATCTTTCGGGGTGGGCAAGAATAGGCTTATAGCCCAGGTCTTTCATCCTTTGAATAACCTCGATAACATTAGGTGGCTGGCTTATAAATGAAAACTCAAACAGGGCATAATTGTCGCCCATCGTCATTAGTTTATGGTTATTTACCCGGGTTTCAAAAGTTTCGTCAAAATAATGCTCGGCAGCGGCTTCCACCTCAATATCAATATTTTGCTTTTCTAATTCGGTTTTAAGTATTTTAAGAGCATTGCCTATAGTTTCGGCTGTATTTTTATAATAATCAGCCATCACGTGCGGAGTAGCGACGATCTTTTTGATCCCCAACTCCATCATTTTTTTTATCAGAATAACGGACTCCTCGGGATTCTGCGCACCATCGTCTATACCCGGCAAAACATGCGAGTGCATATCCACCATGATAGATCCATAAGTATTCTTAAGAGGGGCATCCTTTTTCTTAAAAAAACTAAACATTTCTATCTGTCAGTATATTGTTCATTATAATATTGCTGGTAGTGTCCTGATGTCACATCGCTCAACCATTCCTCGTTAGCCAGGTACCAGTCAACGGTTTTCTCAAGCCCTTGTTCAAAAGTAATGCTTGGGGTCCATCCAAGGTCATTTTTTAATTTAGTGGCGTCAATGGCATATCGCAGGTCGTGCCCGGCCCGGTCTGTCACAAAAGTGATCAGTTTAGCCGATTCACCTTCCGCCCTGCCCAGTTTACGATCTAATATATTACACAACAGCCTGATCAGATCGATATTTTTCCACTCATTATGGCCACCGATATTGTAGGTAGATCCTGCTTTAGCTTTATGAAATATCAGGTCAATAGCACGGGCATGATCCTCAACCCATAACCAATCGCGTATATTCTCTCCCTTCCCATACACAGGTACAGGCGTATTTTGTTTGATATTATTAATAGCCAGAGGTATCAGCTTTTCAGGAAAATGAAATGAGCCGTAATTATTGGAGCAATTGGAAATTACCGTATCCAGCCCATAGGTATCGTAATAGGCCCTTACAAAATGGTCAGAGCCTGCTTTTGAAGCAGAGTAAGGCGAATGGGGATCATAATTAGTCTTTTCAGTAAACATTCCATCCCCGCCCAGGCTACCATAAACCTCATCAGTTGAAACATGATAAAAACGGGTTTGATCATAACGGCCCTTCCAGCTATGGCGCGCTGCGTTTAACAGTGTTACTGTACCCACCACATTAGTCATCACAAACTCCACCGGACTGGCGATTGACCTGTCTACATGCGACTCGGCAGCCAGGTGAATAACAGCATCGGGCTGTTCATCGGCAAAAAGCTGATTAACAAACTCCGTTTCAACGATATCCCCTTTTATAAAACGGTAATTAGGCAGGTGTTCGATATCCTTTAAATTAGCAAGGTTGCCGGCATAGGTCAGCTTATCCAAATTGATAATCGTATAATCCGGATAATTCTTTACAAAGCGGCGAACAACATGTGAACCGATAAAACCTGCC
Organism: Mucilaginibacter sp.; assembly: GCA_028287895.1. Taxonomy (GTDB): domain Bacteria; phylum Bacteroidota; class Bacteroidia; order Sphingobacteriales; family Sphingobacteriaceae; genus Mucilaginibacter. The sequence goes on along the minus strand of JAQBOV010000032.1, from coordinate 20,288 downwards.
CCACCAGTAATAATTATTTTTTGCATGCTTGATCTTTACAATTAATTATAAAGGGTTTTGTGATATATATTTTTCCCAGGCCCAGGCCGATGCCATCATCGCATCGATACCTAAACCTGCTTTCCAATGCAACTGTTTCTCAGCTTTAGACACATCGCCCCAAACCTGTTCAACATCACCGCTCCGGCGTGATCCTATGGAATAATTGAGCTTTACACCGGTAACACGTTCAAAAGCCGAAATGATTTGTAATACCGAGTTACCATTGCCTGTACCGATATTGAATACATCGTATCCCGAAAAATCATTTTCCTGCATCAATTTTAGGGCTGCTACATGGGCTTTGGCCAAATCGACCACATGAATATAATCGCGAACACAGCTGCCATCAGCGGTATGATAATCATCCCCAAAAACGGTAATCTTTTCGCGTTTGCCAATAGCTGTTTGGGTGATGAAAGGCACCAGGTTTTGCGGCACTCCGATGGGGAGCTCGCCTATCAGTGCTGAATCATGCGCACCTACGGGATTAAAATACCTTAATGCAGTTACTTTATAGTTGGTACCTGATGCTACCATATCTTTTAATATCTCCTCAGCAATCTGCTTGGTATTGCCGTAAGGCGATTCGGCCGGCTTTACAGGTGCATTTTCAGTAACAGGTAAAACATCCGGCTGACCGTATACCGTACAACTGGATGAGAACACAAAATTTACCGGCCTGCTGTAATAGGCATTCAGCAAATTAAGTAACGAATAGATATTATTGCGGTAATACTTCAATGGTTCCTTTACCGATTCGCCTACTGCTTTAAAAGCGGCAAAATGAATGATACCGGTAATATCATGCTCAGCGGCCGCAAGGTTTTGCACCCCATGCTCGTCACTCAGATCAAGCTGATGAAACACCGGCCTGCGGCCTGTTATTTTGATGATCTGATCTAAAATTTTAGGATGAGAGTTGGAAAGGTCATCAACAATTACCGGCTCAAATCCCGCATTGATAAGTTCAACCACGGTGTGTGAGCCGATATAGCCCAAGCCCCCTGTAACTAATATTTTCGACATTATTTTTTGTTATAATAGGTAAAATCTTTATGCAGTATCTCGGTTTCAGGAAGAGATTTAAAATATTCATAGGTTATTTTTAACCCCTCCGCTCTTGAAACTCTGGGCTCCCAGCCTAATATTTCCCTGGCTTTGGTTATATCCGGGCGTCGCTGTTTGGGATCATTTATCGGCAGAGGCGCACCTACCAGTTTTTGATCTGTACCGGTTAGTTTAATAACTTCCTCTCCAAACTCCCGGATGGTTATCTCGTCAGGGTTGCCAATATTTATAGGCTGTGCGTAATCGCTGAACAGCAGGCGATAAATACCTTCTATCAAATCCTCGACATAGCAGAATGAACGCGTTTGTGAGCCATCGCCAAACATAGTCAGGGGTTCACCGCGCAGGGCCTGGCCTATAAAGGCAGGTAAAACACGACCATCATTCAGTCGCATACGCGGGCCATAAGTGTTAAATATCCTTGCTATTCGCGTTTCCAGGCCATGAAAGGTATGATAAGCCATAGTAATAGCTTCCTGGAAACGTTTGGCTTCGTCATATACCCCACGCGGGCCAACAGGATTTACATTGCCCCAGTATTCTTCGGGCTGCGGGTTAACACTTGGATCACCATAAACTTCGGAAGTGGATGCAATAAGCATCCGCGCTTTTTTAACACGCGCCAAACCCAGCAGGTTATGTGTGCCCAGTGAGCCTACTTTTAAAGTCTGGATAGGAATCTTTAAATAATCTATCGGGCTTGCAGGCGAAGCAAAATGAAGTATATAATGTAATTCGCCGGGCACATATACAAACTTTGAAATGTCATGATGATAAAACTCGAAATTCTCCAGTTTAAATAAGCCTTCAATATTACGAAGGTCGCCGGTTATCAGGTTGTCCATGCCGATAACATGATAATCCTCTTTGATAAACCTGTCGCATAAATGCGAACCTAAAAAGCCGGCAGCGCCGGTTATTAAAACACGTTTGCGGTTTGCCATTATTCAATCACTTTTCTTCCGATACTATTATAATAAAAACCGCAATCGATCATTTTTTGCAGATCATATAAATTGCGTCCATCAAAAATAACTTTATTTTTCAGGAGATTCTCAAGCAAATCAAAATCCGGTGTTCTGAAAACTGACCACTCGGTAACAATCAGTAATGCATCTGCATCTTTTAATGCCTCGTATTGATTTTCAGCATAGCTGATTTGATCACCCAACAGCGCTTTTACATTGTTTATCGCCTCGGGGTCAAAAGCGCTGACAATTGCACCTTCTTTTAGTAGCTCATCAATTACATATAAAGAAGGTGCTTCCCGTATATCATCGGTTTCAGGCTTAAAAGCCAGGCCCCACAACGCAAACTTTTTGCCTTTAATATCACCCTTAAAATATTTTTTTACTTTCTCGACGAGTAATTTCTTCTGAATCTCGTTAACATGCATTACTGAGTTCAGGATTTTAAAGTCATATTTATTCTCCTGGGCAGATTTGGCTAAAGCCTGTACATCTTTTGGAAAACAACTGCCGCCGTAACCGATACCCGAAAACAGGAACCGTTTGCCGATACGTTCGTCAGCGCCAATACCGCGCCTTACCATATCCACATCGGCACCTACCCTTTCGCAAAGGTTGGCGATCTCGTTCATGAAAGAAATTTTTGTTGCCAGGAATGAGTTGGCCGCATATTTGGTCAACTCTGATGAGCGCTCGTCCATATAAACGATCGGGTTGCCCTGACGTACATAAGGGCCATATAATTCGCCCATTAATTTGCGGGCACGTTCATCCATTGTTCCGATCACCACGCGGTCGGGTTTCATAAAATCGTCCACGGCAACTCCTTCGCGTAAAAACTCCGGGTTAGAAACCACGGCAAAATCGATATCTGTATGTTGTTTCATGATGGCGGTTACCTTGTCGGCTGTACCTACAGGCACGGTGGATTTGGTAACGATCACTTTATATTCCTTTATCAGTTCAGCTATATCCTTTGCGGCTCCCAACACATAGCTCAAATCGGCGGCCCCATCCCCATCGGGAGGAGTAGGCAAAGCCAGGAATATAATTTTCGCATCGGCAATTGCTTTTTCCAGGTTAGTGGTAAAATGCAACCTGTCCTGGCTAATATTCCGGTTAAACAATAATTCGAGACCGGGTTCATAAATCGGAACCTTGCCGTTCTTCATCATTTCAACCTTTTTTTCATTAATATCAACACAAGTAACCTGGTTTCCCGTTTCGGCCAAACAAGTACCGGTAACTAACCCTACGTAACCTGTTCCAACCACAGCAATTTTCATACGTATTATCTTTTTTATTGTACTACTTTTATCCCCGCGAAGGTAATAATTTCAAATTCAATGTTATTGTTTTATAATTTCGGAGTCAGGTTTTATTTCCTTTTGATACGCATTGCTTCAATTTTTAATAAAAAAGCAAGTCTGTGGATCAATGGTCGAAAAAGAATCGACTATCAACAGCTTCAAAAAAGCGCCTGGTTTCATTTCGCCTCATTGGGCGAATTTGAACAGGGCTTGCCTGTGTTAACCACTTTCAAATCTTCAAACGCCGACTTAAAAATTGTCATCACATTTTTTTCGCCATCTGGTTTCGAGATACGAAAAGACACTCCTTTAGCCGATGCGGTTTATTATCTGCCGTTGGATACCCCACACAATGCGCACAAATTTATCGCTGCGATAAATCCATCTGTTGCTGTCTTTACCAAATACGAGTACTGGTATCACTTTTTTAAGGAGTTGCACCACCGCAATATTCCGCTGTATATTATTTCAGGTATATTCAGGCCCGATCAAATATTTTTTAAATGGTATGGTGGCCTGCACCGCCGGATGCTCAGCTTTGTAACCCATTTTTTTGTGCAGGATAAGGATTCAGAGTTGCTGTTACGAAAGGCAGGCATTTATGATGTATCCGTAAGCGGTGATACCCGTTTCGACAGGGTTTGGGCAAATGCACAACAACCCAAATCATTCCCTTTGATTAATGAATTCAAGAACGGACATAAAATTCTCATTGCAGGAAGCACCTGGCCCGAAGACGAAGAACTGGTAGTGCAGTTAATTGAACTTTATCCCAATTGGAAATTTATATTCGCCCCGCATGAAATAAGTGAACAGAAGATCAACAGACTGATTGAGTTATTGCCCCGAAATTCAACCATACAATATTCCGAAGTCTCAAACCTGTCTGCCGGACCGGCAAGTTTCAAATCTCAAATGTCAGGTCTTAACATCTTAATCATTGATAATATCGGCATGCTGTCCTCCCTATATCAATATGGCGATATCGCATACATAGGCGGCGGTTTTGGTGCCGGAATACATAATACTTTAGAAGCCGCCGCCTTTGGACTGCCGGTAATTTTTGGGCCAAAATACCGCAAATTCAAAGAAGCCAGGGATCTGGTCGCCTTGCAGGCCGGGTTCAGTGTGACCGATGAAAATGAGCTAAAAAAGGCCTTGTCTTATCTGACGGAGGATAAGAACCGGTACCAGGTGATAAGCAACAAGATAAAAGAATATGTAAAGGAGCAGACCGGGGCTACCAAAGCTATAATGGATTATTTAATAAATCCTTAATATTGCCTTTTATGGGCTTTTTAAAAATTCCCGGTTTGGGTAAAGTACATTTTCATGAGTATGGCAGCGGCAATAAACCCGTACTGGCTTTTCATGGCTATGGCATGACGGGAAAGCAGTTTCATGTTTTAAAAGACTCCATTTTAACCCAATATCGTGTGTATGGTTTTGACCATTTTTTTCATGGCGAAAGCCAGTTAGATAGCTGGACCGAAAAGCAAATTCTGAGCGGAATGCCCAGAGCTATGGTAAAGGCTTACCTGGATGAATGGTTTAATATTTATGGCAAACAAAGGGTTTCACTAATGGCCTATTCCATAGGTGCTAACCTGGCTTTGATATTGCTCGAAGAATACCCTGAACTGATAGATGAAATTATTTTAATGGCGCCGGATGGCTTGTCGGTTTATAAAGGTTTTCATTTTCTGCTGCATAAGCCAGTGGGGAAATACTTTTTTAAGCGGGTTACCAAAAGCAAATGGCTTGCCCCTGCGCTGCTGAAGAATCTGAAAAAAGTCGGTTTTATTGACAACAGTCTTTACAACATCGCCTATAATGAGATCGACACAGAAAAGAAAAGACTGGATGTATATTATACGCTTAACCTGATACGACTGCTTAAACCCGACTCTGATAAAGTAGCCAAACTTATCAATCAGCATAAGATTAAATGCACCCTGATTTTCGGCCGGGATGATCAGCTGTTTCCAAAACAGGCGGCTGTGTTTTTTATAGCACAACTGGATAATGCCGATGTGCATGAGGTTCCTTTAGGGCATTGGCTGGTGGTGCCGGCATTGGATGAGTATTTAAGCCTCACCCCAGGCCATTTTCAGCGCAGAGAGGGCTTAAAAGAGCGTTAAATTTTGTCTTCTCGCATTAAAGTCCGCTTGTTGGAGAAGATTATTCGCCGGTGATTATTTTTTAAGGTGTTCAGGAGTGCTGCGCCGTTTAGGTGAGGCTAACTCGTGATATTTAGTAAATTTGTCCGAATGATACCTCAGCGCAGCAATAAACTGATCAAAAAGCTGTTTGCCACTTACCTGGCATACAGGCTGCGAAAGGCCTTTAATATTTTAAAACATGATCAGGTTGAGATTATGCCGGGGCATTCCATATTATTGTTATGCAATCATTTTAGCTGGTGGGACGGATTTTTTGCCGGACATTTAACACAGACTTGCCTGAACCGCAATTTTCATATCATGATGCAGGAAGACCACATCAGGAAAAGAATGTTTTTTAATTTTTTGGGTGGATTTTCGATTAACCGGAAATCAAAACAGGTGGTAAGATCATTACAATATGCAGCACAATTACTCGACAATCCCAACAATCTGGTAACCGTTTTTCCGCAGGGAGAATTGATATCAAACCATACCGAAGAAATAAACATTGAACGGGGCATCGATTATATTGTAAAAAAAATAAAAGGCGACTGCCAGATCATTTATTATTCTGCATTTATCGAGTATTTTGAGAGCCTGAAACCATCGGTATATTTTCATTTTTTAGATTGCGGCACCAATCATAATTTTGATTATGAAACGGTAAGGTCATTAATAAATGCGCATCACAAAAAAGCGCTGAAAGAACAAATCAATGCTCCGCATTGATAATTTGAAAACCAGGTAAGTGAAGATTTGAAAATTAAAGCGAACATTTTCAAATTGTGCTTCATTGTTTAACTTGCGACAAATGATCCGCAATCAAAATAACATCTTTATACGCTGGATTCTGCATTATTACACCTGCTGGATAGTCAGCCGTCATTTCCACGAAATGCTATTTAATCAGCTTGAAGTTGATAGTAACAGGTCGGTTTTATTAATTGCCAATCATTTTAGCTTCTGGGACTCGTTGATATTGTATACTATAAATCAGAAACTGCTAAAAAAGAAATTCCATGTCATGGTGCGGGAAGACACTACCCGGCATTTAAAACAGCTAAAATATGGTGGCGCCTTTTCGATCAATAAAAAATCGAAGGGAATGTTGGAATCATTAGATTATGCAGCAAATTTGTTAAGTGAGCCGCAAAATCTGGTGCTGATATTTCCGCAGGGAAAACTTTATTCCAACTTTGTAAATGATATTAATTTTGAAAAAGGAGTAATGAAAGTGATCGACAAGGCCGAAGGGAAATTTCAGTTGATATTTGCTGCCACTTTTATTCAATATTTAAAGCACAAAAAACAAAGTGTTACCGTTTATTTAAAAAATGAGGAATATGCCGGAAAAACCTTTGAAGAAATAAAGAACGCTTTTCAGCGGCATTACCACAGTACAAAATTGCAGCAAACCGAAATTATAATATAAAGTGATCATTGCCATTTACACCACTTTCTTTTTCCTTATCCTGCGTTTTGCCGTAACGGTGTTCAATTTTATTTCGGACCCAAAACTAAGGCGTGTAAACAAAGTGTACACCAACCTGGTTTCCATACTGATCCCTGCCCGAAATGAGCAAGACCGTATTTTAGCCCTCCTTAAATCAATATCCCGGCAAGACTACCTGAATTACGAGGTCATTATCCTGGATGATGATTCTTCAGATCGCACCTATGCCATTTGCGCTGAATTCGCAGAAAAGCATCTTGCTTTCCGCGTGATCAAGGGCAAAGAGCTAACCGGGAAGTGGCTTGGCAAAAACTACGCGTGTTATCAATTGGCCCGTCAGGCCAGAGGCGAATACTTATTGTTTTTAGATGCCGATGAACAGGTTTTTGATGGCCTGATCAATAGCGCCGTGCACAGGATGCATTTCCGTAGCCTGGCTTTGCTGAGCATGTTTACTAATCAGCAAATGAAAAGTGTTGGCGAAAGACTTACCGTCCCGTTAATGCATTACATTTTGCTGAACTTGTTACCACTGCGCCTGGTTTATCTTTCTAAAAATGCTTCTGTGGCTGCAGCCAGCGGACAATTTATGCTATTCAATGCTGAGGTTTACCACCGGCACGAATGGCACCAAAGCGCAAAGGATAAAATAGTTGAGGATGTAGAGATCATGAAGCAGGTGAAACTGGCTGGTTACAACGGCGAAAGTTTACTGGCTAACAGTATGATCACCTGCCGCATGTATACCAATTACCGGGAGGCAATAAATGGTTTCGGTAAAAACTTTTTAGCAGCATTTAACTACAATATTTTCAGCTTCTTAGTTTTCCTGCTATTGTTAATTGGCGGTCCCATAATAGTGATCATGACGTTAAACCTCCAGCTGATTACGATGATGATCGGACTGATCATTCTTACCCGCATTATGATCTCGCTCGAATCGGGTCAAAATACCGCTATCAATGTTATTTTGCACCCGTTGCAGATGTTCAGCCTGGTGCTGATCGCCTTTTCGGCTATTCAAAAATATTTAACTAAAACCACTGAATGGAAAGGCCGCAAAATATGAGCACACCCGGCCCCCTTAAGGAGGAATTGTTAAAAAACAAACAGGTGATTTGTATAATAATTCTGTTCCACCTGATCGGGCTTATCGGTTTGAGCATACCATTGACCAGGTCGATATTTATCGAATTAGTTCCTTATCATTTATTGTTAATGCTGGTGATCATTATGCTTAGTCACCAAAATACAGGTGGCCGGTTATTCATATTCTTTTTTTGTTTATTTATCCTGGGCTATAGTATTGAATGGCTGGGTGTTAACAAACATTTACTTTTCGGGCAATATCGGTATGGCCAAACTTTAGGACTTAAAATATCCGGCGTTCCGCTAATTATTGGCGCAAACTGGTATTTGCTGACCTACTCAACCGCTGTGCTGGTGCAGCGCAGCCGCTTAAAAAGTATGTTTTTACGTGTCATAGCCGGAGCGCTGTTGTTGGTTTCACTGGATATGCTGATTGAGCCGGCAGCTGTGCGTTTGGACTACTGGCATTGGGCAAACGGCGTCATCCCTGTAAAAAATTATTGCTGCTGGTTTTTTATAAGCGCCCTCATGCTACTATTATTCGAGTCATTTCATTTTAAAAAACAAAGCATTGCCGCACCTGTATTTCTGGGTATGCAATTCGCATTTTTTGCCGTCTTGTATTGGTCAGAAAATACTTATCACTAAATGCTTATCTTGTTTTAAATGTTTTTGCCGTAAATTTGCAGCGTTATGGGCGACTATCTGTTAAAGGTCACTATCGATCAGGATTCGGGATTTTGTTTTGGCGTGGTGTATGCCATTGATATGGCTGAAGAGATACTGAAACAGGACGGCTATTTATATTGCCTGGGCGATATTGTGCATAACGATGAAGAGGTTGAAAGACTGAAAGCAAAAGGGCTGCGCATTATTGAACATGAGGACCTGAAGAAACTGCATAACGAAAAAGTACTGATCCGCGCCCACGGTGAGGCGCCGGAAACGTATCGCTTAGCGTTGGAAAATAATATTATGCTGATTGATGCCTCATGCCCGGTGGTGCTAAAGCTTCAAAACAGGATAAAAACTTCGCATGACAGCAACGAAAAAATATTAATATTCGGCAAGCATGGTCATGCTGAAGTGATTGGCTTGCAGGGCCAAACCAATAATGAAGCCCTGGTATTCCAGGATATTGCCGAACTCGACAATGCTGAACTACCCCAGAAAATCACCCTTTATAGCCAGACCACCAAAAGCACCGAAAAATTTTACAGCATTAAAAACGAGTTGATCGCACGCGGTTACGAGGTACGGGCGAACGATACGATTTGCCGCCAGGTAAGCAATCGTGATAAAGATTTACCTGCGTTTGCAGCAAAATTTGATAAGATCGTGTTTGTTTCCGGGCGTAAATCATCCAACGGAAAGGTGTTATTCGAAGTTTGCCGTAAGCATAATCCCAATACCTACTTTGTTTCGTCTTGTGATGAACTGAACAGTTCCATGTTTGCACCGGGCGACAAAATAGGCATAGCCGGGGCCACATCAACTCCTATGTGGCTTATGGAAAAAGTAAAGGCTGAGTTGGAAAAATATTAAGCCCTGAGTCCCTGTAAACAGTCAGGATGAACGCCTTAAAAAAGCAAATAATGTGTGAATAATTTGCCCTGGCAGAGGAGACTATAAGACGTTTGTATTTATTGAGGCAGGAAAATAACACTGTCCTGATATTAACCCGCTGTAAACACAATAGTTTATTTTATTTTTGCGCCTCGATATTATGGGCAAAAAGGGAGTTTTATTAGTCAATTTAGGTACGCCGGACAGTCCTTCGACAGCGGATGTACGCCGTTATCTTCGAGAATTTTTAATGGACCCCCGGGTTATTGATATTAATCCCGTGTCGCGAACACTGCTGGTAAAAGGCATTATTGCTCCTACCCGGGGACCGAAATCGGCTAAATTGTATCAAAAAATATGGGACGATAAAACCGGCTCACCTTTATTGCATTACAGCAAATTGCAGCATAAATTATTACAGCAACGCCTGGGTGATGGATACCTGGTAGAGCTGGCCATGCGTTATCAAAATCCCAATATCGAGTCGGCATTAGAACGGCTTAAAGCTGCATTGGTGGATAGTATACAGGTGATCCCGCTTTTTCCGCAATATGCCTCGGCAAGCACCGGTTCGGTTTATGAAAAGGTGATGGGATTGATTGCCAAATGGCCGACCGGCCCTGCTATATCCTTCATCAATTCGTTTCACGATAATGAACTGATGATAGAAGCTTTTGTTGATAATGCCGGGAAATATCTGCCTGAAACCTATGATCATATACTTTTCAGTTTTCACGGACTGCCGCAGCGCCAACTTATCAAGTCAGACCATACCCATAGTCATTGTTTGAAAGTAAATGATTGCTGCCAAACCATCACCGAGGCTAATAAATTTTGCTACTCGGCACAGTCGCATCACACCGCCCGTTTGATAGCCGAAAAATTAAATATTCCGAAAGAAAAATACACCATCTGTTTCCAGTCGCGCCTTGGTAGTGACCCATGGGTGCAACCTTATACCAGCGAGGTTGTAGCCAAACTAGCTAAAGAAGGTAAAAAACGTTTGCTTGTTTTCTGCCCGGCTTTTGTGGCCGATTGTTTGGAAACCGTTTACGAAGTGACCACTGAGTATGGCGACGAGTTTAAAGCCTTAGGCGGCCAGCATGTGCAGTTAGTTGAAAGCCTTAATGATTCGCCAAAGTGGATAAATGCTTTGGAAAAGATGGTGAAAACCAGCCCGCTATAGATCCCCCCGGCAGGAGGGACTTCTGTAATAAATCTTTAAGTAACCACCTCTGGATTATCCGGAATTCAAAGCCCCGTTACCGCAAAGGGGTTGGGGTGAGGCCGCTCACAATTTTTGCCGACAACAAACATAACGGTATCCCTCCCCCCGGATGCACACTTCCGCCGCAGAAATAGAGATTTTTTATCTTGGATGAACGATTGGAATGCCGTAGAAATGCAGCAAAACGACTGTTGGAACTGGTACCATAAATAGAGCCCTGGTAGGATGATGTCCTGTTTTCAATAGAGCGGGGATCAAGTATGGATTCACAAACGATCAATTCAGCTATATCGGTTTTTAAAATCCGTGAAAGTTTTTCGAGGATATTTTCCCTTGCCGTCTTGATCAGTTCATCCCAGTGCTGCCCTTTATTGGCAGGGACATTGATCATTACAAACCAATTCTCACAACCTGCGGGGGCATCATCCGTTTTAAGTTTCGAACTGATATTTACATAAACTGTGGGGTCATAATAAATACTTTGCTTTTGCCAGATGTGCTCAAACTCAGCTTTATAATCTGCACTAAAAAAAATGTTGTGCAAATCAAGTTCGGGGAATTGTTTGTTGATACCCCAATAAAATACCAGCGCGGAACTGCTTCGTTCCTGATTGAGTACTTTTTTAGGATAGGTGTGCGGATGATCGCCTAATAATTTATGATAGGTGAACCAAACATCCATATTGGATACCACGATATCGGCGTCAAAAGTTTCTTTATTAACCCTTATCCCAACGGCTTTTTTGTCTTTTATTGAGATTTCCTCAACCGGTGAATTGTACCGAAAGGTTACTCCAGACGATTCTGCAAGTTGTACAAGGCTTTGTACAATGCCATACATTCCTTTCTCGGGAAACCAGGCTCCCAGGTGATGTTCCAAATGCGGTATTACATTTAATGTTGCCGGCGCCTGGTAGGGGTCTGATCCGTTGTACGTAGCATAACGGTCGGCAAATTGTACCAGACGATCATTATTAAAGAGATTATTGTTAGCCTGGTGCATGCTGCGGGAAGCATCTAACTGCGGCAGACGTAACAATGCCCGAAAAGCATCCAGGCTTAAATAAGTTTTTAACCGGTGCAGCGAATGTTCAAGAAATACAGCGTTGCTGATTTCGTATATCCGGCTGCTGTTTTCCAGGTATTTCCTTATGCCGTCAGCCTCGGCGGTCAGTTTAACAACCTCCTGTATAAATTTCTCTTCGTCGGCATATGCAGTTAACCTGCTCCCGTCTTCATAAAAGTATTTATAGATAATCTCCAGTCTTTGGTAATTGAAAAATTCTGAAGGCTCTTTACCGGCGAGCTTAAATAACTCATCCACATAGTGCGGCATAGTGAAAAGGCTCGGCCCGGCATCAAAGCGAAACCCGTTTTGTTCCAATTCAGCCATCTTGCCTCCGGCATAGCCATTCGCTTCAAAAACTTCGACCTGGTAGCCTTTTACCGCCAGCCGGATAGCGGTTGCTATCCCGGCTATTCCGGCACCGACGATCAAAGCTTTTTTTGCGGGCATTCGGCAAATATATGGCCTGCAAACAAAAAAGGCATAATTTATCAGAATGCCTTTCAAAAGAATTTATTTTTAATTATTAGATATGGTGATGCGTGCCTTCGCCTATTTCTTCAATCGCTTTTCGGTTGAATGCGTCCAGATCAGCAGGTGTGCGGCTTGTTACTAAGCCATTATCAACTACCACATCCTGGTCAATCCAATGAGCTCCGGCGTTTTTAAGATCAGTTTGAAGCGATGGGTATGAGGTTAGTGTGCGCCCCCCGATCATGCCCGTTTCAATCAGCACTTGCGGCCCATGACAGATAGCGGCCACCGGTTTGCCTTCATCCAAAAATGCCGACACAAAGGCTACCGCCTCTTTGTTTTGCCTTAACTTATCCGGATTCAATACCCCACCTGGCAAAACCAGCGCATCATAATCATCCGGACTTACCGAATCGAGCTGTTTATCTACATTAATTTCAATGCCCCAATTGGTCTGGTCCCAGGCTTTGATTCTGCCGCTTCTGGGGGATATTACATCAACCTTTGCGCCTGCTGCTTCCAAAGCTTCCTTCGGGCTGGTCAGTTCAACCTGCTCAAATCCTTCTTCTGTAAGGATAGCTACCTTACGATTGCTTAAACTTGCCATATTACAGATAATTTTTTATTAATTAAAGACTAACAATTATATCTATAGATTACACCTTGGCGGGCGCGTTGGTTTTATATTTTTTGAGATAATTATGCCCTAAACATATTGCAGGGCATATTTCATAAAATTGCTGGTAAGACCGAAATCTTCGGTCCCCCTGCGACGGATGAAATAGAAATCACGGGTTATTTTCAAGCCCTCAATGGGGACTTCAACTAAATCCCTCTCCGCCAACTGCCGAATGATCGAAGGTCGCGGCATAAAGCCCAAACATTGGTCAGCCAATAAGAAGTTTTTTAAAGCTTCTGTTCCACCCAACCTTATTTTCACTGAGAGATCTGCAGGTTTGATGTGATGATCAGATAAAGCCTTTAACAAGGCATTTAATGTTCCTGACCCGCGTTCACGAAGGGCGACAGGTGTTTTTAAAAGTTGTTTCAACGTCAATGACTTGCCGGCAAGCGGACTTTTTGAGGAACATACCGGTATTACCTCATCACTGATAAACGGGTTGTAGGAAACGGTGGTCAACTTATTATCCACCTCGATGATGCCGATATCTACCTCATGATTAAGCAGCGCATTTAAAATATACTCTGAATTGCGGTTGACCAACTGTACATGCACATTGGCATACTCGCGCTGAAAACCGGAAAGTATCGACGGCAAAATATACAAAGCGATAGTAGTGCTGGCGCCCAGCCGTAAGTGACCTGCCGCCTGTGATACATTGCTCAAAACAGAAAGGTCGTATTCAATCTTGCGTTCAATTTCAGTAGCCTGCAGCAGGTACTCATTCAAACGCTTGCCGGCTTCGGTCAATAGAATACTGTTGCCCTTTCGTTCAAAAAGTGGAACTTTATACTGATCTTCCAGCGCTTTTACATGCTTGCTGATGGCAGGCTGCGTTACAAACAAGACCTGCGCCGCCTTTGAGAAACTCAAATTGGCAGCCACTTCCATAAAAACACGATGAGAGAAGGAGATCATTTGGCTAATTTAATTCTTTACCTTTTCAAAATACCGGCCGGTAAATTTATAAAGAATAAACTGATGCGTCATTTTTCCTTTTTCATCAATTAAAGGTATATAAATCGTTTTCGCAGCATTATCGAAGCTGATGACCGGCCGCACTTTCCAATCCACTTCGGAAAAAAAATCAAAACCGTACTCGATCTTGTTATTCATTCCGGTAGGGGTTTTAATCAATTTGGCATCATTCAACTTTCCGTTTCCTATTGTAAAAATGCGTATCCCCTCAGAGACGTCCTTTGTGGAAAATATACCGCCATACACCGCAAGATAATAGGTTTTGGCTTTTACTTTCATCGTATACAGATTGGAATAATAGTAAACATAATCGTCACCACTTTTGACTGTATCTAATATTGAATTACTTTTTCCTCCACTTTTATATTGCAGTACATTCTCAAAATCATGCATCGTGCCGCCCTCCCAGGTATCCCATGAGTATATTCTGAATAAGCCATCATCAGAACTTACAATATCTAAATGTTCTTTTTTTAATGAGCTGAATGGATAACTTATCGTAGACGGATATTTACCGGTATAGTATTTAAGTTTATTGCCAAAAACTTCATTTGCCTCCTCTAAATTATTTATCCAAGTTAGTGAAGTGTCCTTACTTTGCTGTTCACTCCAGTAGCTTATCTTTCTAAATGACTTTAAAAGATCTGCCTCAATTTCCTTTGGGGATTGAGCATTAGCATCAGAAGAAAGAATGCAGCAGCAGATCAGTACCAGTAGCTTTAAAAGCTTCATTATCAGGATGGAATTATTTGGAAATAAAAATAGGGATAATCAGGCGATCATCCCTATTTATTTGTCGATTATGTTGATTAAATGAGTGATTGATCAGGCTTTTTTTGACTCAATCGACCCAGCAAACTCGATCAGCCAGCTATACCTCTGCCGGTTGTCCTATCAAATGATTAGCAACCAAATATTCCGCTATCTGTACCGCATTGGTAGCGGCGCCTTTGCGCAGATTATCTGATACGATCCAGCAGTTCAAAGTATTGGCCTGGCTTTCGTCCCTGCGGATACGGCCGACAAATACTTCGTCTTTTTCGTGTGCATCTAATGGCATTGGGTACTTGAGGTTGGCTACATCGTCAACAACCAATACACCGGGTGCTTTTGACAGGATATCCCGCAGTTCAGCCAGGTCAAAATCTTTTTCAAACTCAATATTTACCGATTCAGAGTGACCGCCAATAACCGGGATACGCACTGTGGTAGCTGTAACTTTGATACTATCGTCGCCCATGATCTTTTGGGTTTCCTTGATCATTTTCATTTCCTCTTTGGTGTAACCGTTATCTGTGAAAACATCAATATGAGGCAATACATTCAGGTCGATCTGATATGGATAAGCTTTTGGTCCGTCAATCCCTTTACGCTCATTAAATAACTGGTCGACCGCCTTTACGCCGGTGCCGGTTACTGACTGGTAGGTTGATACCACAATCCTTTTGATCTTATATTTATCATGCAATGGTTTTAAAGCCACTACCATTTGTATGGTCGAGCAATTTGGGTTGGCAATAATTTTATCCTCGGCGGTTAGCACGCCAGCGTTCACTTCCGGTACCACCAATTTTTTGGTGGGGTCCATACGCCATGCTGATGAATTGTCAACCACCGTAGTACCGGCTTGGGCAAAAAGGGGCGCCTGGGCTAGTGACGTGCTCCCTCCGGCTGAAAATAAGGCCAGGTCGGGTTTTTGTTTTATCGCATCCTCAACAGAAATCACCTTATACTGCTTACCCTTAAAAGTTACCTGTTTACCAACACTTTTTTGGGAAGCAACGGGAATTAATTCTGTTACCGGGAAGTTGCGTTCTTCAAGAATCTGCAACATTTTAGTGCCTACCAGTCCTGTGGCACCTACAACTGCGACTTTCATTTTTTTAATTTTTTTGTGCTTTAACGAAGTTTTTCAAGCCTCATTATTTTTGAAATTGTATCTAATTAATTGAACCCCAAAGATGCGATTTTTTTTATTTATTTTGACCACTTTCTCTACCTAAATAGTCTAGAAAGCTTTGTTTTGGTAATTCATAGCGGATTTAAAGCAAATTTTTACCTTTGTCGCTCAACTCAAATTTGAATGAGCGAAAAGATATTAGTGATAGGCGCAAACGGGCAGATAGGCACAGAACTGGTTAACGCTTTAAGAAATATTCACGGTGCCGAACAAGTAATTGCATCAGATATTAACAGCCCGGCACAGGCCATCAGGCACAGCGGCCCTTTTGAGTTTGTCAATGTGCTGGATAAGGCTAATCTGCATCATATATTTACCAAACATCAGCCTACCCAGGTTTATTTACTGGCAGCTATTTTATCAGCCGTAGGCGAGCAAAAACCAAAAATGGCCTGGGACCTGAACATGACCGGCCTTATCCATGTACTGGATTTCGCTGTCGAGTTTAAAACGAAAAAAGTATTCTGGCCAAGCTCGATAGCAGTATTCGGACCACATTCGCCAAAAGAAGACACCCCGCAATATTGCGTTATGGACCCAAACACCGTTTATGGTTTCAGCAAGCTGGCAGGCGAGCGCTGGTGCGAATATTATTATACCAAATATGGACTGGATGTCAGAAGCATCCGCTATCCGGGATTGATCGGCTGGCGGGCTGCGCCAGGTGGTGGTACCACAGATTATGCGGTACATATATTTCACGAGGCCCTGAGAAAAGGAAGTTATGAAAGCTTTTTGTCTGCCGGCACAGCCTTACCGATGATGTATATGGATGATGCGATACGTGCTACCATTACTTTAATGGATGCCCCGCCGGAAACGTTAAGTATACGCTCTTCCTATAACCTGGCAGGAATCAGCTTTACGCCTGAGCAGCTGGCTGGTGAAATAAAAAAGATAATTTCGAATTTTGAAATCAGTTACAGCGAAAGTGATCCGCGACAAGCTATTGCCGATAGCTGGCCGAAATCAATTGACGACAGCTATGCACGACAGGATTGGGGATGGGAATCAGCGTATGACCTGCCGGCTATGACGGAAGATATGCTGAGGAACCTTAAAAATGTTATGGAGGTAAAGGATAAAGGTGAAAGGCTTTAAAAGATTTATATAAAAGAAACAAATATTTATATTTATACGATCTGCTTTTTAGGCAGAAGGTTCGCAATCATATCCTACTATGATCTATGAACCATCAACTATGAACTAAAAAATATGGGAAGAGCTTTTGAGTTCCGTAAAGAGCGAAAATTTAAACGATGGGCCAAAATGGCCGTGCAGTTTACCCGTTTGGGTAAGGAAATTGTAATGGCTGTGAAGGCTGGCGGTGGTGATGTGAATACCAATTCACGCTTAAGAACTGCAGTGCAGAATTCCAAGGCAGTAAACATGCCTAAAGACCGTGTTGAAGCCGCAATAAAAAGAGCGGTAAGTCGTGACGAAAAGGATTATGAAGAAATAGTTTATGAGGGCTACGCGGCCCATGGCGTTGCTGTATTGGTAGAGACCGCCACCGATAATACCAATCGCACCGTTGCCAATGTGCGCAGCTATTTTACAAAGTATAATGGTTCTTTAGGAAAAACAGGTTCACTGGATTTTATTTTTAGCCGTAAATCAGTTTTTACGTTTGAACCCGGCAACCGTGACCTTGAAGAATTGGAGTTTGAACTGATAGATGCCGGCCTGGAAGACTTATTTGTTGAGGCGGATGAAAATGGCAACGATATTGCTGTAATTCATACGGCCTTCGAGGATTTCGGTAAGATGCAGAAAGCATTGGAAGAAGCAGGCATCGAAGTGAAATCAGCGAAGCTGGAGCGTGTTCCGCAATCATTCCATGAAGTGAGTGAGGAGCAGGCAGTTGACGTGTTAAAGTTGATAGACCGTTTGGAGGAAGATGATGACGTACAGGCGGTGTACCATAATATGGCCGAATAACTCTTATTTCGGATTGCGGAAGTTCGGTTTCAGAATTAGTTGCTACGAATCAGGGTAATCCTTTAATCGTGTAAATCAAGGTTTAGACAATATGCCATTATTCAGTTCACGTAAGGAAGAGAAAAAAGTAAAGGTAACGTTTGCCAACGGATTGCTTTTTGTTGAAAAAGCTGACGGGAAAAAACAGGCTTTTCCGCTGGAATGGTTCCCTCAATTACAAAATGCTACCGATGAGGAACGTGAAGACTGGACCCAAACCGACAAAGGCATCCATTGGAATAAGCTGGATATAGATGTGGGGTATTAGATATGATGATTTAAGATTTAAAGGCAATAACTGCCTCATATTTCAAATCTCATATCTCAAATCTAAGTAAAATGACTTTCGAAGAATTTTTTAAAAAGAAAAAGATTGACCTGGTCACCTTTGAACAGGGTGAACCGGCATTATTTTCTGAATTTAAAGTTCATTACGAACAGATGGGCGAAAAGAGTTTCGACCATACCAAAAAATATTGGTTCAATAAACTAAGACTGCGCTTCCCGGCTCCTGCGGAAGTTAAAGCTGAAAAGGTAGCAATTGAAAATATACTGGCCGAACAAACCATTACTGAAACACTGATAGAAACAGCTCCTGCGCCAAATATTGGCTTTAAACCCAAGTTTAAAGCCGGGCTTACCAAACCCGCTGAAGCAGCAGGCCAGTCAAAGGAAGATACCGGGCAGGCATCGCCATCGCCTGCTAATATTGGATTTAAACCCAAGTTTAGGGCAGGAGTCACCAAGCCTTCGGAACCAACGCCAGCTATTGAGCCGCCGCCAGCAACCGATAAACCTGCTGAAAATAGTGAACAGGCGACACCACCGCCTTCGTTAGGTTTTAAACCTAAATTTAAGGCAGGTATAACGGAAGAGCCTAAAGCAGATGACACGTCAGGCACAGACCAGCCTGCAGAAAACAATGAAGCAAAACCGGCTTATAAGCCGCGCTTCAATATGAAAAATTTAAAGCCGAAAAGCGAAGAATAAAGTCTTATTTCCGGTGCGAAAACAACCAGGGCATCAATCCCGGTTCGGCAAAGGCATCATCCCAGCTGTTATGGCCATCGTTCGGATAAAGCGTAAATTTAGGATCACCACCGGCTGCTCTGATGGCTTCGGCCATGATCACCGAATGGTCTGATGGCACAGTATCATCCTTTGCACCATGAAATATCCATAGCGGTACCTTTTTGGCATAAATTTTCGCATTCAGTGTGTTATCGCCTCCACAAATAGCAAAGGCCGCCGCAAACAGATCGGGCCTGCGGCGCAATATCTCGAATGTTCCCATACCGCCCATCGACGAGCCGCCTACATACACCCTGTGCTTATCCATATAGGGTTTGTCCAGTAATTGGCTGACCAATCCCAGCAGGCTTTTCATTGCAGCAGTTGGTTCACCACCCTGTTTGAAATTGAATACTAATTTTCCCGCTGAATTACCATCTATCTTCACATTGCTCCAATAGCTATTAGCCGGACATTGCGGAAAAACCACAATAGCAGGATATTTTGCCCGGATGCTGTCCTTCAGGAAAAGTTTCGGCCCAAATTTTAGCTGGACTTCGTTGTCATTACCACGCTCACCTGCACCATGCAGCACCAGTATCAATGCATATTTTTTTGTTGGATCGAAGTTTTTAGGAAACAGGATACGATATGGAAGGGTATCACCTTTGCTAATAAAGCTTCCTCTATCAAAAGAGGAGTGATTTGGAGCCTGTGAAAAAGCAGGAAATGCAAGGCAAAGGCCCAGCATTCCCGTTAATAATATTTTTATGGATCTCATGGTAAATGTTAAAATACAATCTTACCGTAAATTAACATCTTTTATATCAATTCTTCACAAACGCAGGACTTTGAAAGTCTAATTTCTTCAGCCCATGCTGAACTTCCGGGCAACTCATAAATAATTTCCAGAGCAAGCCGCTGCGATAATTTTCAATCATTACTACAATGGGCCCCTGGTCAATAGCCAGGTATGATTTGCCGTACCAGTTGTGTGATTCGCTGAACGCATCAGTAAACCCATAGTCGCCCCATATCTTATCGCCCAGATCATAATAAAAATGACGCAAAGCCTGCATCGAATATTTAGGCGAATAAGGAAAAGCTGACAACGCCGCTGTAGGTGATATCACGCCAAGGTCGTTGGTTGGCGAATGTGCATTATAACCTTCAAAATTATCGCTGGCAGTAAGACCCCAGCAGTTTTCGCCGTAGCCTTTAAATTTTTTAGGATTATCAATGCAATAC
>JAQBOV010000018.1 GCA_028287895.1 Mucilaginibacter sp. | reverse complement strand
TCGGCCTTCAGCGTCATTTCGCATCATTTAACCAGGCAGCAGAGGAAACCGCCATGAGCCGCTTTTACGGTGGCATCCATTACCTGAACAGTTCGCTTAAGGGCGCCGAACAAGGTAAACAGGTCGGCGAATACATCTGGCAGAAATTGAAATAGAGTAAGTAATATTTTTATACTAATTATGATATTGACTAAAACCGGACTTTTTACCATCTATCTCTTAATTTTTGTGTTTTTGCTCTCGGGCACCGTGCTATTTAATGGTTGCACAAACACAGAAACAACAATCAATACATTTAAACCAACGGGTGATACGATAGCTGATGGCCAAAAACTGGTTCAGGCTTATTGCACTAAGTGTCACCTGTTGGTTCCCGCTGGTGCACTTACCAAAGATGTATGGAAATTTCATACTTTGCCTGCAATGTCACACTATCTTGGGCTTTCAACTTATGGTATTGAATATTTTAAGAAAAACCCCGCAGACACAAGCGGAATATCCCTGGTTGAATGGCAGGCGATTGTTGCCTATTACAAGAAGTTAGCCCCGGTAAGCCCCCAAACGACTACGCCCCCGGTTACATTGGCTAATGACTGGGCAGGCTTCAGCTTAAAGAAGCCGGCAGCGGTTAAGAATATTGTTTATACCACAATGGTCGCTGCAAGTCCGTACACGCATAAAATATATAGCAGCGATGTGGTAACCGGAAAATTAGATGAATGGGACAAAGACCTTAAAATGCGCACCGTTGCCCAGCTGCCTTCAGCAGGTGTAAGCGCCAGTTTTACAAAAGATGAGAAAGGGACGGACGAGGGGGTGATTTCCTGTATAGGCCAGCTTCAGCCTATGGATTTTCCTGACGGAAAGGTGATCAAAGTTCATCTTAATGAAAAAAAAGAAATTACCAATCCGGCATTGATATCATCTGAACTGGCCAGACCGGTACAAACTATAATGGGTGATTTTAACAAAGATGGTTTAACTGATTGGGTAATTTGCGGACAAGGAAATAAAGTCGGCGGAGTTTATTTATTAACTCAAAAGCCGGATCATTCATTCACACAAAGCAATATTTCAGACAAGGCGGGCTCTGTTCAAGCCCAGGTTGGTGATTTTAACAATGATGGATGGTCAGATTTAATGGTATTATTTGGAACTGGGGATGAAGGATTGTGGCTATATTTAAATGATCATAAAGGGGGGTTTACTTCCAGGAACCTGTTGCGCTTTCCGCCGGTTTACGGGTCAACAAGTTTTCAGCTTGTGGATATGAATCACGATGGGAAGTTAGATCTTGTTTATACCTGCGGCTATAATTACCGCGATTCGCGCATCATGAAACCTTATCATGGCTTATATATTTTCATCAACCAGGGCGGCTGGAATTTTAAACCAAGTTATTTTTATCCGATTAATGGTTGCACTAAAGCCGTCGCAACTGATTTTGATGGCGACGGGGACATCGATATTGCAACTATTGCATTCTTTGGCGATTTAAAAGACAAACCGGCAGAGGGTTTTATTTATTTTGAGCAGGATAAATCCATGGGTTTTAAAGCACATGCCATACCTGTGAGCAATTATGGCCGATGGATGAGTATGGATGTGGCTGATATTAATAATGACGGAAAGCCTGACATTATCTTAGGTAATTATTCAATGGGCCTGGCTATTCAAGCGGGATTAAAGCCGTTTTGGGACAGGCATTTGCCATTAATAATTTTAGAAAATCATACTAAAAAATAAAGCAGCCAACAGTTTGTCGGAATGATGCGGCCTGTTTTATTTATATAAACTAATGGCTGCTGTATAATTTTTCAACCAACACATTATACTTAATTTGTAATTTCTAAATGTTTATAAAAGCCAAACCATCTTCTAACCAACTGTGCTTCATTATCGTATCTGCCTTTACGGTAGTTGTTTTTGCCTTAAATGGTTGCCGCAAAAGAACAGCAGCTGACACCAGGCAGCGGGAGATGGGCGAAGGCAAAGCACTTGCACAAAAATACTGTGTCAGTTGTCATCAATTGCCCGATCCCCTGTTGATCGACAGTCAAAGCTGGGTAACAGGCGTATTGCCGGCTATGGCTAAACGCCTGCACATTAAAAATTACATGGGGCAATATTTTTCTGATTCCCAATCGGCTTTAACGATTGTTGAATGGCAAAAAATTGTTGCTTATTATCAAAATACTTCCCCGGTTAACTTAACAATCCCCAGGCCCGCGGTGTCCGGTGTAAAAGATTGGGCAATTTTCAGTTTATTAAAACCCAAAGTGGATCCCCGGGGGCCCTCGGCTATGACCACTCTTCTGACCTATAATCCTTATGATCATCAATTTTATAGCGGGGACGCTGCTAATAATTTTTATCGATGGGACAAAAGCCTAAATTCAAAACTTATTAAAAGGATGCCATCAGCGGTTACAGGTGCCATCTTTTCAAAAAATGCAGATCATACCAATGAAGCTGTTTTGACCTGTATCGGGGTGATGGCTCCCATTGACGTGTCTACCGGTAAAGTGGTGCGGTTTAATCTTGATAATAAAGCGCAGCAAAGGCCAATAACACTGGCCGATAGTCTTCCGCGTGCAGTACAATCTGTTGCTGCCGATTTTAATAAGGATGGCTTGACGGATTATGTGGTATGCGGATTCGGGCATGAGCGTGGTGGCGTATACCTGCTGCAACAACAACCCGATCATTCTTTTAAAAAGGAAGTGTTGAGAGGCATACCCGGTGCTGAACAGCTGATAACGGGCGATTTTAATGATGATGGCTGGCCGGATGTGATGTGTTTATTTGCACAGGCTGATGAAGGAATATGGATGTTTCTGAATGACCGTAAAGGGGGTTTTATTACTCAAAACCTATTGCACTTTCCGGCGGTATATGGTTCAAGCAGTTTCCAGTTGGTTGATTTCAATCATGACGGTAAACCGGACATATTGTATACCTGCGGCGATAACAGCGATTTTTCTAAAGTGCTGAAACCCTATCACGGGGTGTATATTTTTACTAACCAGGGGGGCTGGAAATTTAAACAAACTTATTTTTATCATATTGACGGCTGTACCAAAGCGATAGCAGCCGATTTTGATCATGACGGAGACCTGGACATAGCAGCAATCGCATTTTTTGCTGACTTTAAATCTCATCCCACAGCCGGCTTTACCTATCTTGAACAAACCAAACCTAACCGGTTTTTACCTCACGAAATACCTGTAAATACCTATGGACGATGGTTAACTATGGAAGCGGGTGATATTGACCAGGACGGTAACCTGGATATTATAATTGGCAATTTTTCCACTACGGGCCGCGGTTTGCTTAACCAAAAAGACTATACGCCGCAATGGGATAAACATATACCGGTAATTGTTTTAAAAAATAACGGGCAAAAGAAATAACCTGACCCATCACAACAGGTGAAGTCAAAGACCCAAACGAAAATAAAAAGCCGAATGCTTATTTTATCCAACACCAAGGGGTCTATTTTCATTCCTAATCGCGTTAGCCCATGAGTTACTATTTGTCCGGTTTCTTATGAAAGAGATATAAAGAGTCGTGTGAATAATCGCATACAGCTAACTACAGACGGCCACAAGGCTTATTTTGTTGCCGTTCCTGATGCATTCGGTTCTAAGATTGATTACGCCATGCTTATCAAGTTATACGGCGAACCAACTGGTGCGACTAACTCTGAGGGCAAATACAGCCCTGGTGATTGCACTGGTTTTGAAAAGAAAAGGATATTAGGTAAACCCGAAGCAGAGCATGTAAGCACGTCTTATGTAGAGCGTCAGAACCTGACCATGAGAATGCATATGCGTAGGTTTACAAGACTTACTAATGCTTTCTCTAAGAAGATGGAAAATCATTGCTATGCAATTGCCTTACACTTCGTTTACTACAACTTCGCTAAGATTCATAAGACATTACGCGTAACCCCTGCGGTGGAAGCAGGTTTAATGAAAGATGTAATGAGCATTGAGGATATTGTGAGATTAGCAGACTAATTTGTGCCTAAAACGATTAGATCGAATTGCATCAGTCTGGTCTTTAACTTTTTGTCGGGGTCGAGCTTTAAATATTCCTTTTCCTGCTCCTCAGAACCAAATATCATTTCAAATCCGTTTCTCGTGTAGTATCCTATTGGTTTTGGTTCGTTGTATGAATCCACAACCAAAAAACGGCACCCTGTTTTGTTATTTGGTTCTATAAACCATGCCTTAATAAAGTCCATTAACTCCTTTGCAACGGTTGTGCCCTGATACTTTTTATGAACGCCTAATCTCCCTATCAACACAGCAGGATAAGTACGATGAATCTTGCCCCTCGGAATGTTTTTTAGTAGTTTCTTTTTCCTACTGTTAGGTAAATCGTTTTTAATACTATCATTTGAGATAGTAAAAGCCGCTACAATAAAAGTAGGATTATCTTCTAAGGTAAAACAATGTGTCTTACCCATTAATTGAGAAGAAAAGTTTAACACATCTGTTTCAAAAAAGGAATCTAAATCTTTATGGCCGCAAGTAAAGCCATTACAAGTCTCCAGAATTTCGTGGTCTAATAATCTGAAAGAGCATTTATTTAATAAAAAATTATCAAGTTCAGGCAATTTGTTTACTTATTACTTACTTGCTTTTTTTAGGATTTGTTGGGCAATAGAAACTTGTTTAGAAAAGTCTATAGAACCTTTCTTGCTTTCATTGCTGACTGCTTTTGTAACAAAATTCTTAGCAACCTTGTCGCTGAGAACAGGGGTTGATTTAATTGCTATAGCCATAATTTATTGCAGACTTTATCCACCTGCGCCGGTGTGGTTTTACGTTTAAAACTTGTAAAATGTTACTTCTAACAAGTTGGCGTACAAGATATTTGACTATCAATATACGTAAAAGTTAAATTAAAAAGTATTCTTTGTTTGCGATTAACCGCTATCAAGGGGCCGAACAGTGGAATGCGTCACACGCGCGGTGTTGATTAATTAATCAGCGAAAGCAGTAATTATTTTTGAATTTACACGGCCCTCAGATCGGATATGTGCATTTGAAATAACTCAACAATAATTGGTTGCTTTTAATTTTCAGTACAAATATACGTAAATTAACGTATTGTGAATATGAACTAATATCATAAAAATAGCATTTTTATTTACTGTAAGTTTATGAAAATAAAGTTCTTATATCTACATAGGCGTGTGAACTAACGGATTTTAAAATAAATTCAAACTGAGACACTACCCAAAATTTCGAAATGGTATAATAAAAATGTAAATTAGTACTATTCGCCTCTGCCTGGATGAAATTTACATCCGCCTTAAATAGCCCTTAACTTGCACCATCGTATAATGAAAAATGCGGATATATTGATTATTGGCGCCGGGGCGGCCGGTTTAATGGCTGCTTATGCACTTTCTAAGGCCGGAAAGCGGGTAACCATCCTTGAAGCGCGAAACCGTACAGGTGGCAGGATATACACACTTGATGATGCTTTTTTCTTAAAATATGCTGAGCTGGGCGCAGAATTTGTTCATGGCGACCTGCCGGTAACTTTGCAATTGCTGAAAGAAGCCGGAATTGAAATGACACCTGCGCCGTTGGGGGAAATGTGGCACTACAGTAATGATAAGTTTAGCCAGGAGTATCAGCATCCTGATGATTGGAATTTATTGATACAAAAGCTAAACAAGTCAAAACAAGATACCAGCATAGGCGATTTTTTACAGCAACAATTTGGTGATGAGCAATATGCAGAACTGCGAAAATCGGTAAACAGTTATGTAGCTGGTTACGATACCGCCGATTCGTTTAAAGCCAGCGCTTTTGCTTTGCGTAAAGAATGGCAAAGCCAAGACCAGCACACGCAGCATCGTATAAAGGGCGGTTACCGTAAAATGATCAGCTACCTGGCAAATACGGGTAAGAAAAATGGAGCACAACTATTTTTAAATACCGTAGTAAAGGGCCTTCATTGGGGGCACAGCCTGGCGGAGGCTGTTACTACCGGTAACGTGAGCTATAAAGCGGAAAAGGTGATCATAGCTTTACCTTTAGGTGTTTTAAAAGCTGATCCTTACCAGGAGGGAACAATAAACTTTAGCCCCTCTATTCCAAAATATCGTGAAGCAATAGGGCAAATGGGTTTCGGCTCGATCATCAAAATATTACTGGAATTTAGGGATGCTTTTTGGCAAGATGAACACGTTGTTAAATTGGCAGGCAATGATTTAAAAGGAATGAGTTTTCTGCTATCGGACCAGGAGATACCGACCTGGTGGACGCAGTTCCCCAATCATTCTACCGTGCTTACCGGGTGGCTGGGCGGACCGCCTGCTGAAAAGAAAAAAGGTCTGTCAAATGAAGAATTATTGCAACGGGGCTTGCAGTCTTTATCTAATATCTTCAAACGCAGCCTGCAGGAACTTAATGATAATTTAATAGCATGGAAGGTGGCTAACTGGACGACCGATCCGTTTGCCCGTGGTTCCTACGCTTACGATACCATTGCCGCATCAGCAGCCAGGGAGATACTAAATACACCAATTAACGATACCATTTATTTTGCCGGTGAATATCTGTATAATGGCCCGGCAATGGGTACAGTAGAGGCGGCATTAGCCAGCGGATTGGAAGCGGCAAGAAGGTTGATTTAGTTAAATGGTTGATCGGGCTGCCTTATTTATCGGCTCAGAAGGTCCGCAGCCTTCAGTTTGCTTCCCAATAATTGCCCGACAAGATAATCATATTCTGCAATTTGATGCTGTTGTCATAATAATCATAGTCCTTTAGCTTGAAATTAACGAGGTAATCCCAAACGTCATTCAGCCATTGCTGGTTCTTTTTATCTACCATGGCCGATACCGCGAACGGCCCAATAAAGCTCAATGCCTCAAAGTATCGGTTTTTGATATCATTACCGGCTAAAGTGTAACCTGCTGAAATATTGTCCGGCTTGTTTTTAGTCGTTCCCCTTATCCAGCTATTTATCTTTCCAACTATAATTTTTGATCTTTTATCGCCAGTTAATAAATAATCGGTAGCAATACGCCAGGGAACCCGGCAGGCATTGTAATTATAATATCCATCATATGGTGATTCCAGGAAATCGGGCGGGGCGGGCTGTGCTTTTTTATCCAGATGAACAATAAAATCAGGAATAAGTCCGGCATCGGGACTGGATTTTTTCTGCAAAATGCTAAAAAGTCTATAATTTAGATTGGTCACTTTAGTCCATCTATAGTCATGCGTAGCCCGGCTGAATGCCTTAAAATGATCTGGCATAAAATCCGATGAACGGGTATCATAATAATCCTTGCTGTCATATTCTATCGCGTCACTCAGCAAAACTGAATAAGTCTGCGGGTTAATTTCATATTGCATGATAGCCCCGATAAGGTTATTAGCCTCCTTTAAATAATTAATATTTCCTTTACTGCCCCATTGTGTGTTTGCTAATAACAAAGAGTAAGCAATGTCCATATCGCCGTCCGCAGCAGAACTTTTATCAACATCGCGGCAGTTTCTATTCTGGGCCCATGCCATCAGGAAGGGATGATTGCCAGGATGCGCTTTGTAATAATGGTAAAGACCATCATAAATGCTTTTTGCAGACGGATCGGCCCCAGCCATCTGTACGCTTATGAGCATCCCATACCCTTGTCCTTCAGATACACATTGTTTGTTGCCTTTTCGTTCAAACCATATAAAATACTCGCCTGGGTGACACCCTGGTTTTATATATCTTTTTTTCCATTGGGTATAAAAATTCAGGGTTAATTGATCTAAACGTATCTGGGAAATATGATTTGGTTTAATGCTGCCTGTAAAATAGGAGACATGCTGGGGAAAAGGTCTGCCAGCATGCTGAGCATGCAGCTGTGAGCTTAAAAATAATAAAATAGTAACCGTCCCAAAGCGCTTAAAGAGCATCTTGAAAATTATTTTAATATTGGTAATTCTTAAAATCCTGAACGGTGTTAAAACCTGCTGCCTCTTTATTAATCCTGGTTATGGGTGCTGTAGTTGGTGGCATGGCTGCTTGTTTTTGAACTGTATGTTCCTGTATAATCTGCTTTTTTTCAGTTTCGTCAACGCTCATGTCCGCACCGGAAAAATACATTTTTAAGCATTCAAGAAAATTTAGAATGGCTGGCGTTTGCTTGCAGGTGGCCGCAAACCAGGCACGTTTAGCCACGCTGTGATGCAGGGGCTTTGCTACAATATTTCTGTCTTTAAGATAGGGTTTAACTATCCAATCGGCCATAACCGTTATGCCCAGGCCGGCGTTTACCATTTCAATAGCCGCATCTGTATAATGTATGCGGTGTAATGTTTTTGGCTTTACCTGTTGTGCTTCTATCAGCGATTCAATAACGGGAGTATCCTGGTAAGAAGGGTCATATAATGGCAGTATTAATTCTTCGCCCTGAAAATCAGCGATCTCTATCACTTTCTTTTTAGCCAGCGGATGGTCTTTGCAAATTACGGCTGTCAACTGGTCTTCAAAAATGGGCTCGTAACGTATCCTGGTATTTACCATTTGGGTCCGTATGATGCCAATGTCCAGATCCCCGTTCATCAGATATTCGAGCGGGCGGCGGGTAGCGTCTGATAATATCTGGATGTTAATATCCGGCCAGCGTTTTTTATAGTATTTAATAATGCCGGGCAACCAGTGGTAGGCGGTATAGCATTGCATGCTTATACTCAACTTGCCTGTCCTGCCCATTTTATAATTGGTAATGTCTTCTTCAAGTGATTTGATCTCAGCTAGTATTTTTTCTGAACTGCGCAGAAATCGGTAGCCTTGTTCTGAGAGTTGAAGCCTCTTGCCATTACGCTTAAATACTTCCACATCGAGTTCCCGTTCCAGTTCTTTTAATTGATGACTTAACGCTGACTGAGTTAAATGCAGGGTTTTAGCGGCTTTAGTGAGCGTTCCCTCCTTGGAAATCGTGTCTACAAGCCTGAAATGATGGATTGCTATATTCATTATTAGTTTTATTAATAATTGTAACAAATTTAATTCATTTTTTTCATATACCATATAATATCTACTTTTGTTGTGTCAAAATTACACTTATGCTAAACATGTCATTAAAGCATCTCTTTTTAGGTTTTTTGAGTGTTTTATGTGTTTTTCAGGCACATGGCCAGAAAGTACTTACTATAAAAGAAGCCGAACAGATTGCGCTTAGCAATTACGGATCTATAAAAGCAAAGGCAAGCCAGCTGAACGCCTCCAAAGCTTATTTAACAGAAACAAAAACCGAATACCTGCCCGACGTCACTCTTTCAGCACAGCAGGATTACGGGACCATTAATGGCCAGAACGGTCCGCTCTATAGTTATCGCGGATTAACGGTAGCCTCGTCGGGGCCTGCATTGCCCAATCAAAACTGGAATGCTGCTTTCGGTGCCTTGTACCTGGCAAATGTTAACTGGGACTTTTTTGCTTTTGGAAGATCCCGTGAAAAGGTTAAGGTACAAAAATCGATTGTTTCACTTGACGAAAATGATCTTGCCCAGGAGCAATTTCAGCACCGGATAAGAGTTGCATCCACTTATCTTAACCTTTTGGCAGCCCAGCAGTTAGCCAGGGCCGAGCAGGATAACCTGAGCCGCAGCATTGATCTGCAAAAGGTAGTGATTGCCAGGGTGAGAAACGGGCTTAATCCTGGTGTTGACTCATCACTGGCCAATGCCGAAGTATCCAGTGCGCACATATCTTTGACCAATGCGGAACAAACTGTGCAGGATCAAAGCAACCAGCTGGCGCAATATCTGGGTATTCCTCCGCAGAATTTTCTGCTCGACAGCGCTTTTGTAAGCCAGGCGCCGGCTAATGCCGACCGGCAACCTGCGCTGAATCCGGATGATCATCCGCTATTAAAATACTACCGTAACCGCATAGGCGTAAGCGATGAACAGGCTAAATATTATAGTACTTTCAGCTATCCCACTTTTAGTTTGTTTGGTGTATACCAGGGCAGGGGATCAGGGTTCGGGTCAAACTATCTTACCGACCAAAACGCCTATACAGGCAGCTACGGCAGCGGCGTGGATCCTACCCGGTACAATTACCTGTTTGGCATCGGTATGACATGGAATATTACCAACCCTTTCCGTGTGCATTACCAGGTGAAATCGCAAAAATTTACTTCTGAACAATATAGGAACGAGTATGATCTTATTGGGCAGCAATTACACGATCAGCAGGTTCTGGCCGAAAGCAGGATAGCCAGTGCACTAAAGAATTACAGGGAGGTGCCCGTCGAAGTGAAAGCTGCCACCGATGCTTACAATCAAAAATACGCACTGTATAAGAATGGACTGGCCAACATAGTTGACTTCACACAGGCACTTTATGCATTGAACCGTGCCGAGATAGACAAGGATATAGCCTCAAATAATGTTTGGCAGGCACTTTTATACAAGGCAGCAGGCACAGGCGATTTTGGCATTTTTATAAATAATTTTTAATAGAACATAGATAATGGGAATGATAAAAGGGGCTCTACAAAAGCCAATCACCATATTAGTTATAGTAGCCGGGCTGTTTTTCTTTGGTATTAATGCAGTGCGCAGTATCAAGATCGACATTTTCCCTGATCTGAATTTACCGGTTATTTATGTTTCGCATCCTTATGGCGGGTTTACTCCAAACCAGATGGAAGCCTATTTTGGCAAGCAGTATGTCAACCTGTTGTTGTTTGTATCGGGTGTTAAAAGTATCGAAACAAAAAACATACAAGGACTAACATTAATTAAGATCACTTTTTACGAAGGAACTAATATGGCACAGGCCGCCGCGGAGGTGACGGCTTATACCAACAGGGCGCAGGCGGGTTTCCCCCAGGGGTCGCAACCGCCTTTCATTATGAGGTTTGATGCTTCAACACTGCCCGTGGGGCAGTTGGTGCTAAGCAGCCCAACAAGGAGCAACAATGAGTTACTTGATTATGCCCTGGTTTATGTTCGCTCATCCTTTACCTCGGTTCCCGGTCTTGTTGCTCCGGCGCCTTTTGGGGGCAATCAGCGTACAGTAGTGATAAAAGTTGACCCGCAATTGCTCCGGTCTCATAATCTTACGCCCGACCAGATTGTTCAGGCATTGCGTGATAATAACCAGAATACACCTGCCGGTAATGTGCGCATAGGAGACCTGAATTATTTAACGCCCGCAAATACAACTATCAAACAGGTTCCGGATTTTGGCAATATCCCCTTATTTAAGAATGGCGTTCAAACTGTCTTTTTACATGATGTGGCCACTGTTGAAGATGGTGCTGATGTGACTACCGGCTATGCACTGATCAACGGTAAAAGATCCGTTTACCTGCCTATTACCAAGGCAGCATCCGCATCTACATGGGACGTAGTACAGAATTTAAAAAAGGCTATTCCGCGTTTTCAGGCACTGGTGCCGCCTGATGTCAAGTTATCGTTTGTATTCGATCAATCAGTTTATGTAATAAACGCAGTAAAGAGTTTAGCTGAGGAAGGTGCAATAGGTGCCGTACTTACAGGTTTAATGGTGCTGCTGTTTTTGGGTGACAGGCGGGGCGCAATGATCGTGATATTAACTATTCCCACCTGTATTATTTCGGCAATATTTTTCCTCTATCTTTTTCATCAGACCATCAATATCATGACGCTGAGCGGTCTTTCGCTGGCTATTGGTATTTTGGTGGATGAATCGACAGTAACTATAGAAAATATACACCAGCATTTTGATATGGGCAAGCCCAAGGCATTAGCCATATGGGATGCCTGTAAGGAAATTGCCTTCCCTAAATTATTGATCCTGTTCTGTATCCTGGCGGTATTTGCCCCGGCCTTTACCATGTCAGGTATCCCGGGTGCGTTGTTCCTTCCGCTTTCACTGGCGATTGGTTTTTCAATGATCATTTCCTATTTCTTAGCTCAGACATTTGTGCCGATCATGGCTAACTGGGTGATGAAAAACACCCACGAAGATAAAAGCCATGTGGATGGTTTTGCCCTCGAAGACGAGGAAGAGCCATGGGCGCAAAAGGAAAGAGCCATGAAAATGGCACTGGAACACCGGGGAAATGAAGTTACCCGCTTCGATCGTTTCAGAGACAGGTTTATGCGATTAATGGACAGAATGCTGCCTAAGCGGAAACTGATTGTTTCCCTGTATCTGATTGTAGCATTTGGCCTGGCTTTTTTATTGTTCAGCGTCGTAGGGCATGATGTTTTGCCAAAGGTTAACTCCGGTACATTCCAGGTTCGCTTGCGCGGGGCAGATGGTACCAGGCTGGAGCGTACCGAGGAAAGCACGATCAAGGCATTGCATGTATTGCAAAACCTGGTTGGTAAGGAACACATTGCCATCACCTCAACTGTTGTGGGTCCACATCCATCGTCATTTTCAACCAATCCTATTTATACATTTATGGCCGGGCCGCAGGAAGCAGTTATGCAGGTGAGTCTTACCGAAGACTATAAAGTGAATCTGGATGAGTTGAAAGACCGTTTCAGGGGGGCTATGAAAAAGGAATTGCCTGATATAAAAGTCTCATTTGAACCTATAGAGCTGACTGACAAAATCCTGAGCCAGGGTTCGCCCACGCCTATTGAGGTTGCCTTGACCGGCAAAAACAAAATGCAGAACGTAGCGTACGGAAATAAGATTGTAAAAAAATTGGATAGCATCAGTTATCTCAGGGATGTGCAGATCGCGCAATCGTATAAATATCCATCCATTGATATTAATATAGATCGTGTCCGTGCTGCCGAATTAGGCGTGAGTATCAACGATATATCACGTACACTTACGGCCTCTACATCGTCATCACGTTTTACTGAAAAGAATAATTGGATAGATGAAAAAGCTGGGCTTAGTTACCTGGTACAGGTGCAGGTTCCGGAATATCAGATGTCCAGCCTGAATGATATCCGCGAAATACCTGTATTAAGTAATCAGCCGCGACCTGTTTTAAGCGATGTTGCCGAGATCAAACAGGATTCGACTTACGGGGAAAATGATAATATCGGCGCCGTGCCTACGATTTCGGTAACCGCCAATATAAATAATAAAGACCTGGGAACGGCGGTCGATGACGTGCAAAAAGCGATTAAATCATTAGGCAAATTACCAAGAGGCTTAACAGTTGAGCTTAGAGGGATGAGCCAGACGCTTACTGATACCCTGAGTAGTTTACAAACAGGCTTAATAGTAGCGGTTCTGGTTATCTTCCTGATGCTGGCTGCTAATTTCCAGTCGTTTAAGGTATCATTAGTTGTATTGTCAACGGTACCGGCGGTATTGTTCGGCTCGTTATTATTAGTTAAAATAACAGGTGCCACATTAAACCTGCAATCTTATATGGGCATGATCATGTCGGTAGGCGTATCTATTTCAAACGCGGTATTATTGGTTACTAACGCCGAGGAATTAAGAAAACACAACGGCGATGCCCTGAAATCTGCACGTGAAGCAGTAGCTTTACGGGTAAGACCCATACTGATGACCAGTTTAGCCATGATCGTAGGGATGATACCTATGGCCTCAGGTTTGGGTGAAGGCGGCGATCAAACTTCTCCGCTTGGTCGTGCTGTTATTGGCGGTCTTTTCGCGTCAACCTTTGCCGCCCTTTTGATATTACCCCTTGTTTTTGCCTGGGTACAAGGCAATGCCACTACACAATCTGTTTCGTTAGATCCTGAAGATAAAGAAAGTAAATTTTATGTCCCTTTGCATCACCATGAACACCAAATTCAATAAATCCGTTATCGCTTTAGCTGTATTAGCTATTGGCGCAAGTTTACTAAGCTCATGCGGCCCTAATAAAGAAGCAAAGGCAGAGCAGATACAGACCGTAAATCAGGTAAATGCTGTAGATACGCCCTCTGTCACGCTTACCTCTGTGCAAAAAGGTAAGCTCACTTCAACCATTGCTGTACCAGGGGAATTGTTACCTTACCAGCAGGTAGACCTTTATGCAAAAGTGAACAGTTATGTAAAAAACCTGTTAGTTGATATAGGTTCTCAAGTACATCAGGGCCAGTTATTGGCAATATTGGAAGCGCCGGAGATCAACTCTCAGCTGGCGGCGGCTCAATCGCGTGTAAAGCAGCAGGAAGCCATTTATTTTGCCAGCAAGGCAACCTATGATCGGCTGTTAAGTACCAGCAAAATACCGGGTACTGTTTCAGAAAATGATCTGGAACAGGCGGAAGCCAAAAAGAATTCTGACCTGGCCAACGTTGAAGCTGCCAAATCATCCTATAGGGAAGTAGGTGCAAATTTGGCTTATCTACAGATAAGGGCGCCTTTTGACGGGGTGATTACTGCCCGTAATATAAACCTGGGTGCTTACGTAGGTCCAGGTGGAAAAGGGCCCGATCCGCTGTTTGTATTGCAGGATCAAAAAAGGCTGCGTTTGGTAATTTCTGTTCCGGAAAATTATACAGGTGGACTAAGCAATAAAGACGAGGTTAGCTTTACTGTTCAGGCTTTACCTAACCAGAAGTTTACTGCACAGGTTAAACGTTTGGCAGGTGCACTGGATGATAAACTAAGGTCAGAACGCTTAGAGATGGACGTTTTCAATAAAGATAAAAAATTGCTGCCCCATATGTTTGCCGAGGTTAGTGTTCCATTGCCATCTCGTGATAGTGCTTTTATACTGCCAAAGACTGCCGTAGTAACTTCAACTGAAAAAGTTTTTGTGATAAAGGTAGTTGGTCACAAAGCACAGTGGGTTGATGTAAAAAAAGGCTTGCAGGCCGGCGATAAAGTAGAAGTTTACGGTGATCTGAAATCTGATGATAAATTAGTTAAGCAGGCAACAGATGAGGTTAGGGATGGCTCCCAGGTTAAGGATAAGTGATTGGGGAATTAGTCATTAGTCATTGGTGTTGGGTCTACTTACTTGACGATCATGGTCATTGATAAATCCGGTGGTGAATTGCGATGCAGACAAAATGGTTTATTGCAGTTTTTTCAGGATATCGGTGCCGAGTTCATCGGTACTTCTCCCTGCGTTTGAAAGTACCACTACTGCGATGTTTCTTTCGGCATTAAATGCCAAAAAACTGTTGCAGCCATAAGTGCCGCCATTGTGAAAATAATATTCAACGTTATTTACCAGGACAATGTGCCAGGCCAGACCCAATTTGGCATCTTTGTCAAATGTTATCTGGTGGGTTAACTCAAATGCCCTTGAAAGCGCATTGTCACTTTTAATCATATTCGCTCTGACGTAGACCAGCAGATCGTTAACAGTTGATCTTAAAGCACCACAAGCGGCAAGGGCGCTGAAATTCCAGGGGGATGTTGCTTTGCCGTCCTCATTATATACCGATACAAAACGTTGTTTGAGCACTGGGTTGAGATGTTGCCCGGTGCTTTGCATGTTCAGTGGTGTACAAATAATTTCCTCAGTCATCTGTTCGAAGGACTTCCCGCTTACCTGTTCTAAAATTGTTCCTAATAATCCTACTGCTAAATTGGAATAGGCATAAGTTTCACCCGGTTTGCTCACCAGCTTGCAAGTTTTCAGGTAAGAAAATAAGTATTCTTTAGTATAGTCTTTATAAGGATCATACAGGTCGCTGGAATGATATTCGAAATTATCGGGAAGGCGCGGCAAGCCTGATGTATGGTTGCTCAAGGTTAAAAGTGTTACTTTTTGCAGTTCCTTATTAGCAGCTACCGAGTCGGGCAGGTATTTGGTTATATGATCAGTCAGTTTCACTTTGCCTTCATTCACATAATAAGCCAGCAGAGTGGCAGCAAAGGTTTTGGTGATCGAACCAATCTCGAAAAGATTGTTTGCATCAGGCATCTGGTTATTTCCTGCAGTAGTTTCACCATAGTTATAAGTGTGCATGATCCCGTTCTTTATTATACCGATGCTCAAACCAACAGTGTTTGCTTTTTGTATGTAGTTTCTTGCAGCAGAATCTACTTTTTTATCGGTTAGCGTGCGCATTAAATTGGATGTGCGGACAGCCTTGAGCTTGTCAGGCCCTTGTTCCTTATAAGGTTTAAAAAGGAAGAGTTCTAATTTGTCATCCTTGTCAAGTGTCATCAGCAATTGCAGCACTCCGGTATCAAATACAAGCTTGTATGCACTCATCTTATTGTTCACAAAGCTTATCAGGGAAGATTCCCTTATGGGTCCTGCCGGGAACAGCTGCCGTGCTGCCACATCCCTGAATGCATCGATACTTAACTCTTTTTTGAATTGCGCTCCGGCTAATTCATATATCGACTCCGCTTGCCTTTCGTTAAAATACTTTTTAACCAATACAAATACCGAATCGTTTTTAAGCTGCTGACGGCTTTGGGCAAATACTGGAACGGAGGACAGACAGCAAACCACGATGAGGAGTTGTTTAAAAAAGTTTTTCATCGATATCTTCCATTATTAAAACAATATAATAACTGAACAGTATGCGCCAATAATTATTGTGTTTGCCCGGCCAGCAGGTATAGCACTGCCATTCGTATAGCAACACCATTTTCGACCTGGTCCAATATAATGGACTGTTTGCTATCAGCCACATCACTGGTGATTTCCACGCCCCGGTTAATGGGGCCAGGGTGCATTACGGTGATCTCTTTATCCAGCGAGTCAAGTATCTCCTTATTTAGACCATATAGCATACTGTATTCCCGCAGAGATGGAAAATACTTAATATCCTGGCGTTCTAACTGTATGCGCAGCATATTGGCTACATCGCACCAGTTAAGGGCTTTTTGTAAGTCGTGCTCTACCTTTACACCCAGTGCGCCAATATATTTTGGGATGAGTGTGGTGGGACCGCAAACCATTACTTCGGCTCCCAGTTGTTTGAGGCATAATATGTTTGAAAGGGCAACTCTTGAGTGAAGAATATCGCCAACAATAGCTATCTTTTTTCCTTCTACTGTGCCATATTTTTCGCGGATGGAGAAGGCATCCAGTAGTGCCTGGGTAGGATGCTCGTGTGCTCCGTCGCCGGCGTTCACTATTTGGGCCTTCACATGTTTGGAAAGAAAGATACCGGCTCCGGCATAAGGGTGGCGCATTACCACCATATCCACTTTCATGGCAAGGATGTTGTTTACCGTATCTATCAGCGTTTCACCTTTGCTTACCGAGGAGGATGATGCCGCGAAATTTACCACATCGGCTGAAAGCCTTTTCTCGGCCAGTTCAAATGATAAGCGGGTACGGGTAGAGTTTTCGAAAAAAATATTAGCTATGGTAACATCGCGCAGGGAAGGTACTTTTTTAATGGGGCGGTTTAAAACCGATTTAAAGGTATCAGCAGTTTCAAATATCAGTTCGATATCTGCCCGGTTCAAATCTTTTATGCCTAATAAGTGCCTTGTGCTCAGTCCTGCCATATTATTTGATTTCGGATTTCGGATTTATTTTTTTTTCTTTTTTTTAAATTTCGGAATTGAACATTCGAAATTCGATACTTTATCATTTCGCATCTGACAAAAGCACCACTTTGTCTTCCCCATCTGTTTCTTTCCAGCTTACCACTACTTTTTGCGAGGCGATGGAATCTACCTCAATACCTACATAATTGGCCGCTACGGGCAAATGCCGCGAGTAGCGGCGGTCTACCAATACCAACAGTTCCACCTTCTCAGGGCGCCCGAAATCAAGCATGGCATCCATTGCTGCCCGGATCGTGCGGCCTGTCCACAACACATCATCCATCATGATTACTTTTTTGCCTTCTATTATAAAATCTATTTTGGTTTGATTCGGAACCAGTTGAGATTGGCGGCGGCGGAAGTCATCCCGGTAAAAAGTGATGTCCATATCGCCCTGCTGTATTTTTTTGCCGGGTAATATTTTTCGCAATTCTTCAGCTACACGTTTAGCAAGGTAAATGCCTCGTGGCTGTATGCCTATCAATACGGAATTAGAAAAATCGTCGTGATTTTCAATTAACTGACGACATAAACGCTGTATGGTTATCTGAAATTTCTGACCGTCGAGCAGCGTAGGGTTTTGCATCTTTGGTTGGATTTGGGCAAAGGTAAAAATTTTTAATGAATTGTAGATTGATGGTCAGAGATTAGTTAAACCATCGATGCTATAGCTAAATAAAAGTGCTTGGCGCGGCAAGGTTTCGGGGTGAAATGGAAAGTTTAACTTGCCGGCATTTTTTTGAGTACTTGCATGGCTTTTTCAGAATCTTTCCGGGCTGCAAAAACAGGATCACGATAGGTGCAATGAGATGACAACTTATAAAATGTTTTGCAATGGCCCAAGCACCATGCAGCAGTTAGTCCTATCGCTTCAGGGGATGAACGAATTGTTTAGGACGACACAAAAATAATTAAAAAGCCCCCGATATGAATATCGGGGGCTTAATGGATTTAAAATTTATCTAAAGCTTATTTAGCTTCTTCTTCAGATTTTTTAACTTTTTTGGCTTTGTTTTCAGCGCCTTCCATCTGCTCTTTCAGTTGGGCTAGTACGCTAAGATCGCCTAAAGTTGATTTTTCAACCGAATCTTTCACTTTTTTCACCGCAGTATTAGCTGCTTTAGCTTCTTTTTTGCGGCTTTCAAATTCGTGTACCCTGGCATCGGCGCGAGCTTCTTCCCAGATACGTGAGTGTGAAATTACAATACGTTTGTTTTCCTTGTTAAATTCAATGATCTTGAACTCAGCAGCTTCTTCAGCCTTTAAGCTCTTGCCATCTTCCTTAACAATGTGTTTAACCGGCGCAAAGCCTTCAACACCATAAGGCAGGGCAACTATCGCACCTTTATCGGTTACCTTTAATACGGTACCTTCATGTATTGAATCAATAGTGAAGATGGTTTCAAAAGTATCCCATGGGTTTTCTTCCAGTTGTTTGTGGCCTAAGCTCAGCTTGCGGTTGTCAACATCCAGTTCCAGTACAACCACGTTTAATTTTTCGCCAACTTTGGTGAATTCATTAGGGTGGTTCACTTTTTTAGACCATGAAAGGTCAGAGATGTGGATCAATCCGTCAATGCCGTCTTCCAGTTCAACAAACACACCGAAGTTGGTCATGTTTTTAACAGTAGCCACGTGAGTGGTGCCAACAGCATATCTGTCAGCAGCATTTTGCCATGGGTCAGGGGTTAATTGTTTAACACCTAATGACATTTTGCGTTCTTCGCGATCTAAAGTCAATACCTGAGCTTCGATCTCGTCACCTACTTTCAGGAATTCCTGAGGGTTGCGCAGATTTTGTGACCATGACATTTCTGACACGTGGATCAAACCTTCAACACCTGGGATGATCTCAAGGAATGCGCCGTAATCGGCAACGGTAACAATTTTACCTTTAACTTTCGAGCCAATAACGATATTCTCGTCTAATGACTGCCAAGGATGAGGAGTTAATTGTTTTAAACCAAGGGCGATACGTTTTTTCTCATCATCAAAGTCAAGTACAACCACGTTGATCTTCTGATCAAGTGACAATACCTCTCTCGGATGCTCGATACGACCCCATGAAATATCGGTAATATGCAGTAAGCCGTCAACACCACCCAAATCGATGAATACACCAAAGTCGGTAATGTTTTTAACGGTACCTTCCAATACCTGGCCTTTTTCAAGTTTGGCCACAATTTCAGTTTTTTGGTTTTCTAAATCGTCTTCGATCAGCACTTTGTGCGATACCACTACGTTTTTAAACTCGTGGTTGATTTTAACAACTTTGAATTCCATTGTTTTGCCCACATAGATATCGTAATCCCTGATCGGTTTGATATCGATTTGTGAACCTGGTAAAAAGGCTTCAACGCCCATTATATCTACGATCAAACCACCTTTAGTTCTGCTCTTCACAAAACCGGTGATGATCTCGTCATTATCCAATGCGGAATTAATTCTTTCCCATGATTTCTGTGTTTTTGCACGTTTGCGTGAAAGCACTAACTGACCGTTAGCATCTTCCTGCGATTCAACAAAAACTTCTACAGTGTCACCGATTTTAAGGTCCGGTGTATCACGGAATTCAGACAGAGATACCAAGCCATCAGATTTAAAACCGATATTCAGCACTACATCTTTACTGTTAACATTTACAACTGTACCGGTGATAATTTCGCCTTTGTTGATCGAACTGAACGTGACATCATACAATTTTTCTAATTTTTCACGTTCGGCATCATTGTAATTGCCAAATTTTTTGTCGTCAGCATCCCAATCGAAATCTTCGTTTGATGAGGTGACTTTTGATTTGATCTCTTCGATCGATAATGAATCAGCCTCTGATTCAATGTTTTCTTTTTCCTTGGTCGCTGTAACTACATCCAGTTCAGCTTCCTTAGCTTTTAATTCTTTTTCTGCTTCTTGCTTTTTTGCCATTAAATAAATTTTCTCCTTTTCCCAATTTGTTAATTGGGACTGCAAAAGTACGGATATAATTTTAGTTCAAAAAAATAATTTAATGTTAAATATTGATTTTGAAGCCTTTTTGCTAAAATCAAGGACAGTAATTGAATTTTTTTACTCTTTTTTGATAGACCGCCATGCACATTAAACGGCCCGGGAGCAAGCAGCAGATTTTAATCGTTTCTTAAAAGACCAGCGATTTCGTCAAATATCAATGTAAAATCATCATAAATACTCCCTCGATAGGTAGTTATTATTGCACTCATCTCCTGTTCATGCCGGGGCGTAAAAGGATCATCCCATACCCGCATGCAAATACGTTTCAACGCGTAGGCAATCTGCTGTGTGTCTACATAGGTGTCCAGGTAGCGATTGCTTTTGAATTTTTCATAAAAACTGAAGAACTTATCGGTCTGCTGTAAGCCTGCGAAGTTTAAAAACTGGCGGATGATTTCGTTATTGCAACTGCCTAAAAGTGTATAAAATCCATCCACAGATACCTTGCCGGTGGTAAGCAACAGATTATCCAGTACCAGTTCCAGGGCTATATGCCCCAGGAAAAATGGCTTTACGGGCGATCCTGCAATTGCAGGCTTGAGGCGCAATTTTAATTCGTGCGAGCGGGTAATAAAAAAAACAGAAGAGTGAAAATAACGGTCAACTTCCAGGTGTTTTCGCCAGCCAATTATAATATCATTTATGACAGGGTTCGGATGGTGCAGTTTTTCGGGATGTATAATGATTGTTTTATCTGCATTTTTTAAAAGATCGGGTAATACTGTGCCTAATATATGGTAACAGTTGGTGTTGCCCCGGTCAAAATAATAATGCGATAGAAAATTCATGAATCTTAAGCAAGATACCCTTATCAGCTTAAATTACGAATTTTTTGGGGATTTCACCGATTATTAAAGGAATGATTACACAGATTTGATTTTGCGAGCATATTGATTTCTTGAAAAAACACATCACTGATTTGATTTATAATGCCTTATATTTAATAAGGCCACAGCAGCCGATTATTCTGTTATATTTGCAATTTTTGAATAGAAACGATGGATTTTGTAGAAGAACTACGCTGGCGCGGCATGCTGCATGATATTATGCCCGGGACCAAAGAATTGTTAAACAGGGGTATGACATCAGGCTATATAGGCTTTGATCCTACGGCCGATTCGCTGCACGTGGGCAGCCTGGCGCAGATCATGACACTGATCCATTTTCAACGCGCGGGACATAAACCATTTGCTTTGGTGGGAGGCGCCACCGGAATGGTAGGCGATCCTTCGGGCAAATCGCAGGAGCGTAATTTATTGTCGGAAGATGTTTTACAGCACAATCTTGCCGGCATACAAAAACAGCTCGAAAAATTCCTTGATTTTAATAGCAGTGCCAACAGCGCACAAATGGTGAATAATTATGATTGGTTTAAGGATTTTACCTTTCTGAGTTTTATTCGCGAAGTAGGCAAGCACATCACCGTCAATTATATGATGGCCAAAGATTCGGTGAAGAACCGTATCAGTGGCGATACGGGCATGTCATTCACCGAATTTACTTACCAACTGGTACAGGGTTATGATTTTTACTATTTGTGGAAGCATCATCAATGTGTTTTGCAAATGGGCGGTTCAGACCAGTGGGGTAATATTGTTACCGGTACCGAACTGATACGGCGCAAAGATGCCGGAGAAGCCTATGCATTAACTACGCAACTGATCAAAAAATCAGACGGAACTAAGTTTGGAAAGACTGAAGGAGGCAATATATGGCTTGATCCGCAAAAGACATCACCCTATAAATTTTACCAGTTTTGGCTGAACACCAGCGATGAGGATGCCAAAGCCTATATCAGGATTTTTACTTTATTTGATCAAGGAATTATTGAAGCCCTGGAAGCCGAGCATACGATAGCGCCTCATCTCAGGGGATTGCAAAAAGCGCTCGCAATGGATATTACGATCCGTACACATGGAGAAAAAGAGTATCAGAAAGCGATCAAGTCATCTGAATTTTTGTTTGGAAATACCGGCATTGAATTTTTAAATGAATTGAACGGGGCAGAAGTACTTGCTTTGTTTGAGGGTGTACCCAACTTCAAAATAGCCTTGGATGAACTCAGCAATGGCATTAATGTGATTGATCTGCTGGGGGCGAAAACAGCCGTATTCCCATCAAAAGGCGAAGCAAAAAAAATGATACAGGGGGGCGGAGTAGCCGTTAACAAAAATAAGGTGGAGACAGCAGATGATAGGTACAATAAGCAAGACTTAATAGGAGGCAAATTCCTGGTAGTACAAAAAGGGAAGAAGAATTATTTTTTAATAATTGCTGAATAATTTTAAGGTCAGACAAAAGTTTAAAGCAAACAGGCAATTCGTTCAGTAAAAAAACCAACATCTGCTGCTGAAAGTTCCTTCTGCTATGGTCAAGAAGAGTTCAATTATCTGATGAACCCTTTCATGCCAAAGCTGCTGAAGTAAAGATCGTCAGTAAATCGCTGTTTTTATTTGACAGCAGATGGACTCCCCGATTTTCCCAAATAGGAAATTCTTTAGCAGCCGGACGGATCGTTGTGCGCCTTATATTCCAGCGATCGGGGAGGGCATTGTTACAATTCGCTCAATAATTCCAGCTTCTTGTGGTTATAT
The DNA here is from genome assembly GCA_028287895.1 of Mucilaginibacter sp. Taxonomy (GTDB): domain Bacteria; phylum Bacteroidota; class Bacteroidia; order Sphingobacteriales; family Sphingobacteriaceae; genus Mucilaginibacter. The sequence goes on along the minus strand of JAQBOV010000018.1, from coordinate 61,647 downwards.
TCTTCCTGTGAGATAAGGCCATTATCAAACAGCGTTCTTAATTTTTTTAGTTTTTCGGTCAGTTCATCTGGTTTTGGAGCATCTGGGTGTACGGCAGCAGAAGCTACCGGTGCCGCCTGAGGTTCTGGTGCAGATGGCTGTATGGGCCCACTGGCACGGTCGGCCAGATTGATTGATCCTGACTCTGCACGTTTTTGTTCCAGCTCGCGCAGGCGACGGGCTTCGCGCTCGGCTTCTTTACGTTCCTGTGCGTACTGGTATAATTTCCGTGCCTGTACTTTAGGCAGGTAATCAACGCCCATTTCGGAGCCATTGGTGGTTTTTACGCTAAAAACAGCGCCTATAATTTCTTCTTTGGTAAATACATCAGCAATGTCCTTCCAAACAAAATCAATGAACTTAATAGAAAGGCCAAGGTTTGCCGGAGTGAAAAACAAAACTCTTTTATTGGTTAATGCCACGCAGTCAGGCAGCAGATTTACCAATGGTTTTTTTTGAGTAGCGATGTAAATTATCTCTTCGCCGGTGGTTAGCAGGTCAACCAGGCGGGTGTAAACTTTCTCTACTGCTTTAGGGTCCTGTTGGTCGTTCAAAAATTTCTCGATCATTGTATGATAGCTTGATGCGTGGCAAAAATAACAATTATCCGTTAGTTAAGTTTTATCCGATCAGTAAATTACAGCCGCGTATATCGGAGTTATCAAAGCGCCCTAACACTTCAAAAGAGCCGTCCGGGTATACTCTGCCCAGATCTTGTGTAGCGATAAACGCGCACGAATTGATATTGGCCAGGTCGATTACATTAATGCCGCCTGTTTTATCATTGTCCAGGTTACTTACCGGGTCGTTGGTATCGCGGGTGATCACCTTCATCCAGGGCGCGCAATTGAATACCCCGTCGCCCTTTGAATAGGCCTGCGAGAAGAGCTCGGTCATGCCATATTCTGAATGGATAGCATTAGCGCCAAAGCCGGTAGATAATACCTGGTGCAATTCTTCGCGTATCATTTCCTTTCGGCGACCCTTCATACCACCGGTTTCCATTACAATCAGTTCAGGAAAATTGATCGGATATTGTTCAGCAAAATCGAGCAGGGCAAACGTGACACCGATTAACAGGGTAGGTTTTTTAGCCTGTTGCTGTTTTTTTAATTGCTCAGACAGTTTATCATGGTTGTATAAAAAAAATCCGCTGTCGGGGTATGCAGATCGCCTCACTAAATCTTCAGCCATATAGATCAGGGACGAGCCTTCTCTTTCAAGGTAGGATGGGAGCAGGGCCAGTATGCAGTAGTTTTTAATGTCACCGTAAAAGATTTCGAAAGCGCGGCGGAAGCTCTCCTGATACCAGCTTACATCCGTAACCAGGTGCCGGCTGTTTGTCATACCGGTAGTGCCCGAGCTGGTGAAAGTGGTTTGCACCTTATCTGCACCGCTGAGCACCTGATGTGATTTAAAAAAGCTGATCGGCAAAAAGGGTATCTGACCGATGTGGCTAACAGCTTCGATATCAACTTTCAGATTGGTGATAAATTCTCGGTAAACAATACAGCTTTGGGCTTGAAAACGAAACACTTGCAAAGCGGTATCAGTAAATTGCTGTTTATTACTGATGGAGAACACCTGCTGCTTATCCGGCTTTATCATGTAAGCAAAGATAAGCGAATGTGCAGATCTGCGGATTGCAAATGTGCAAATGACGGATAGATGATGAAAAACTCCGCAAGTTCCGGGTTCTAATAAGGGTGAGATAAGTGCAAATTTGGTTATCAAAAAATTAAAGCGATGAATAATTTCAGAATTGTGCCACTCTCAAAAAACTATGCACAGCGTGTGCGTGAAATCCGTCAGGATGATTTTGGCCATCAGTTGACCGAACAAATAGCGACAAGCCTGGGGCCGTGCAGGGTATCATTAAAACCGTTTGAAAAAGGAGTGGATAAGCGTTTGCTGTTTACCCATAGCCCATTTGAAATTGATAATGCCTACAACCAGCCGGGACCTGTATTTATTAATGCTGCCGACGTCGGGGAATACGCAGATATTTATCGTTTTCCGCCGGAAATAAATGCCGACAAGAAAAGCTTTCCATTGACATTGATTGGCTATAACGAGGGGCAAATGATGGTTTTGACAAAGCTGGTTGGCCAGGGTGATGCTGACGAAATGATAACAGAAATTTTTGAGCAGAATTCCGGCATTGCATACCTGCATGCGCGAAATGCACAAGCTTGCTGTTTTATTTGTAAAATAGAGCGGGCTTAGGTTTATAAAGTCAACTAATACAAACAAGTACGCAATTTTGGGGTTTTATAATTATTAATTATTAACCTCATGAAAACGATAAAATTTTTAGCCCTCCCGTTTTTTTTTAGCTTAGTTCTAATATGCGCCTCCGCTATGCGTGCTGATGACGACAAGCAAACGGAAAAAATACACAGCGCTGCCAATGTTTTAAAAGAATTTGGCAGAATGAAAGAAAGCATCCCTCATGATCTGATCTCCAGATGTGAAGGTGTAGTTATTATTCCCAAACTGATCAATGCAGGTTTAGGCATTGGCGGCAAAAGAGGCAAAGGTATAGCAACTGTAAAGACGGATGACGGTAAGTGGAGTGACCCGGTATTTGTAACCCTCACAGGTGGAAGCATTGGCCCCCAGATAGGTGTCCAGTCCGTTGACCTTGTGCTGGTGTTCCGTCATAAAGGCGTGCTTGCAAAAGTCAAAAATGGCGACTTTACTATTGGCGGTGACGCCTCTGCCGCTGCGGGGCCTGTCGGCAGAACTACATCGGCTAATACAGATTATAAGCTGGAAGCAGAAGTTTACTCCTACTCCCGCAGTCGTGGATTGTTTGCAGGCATTAGCATAAACGGATCAAGTTTATCAATAGATAAAGAAGCCAATCACGCTTATTATGGCAATGATATGAGTTCCGAGGATATATTTGCTACAGCCAAAAGCAACAAACCTGCGGTTAAAACATTGAAGGAAGCTTTGGCAAGTTTGTAAATCCTGTCACGAAAAAAAACGCTCATGGATGGCGGGTTGTGGGCGCTTTTTTTGTGGTTGTTTGCCTGGTTAATTCTTAAATGCCTTCTTAACCAACACCCCTGACAGAGCAGACATGCCGCTGACCAGTCCACCGATCAGGGCAGTAATCAATAGTATCCATATCCAGTTGGGCAACTGAAATAGTTGTGCAACCCGTTTAGCCAGCATATTGTCATTAGGTATGCTCTTAAACAAGGCCAGTAATGTCCACACAATAAACACAGCGCCAAAGCCCGACCAAAATGACTGTCCGGATGTTTTGCCGATAAAAAAGGCAGCAAAAAACGCAACTATGGCTACTACCCACCAGGGTAGAAAGTAAGCACTTACAAAGGATAGAATGATGATGACTAGGAATAGCATATTTATTTTTTTTGTTTGATCGGTTAAAAAGGTTGTCATTCCGGTTGCCAGGCGAGGCTCTTATACGTTATGCAATGCCAACGGACAAGCCGTATAAGTTACCTCCGCCTTTGGCGAATTGGCAGGACATAGCGTTTATTTTGTTTTATTTAATATTAATGTTGATTTTATCCTTTCGGACTTTTCATTTTCAGCGCCTAAAAACAGCAACTCATTTAGCTTGCCATCTTTCCAGGTATTAAACAAATCTTCATAAAAATAGCTGCCTGGGTTGCCGGATTCGCCGCCGGGGAAAATGCCATAGCCCTTTACCTGCGGCCCCATTTGCACCACCATACGCCATGAAGGCCCATTGCCTCCCTTTAGGGCATTGATCACTGCCGCTGTTCCCCCGGCAGAAAAATGACCGGTGCCAAAACCGGGCAAACCAGCCAAATGGTTAATATGGCTATCTTTTATATTTCCCCATTGCCATTTTTGGCCTGGCTGACCGTATTTACGCAGCAATTCATTCACTGCGGCGGTAAAGGAACGTATGACAATGTCCGTACAGGTTTCTTTAGCTGGCGTATTAATATCATCAAACCATTTGGAATTGGATTCTGTCAGTAATAACTTTTCTGTCCGGTCAAACGATGGATAATTGAGCAGCATTTTTTTATCTGCGAATTCATCATCCCAGGTCATGCCGTAAAATTTAAGCCACCATGCGTTAAAAATGGAAGCGCCTTCTGAAGATGCGTCATAATGCTTATCCCATTTTTTAATGATTTGTAACGCCTCCAATTGTCTTTTACCAAGTTTTGAGGGATCAAGATACTTCATCAACGCAGGTAAAACATCCTGGGCGCGCATACTGTAATTATCCATTTGCATCAATTGCATACTGTCTACCGTGGCATTTTGCATTACTTTCAGCCGGTCGTTAATGCGTTTGCCGCGATCATACAGTTCAAAACGCCAGTTGATATAATATGGATAGGTTTGGTCGGTTGAGGATTGATTGGCCGAGCTGACAAATCCCCGGGCTGGATTTTTAACGGTTGGGTTTTGATCATAAGGTATCCAGCCATGCCAATCATTTGCCGGGGCGCTGCCATCCATTATAAATTTACCCTGGTCCTTAAATTTTAACGGTATTTTACCGTTGGGGGTGATGGCGATATCTTTATCATTGCTTGCAAAGATGAAATTCTGCGCAGGGGCGGTATAATAGGTTAAAGCTTTGCGGTAATCGTCATAATTCTTCCCTCGGTTTAGCAGGTAAAAGGTCATAAACTCGTCCGATTCATCGTGTGCCACCCAGCGCAAGGCATCGCCGATCGGAATATTCTCGCGCTCTTTTGGCTTTTGGCTGACATTACTATATACCACCGGGCCGTGATGCGTATATATTACGGTATCATAAAGTGGTTTTTGCCCCCGGATATGAATTGCTTCAATACGCTTTTTTACTTTATTCCATTGGTTATTATACCAGTATTCATTTTTGCTATTGTCCTTAAACCGAACCTGGTACCAATCCAATATATCAGCATCTACATTAGTAACTCCCCAACTGATCTTTTGATTATAACCTATTACGATGCAAGGGGCGCCGGGTAATGATACCCCGTAAACATTTACCGTTGGTGATGACATCTGCAACTGGTACCAAATGGACGGGAAGGTTAAATTCAGATGCGGGTCATTTGCAAGGATAGGATAGCCGCTGGCCGATTTGCTGCCCGCAATTACCCAGTTGTTACTGCCGATTCCCGGTACCCGTTCTTTGGGTTTGATGTTATCCGTCATTTGAGCAATAAAATCTGATGATGGTTTTGGCACGGGTAGGGGTTTGAAATCCCATTTGGTGCCAACAGGTATAATAGGGTCTTCGTGAAAAGGATAATCAGGGAAAAGATCGTTTACATCCTTTGCGCCAAAACGCTTTAAGTTATTAGTCATTGCAAACTGATCAGATCCCCCTGCCAGTGTTTCGGACATGAGTTTAAGCAGATAGGCACAGTTTATTGGCTTCCACTGTTCGGGTGCGTAATCCAGCAGTTTAAATTCAATAGGATAATCTCGTTTGCTGAGATGGCGGATATAGTGATTTACCCCATCGGTATAGGCCTCGATCACCACTTTGGTCACCGGGTCTTTCATCATACCCTTCAGGGTGTTTTCGGCGCCATAGGTCATTCCCATGCGACGATGATAACGGTCAATATTCAAAGCTTTCGGGCCGGCAATTTCAGCTAACCGGCCTGCTGCGCTGCGGGTTTGTATATCCATTTGCCAGAGACGGTCGCGGGCGGTAATATAGCCCTGGGCATAATACAAGTCGTGATCGTTCTGGGCAAAAATATGCGGGATCCTGTGCTCATCATACCGTATCGTCACCCTGCCCTGCAGGCCGTCCAGTTGAAGACTGTCGGAAGAAATATTTTTGCTTTCCGCATTTTGCCAGAAACCGGTAGCCGGATTCAAAAACGCGCCGATAGGGGGTGCCTCACCAAATTTGGTTTGAAGCGCCCAGATCAATAATAAGGTAACAGCGACAGAAAATAAGGCTTTAAATAGTTTCATCAAGTTGAATTGACCATGACCAAGATAAGCAAAATGCATAATATGTTTCCTTTATCAGGATAAACCTTTTTATTAAATTTACTTAAAGATTTTATTATGACTGTGCAGCAGATCATGGCCGGACTGCAATCGCAGGGCAATGAAAATATCAAAAAGATATTATTAAAGCACGGCGAAAGCGCCATTCTTCGGCTGGATGAATTGCCCAAAATCAATTAAATCTATTTAATCCATAAATCGTGTTTTGTGTTTTTTAACCAGCTCTTTTTAAAGTCGGATGGATTTTTTCCGACAATTTTATTGAATAGCTTATTAAAATAGGACAGGCTCTCAAAGCCAACAGCATAGCAGGTCTCGGTAATATTTTTATCCTGCATCAACAGATTTTTTGCCATATCAATGCGGTATTGGTTCACAAAATCGGTAAAGGTCATATTGGTTTGCCTTTTAAAATAGCGGCAAAATGCCGGGGTAGTTAAATGAACCTTGCCAGCCACTACATTTACATCAGGCTTGTGATTATAATTAGCGTCGATATATTCATAAATGGCCCCCATCCTGATCTTGTCCTTTAAAAAGAATTGTATGCTGATTTGATCATCATTTAACAGGTCGAACTCGCTTGAATTTGCCAGCAAATGAAATATCTCCATTAACCCGATGAGCTGTTTAAAGGAACTTAAATTTTGCAACTGTTTTAATTTTTCTGCTGCTATGGCTTTAGTCTCCCCGCGAAAAGCGATCCCTGAACCCGCTTTTTTAAATAATTGGTGGATAGCGGAAAATTCTGGTGAAATACCGATAGCCGTACCCAGGAAACCTTCGCGCAATTGTATTACGACCTGGTGGTAATCACTTCTGAGGCGATAATCAAAATTAAGGTGCGGGATGTTGCTGCCAATAAAAACAAGATCGCTTTGTGTATAGCCGGAGATATGCGAACCTACATGCCTTATTCCTGCATCCGCTTCAACATACACCAGCTCAAGCTCGGGATGATAATGCCACAAAAAGGTATTGCGCAGCCTGGGCGAGAAAAGCTTAAAAGACTTGCCCGGCTCGAACTCTACTTTCTCTAACTGGATCTCATTCATTTTCCCATTATCTTATCGAGCAGATATAAAGTTAGTAATTATGTCAATACAGAGCAAATATTGGTCATTGTAAAGGGTAAAGAATTTTTAAGAGCGCTGTAATTTTGATTCGCAAACCAAAAATAAAACTAAGATGAAAAATCAAACTATGGCTACCGTGACCCCGGATAATGCGCACAAAGAAATACCGGGTAATCCTTCGACAGCAAAATCAAGCCAGATCAGGTTAAATGACCGCAGCAACGGCAAACCCCTGCGTTTACTGACTGAAGACGACTGGAAATTCTGGATAGAGAACGGCTATGTGGTAGTAAAAAATGCGGTTCCCAAAGAGCAGGTTAAAAAGCTGGCCGATTATTTATGGGAATATGAAGGCAAGGACCCTGAGGATATCGAAAGCTGGTATAAAAAACCCAATGCCGAAATGCAGATGAAAGAACTGAACAACACCGGCATGGTGGAAATATACAATCACCAGTTTTTATGGGATAACCGCCAATTCCCAAAAGTGCATGCTGCGTTTGCTGATGTGTGGGGGACAGAGAAATTGTGGGTGACCATTGACCGTGCAAATCTGAATTTTCCGCTCCGGCCCGGATTTGAATATAAAGGGTTCATTCACTGGGACTATGATCCCGAAACAAAGCCTCAAAACGTACAGGGCGTATTGGCGCTGGCCGACCAGACGGATGAGAATATGGGCGGCTTTCAATGTATACCTGAATTGTACCGTACTTATGATACCTGGAAATTGACCCAGCCCGAAGACCGCGATCATTATAAGCCGGATACGGCAGGTTTTGAGATCGTTAAAGTGAAACTGGAAGCAGGTGACCTGCTGATATTTAACAGTTTGGAACCGCATGGTATCCGTCCGAATACCAGCGGGAATAAAGTAAGGATAGCCCAATATATTGCCATGATGCCAGCGCAGGAAGATAATGAGGAACTAAGGCAATGGCGCATCAACAGCTGGCAAAGTCGCCAGGCCATGGAGGGCTATGCTTTCCCCGGCGACCCGATGGAACGTGAGAAAAAGAACCCGGTTGCCGAGCTTTCGCCCTTAGGCAAAAAATTACTTGGATTAAATAAGTGGGAAGATTGACTCAGTGTTTTTTTGTCCTTCTTTCTTTGCGTTAAGAAAATTAAACCGCAAAGAACACAAAGAAAGAAGCACAAAGGGACATCCGCTAAAAGTTTTATTCCTGGTGCAAGCTCCATGTATTGCCGTCCGGGTCTTTCACTGCTGCGAATTTACCCCATTGCGTTTGGTCCATCTTTCCGGCTTCAATGCCTTTTTCGTTCAGCTATTTGATCGCCTTGTCAAGGTTATCCACTTTGATCACATAGCCGCGTATGCTTCCGGGTGTGAGTTCCGGCAACCAGGTAGCGTCGGTAACAGGGATGGAGGTGATGGTGATCGCTTTGATGATGAATGTTTTTGTTTCGACAATATTGATTTCTGAAGCAGGTAAGATTGGCAATTTATTCCAATATTTTCCCATCGTATCTCTTTACCCTGCGATCTTGAAAACACAGCCTTCTAATTGTTCATTTACTGCGATCTGGCATGATAAGCGACTTTTATCATCACTCGCTGGCATGCGATCCAGCATATCGAGTTCCTGATCAAGCGCAGAGGCTAGCTGTTGGCCGCCTTTAAGCACCTGCACCATGCAGGTGGCACAAAGGGCCATCCCGCCGCAGGTAGCTAATATATCATAATCTGATGCTTTTAATACTTCCATCAAGTTCAGGCTGATACCTTCGGGGACGGATATGGGTATGTGTTGACCATCGTGGCTTTCAACTATAAAATTGATCATTGCTGTAACTCAGTTATTCCGTAAACGGTAGTGTATTTAAAAGTCAATCTCTGATCAGGGTATACATATTTGAATGCACTCTGCGCCATTAAGGCCGCCTCATGAAAGCCACACAGGATGAGTTTAAGCTTGCCGGGATAAATATTGATATCCCCTATGGCATATATCCCTTCGATGTTAGTGCTGTAATCAGTAGTATTTACTTCTATAGCTGATTTGTCAATAGCCAGTCCCCAATTTTCTATCGGCCCGAGTTTTGGGCTTAATCCAAACAACGGAACAAAGTGTTCTGCATTAATGATAGATTGACCTTCGGGACCAACAAGACAAAGTGCTTCCAGGTGGCCTGCCCCATCTAATGAAACAACCCTTGTTTTCAGGTACAGATCGATCTTGCCGATCTTTGCCAGTTCAAATACTTTTTCTGCCGCATCGGGCGATCCGCGAAAAGTGTCGCCGCGGTGTACCAGGGTTACTCTTTCAGCAATATCTGCCAGGAAAATGCTCCAGTCCAGTGCGGAGTCGCCGCCGCCGGCTAAAACCACATGCCTGCCCCTGAATTGCTCCGGGTTCCTTACGGCATAGGAAACGCCTTTGCCTTCAAATTCCGCCAGGCGATCGACCTCGGGTTTGCGGGGTTCAAAGCATCCCAGTCCACCTGCAATTACGACTACCTTGCAGTTAATTTCAGTGCCTTCACTGGTACTTATCAGCCAGGTACCGTCAGCTAACTTTTGCAATGTTTCCACGCGTTCGCCCAAGGTAAACCCTGGATGAAAAGGAGCGGTTTGCTCCATTAATTTATCCGCCAGTTGCTGTGCGTTAACGGTTGGATAGCCGGGTATATCGTAAATAGGTTTTTGCGGGTATATTTCGGACAATTGCCCGCCTACCTGTGGCAGGGAGTCAATCAGATGGCAATGCATTTTTAACAGGCCGGCTTCAAAAACGGCAAACAAACCGGCCGGGCCGGCACCAATTATACCTATGTCAGTAGTTATCATATGTTATTTATTTGTTGTTGATTAACTTGATTGAGTGAGTGGTCGACTGAGCTGCCTATTGAATGGTTCGTGACCTGATCAGTCCAATCCAACTTAGTCAACCCAATCCACGAATTCATCATTCTAAATTCTGATAGATCTTATTTAATATTCTTTTTAAATCATCATAGTCAGCTTCACTTAAGCCTTCCCATGCCTTCATTCGTATGTCGTCAACTTTTGGTGATAGCTCACTCAACAGGCGCTTGCCGTTTTCAGTTAAATGAACTGTAAAACTGCGCCTGTCGGTTTTGTGCATCAGGCGTCCGGTTAATCCTTTTTTACACAGCAGGTCGACTATGCGTGTTAGCGTGGGAGTGTCTTTGCCCGTCAGCTCTGCCAGTTCAGTTTGTTTCAGATAGCGGTCGTTATCGAGGTTCTTAAGTATCAGCCATTGGTCAACAGTGATATTAAAATCCCCTGCTGAAAATCGTTGCTGTGCATATTGTTTTACTCTTCGTGCGGTACGATCAAGCAAGTATGAATAGCTGTCGAATTTTTTTATTGTCATACTAATAATTAGTGCGACAAATATATAAATGTTTTTATTTATTTGATTTGATCGGCTCATCGTATTTTTGTTTTGACCCGGCTATTACAATCCTTCCTATTAATTAAAAAGTTATTCATATTTCCGGCTTTCATTTAGCCCAAACATTTTCACTTTTTCTTACAACAAGTCATTTTTATATTAAATTTGAAACGCGGTTAGGCGATAATCTCATGGCCGCCCAATTAATCCTGAATGAACCCGATATGAAAAAAACTTTATTTTTTACTGCTTGCTGCCTGCTTATGGCCTTGGGAGTGTCCGCACAAATTCCTGCCCTGGAGCGCGTGGAGCCCATGTTTTGGTGGGTTGGTATGAGTAATCCCAACCTACAGCTGATCGTTCATGGCAACAATATTGCCTCGGCAAATGTGCAGCTAAACTACCCCGGTGTGAAGCTTATTGCCGTTCACAAAGTTGAAAATCCGAATTATTTATTTGTCGATTTGCACATTTTTTCATCTGCATCTCCGGGAACGTTCCCGATAAATTTCAGCAAAGCGGGCGAAAAGACGTTAACTTATCGATATACGCTCAAAAAACGTGACAAGTCGCCGGTTAGGGCACAGGGTGTGACCAACAGGGACCTGATCTACCTGATCATGCCCGACCGTTTCTCGAATGGTGATCTTAAAAATGATTCCGTTACTGGCATGCGCGAGACAGCAGTTGACCGCAGTAAAATGTTCAGTCGCCACGGCGGCGACCTGAAAGGTATCATGGATCATCTTGATTATTTAAAAGACCTGGGCGTTACAGCCGTCTGGCTAACTCCTGCTGTCGAGAATGACGAGCCGCAAGCCTCTTACCACGGCTATGCAATTACCGACCACTATAAGATCGATCCACGTTATGGCTCAAATGAGTTATATAAACAATTTGTTGACAAGTGTCATGCTATGGGCCTGAAAGTGGTGATGGACCTGGTACACAATCATGCCGGAACAGAGGGTTATACCCTGCAGGATATGCCGATGAAAAGCTGGGTGCACCAATGGCCGAAATATACGAAATCAAACTTCAGGGATGCTGCAGTAATGGACCCTCATGCTTCATTATCTGACCGCAAGCAAATGCTCGATGGCTGGTTTGATCATCGCATGGCCGATATGAATGAGAATAATCCTTATTTGCAAAATTTCCTGACGCAGAACCATATCTGGTGGGTGGAATATTCCGGTGTTGACGGTTTCCGTTTGGATACTTATCCCTATAATGATCCGGCATATATGGCTGATTGGGCCAAAAAAGTGAGAACTGAATTTCCCCATTTATCCATATTCGGAGAAACGCTGGTATGGTCTGCAGCTAACCAGGCTTTCTTTACGGAAGGCAATACGGTAAACCGTGGACTGGATACACATCTGCCGGGTGTTACCGATGGCGTGCTTAAAGAAGCGATTTATGATGCATTGAATGCTAAGGAAGGGACAGAGGGTGTCAATCGCTTATATTCTGTTTTGGCGCAGGACTTTTTATATCAGGATGCTGCAAAAAATACCATCTTTCTTGATAATCATGATATGAGTCGCTTTCTGTCGGTGGTTGGCGAGGATATCACCAAATACAAGTCAGGAATGGCGATGTTAATGACCATGCGTGGTGTGCCGCAGATGTACTATGGCGATGAAATACTAATGAAGAACTATTCAAATCCTGATGGTTTGGTGCGTGAGGATTTCCCCGGCGGATGGCCGGGAGATAAGGATAATAAATTTACTGCAGCAGGAAGAAGCAAAAAGGAAAATGATGCGTTTAATTATGTACGCACGCTGGCTAATTACCGCAAAAATACCCCGGCATTGCAGACCGGAAAAATGATGCAGTATATCCCCGAAGATGGTGTTTATTTGTACTTCAGGTATGATAAACAGAAAACGGTAATGGTGGTTTATAATAGTCGTGAACAGGACCAAAGCATTACTACGGAACGCTATAGCGAACGGATTAACGGTACATTGAAAGCCAGGAATGTAATTACTGATGATGTCGTTGAGCTGTCAAAATTGACCATTCCAAAAAAAGCGACCTTAGTTTTGGAATTATTACCAAATAACACGCATTGATCATATTAAAAATATATATTTAAACATCGGTCAGTCAGTGTTTAAATTAAACTGACTGGCCTGTAATAATAGAATGAGTACTATAAAAGCATGCATTTTTGACCTTGACGGAGTGATTGTGGATACCGCGGTTTATCACTACAAGGCATGGAAAAGATTAGCAAATGAATTAGGATTTGATTTTACTGAGGAAGATAACGAAAAATTAAAAGGAGTAAGCCGTACGCGTTCGCTCGAATTGATATTGCAATGGGGGGATGTAAGCAAAACCGATGCTGAAAAGGAGGCGTTGGCCACACGAAAAAATAACTGGTATGTGGAAATGATCAGCCATATGACACCGGAGGAGGTGTTACCCGGAGCCAGGGAGTTCCTGGAATCGTGTATCAATGCTGGTATAAAAACCGCATTGGGTTCGGCAAGCAAAAACTCGGTGACGATTCTTGAAAAAACTGCCATAGCGCATTTCTTTAACGTGGTGATCGATGGCAATAAAGTGAGCAAGCCAAAACCTGATCCGGAAGTGTTTTTAAAAGGTGCCCAAGCACTAAATGTAGCCCCGGCCGTCTGTGTGGTATTTGAAGATGCCATAGCCGGTGTCCAGGCCGCCCTAGCAGGGGGGATGAAAGTAGTAGGTATCGGCTCGCCGCAAGTGCTGGCAGGGGCCCATTTGGTGCTGAGCGGCCTGGATAAAATGAGTTTGGAGAAATTAAATAACCTATAAAAGCTGGGTCATTGCGAGCGGCAGCCTGGCAATCGTACTATTACGCAGATAGGTTCTCGAGCAAGCGATTGCCTGACAGCCTGGCAATGACACCTAATACATGATAACAATATACATGAAGGACTATATTAAAGTTGATCAGTGGAAGATTATAGAAGAAGGATTTGATCCGGGTTATAATACAATAGCCGAAAGTATTTTTAGCCTGGGCAATGGTCGGATGGGCCAGCGCGCCAATTTTGAGGAAGCATACAGCGGTCAGACACTATCGGGAAACTATGTTGCAGGTGTGTATTACCCGGACAAAACCCGTGTAGGATGGTGGAAGAATGGTTACCCCGAATATTTTGCCAAAGTAATTAATGCGGCTAACTGGATTGGAATTGATATCCTTATCGGTAATGAACAATTGGATTTGGCCAAATGCGAAGTAAGTGCATTCAAACGCGAACTGAATATGAAGGAAGGTTATTTGAAAAGAACCTTTCGCGCTAAGACAGCCAATGATAAAGAAGTCGAAGTTGAAGCAATTCGTTTTTGCAGCATAGCTGATGATGAAACGGGTGCTATCGGATACACCATTACTCCTTTAAATTTTAGCGGTACCATTACCATGATCCCGTTCATAAATGGTGATGTGGTGAATAAAGATTCCAACTACGATGAAAAATTTTGGGATGAGGTAAAAAAGGGAATATGGGAAGATGGAGCCTGGGTGCAATTGCGCACTAAAAAGACTGGCTTTGAGGTTGCTACCGGTATGCGGATAGCTATGGAACAAAACGGTCAGCCGATCGCACTAAAAGCTCAGCCTGTTGAAAAAGATAAATTTGTTGCTTTAAAAGCAGAGATCGATGCTGTACAGGGTCAGCCTGTCGTCATTTATAAATACGCCGCAAACCTGTCATCACAAAATTATGCCGCCGCAGAACTGGAAGATAATCTAAAGGCGACCCTGTTGCACATCAGCGAAAAGGGTTTCAAGACCATGCTGGCTGAACAGGCAGCAGCCTGGGCAAAAAAGTGGCAGCATAACGATATTATTATCGAAGGCGATGCATCGGCCCAGCAGGGTATACGTTTCAATATCTTTCAGCTGAATCAAACCTATACCGGAGAGGATGACCGCCTGAACATCGGCCCAAAAGGGTTTACAGGTGAAAAATACGGCGGTTCAACTTATTGGGATACCGAGGCTTATTGTGTGCCATTTTATCTGGCTACAGCCGATCCGAAAGTAACCCGGAATTTGCTGTTATACCGTTACAAGCAGCTGGACAAAGCCATAGATAATGCCAAACTGCTCGGTTTTAAAGACGGCGCGGCATTATACCCGATGGTTACCATGGATGGTGCGGAATGCCATAATGAATGGGAGATCACCTTTGAGGAGATACACCGTAATGGCGCTATCGCTTATGCCATATACAACTATGTGCGTTACACCGGAGATGAACAATATTTAGCCGATTACGGGCTTGAAGTGCTGATCGCCATAGCACGTTTCTGGTCTCAGAGGGTGAACTGGTCAGATGATAAGCAGCAATATGTAATGCTGGGTGTAACCGGTCCGAACGAGTATGAGAACAACGTAAACAATAACTGGTATACCAGCACTATAGCGACCTGGTGTTTGCAATATACCATTGGAGTTGCCGAAAAAGTAAAAACCACAGAAAAAGGAAAATACGAAGCTTTAGTAAATAAAATACGTTTTGACAAGGAAAAGGAAACCGCGAAATTCCAAGACATCATTGAAAAAATGTATTACCCTTATGATGAGAAACACCAGGTATTTTTACAGCAGGACGGATACCTGGACAAGGAACAAATTCTGGTAAAAGACCTCCCGGCAAGTGAACGTCCTATCAACCAAAAATGGAGCTGGGACAGGATATTGCGCTCATGCTATATCAAACAGGCTGATGTATTGCAGGGGCTTTATTTTTTTGAGGATCAGTATGATCTTGACACCATCCGTCGCAATTATGATTTTTACGAGCCCCGTACGGTACATGAATCGTCCTTATCACCATGTGTGCATGCTATTATAGCAGCCAGGTTAGGAGACCAGGCGCGTGCGTATGAATTTTACCTGCGTACTTCGCGTCTCGACCTGGATGATTATAACAATGATACCGAAGATGGCTGTCATATTACCTCAATGGCAGGAACATGGATGTCCGTAGTTGAAGGCTTTGGCGGTATGCGTGTGCGTGACGGAAAGCTATCGTTTCAGCCTTTCCTGCCTGCGAAATGGCAGTCATTTTCATTTCATGTTGGTTTTAGGGGAGCCTTGCTGAATATTAAAGTGAGTAAGGATTGTGTGCAGATCAAAAATTTATCAGGTAACGAAGTAAGTGTAGTGGTTTATGGTAAAGATCAGCTGATAAAAGCCAATAATGAACTGCTTGTTGAAGGATAAGCAATATGAATAAAAGAGAGCGTTTTTTTTTAGCGATTACGGGAGCTTGTGCTTTAGCATTCCTCATGTATTGTATTTTTACAAGTCGTAACTTAGGGGGTAGCTTGTTTAGTTTAATGACGCTCAGCTTTATAGTTGGGTTGCCCTTTTTAGTCGGTTATATTACAGTTTATATATGTTCCATTGAAACTGTTAAAAAACGAGCGGCGGCCTTTTTTATTCCTTTTATACCAATTTTTGCTTTTTTCTGCCTGACGATTTTTTTCAGTATAGAAGGTTGGGCATGCTGGTTGATGATTATGCCAATATTTTTAGTCGTAGCAGGTTTGGGTGGTTTAATGGCAAGGCATTACAAGATAAAAGGAGTAAATAAGACGTATGTTTTTATAGTAATGATGCTGCCTTTGTTTATGGCACCAATAGAGAAATTTATAGGCGCTATTCCGGGTCGTTATAGGGCTTATACCGAAATAGATATTCATGCTACCAAAGAGGAAATCTGGAAGAATGTTACCCGGGTAAGAGCAATTCCCCAAAGCCAGGATAGTGCTTCTCTTACGCGTTTTCTGGGATTTCCCAGACCGATACGTGCCGAGTTAGACAAAGATACTGTTGGTGGTAAGCGTGAAGCTATTTTTGATAAAGGATTAATTTTTCATGAACAGGTTACTGCTTACGAACCTTATAAACTGATGGTTTTTACCATTCATGCCAATCCCTATGAGATTCCATTAACAACAATGGATAAACATATTGTAGTTGGCGGTGAATTTTTTGATGTGTTAAATGGCACTTATCAACTTGAAAAGATCAATGCTCAAACATATCGCCTGCATTTATTCAGTAATTTTAAATTGAATACAACTTTTAATTTCTATGCCAGTATCTGGGCGGGATGGGTTATGGAGGACATACAGCAAAATATATTGAAAGTGATAAAGAACCGTGCCGAAGGGCAAATATGAGCTATAAAATGGAATCATCCCAATCTGATCATAAACTAACCATATACCAGTTACTGCCCCGCCTGTATGGGAATACCAAACAGGTAAACAAAACCAACGGATCTATTGAAGAAAATGGCGCCGGTAAATTCAATGATATTAACGAACGGGCTCTGCAGGAGATAAAAAAAATGGGTTTTACGCATGTTTGGTTCACCGGTGTGATCGAGCATGCAACGATGACTGATTATTCCCAATATGGTATTCAACCTGATGATCCGGATGTGGTTAAGGGCCGTGCAGGCTCACCCTATGCCGTAAAAGATTATTATGATGTTGATCCCGACCTGGCTGTTGACGTAAAAAACAGGATGGGCGAATACCAGGCGCTGATCAACCGTACCCATCAAAACGGGTTGAAAGTGCTGATGGATTTTGTGCCCAATCATGTGGCCCGCACCTATGCTTCGGATGCAAAACCCGAAGGTATCCGCGATTTTGGACAGGATGACGACAAAAGCAAAGCATTCGACCCTAAAAATGATTTTTACTATACCCCGGGACAATCTTTTGAAGTTCCCAAAGGCTACAACCCGGGGGGCGATGAATTGCAGAGTCCTTTAAAGGATGGAAAGTTTGATGAGAATCCTGCAAAAGCAACCGGCAATGATATATTTAGTCCATGGCCCTCTATTGATGACTGGTTCGAAACGGTAAAACTAAATTACGGTTTGGATTATATCAATGGCCACCATGCACATTTCGATCCTATTCCTCCGCTGTGGAATAAAATGTATGACATTTTGCATTTCTGGAGCGAAAAGGGCGTGGATGGTTTTCGCTGCGATATGGTAGAGATGATACCCTTTGAGTTTTGGGGCTGGATAATTCCCAAATTAAAGGCAGAGCATCCTCAGCTCATTTTTATTGGGGAAGCATATAATGCCTACAAGTATCATGACTACATTTTTAACGGCAAATTCGATTATTTGTATGATAAGGTAGGTTTATACGATGCCATCAAACGTTTAACCCGCAACGAAGCCCATGCCACTACCTGGGATATAAATAAGGTTTGGAACCATGATTGCAGAAATATTGATGCGCATATGCTTCGTTTTATGGAAAACCATGATGAACAACGCATTGCATCGCCTTATTTTGCAGAGGACCCCTGGCTGGCAGTACCTGGAATGATAGTTATAGCTGCCTTGAGCACCGGGCCGGTGATGATTTATTTCGGACAGGAGGTTGGTGAAGCCGGGGCTGGTACAGCAGGTTTCAGCGATAATGACGGGCGTACCAGCATATTTGACTACTGGGGCGTCCCGGAGCATCAGAAATGGCTGAATGATGGTAAAATGGATGGCGGTAAGCTATCAGATGGTCAAAAAAGATTAAGGAATTTTTATAGCAGACTGCTAAACCAGGTACGGAGTAATGAAGCGCTTAGGACCGGGGAATTTTGGGAATTGATGCTGGCTAATGAGCACCAACAAGGTTTTGATCAGCATTTATACCTGTTCCTTCGTTATACCGATAAACAACGTATATTAGTAATAACCAATTTTGATCGTAATGAGCGTAAACTGCAGGTAAAGCTTCCGGACGATTTGATCGATAAATTGCATTTAAGCGGCAATAAGGAATTTACAGATTTGCTAAGCGGAGCAAAATATAATACAAACGATATAAATAAGGGGCTTGATATCGCCTTACCGCCAACAAGCGGTATGCTGTTAAGCTTTTAATGGTCTGAACCGGAATTTTTAGCATTAAAGAACTAGCGAATTCAATAAACTTTAAAAATTCATTTTAATTGAGGTTCAAACAAAAACCAATAAACTATTGACCCAATAATAAATTATGACAACAATCAGCATCACCCATAAACCAAGGCTTAGTTTTTGGCAAATATGGAATATGAGCTTTGGTTTCCTGGGCATCCAATTTGGCTGGGCGTTGCAAATGGCAAATATGGGCCCCATTTATGAATACCTGGGCGCTAAACCTGACAGAATCCCGATGTTATTTTTGGCTGCCCCGTTAACCGGATTATTGGTACAGCCAATTGTTGGTTATATGAGTGACCATACCTGGCATCGTACGCTGGGCCGTCGTCGTCCCTATTTTTTGATTGGTGCTATTATAAGTTCAATCTGTTTGATCTTTATGCCGCAATCTTCCACTTTATGGATGGCCGCAGGGTTGTTATGGATAATGGATACTTCCATTAATGTGAGCATGGAGCCGTTCAGAGCATTTGTTACGGATAAACTGCCTGATACGCAACGTACCAGGGGTTTTGCTATGCAAAGCGTATTTATAGGTCTTGGTTCTATTATAGCGTCAGCATTGCCCTGGATAATGGCAAACTGGTTTCATGTTATCAATAGCCATGCTAATGGCACCATTCCTGCTACAGTTCGTTATTCTTTTTACATCGGGGCTTTTGCATTTATAAGCGCTGTAGTTTATACGGTGGTAACGAGTACCGAATATCCACCTGCTGATATATCCGAAGGCATGAAAGCCAGGGAATCCAACAAGGGTTTCGGCGCCGGCGCAAAAGAAATACTTCATTCTATCGCTACGATGCCAAAAAGGATGCGGAAACTGGCCCTGATGCAGTTTTTTACCTGGCCTGGATTGTTTTTAATGTGGTTTTATTATTCACCGGCGGTTGCCAGGAACGTTTTTGGAGCGGTGAGCGAAAAGGATCCGCTGTATACACATGGAGTGGAATTTGCTGGATTGACCTTGTCATACTACAATTTGGTGACCTTTGTTTTTGCATTATTATTTCTGCCGTGGATCGCAGCAAAACTGGGTCGTAAATACACACACATGCTATGTTTATTTTGCGGGGCGGCCGGTTTAATATCGGTCGGATTTATTCATAATCCTTATATGCTTTATGCATCAATGACAGGGGTTGGAATTGCATGGGCCAGTATATTATCCATGCCCTATGCCATGTTAGGCGGCTGTTTGCCCGAAAATAAAGTGGGTATCTATATGGGTATTTTTAACTTCTTTATTGTATTACCTGAAATACTGGCGTCTTTATGTTTTGGCTGGTTAATGTCACATGTGTTAAACAATAACCGGTTATTAGCTGTTGAAATTGGTGGATGCCTGATGGTTGTAGCAGCATTATTAGCATTGCAGGTAGACGAGCATGAATAATTAAGGTGTCACCGACACAATTATTAATTAAACTTTGATGCAATATTTACAAACTCCAATTGTTATATTGCGTACAAGATACGCAATCAACATATTTGCAGAAGAGACGAATAAATTTTGAATGGAAGATAAGCATATATTGAATCCCGAATTACTACCTGATAAACTGGTTGAAGATGAAGAGTTTCACCACGTAAATAATCCTGCGGCCGGCATCAAGCCTATTGTAAAAAAATACCTGGGCATACCTGTCGGCGCCGAACAAAAAGGCAATAAATTCTTTTTTACCGATGGAGACGCCAAAGTAGAGATTACCGTTGTTACTGATGAGATAATAAGAGTCAGACTTGCCCCCCATAGCGTTTTTTTGGACGAATTTTCGTACGCTGTACCTAAATTGGATAAAAAAGTATCGGTTTTTGGCTTATCAGAAAATGAAAATGAATATGTGGTTTCAACCAATATTGTAAACTGTCATGTACGTAAAAGAGACTTCTTTATATCATTTTCAGATAACCAGAATCACGTAACCAGCTCCGATGCGGTGCCTATGCACTGGGAGGAGAATGTGAAGTTTGGCGGTTATTATGTTTATTGTACAAAAGAATGCCATGCCGAAGAAAGCTTTTTTGGTATGGGCGATAAGCCTACCGAATTTAATTTACGCGGCAAAAGGCTGCAGAACTGGAACACAGATGCTTATTCTTTCGCCTGGAACCAAGACCCGCTATACCGCAGTATCCCGTTTTATATCAGTTTGAACGAAGGTATAGCCCACGGGATATTTTTTGATAATACGTTTAAAGCGGAGTTCGACTTTGGCGCCGAAGACCCTACCAAATCAAGTTTTTGGGCTGATGGCGGCGAACTGCAATATTATTATATCCACGGTCCTCATATGATGGACGTAGTGAAGCGTTACCACATTTTAACCGGGACGCATCCAATGCCGCCGCTTTGGGCATTGGGATATCACCAGTGCAGGTGGAGTTATTATCCTGAATCAAAAGTGAGGATGGTTGCCAAAACCTTCCGGGAGCAAGAGATACCTTGCGATGGTATCTACCTTGATATAGATTACATGGACGGTTACCGGTGCTTTACCTGGAACCGCAAATATTTTCCTGATCCCAAAAAGATGATCAAGGAACTTTCAGACCAGGGATTTAAGACTGTAGTAATTATTGATCCCGGAATACGTGTGGACGATAATTATTCGGTATTTAAAGAAGGAAAAGAGAACAGGTATTTTTGCCGTCGCTGCGATGATTACTTTATGGAAGGGCACGTATGGCCCGGCCGTTGCCAGTTCCCCGATTTTACAAATCCCGAAGTTAGGGAATGGTGGGGAGGTTTGTTCGACGAACTGGTACAATTGGGCGTAGCAGGGGTGTGGAACGATATGAATGAGCCTGCGGTATTTGGTACCGGTACTTTTCCTGACGATGTGCGCCACCAGTATGACGGACACCGCGGTTCGCACCGAAAAGCGCATAATATTTACGGAATGCAAATGGTACGGGCCACCTATGAAGGTTTGCGTAAGCTGATGAAGAATAAGCGTCCTTTTACTATCACAAGGGCGGGTTACTCGGGCGTACAGCGCTTTTCCTCAGTATGGACGGGTGATAATGTAGCCTCATGGGAACACCTTAAATTGGGTAATATCCAATGCCAGCGCTTATCGATATCAGGCATATCATTTTGCGGTACCGATATAGGCGGTTTCAGCGGTGAGCCTGATGGTGAGCTGTTTACCCGCTGGATACAGATGGGGACATTTTCGCCGTTTATGCGTGCCCACTCAGCCGGAGATACCAAGGAGCGTGAGCCCTGGAGCTTTGGGGAGCCTTATACTTCCATCAATCGTAAATTTATCGAACTTCGTTATCGTTTAATACCATACTTATACTCGGCTTTTTGGGAGCATCATCGTTATGGCTTTCCGATATTAAGGCCGGTTGTTTTACACGAGCAGGATGAGCTAAACAATCATTTCAGGCAGGACGAGTTTACTTATGGCGATAAAATATTGATATGCCCCGTTTTGGAGCCCGGACAAAAGAGCCGCATAGTATATCTGCCTAAAGGGAAATGGTATAATTTCTGGAATCATGAAGCAATTGAAGGTGGTAAGGAAGTTGTTGTGCTTACACCATTAGATACCATGCCCATATTTGTAAAGGCAGGTTCGGTGATACCGGAATACCCGGTTATGCAATATGTGGGTGAAAAAGAAATTGAGGAAGTAAAACTAAACGTTTATTACAGCGATACCGAAGCAAATTCATTCCTGTTTGAAGATTATGGTGAAACATTTGCCTATGAGCAGGATATCTACCTTGAGAAGAAATTTGTGGTCAGGGGCAGGGATCATAAGCTGACTATACAGCAAACGATGGAGGGCTTGTATACACCGAGGTATGAAAATTATCATTTTAATATAGTAGGCCTGCCATTTAAGCCAACGCGAGTTATTGCTGACAATAACGAAGTGAGTGATTTTATTATAGCAGCCGATAAATCACTACAATTAAAACTGAGAAAGAACTTCGCGCAGCTGGTGATAAGTTAATGCGGAACGCGGAAGTTGAAATGCGGAAATAAAAAATACTTCAAATCAGCATTCTGACTCCTGATCCCCAATTAATGCGCCTATGCTGATTACCCCAAGTGACCAATAAACTGACCTCTTATTTGCACTTGGGGTATTATATATTAAATTTATACCATAGACCAATTATTTAACCGAACCTGTATTTTTTCCTGCCAAATGATTAAACAGGGCTTGCAACGAGTTGTTGTTGAACAGGTAATGCCTGAATATATCGATGTATATATGCATGCAATGGCTGATATATCGGCTATATTTGGTAACAGAACCGAACTTGATTTTTATCAAAACTTCATTTACTTGAAAAAGCGGTGGATGAACCTGGCAATGGATTGAATGGTCGCCGGGATTGACGAGGGTAACTTTAGAAAGTATGGCAAGTATTACTTGAAATAGGAAAATTAACAGTTAAAGCCTGCAGGCACACAAAGGATATGGCTAAAAAGAAAATTGATACCGGCAATGAAACACCAGGTGCAAACACGGGTGTAAAAAAGGTTAAAACTGCTGCAAAAAAAGCTGTTGCAGCTCAAAAATCAGTCAACAAGAGTGCTGAAAAGCCTGCAGCAAAGGTTAAACATACAACTCCGGCGAAAACGCCATCTCCTAATAAAAAGACTATGCTTACTGACAAAGTAAAAAATCCTGTTGAGGTTTACAGCCGTTTTACTGACTTTGATATCGGCTTGTTTAAATCAGGCAAGCATTATAAACTGTATGAGAAATTCGGCTCGCATGTGATCGAATTTAACGGGGTTATCGGTACTTACTTTGCCGTTTGGGCGCCAAATGCGCAATATGTATCTGTTATCGGGAACTTTAATTACTGGAATCGCGGATCGCACCAATTATATGTCCGCTGGGACGCTTCAGGTATTTGGGAAGGATTTATCCCGCATGTGGGTGACGGTGAGACTTATAAATACTATATCAAATCTTCAACTGGTGAGGACCTGGAGAAAAGCGACCCCTTTGCATTACGCTGGGAGGAGCCGCCTCGCACCGCATCTATAATAGCTGATACCTATTATGAGTGGAAGGATACCGAATGGATGACCAACCGCTATCAGTACAACTCTTTAGATAAACCTTATTCGGTTTACGAGGTGCACATTGGGTCATGGGCACGCAATCCCGAGAGCCCGGATGTATTTTATACCTATGAGCAATTAGCTGATAAATTGGTGCCCTATGTAAAAGAAATGGGCTTTACTCATGTGGAGTTTATGCCGATAGCCGAGCATCCGTACTACCCAAGCTGGGGATACCAGGTAAGCGGTTATTATGCCGCATCCAGCCGGTATGGCACACCAAAGCAGTTGATGCATCTGATTGAAACATTTCACCAGGAAGGAATTGGTGTAATATTGGATTGGGTACCCTCGCATTTCCCGGGTGATGTACATGCCCTATACAAATTTGATGGCACGCATCTGTACGAACATGCCGATCCGCGAAAAGGGTTTCACCCCGACTGGAAATCCTATATTTTCAATTACGGTCGCAGCGAAGTACGCGCATTCCTGATCAGCAATGCCATATTCTGGCTTGAACGTTACCATATAGACGGCCTGCGTGTGGATGCGGTAGCATCGATGCTTTACCTGGATTACTCGCGTAAACATGGCGAATGGGAGCCCAATCAATATGGTGGAAATGAAAACCTGGAAGCAATATCTTTTCTGAAAGAATTTAACGAGGCTTGTTATAGTAATTTCCCTGATACACAAACTATTGCAGAAGAGTCGACTTCGTTTACCGGCGTAAGTCGCCCGGTATATTCCGGGGGCCTGGGTTTTGGTATGAAGTGGATGATGGGATGGATGCATGATACCATCCAATATTTTTCTACCGACCCATTATACCGGAGATATCATCATAACCAAATCACGTTCAGCTTGATCTATGCATTTACTGAAAACTTTATGCTGCCTTTCTCTCATGATGAGGTAGTATACGGCAAGGGTTCCATGCTGCGTAAAATGCCCGGCGACGAATGGCAGCAGTTTGCTAACCTGCGGTTGATGTACAGCTATATGTTTACGCATCCTGGCAGTAAATTACTGTTTATGGGTGCCGAATTCGGGCAGGGCTCAGAGTGGAATTTCAGTCAGTCATTAGAATGGTATGTGCTGGAATACCCTAATCACCAGGGGATACAAACGGTAGTTAAAGCGCTGAACCATTTATATAGGTCTGAGCCTGCCTTGTATGAAAAAAGCTTTGAAGGCAGCGGATTTGAGTGGATTGACGGCGGAAATGCCAACGATTCAATACTGATCTATGGCCGTAAAGGATATGATCCCAAGGATGACCTGGTGATTGTTTTAAATATGACACCGGCAACACATCATGGTTTCCGAGTTGGCGTGCCACATAGCGGAAACTGGAAGGAAATATTTAATTCGGATGAAAAACAGTATTGGGGCAGTGGAATGACTAATGGCAAAGCGGTAAAAACTGAAAAAGAATACTGGCATGGTAAGGAAAATTCCATACAGGTTGATTTGCCGCCTTTAGGTGCAGCCGTATTTAAGCGGGTTAAATAAAATATTAAATTTGCTTAACACTGATGTTTAAAACGATCACCGATGAGCTATAAGTTTTTTTATTTATACCTGGCAGGAGGTTCGGTTGCTCTGCTACTGCTTATATATCAGCTCATGGCCTATTACCCGGCTATAAATGATGTCGCATTATTTTTTAATATCATACCGGTATTGCTGCTTTATTATATGGCTTATAAGGTGCGCCGCGAAAAAGAGGACAAAGATTTGATGTGATCGGCTGACTTGATCAGCGGTAACTCAGCTGCTTATTTCCCCGCTCATCAAGAAGTTCCCTGCCGATTACTTTTGCACTTATCCGATCTTATTGCTGTAAGCAGCAAAACAAGCAGGCTACAGTGGCCTCCTGTTTTGTCCGATTGATTCCGGCATGCAGATGGCGAACCGGGCAATCCGGTTTATTAAGGAGCTGATGCAGGGAGAAAGTAAGTTTGTATCATGATTGAACTACCTGATGAATTTAAAAATATCATAATTAGTATCTATGGAAAGACCGGCGAAAAATGGCTCGCCGGGTTGGATGGCCTGATTGATCATTGCCTGCATAAATGGCGGCTTAAATTGTTGCCGGCTAAAAAGCTGTCCTATAATTTTGTAGTCCCGGTAGTATTTGAAAATGGTTCAAAGGCTATTTTGAAATTGGGTGTACCCGGGGCTTGGATAATGTCGGAAATAGCTGCTCTAAAAGCATTTAACGGGATAGGCTTCTGTAAACTACTGGATGCTGAACCCGAAAAGGGAGTTATGCTACTGGAGAATATTGAACCGGGTGAGCCTTTGAATATACTTTGTGACGACGCTGCTGCCACAAAAATAGTTGCAGGATTAATAAATGACATGCAACAGGCTAATCCGGTATCAGACTATCCGTTTCAAACAGCTGCTAACTGGTACAATAACCTGGTTAATTTGCATGAGGAATTTGATAATATTGTCCCCCAGTATCTCTTTACCCAGGCCATAGCTGCTTATAAATCCCTTGAAACCCATTTACAGGACCAGCGTTTGCTGCACGGTGACCTGCACCAGGAAAACATACTTTCCGCCGGCACTGGCAAATGGAAAGCCATCGACCCTAAAGGTATAATTGCTGAAACCGCTTGTGAACTGACACCCTATCTGATGAATGATCTTAATGGTAAAGATATATCTGTTACTATATCAGATCGTATTAATGTTTTTTCAGAAGAATTGAAGATCGATAAAATAAGAATAATCAAATGGGGCGCTTTCAGGTCGGTACTATCGGTTTACTGGAAAGCAGAAGACAATTTGCTGATCACACCTGAAGATATCATGATTTGTGAAAGTTTTTATAAATGAGTTAGATACCGGTCTGTTTGATTGTAACATTACTGCCAATCTCAAATACATTATTTCTTCGCTGATTGTACCAACAAAGGCCGCGGGTCAAAAACTAACTTAATCGAGCTGATCTTATTATTTTCCACGTGGTACCATCCGCAGCTGAAAATCGTGATGCCCGACATGGTCATATGATAAAACAGGCATACATCCTCACCATCAGCAAAAGTCTTCAATACATGATATTTTAACTTCATATGCTCCATATCTTCGAAATAAGCATCGGCCCCGTCACGTGTACCGAGTGCGCCTTCAAACTTAATGCCCTCATTTGTGCATTTTCTTGCTGCGTTAAAATTCTCCTCATTTAAATGCTTAATGAAAGCCATTACTGCATTCCTTGCGTTTGTTGTAGTTGTCATTGTCATAGGTTTAGATATTGTAAATAAGCCTTCATGTTGTTTAAAAACTATTTTTAGCAGATATAGTTTTGTTTGGCAAGAAATATTTTCGTTAAACTTAATTATTTTATGTTCACTAGCGGAGGATGATGGTACCACATC
This sequence comes from Mucilaginibacter sp., assembly GCA_028287895.1. Taxonomy (GTDB): domain Bacteria; phylum Bacteroidota; class Bacteroidia; order Sphingobacteriales; family Sphingobacteriaceae; genus Mucilaginibacter. The sequence goes on along the minus strand of JAQBOV010000018.1, from coordinate 34,749 downwards.
CGGACAATTTTAACCCTTTATATAAATCACTGATTTATAACACCCATAACGCATGGGTGTATTGCTGGATGGCTGGATGAAACAAGATGAAAAACCGCTGATCGGGCAGGACAGGTTTTAATCAAAACAAAAATCAAAAAATGCTTATTGAAAACGACTGTGTGGTAGGCAGCTCATTGTTTAACCTATTTTCCGGCCATTGATCAGTGGTGACCCAAAAAATGGCATTAAAAGAACCCAATACCGTTGTTATCACTAAAGCAGCGGCTATCCCCGCAATGACTGGAAACCTACACTTTGCAGATAATCATCGTCTTTGCAACGGTATCTTTCCTGAGTGTCAAAGCAGCCCTGATGAACCCTGTTAAAAGTTTGAAAACAGCGTAATTTTTGTAGCTATTAAAAATCTGTAACGAAGAAAGCTCCCCGATCAATCGGGGAGCTTTGAAATACCTACTGAAAGGGTGGATTAGATCTTGCTTAATTCCTGTACCAGGTCGATCAGTTTGTTTGAGTATCCCCATTCGTTATCATACCAGGAAACTACTTTAACAAAGTTGTCATTCAGGGAGATCCCCGCTTTAGCATCAAATATGGAAGTACGTGCATCACCTTTAAAGTCCTGTGATACCACATCATCTTCAGTGTAACCTAAAATGCCTTTTAATTCACCTTCTGAAGCATTTTTCATTGCTTTTTTGATGGTTTCGTAAGAAGCAGGCTTGCTCAGGCGTACAGTTAAGTCAACAACAGAAACATCAGCTACCGGTACACGGAAAGACATGCCGGTTAGTTTTCCCTTCAATTCAGGTATAACTAAAGTAACCGCTTTGGCAGCGCCGGTTGATGAAGGGATAATATTCTGGTAAGCGCCACGGCCACCTCTCCAGTCTTTTGCCGATGGGCTGTCAACCGTTTTTTGTGTAGCGGTAACTGCGTGTATAGTGCTCATCAAACCTTCTTCAATACCAAAGCTATCATTCAACACTTTAGCGATAGGAGCAAGGCAGTTGGTGGTACATGATGCGTTTGATACGATGGTATGCTGAGCGGTTAATTTTTTGTTATTCACACCCATTACAAAAGTAGGGGTGTCGTCTTTCGCCGGAGCACTCATCACCACTTTTTTGGCACCTGCATCAATGTGTTTTTGTGCGGTTTCCTGGGTCAGGAATAATCCGGTTGACTCAATTATAATCTCTGCGCCGACTTCATTCCATTTTAAGTTGGCAGGGTCCTTTTCGGCAGTTACGCGAATAGTTTTACCGTTTACAACCAGATGTCCGCCTTCAACGGCAATAGTACCATTGAAAGGTCCGTGAGTAGAATCGTATTTCAGCATGTAGGCCATATAATCAGGCTCTACAAGGTCGTTAATACCAACAACTTCTACATCGGGTCTTTCAATCGCAGCTCTGAAAGCCAGGCGTCCAATACGGCCAAAACCGTTAATTCCTATTTTCATGTTCTTTTAATTTTTATTTGAATAGTACGTTAATAAATTATTTATGGGTTCTTTAATAATATTTGCTATGATAAGGTTGCTGCCGGCTGTTGCCTCATAAAGGTAATCCTGAAAGTTTGCAGCTACCGAACCTGTAAAATGCATCTGAGCCCCGGGATGTTGCTCGGATAAAGGTAATAAATAAGTATTTATTAGTTTATTAAAACCGTTTATTATGACGTTTTTAAGATAATTATCTTCCCTGTTTTCAATGTAAAACTCTGTAAATGAGCTTAGAAAAACAGCGGGCTGTTTTTGCCGGTAAATTTTCTCCAATAAGGTCTTACGGTCCAGGTCATAACGGTGCTCAAACTTTTTGCGGATGTTTGGCGGCAGGGTTTCGTTCATAAATGCCTTAAGCAACTGTCGTCCCAGCCAGTTACCCGAACCCTCATCAGCCAGTATATAACCGAGTCCATAATTATTGGCTTTAACTTTCCGGCCATCATACCAGGCCGCGTTTGACCCGCTTCCGCAAATGCAAACTACCCCTGGCTTGTTTTTGCAACAAGCTATGGCAGCCGCGTCAATATCATGCTCAACTGTTACTTTACCAAATTTGAAAAAACAGGATAGCGCATTGTGTACAATCGTTTTAAGATCATCGGAAAAAGATCCGGCCCCGAAAAAATAAATGCGCCTTATTTCTTCGGCATGATGGATCAGGTTAATGTTTTTATTGAGCAGGCCGATGATGTGTTTCTCATCATTAAAATTAGGATTAATGCCTGCAGTTTTGAAAGAAGCTATTGTTCTTCCCCTGTCTGCAAGGCGCCATTCAGCATAATTGGATCCACTATATACAACTGCAATCATTTATTTAGATAGATAGTATGTTGGCCATCTGCATCAAATCTTCTTCCAGCTTAAATTCATGTTGATTAAGTGCTTCTTCAAGGCTGGTGATTTTAATATGATTGGCTTCAAGGCCCACCATTTTTTGTGTTTCGCCGCAAAGCAGCGCATTTACAGCGGCATATCCCAAACGGCTTCCCAGTACCCTGTCAAATGCCGAAGGACTGCCCCCGCGCTGTAAGTGACCTAATATAGTAACCTTTATGTCGTAAAACTTTACTTCTTTTTGAACCACGCGTGCAATATCATAGGCGCCGCCATTTTTATCGCCTTCGGCCACGATCACTATGCTTGACGATTTTTTATTATACTGCCCGGCTTTCAGGTTTTCTATCAGTTCATCAATCGCCGTGGCCTTTTCGGGTAGTAAAATAGCTTCCGCACCGCATGATATCCCCGCCCGCAAAGCAATAGCTCCTGAATCCCGGCCCATAACTTCGATAAAGAACAGACGATCATGTGCATCGGCGGTATCACGTATCTTGTCAATTGCTTCAATAACGGTATTGGTAGCCGTATCAAACCCCAGTGTGTAGGTTGATCCGTAAAGGTCGTTATCGATCGTTCCGGGTACACCCATAACAGCGATATCAGAATATTTCTTTGAAAAACGCAATGCACCGGTAAAGGTGCCGTCGCCGCCAATTACCACCAGCGCATCTATTTCATGTTCTTTTAGATGCTTGTATGCGGTTTCCATTCCTTCGTCGGTGCGAAAAGGTAAACAGCGCGCAGTCTTTAAGATGGTGCCGCCCAGGTTTAATATATTGCTTACCGAACGGGGAGTCATATCATACATGTCGTTTTCGATAAGTCCCTGATATCCTTTACGGATCCCTACTACCTGTAAGCCGTTATATATCCCCGTACGTACAATAGCCCTGATACACGGGTTCATTCCGGGGGCGTCACCGCCTGATGTTAATACTGCAAGTTTTGAAATTTTATGCATCTTTACGCAAATAAATTTTTCGGTACGAATATAGTGTGTGTATATTACACCATTGAATTTTATTTTATTTTTTTTATATTCGAGAATTCCAATTATATCTTTAAATTATTAGACCTTAAATATTTTATCTTTTGGAAGTAAAGTTACCAACATTTAACTCAGTATTCTCAATCGACTGTGTAATATTCGGCTTTGAAGCCGGAGAACTTAAAATATTATTGATTGAGCGAAATGAGGAGCCTTTTAAAGACTGGCTTGCATTGCCAGGTTATATAGTTGAGCAGGACGAAAGCATTGATGACGCTGCCGAACGTATATTATACGAACTTACCGGTTTGCGCGATCTGCATATGCAGCAGTTTCATACTTTTGGTGAAGTAAACCGCCACCCGCAGGGTCGTGTAATCACAGTTGCCTACTATGCACTCATCCGTATTAACGGGCAAAGGGAGCTCAGGCCCGTAACCCAGTATGCCCGCAAAGCTTTTTGGCACCCGGTAAATGAGTTACCTAAACTGGCATTTGACCACACCGAAATTTTTAAAACAGGTTTTAACAAAATACGACGCAGGTTAAATTATCAACCCATCGCTTTTGAATTGCTGCCTGAGAAATTTACCCTTACGCAACTGCAGCTGCTTTATGAGGCTGTGCTAAATAAAAAGCTAGATAAAAGAAACTTCAGGAAGAAAATGCTGAGCTATGGCTTTTTGAAAGAATTGGATGAAAAACAAAAAGGTGTATCTTATCGTGCTGCCAAACTTTATAAGTTCGATAGGAGGAAATATGCCAAGATATTCCAAAACGAATTAAACCTGGAGAATAAAGCCAGGGTTGTTTAAATTAGTACTGAGTCCGGAGTTGTGAGTCTTAACCTGAATTGGCCTTCGGCCTGATAGCTCAAAACTTACGACTCTTGACTTATAACTGACCTGGAGTTGCGAGTCTTAAGTTGATCGGCTTTTGGCTGACAACTCAAGACTCACTGCTCTCAACCTATAACTGACTTGGAGCCAGATCCAAATGGTATTTTACCAGGTTATCAATAGGCGAACGGATAATATTCCCTACCACCATGCCATTTTCGGTCACTACTTCTTCCAATACATTTCTGAAATTATAACCTACCGAACCAATACAGTTAAAAGTATATTTCTGGTAGTTAGGATAACGTGTTACCAGGTTGCGGAAAAAATCTTCAAACGAAGTACGTACCAGGTTCCTTGAATATTCAATATGCACATTATTATCATACACAAACTTACTAAAGCTTGCACAGAAGCGGTTGGCACGTGGTTGTGTATAAACCTGTTCGTTTATATCATCAGGGGTAAGTTTATAGGTGTCCCAAAACAGCTTTCTTACCGGTTCAGGCATATAACCGCGCAAATAATCAACAAGCAGTTTTTTGCCTATATAACATCCGCTGCCTTCATCGCCTAAAATGTAAGCTCCTGAATCGATGTTTTGCACTACTTCCCGTCCGTTATAGATACAGGTGTTCGTTCCGGTACCCAATATGGCAGCAAAGCCTTCATTTGTACCTAATAAAGCCCTGGCAGCAGCTAACAGATCGTGGCCGATATATACCCGTGCTTTGGTGAACACCGCTTTCATGGCCTCAGCAACTATATTGCGCATCTCATCAGTTGAGCAGCCTGCGCCATAATAGTTCACTTCCGTTATTTCGCTTTTTTCAAGGTCGGAGGGAAGGTTTTCCATCAGCGACTGGACGATGTAAGCGGTACTTGAAAAATAAGGGTTATAGCCTTCTGTATTAAAATACACTTTTTTACCTTCTTCGGTAACTAAACACCAGTTGGTTTTAGTCGAGCCACCGTCAGCAATTATGATCATAAATTAAGTTTATCTAAAAAATTGGTTAAAAGTATGATTTACTAATTGTAAATAAAACACTTTGTATTTTTAAAATGTAAAAAATTACGCAAAGCCATCTAATATACTATTTTTATATATAAAAAGCCCTGTTTTCAATTAATAAACCGGTTAAATATTTTTGTTGCAATTAAAAGTTTTTTAATAATAAACAATAACCTTATGCATAGCAGGGAAAGTTAGCACCTGTTAACAAAAGTTAACAGCCTCTAACTAACAGAAAAGCAAACAGGATGACCAGCCAAAAATAAATGCGTTGCATTGTGATCCAGTTAGGCGGCAATTTTTTGTCATCATACGCATAATAACCATTTCAATTTTGAGTAGATTTTTGCATATTTGCACCGCGAAATAACGCAGATGGTCCCATAGCTCAGCTGGATAGAGCAACAGATTTCTAATCTGTAGGTCATAGGTTCGAATCCTATTGGGATCACATCAAAAAAAAGCTGTTTCTTTGTCCAAGAAATGGCTTTTTTTATGCCTGTGGATGCTTTTTGAAGCTCCACTTACCTTGAAACGACAACCCGTCGTATCGTCAGGATTTACACAGTTTTTTGTTGAACTTAACGCAAAACCGGTACAAAAGTCTTGTGCGCTTAAAAAATTAAAGGTGGCAACCGTATGCGTAAAAATCTTGAAGCACCATTTAAAGAATAATGGGACTTGCAATTTTAAAATCAGAATTACTCACAAAACGGACAAGAGGTACATTGGTACAGAGCATTATGTGACGGATAAACAATTGTCCAAAAACATGGCGCAGATCCGGCAGTTAAGACAGCCGCAGAGATACGGCGGGCGATTAATAAACAATAGAAGATCTATATAAAACTTAAAACCAAAAGGAGGTATCCTTGTCACATATGAACTAATGATCCATTAAAAGAAATGACGCAACAATATTTGAACCAATGCTTAACAAAGATCAAAAAATTAAAAAGCTCATTAAACTGAATGATGAGCTGGAGAATTATTTTAGAAATACGATTATCCCGCAGCTTTTTGTTGATAGCAATCTGATACTGCGCAAATTCACCCCGCCTGCCATGAAACAGTTTAAACTAAAATCGGATGATGTGGGTAGACCGATCCTCGACATAAGTGATAATTTTCGTTTCCCTTCAATTATAGAGGATATCAAACAGGTTATTGACGGTAATGAAATTTTTGAAAAGGAAATTCAGACTACTGATTACCGGTGGTACCAAATGAATATAATACCTTACGTGATCACAAAAGAAAAAAAAACCAATGGGGTAATTATCACATTCATTGAAATTACGGCACGAATAAAGGATTTAAAGAATCAGGAGAATCTGGTCTCCGATCACGAAACTTTGTTAGACACCATATCCCACGACATAAAAACCCCACTAACCAGTTTGCTATTGACCATCCATCAAGTTAAAAAACTGTCTGCCGATAAGTCCAAGTCGTATTTGATGCTTTTTGGCATATTAGAGAACTCCATAAAAAAAATGCAAAGTATTATAAATGAACTGACGGACACGGGGAAGCTAAAAAATAGATACCAGGCAGAAGAAGAGTTTTTGGATTTCGAGAATATATTAGAAGATGTAAGGCTCACCCTTGCCGGTACAATTAAGGAATCCGGCGCTAAAATTACCAGCGAAATTAAGGTATCGGAAATCCTTTATTCACGGCGGAAATTAAGAAGTATTATTTATAACCTGGTTAATAATGCCATTAAGTTCCAGTCTCCTGACCGTAAACCTGAAATTTTTATCAAAACTGAAAGACAGGAAAAATTTATCATTATTTCAGTAAAAGACAATGGTATCGGAATTGATCCGGATAAGCAACGAGTGGTATTTACAAAGTACGTAAGAATTGAAAAGTCTGTTGAAGGTTCAGGTATCGGGTTATATTTAGTAAATCAAATCGTGACTAATTCTGGTGGGAAAATTGTGTTAAAAAGCGAATTAGGTAAAGGCTCTGAATTTCAGGTATATTTAATTAGTCAAGTAAATACTTAGCAACGTGCCAACTAAGGTGACAGGCATAAAAGCCATTAGTCCGGCTCAAAATGTTTAGCCGGAAACCAACCATTCCGGCCAATTGTTGTTAACGGATCATGAAAGGACAGGTCTTGGCTGGTACCAGGGGCCTGCAGATCAATAGCCCAGGCGGGATTTTCCGCCTTAACCCAGCTACTTATTCCGGCTGGGGCTATTATGCGCCGCACGAAAGCAGCATTGAGACCAACAGCTCCTTCTACAAACTCCCCAGGCAAAAATCGTTACCCGCTGGCGACCGAAGTAACCGCAGGCTTTCGCTTCACGTTCAAGCTCTGGACGGAGATTGTGCGAGGACTTTTCTAGTGCAGACTGTCGAGGAAAAACTGGCAGGCCTCGGCAATCTCCTGCGTGTGACGAATGGCATCAGTGTATTGCCTGAATAACCGCTCAATCTCGTGGTAGGCTTAAGATGCGTTTCCGCATTTTGATGGAATTTGAAGCCCGCATTTTGATCCTGCATTTCCAGGACACAAGTTAAAGCATCCTGAAGTTCACGCCGTGCAGGAATATGTTGATGGACATCATTTGTTGCCCATTGGCACACCACATAAGGTCAGTTCAGATGGCTCCGTCAACCAGGTTTTGCTGACCATCGCTATTTTTACTGCCGGTGTCATATACCAGCTATGGTGCGGAACATATCCCTTCCACAAAAGGCAACCGCGTTAAGTAAAAGACAGTTCTATCGCCGGCTTTAGAAATCTGAGTTTAAATTATCTAAAGGTTAAGAAATTATAGTACTAACTTTTTAATATAATTAGAAGTAAAACTTCTGACGTCTTCCCGTGTTATATATTAAGACGATTTGCATTCAGCAACACTCGGCGTCTTTAATCAACAAAATCATGAAACTTATTAACTATGTAATATATACAGCAGTACTATTGACATTTACCATTCCCGTTTTTGCTCAAAAATACAAAACACCGGCTGATACCGGAAAACTGAACGCTGAATATGTAAAAGTGCAAAATGAGATTGCCGATCTTACTTCTAAATTAGCCCTTGCACAAAATGATTTGCCAGATTATCAAACTAAGGCCAGTAATGCGGGTGCTGACGCGCAGACTGCGGCAAGTTCGAGCCATACAGACGCGTCCAAAGCCACCAGCGGTAATTTACAAGATTCCAAGGATGCAAAAAAGAGTGCCGATAATTCCTATGGTAAAGCAAAAGATGCCCGGTCAGCTAACAACAATGTAGGTAAGCAGAACGAGAAAATAAGAAAACTTACGAATTCATTAAAGGAAAAACGCCAGCGGTTAAAAGATTTGGATATAATGCGTGCTGCTATTTACGCTCAGTTACCGAAAAATTAAAATCAATAAATAAGATTTTTGCAAGGGTGGTGATATCACTTGTGACTAGGTGGGATATGCAAGGTAGGCATTCTATTTTCGTATTTTTTATTGATGTACTCATCGTAATCAACTTGCACACGGAACGCATACTCTTTCCTAACATACTTTCCATGACAGTAATAGCCCTCTGAAAGCTATTGTTTTCAAAAATAAAAAAAGGCTTTAATTTTAATAGAAGGAACGGTTATTCCTATTGATTTACAAAAAGGAAAGCTATTTTTGACTTCGCCCCATGATATGCTATGACGCGTTCAACTAATACGCCACAACGATGGTATAAGATGCATGAATTGACATTGAATCACCGAATGAATGCGCAGGGAATCCGTGTCAAAAACGAGATACCAGAATGACCAGTTTAGTAGCCATGCCATTATAGTTCGGTAAGGGTTGACATACGAACCCCACTTCTGATATTGCGCATAAGTATCGGCCCCAATACCGGTATGCTTCATCAGTAACTTTATCCGGTTATAATCCAATTCTGAAAGGTCTCTTGCAATAGGCCGATGGTTGACATCCGCCAGAAAGCAATAAAAGAACGCCGCCTGGGCGTTGTAAGGCGCTGGATCACAAGTCATCCATGACCTGCTTTTTTATTGCATTGATCCATTATAGTTTTATCTCAACCAGTGAGCATAGTTGTAAAAACAGCTAACCATTACCTATTAAGAGAAATATACTACCTTAGAGGTATAAACCACGGAAGCGCCTTTGCTCCATCCTTAATGAAAACCTGAAGCATAAATGAAACAAAGACCAGTTTACACATTCATCTTTCTGTTAATATCATTAACCGCATTTTCCCAAAAGAAACATGTTGTGCATACAACAGCAGACCGCAATGATATAGCGCCTGTAGGTATTGTTAAAAATATCAGCGACTCGGTTTTGCTTGATATTGTGCAGCGTCAAACATTCAGATATTTCTGGCATTTTGCTCACCCGGTTAGTGGCCTGGCCAGGGAGCGGGATAATACGGTAAAGGCTGAATATTACTGGGATTATATTAATGAAGCTGATGATGAGCCAAATCTAAGCAAATCAACCTTTGGCCCTGAGGCTTGTGCTATTGGCGGTACCGGCATGGGAGTTTTGTCAACAGTAGTGGCGGTAAACCGTGGATGGATAGCCAGGGATACTGCTTTAAAGCGCTTGATAAAAATCGTTGATTTCCTGATTAAAGCCGATTGTTACCATGGCATTTACCCGCATTTTATGAATGGTAAAACAGGTAAAACAATCCCGTTTGGCAGAATAGATGATGGCGCTGATATTGTAGAAACGTCTTACCTGATGATGGGCCTGCTTACCGCAAAGGCATACTTCAAAGGGAACAGCCTGCCTGAAAGATATCTTCAAAAACGCGTGCAGCAAATTTGGGATTCGGCGGATTGGAACTGGCACAGCAAAGGGGATAATAAATTATTATACTGGCACTGGAGCCCTGATAACGATTTTGATATGAACTTCCCCGTTTTTGGTTATGATGAAGCTTTGATCACCTACATTATTGCCGCCTCGTCACCAGGTCATCCTATATCAAAAGAATTGTACGAAAATAGCTGGGTTAAAGGGGGAGGCTGGAAAAACGGTAAATCGTATTACAATTATGTGCTCCCGTTAGGTAATTATGACAAAGGCGGCCCGCTTTTCTTTGAGCAATATACCTATATGGGGATCGACCCTAACGGCTTGAAAGACGATCATGGTATCGATTACGCCTTGCAAACAAAAAACCATACGCTTATTAACCGCGCTTACTGCATCGAAAATCCAAAACATTATAAGGGTTATGGCCAGAATTGCTGGGGGCTCACTGCCGGAGATAGCTACAAGGGTTACGTCGCCCACTGTCCGCAGGACGACCGGGGAGTGATACAACCTACTGCAGCATTATCATCATTTCCATATACACCTCAATATTCAATGCAGGCGCTAAAGCATTTTTATTATGACCTGGGGCCAAAAATATGGGGCGCTTATGGCTTTGCCGATGGCTTTAGCGAATCGCGTAACTGGTATGCTAAAACACATCTGGCTATTGACCAGGGCCCGATAGTGGTTATGATAGAAAACTACCGCAGCGGATTGATATGGAAATTATTTATGAACGATCCTGATATTCAAAAGGGTTTGAAGAAATTAGGGTTTAAAAGTAAGTGGGTGAGAGAATAACGAAGATATTTGCGTCTCTTTTATCCCACAGAAACAAACCCGGGTTTAAGAGTAACTGGGTGAAGGCCTGGAGATATCTTTGATTTGCTTAATGTGCGGGAATTTATTGTTTTTACTTTCACTGTTTGAAAAAACAGGTTTAAGCCGGTAGAAAGATATACACAGACAGTTAAGGAAGATATAAACCACAGCTTCCAGCTTAAAGCCCAATGAAACCGGCTCATCAACGATCATCGTTAAAGCCAGGACAGGTAGCCAGGCTAAAACCAATGTAAGCAGTGTTAACGTTACCTTGATCGACGATGCCTTTAAATCAAAAGTAAATAAGACCATAACACATAGACAAAAGGGCACAACATAAGCCAGTGAAAGAAGCCATATTTCTACTATCCTTCCAAAGAATCCACTGTATAGGTATTGTGAAAAAGCATATGGTGCAGCAATGTCCGCTGTCCAGGTAATTATTAAAGTCATGACCACGCCGGTGATCCAAACCTTTAAACTATATATCAGTGCTTGCTTCATGATTGTACAGTTAGTTTCAACTAATTTAGGGTCCGTATATTACCTTATTATAATCTTTTCAAAAACAATTCATTAAGATTATCAAAGGTTACTATATTGTGTTGCCAATTGTAAACCTGTTATCCGCTATGAAATTATATAAACTGTCGGCCGGTATTGTATTACAGCATAATTATGCAAGTTACCTGCTTCAATATGAATGGGATTCGCTGATCAACCGGGAGGGGCTATATCCATATTTATCAGAGATAATACCCGAACTGCCCATTCTTTCCGAAGAAATGGCAACCGCTCATATAAATGAAAGTTTGCAGCCGCCTATTGGAAGACAGGAGGTATGGGCAGCCGGCGTAACTTATCTGAGAAGCCGCCAGGCCCGTATGGAAGAATCCGCCGATTCAGGGGCAGCGGATCTGTACGACAAAGTTTATGCCGCTGAGCGACCCGAATTATTTTTTAAAGCCACACCCCATCGTGTTGCAGGACACAATCAACAGGTTTATATCCGGCGCGATTCATCATGGAATGTGCCAGAACCCGAAATGACCTTGTTTATCAATTCAAAAGGAAATATCCAGGGCTATACCATAGGTAACGATATGAGCTCGCGCAGCATTGAGGGCGAAAATGCCTTATACCTGCCGCAGGCAAAAATTTACGAACAAAGTGCAGCAATAGGCCCATGCCTGTATGTGCCCGGGGAGCCTGTATCTGCCGATACTGTTATCAAAATGAGCATTAGCCGCGACGACTCGGAAATTTACAGGGATGAAACCAGCATCAACAGAATGAAGCGGAGCTTTACCGAGCTTGCCGGTTACCTGTACCGGGAATGTGATTTCCCTGATGGAAGTTTTCTAATGACCGGTACATGCCTTGTACCACCAAATGATTTCACTTTACAGCAAGGAGATATCATATCCATTGACATAGGTGGCATAGGTACTCTGGTAAATACTGTAAGTTTTAAACCACTATAAATGATCGTAATGAAAAAACAGACCCTGATTTTATTGATGTTTGCATCGGTTGTGTTTTCTGCAGAGGCGCAACAGAAATTTAATGGCTTAGATCTAAACCTGGGTAACCTGTATCGTACATCGGATGCAAAAACGCGTTCCATAAGTCCCGAGAATTTTAACGGGGAAAAGGGTAAAGGCGGCATGGCTACGACAGGCACAGGAGCAGGGCCGTCACGAGATTTGGGGCAGAAGTGGAAAGTAAGCCCCAGTGTAGTGATCAAAAAGCATACAACTTTTACGGTAGCCGAAATAGACGGTTCGGGTGCCATTCAGCATATCTGGATGACGCCGACTGGCAACTGGCGCTATTCGATCCTTCGTTTTTATTGGGATGATGAAACAACGCCCTCCGTTGAAGTGCCTGCAGGCGATTTTTTTTGTATGGCATGGGGCAAATTTGCTCCGGTGCAGTCACTGGCTGTAGTTGTAAATCCGGGCAGCGGGTTTAATTGTTACTGGCCAATGCCTTTCCGCAAAAAATGCCGGATAACCATGGAGAATATTGACAATGCCGACATGGTACTCTATTACCAGGTGGATTATACACTTACCGAGGTGCCCGGGGATGCAGGTTATTTCCACGCACAGTTCCGCAGGGTTAACCCCTTGCCCTTTAAAAAGGACTATGTATTGATAGACAGCATCAGAGGCAAAGGGCAATTTGTGGGTACGTACATGGCTTATGGATCAAATAAAAATGGCTGGTGGGGCGAAGGTGAGATCAAGTTTTTTATCGACGGAGATACCGAGTTCCCAACTGTTAACGGAACAGGTACCGAAGATTACTTCAATGGCGCTTATGATTTTGACAGTCAGCATAAAAGTAAAGACGGGGTTGAAACAAGTGAGTATACCGAATTTAGCGGCCCGTATACCGGCTTGCCGCAAGTGATCAGGGGCGATGGGCACTATGATATAGCGCAGCGTTTTGGTTTGTACCGGTGGCATATAATGGACCCTATCCGTTTTGACAAGGACCTGAAAGTAACCATCCAGGACCTGGGCTGGCATCATGATGGACGATATATGCCTTTGCAGGATGATATTGCATCAGTTGTTTTCTGGTACCAGACAGAACCTCACAACCCTTTTCCTAAATTACCTGCTAAAGATCAATTGGAAGTAAACTGATATGTTGTGATGAAATTCTGGACCGAATGCATTTTTATTATAGGTTTAGTGCTTGTATGTTCATGCCAAACCAAACAGAATAAGAATTATAGCGGTGACATCCCTTCTTTTAAAAAAGGCACTTTTGGTTATGATCTCAACTTTCTGAAAAATAGGGACAGTGTAATATTGCTGAAGGGCAATGGTGACCGTTCACTGGTTATTATTTCGGCAAAATACCAGGGCAAAGTATTTACATCCACCGCTGATGGCGATACCGGCAGAAGCTTTGGCTGGATCAATTACAAAGCATTTAATGCCGCTGTTGATCCCCATATGAATGCCTATGGCGGCGAAGACAGGCTTTGGCTGGGGCCTGAAGGCGGAAAGTTTGCATTATTTTTTAAACAGGGCACAAAAATGGAGTTTGCCAACTGGCATACTCCTGCCGCTTTTGATCATGAAAGCTGGACTGTTATCGCCAAAAGTGACAAGCGGGTATCATTGACTAAAGATATGAGCCTTGCTAATTATAAGGGCACCCGGCTTGATCTTAAGGTTGAGCGGACCATCACTTTGCTACCGAGGGCAGATATAGAAAAAGCATTCGGTATCCAACTGGATATTACTGTTAAAACGGTTGGCATTAAAACAGATAATACGATTACCAATACCGGCGCAAAGGCATGGACAACTCAAACAGGGGCGCCCTGTTTATGGAACCTGGATATGTTTACACCCTCTTCTAAAGTAGTAATTGTTATTCCGTATCACGACAATACTGGTGGTAAAGTGGCTACAACAGATTATTTCGGCCAAATCCCTCCGGATAGGGTTACCTATAAAAAAGGGCATCTGTTTTTTAAGGCGGATGGAAAATCAAGGGGCAAATTAGGGATGCCCGCTGCGCGCACCAAAGCAATAGCAGGCAGCTATGATGCTGCTAATAATGTGCTTACCATCATTTTATTTGATGTGACTAATAAGGGCACTTATCTGAACCAGGAGTGGACGCCTGATAAAAATCCATTACAGGGGGATGCTGTAAACTCATACAATGACGGGCCTTTGGCTAATGGGACTCAAATGGGGCCTTTCTATGAGATTGAAAGTGTTTCGCCGGGTGCATTTCTGAAGCCGGGTGAGAAATTAGCCCACCAGCACTGTATTTTCCATTTTACCGGCAATAAAGCGGGTTTGAATAGTATTGCTGTTAAAACGTTGGGAGTCTCTTTAAGTGATATCCGTTCAGCTCTTGAATAAAGATCATTCCATATGGCAGATTTGATTCGTATCAAAATAAAAACGCCGGGATTTGCAAGCCGGCGTTTTGTTTGGTTAATACATGAACTAAAAAACTATATATGAAAAAAACATTAAATTGTTTCTAATTAGCGGCTGTCTGCTGGCAAATCGTATTTAATACCTGCCTTGATAAAGGCTTGCTGATAAATGAACTGACACACCCGTATCTGCTGGAGCGCTCTTTATCCGATTCCCTTACCGAAGAAGTCATCACATATAACCCAATCGGTTTATTTAAACTATCCTTAAGCTTCTCAAACTTGTCAAGGAATTCCCACCCGCTAAAATCGGGCATTGTAAGGTCAAGAAAAATAACATCCGGTAATAGATCCGTAGCAAATTTATTTTCCTCCATAAATTCAAGTATCATGCTGCCATCAAAAGTGTAGGTAGCTTGCTTACAGGCTTCATTATTATAAAGCATGGTGCGCATTATATAATGATCTATGGGATTATCGTCAATTAATACAAGTTTACACATGATGATATTTTTAATAGGTTTTAAGCAATGGTATCAAAAACGGTTAGTAACGGAACTATATTTAACTTATATGCAAATAGTATACCATTAAAAGTGCGAACCTATTAAGCTGATTCACGTATAAATTGAATGTAAACTATTATTTGTTTTTTTTAAAATGCACCCACAAATTACAGCTGTGCTGAACAGAACTGATCCATACAGTCCAAAACCCAACGACATTGCACGGGACAATGCCGAAAAGGTTTTAAATTATATCGAGGACATCAATCTGGAGCGGGATGTAAGGTTTAAGCCAACACAATCCGGAAGCCTTTCTATTGCCTGGAAAATAGGTGACTGGGAATACCAGATGGAATGTGTAAAAAATGGTTACATAATTTATACATTCACAAAAAGCGAGTATGAAAAAGCAAGCGGGTGTGAACTGTTTGATGATTTTATTCCCCAATTTGAGAAATATTTGCTAATGCTGTAATCACCCTGCTTTAAGAGATGGCCTCGGGTCTTCAGTACTAATATTCATTTCAGGATAGCCAATATGTTGGGCATACCACAGCAGTGCCGAAGCCACTAATGGCCTTAAATAATCTTTAATATTAACAGTTTCAAAAGCAAGCAACACCCGTGAATTTATACTGTAGAATTGCAGTTCTGACGGATTGGGAAGAAACGATCTATTATCCAACTGATGAATATTGATTCTCAACATGGATTTTGCATCCCGGATCATATCACCATTCTCGGTTTGTATTACGTAAAAGTTATTAGAAAGCATCTATAATGATTTATCTTATTATGGATACTTGTCAAAAAATGTACCAGTTTAGGATAAGTTTATAAATTGGTATCGTGCCCGGAATGTTTTTTAATTTTTCATAAAATTCTGTTATATAGAACTTAATTCCTTGTTATTTAAAGTAAAAAAATGTAAAAAATTAATAACTCGTTCTGAAACAGCAGAGTGTATGGAATACAGTTTGAAACAATCATTTTTAATACTTGTAAATGATTAATTTAATTTTTATGTTTAGTTATAATTTAACTTATCGGGAAAGTGCTGCTATTAACTTTGCAGGGTGCCCCGACTAACAAAAAATTATTATAGAAAGTAATTGATCAGGTTTGATATTCCGCTTAAGTTTTTGGTTTAACAACTTGATTTTTAATATTTTAATCTTTATTTTCAGGATAAGGATTTCGCGACTATAAAAAATGATTTCATGAAACAAAATATAAATTCAGGTGTCTTAAGTATTTAAAACCAAGGTTATGGTTAATCCTGTAAAATATCAACTGGATACAGAAAACGGTGAGCGCTTAATTACTATTGAGCCCGTTTATGAAGAAATCACCGGCGGCGATCTGTTTGCAACGGGCCGGTATATTTTGAGTGAAGGAGGTACAGATATTGGAGAAATCAGGTTAGGGGCTGAGTTATTTGAGTGGGAGCGGTACGGCAGTGCTGTCCTTGAAGAGGAAAATGTATATCGTATCGTAAATTTCATCCTGGAATATAATGAACCCGAACTCGCCGGTTACCAGGATTAATGAACAGTTGTCAAGTATCCGGGGGCTTTAAGTAATCTATTTTCTTTTTCTAAGTTATCTTTTAATATGCTTTTTAAGCATTTTTAATAAGTTTATAAACTTATTGGCCTTTTATTTTAAATTTAGATTGTTATTACTACATTGGACTTTCCAATTCAACTAATCTAAATTATGGCCGACGCTTCACCGAGGTTTTTATCACTTGACGTGTTCCGTGGAATGACCCTTTGTTTCATGATCATTGTAAATACACCAGGTAGCGGAGCAACGGCTTTCTGGCCTCTAGAGCATGCTACCTGGCATGGTTTTACTCCAACCGATCTTGTTTTTCCATCATTTTTATTTGCCGTAGGTAATGCAATGAGTTTCACCATGAAGCGATATCAGCAGCTAGGCACCGGTGCAGTATTAGCCAAAATTTTTAAACGAACAATAATTATCTTTTTAATAGGGTACCTGATGTACTGGTTCCCGTTTGTGCGTATGCATGATGGTCATTTGGAGCTTTCGCCTGTCAGTAATACCCGTATCATGGGGGTGTTACAACGTATTGCTTTATGTTATTGCTTTGCCTCGCTAATGATTCATTTTTTATCTGCACGCGCGGTATATATTTTATCCGGTTTATTTTTACTCGGTTATTGGATCATTCTGCTTGTTTTCGGTAACCATACCGATCCGCTAAGTATGACTGGTAATGCAGGAATATATTTGGATAAATGGCTGTTTGGGGATTCGCATCTTTACCATGGCGAACACATTGCATTTGACCCTGAAGGCGTATTAAGCACTTTACCGGCTATTGTCAATGTGATCATAGGTTACTACGCCGGTAAATTTATTCAGCAAAAAGGTAAGGGGTATGAGACCATATCCAAGTTATTACTTACGGGCTGTCTTTTCATCTTTATTGCCATTTGCTGGAATTCGGTATTCCCCATCAATAAGAAATTGTGGACAAGCTCATTTGTGCTTATTACTACCGGCCTCGATCTGGTTATCATTTCGCTGTTGTTATATGCCCTTGAGATCAACAAATGGAATAAAGGAAACTGGACCAGTTTTTTCACTATTCTTGGTAAAAACCCTCTGTTTCTATACATCACTTCTGAAATATTAGTAATCGTATTTAATTTAATTCCCGTTAGCCCGAAAGTGAATTTTTATAATTGGCTAAATAGTGTTTTTTACCAGGAAATAGCGCCAGGTGCTGTTGGATCGCTGTTATTTGCCATCAGTTTTATGCTTCTTTGCTGGCTGGTGGGCTATGTGCTGGATAAACGAAAAATATATATCAGGGTATAAACAGTGATCTTTTTATAATAATAATCAACTAAATCTCAATCTCACCAAGAGCCCCGTAAGGGGCTCTTATTTTTACTGGCAACCAACTTTGGTTTTAAAACGTACTTTATCATATATACTCCATTGATCAAAACCAAATCCATCTTTTTTTATTAATATTATAATCCATTTTAAAAATCAGATATGCCTTTTATCGCATCAGTATCAAAAATAGACCTGCCTTATAAGATCGCCCAACAAGAAGCGAAAGAACAAGCAAGAGCAATGTTCGCAGAAAATTTTCCACAGGTTGACAGACTTATACGTGCTTTTGATAACACGGAGATAGTGACACGGAATTTTTGTGAGCCGTTGAGCTATTATACCACCCCAAACACATTCGAGGAACGCAATGATGAATATCTGCAAATGGCATTGAAATGGTCCGTTAAAGCTATTGAAGATTGTATTGCTCGTGCAAACATTGATAAGCTGGATATCACTGATATCTTGTTTGTTTCGACCACCGGGCTTGCTACGCCCAGTATAGATGCCCTGATCATTAACCAGATGAGGCTTAACCCGCATATTAACCGTATGCCCATCTTTGGGTTGGGATGTGGCGGAGGCGTATCAGGAATGGCCAAGGCAAATGCTCTGGCCAGGGCAAACCCCGATGCGGTAGTATTGCTGGTAGCAGTGGAGCTGTGCTCATTAACTTTGCTCAGGAATGATTACAGCAAAAGTAATTTTATAGGCTCCAGCTTATTTTCTGACGGCATAGCCGCCTGTATTATTAAGGGCGATAATCAAACCGGGGATAAAAGGATAAAATACCAGGCATCAAGCAGTAAGCTGTATTACGACTCGCTAGAAGTAATGGGCTGGGATTTTAAAGATACCGGGTTTAAAGTGCTGTTCTCAAAAGATATTCCCACATTTATCAATGAACATGTTAAAGAGGATATTGACCGGTTTTTAACCGGGCAGGGTCTGGAAATAAGCGATATAAAAAATTTTATCTTTCATCCCGGCGGCAAAAAGGTGCTTGATGCTTATACGGATGCGCTGGGCGTAGAAGGAGACTTTTTGCAAAAAACCCGTTCGGTGATGAATAATTATGGCAATATGTCGAGCGTAACGGTATTGTATGTGCTTGAAAAGTTTATGAACGAAGGGTTTGAAGATGGCCATGGCCTGATGATGGCAATGGGGCCCGGTTTCTCCAGCGAGATGGTATTGTTAAAAATGTGCAATTGAAAAAGTCAAGCGTCTTTGGTCTTAAGTCGAAAGTCATCTTTTTACTTGGAACTTAAGACTTGGACTAAAGACCACAAATATGAACTTTATTCTGTTTATTATATTTCTGATAGTTCAGCGGCTTACTGAATTGTATGTTTCCAAAAGGAATGAAAAATGGCTGCTTGCACAGGGTGCTATCGAGTATGGGCGTGAACATTATCCGTATATCGTAGCCCTGCATACCCTGTTTATAGTATCGCTTATAACAGAATATTATTTAACCGGATGGCACCCAATAAGTTATATCGCCCTTGCCCTGTTTATTCTGCTGCTTATTTTTAAGTATTGGGTACTTAGCTCGCTGGGTACCTATTGGAATACGCGCATATACCGCGTGCCGGGGGCTGTTGCCGTAAAGAAGGGGCCTTATAAGTTATTTAAGCATCCCAATTATCTTGATGTGGTTTGCGAGATAGCCATTATCCCGCTCGTGTTCCATTTGTATTACACAGCTGTAATTTTTAGCGTGTTAAATGCGGTCATGCTTTCGGTGAGGATTAAGGTAGAAAATAAGGTTTGGATTAAATAAAGCAAAAAAAATCCCCGGCCATTCACTACCGGGGATTTTAACCATTCTTCAAAACCAATTAAAAATATTTAATCTTTTATTTATTAACCATGTACTTGTACGCAAGAATTTAGAGCAAGGTTATAGATTTTTTAATTTTTTTTGGACAGGCTTTAAAATGCTTTTTTATCACTATCCGGCTTTTTTAAATTTTACTTTTTATTTTTGATTTTTAATGATATATTTGCGCCTCTTTTATTAGAAGGATTATTATAATGAAAAAAGATCTGCATCCAAAAAATTATAGATTAGTTGTTTTCAAAGACATGTCAAATGACTACTCTTTTATAACAAAATCATGTATCGATACCCGTGAATCAGTAAAATGGGAAGATGGTAACGAATACCCGCTGGTGAAATTAGAAATTTCACACACCTCGCATCCATTCTATACCGGTAAAATGAAACTGGTAGATACTGCAGGCCGTATTGATAAATTCCGTACCCGTTACAATAAAAAGTAATTTGGGCTTATTGATAAATTAATTTACAGGTCTCCCGGTACATCGGGGGACTTTTTTTATTTTTGCGCCATGGCAATTATCTTATTTGACGGTAACGCACATCAAACCTTACTGCCTTTAACTTATACCCGTGCAGTAGCTGATTTGCGCATTGGCATTTTAACTATTGCCGCCAAGTGGGGCAAGTATCTCGATAAAGATTTTTCGTACCACACGCAAGCTTATTTAAGCACAAAGTTCCCGGTAAAAATTGAAGCAGAAAATTTATTTATCAACGGTGCCGTTTGCCCGGATGAGCAATTAGTGGAAGCCATTGATAAATTACACATCGGGGAAGCACTGAAGTATAACGGAGAGCTGATAGCTGTTAAACTTGCGGAAAGTGATGCCATAAACTTTGATCCGAAGGCTGTATTTGATCGTTTGACCGATTATAGGTCCGAAATATTAATGATCCGTTTCCCTGAAGACATTTTCAGGAAAAATGATGCAGAACTCCGCAAAGATTATCAACTGCTTACCAAAGGGCGCAGCAGCGCAACGATTAGCCCGACCAATATTATTATCGGTAAAGATTTTTTTGCTGAGGAGGGCGCTGTTGCCGAATGTGCTACATTTAATACCGCCAGCGGCCCTATATATTTAGCAGCCAATACCGAAGTTTGGGAAGGCTGCCATATACGGGGTGGATTTGCCTTATGCAACAATTCGCAGATAAAAATGGGCGCTAAGATATATGGTGCTACCACTATAGGTCCGTATTGCAGAGTGGGGGGCGAGATCAACAACTCGGTGATTTGGGGATACTCGTCAAAAGGCCACGAAGGATTTTTAGGTAATTCGGTTTTGGGTGAGTGGTGTAACATTGGTGCCGATAGCAATAACTCGAACCTGAAAAACAATTATGGCGAAGTAAAGCTTTGGGATTATAGTGCACAGCGTTTTCGCAGAACCGGACTGCAATTCTGCGGTTTAATTATGGCTGATCACGCCAAATGTGCTATTAATACCATGTTTAATACAGGTACGGTAGTTGGTGTGAGCGCTAATGTTTTTGGAGCAGGTTTCCCGCGAAATTTTGTTCCCGATTTTTCGTGGGGCGGTGCGCAGGGTTTTGAGGTATATACCTTAAAAAAAATGTTCGATACGACCGAAAAAGTTTTTGAACGCCGTGATGATCGCACATTTGATGAAACAGAGCAGGGTATATTAAAAAAGGTGTTTGACCTAACAGAGGTATTCAGGCGTTTTTGAAAAAACGCCGATAGTCAATCGTCGACGGCCCATTGACTGGAGTGTAACTATTAAACATTATCAAATTATAAATCACCAGGGACAATTGATTATTGTCTATGGACTAAAAAAACAATCATGAGAAAAAAAATTGTTGCCGGAAATTGGAAAATGAATATGGATTACGAAGAAGGTTTGTCCTTGTTTTCAGAGGTTATTAACATGGTACATGATGAAATAACCGGTAAGCAGCAGGCAGTTGTGTGCAGCCCTTTCATTCACCTGCACAGTTTGGCACAATTGGCAAAAGGATATACCAAAGTTTCTATAGGTGCACAGAATGCTCACCAGGCGGAATCAGGGGCTTATACAGGTGAAATCTCTGCAAAGATGATCCACTCAACCGGTGCTGAATATGTTATTTTGGGACACTCCGAGCGTCGCCAGTATTTTGGTGAAACTAATGAACTGTTGGCAAAGAAAACGGATACTGCATTAAAGAACTCGCTGAAACCAATTTTCTGTATTGGTGAAACTTTGCAGGAACGCCAGGCAAACAAGCATTTCGATATTATAAAGCAACAACTGCAGGAAGGCGTCTTTCACCTGGATGCAGCACAATTTAGTCAACTGGTTTTAGCCTATGAGCCTGTTTGGGCCATCGGTACGGGTGTAACAGCAAGTTCTGCACAAGCGCAGGAAATACACGTATTTATCCGTAAAGAGATCGCGGACAAATACGGTCAGCAGGTTGCTGATAATACCACCATTTTATACGGCGGAAGCTGTAACCCTAAAAATGCCGGTGAACTATTTGCGCAAGCGGATATTGACGGCGGACTCATAGGCGGTGCGTCCTTAAAATCGCGCGATTTTATTGATATTGTGAAAACGTTCAATTGAGCGGTGGGTTTTGAGTAGTGAGTTTTAAGTCTAACCATACAATTGAACTATAGTTGTCAAATAGAGAACTTTCATACGCATTACTCAAAACTCAATACTCAAAACTTACCAATGAGGAACCTGTTAAAAGTACTTTTACCGCCTTTGATCGGTTTTGCGGCATATTTTATTGCTATCAGGTATAGCTCCGTTTATTTTACACTACGGATAGATGAGATGGGCGAGGGGACAATAACAGCTTTCATGGCTTATTACCGGTACTTTTTGCCCTTGTTATTTACTGTTGCAGTATTAACGCAATTACTGATCGTAGTTCCGGTTTGGGACAGGGTCTTTTTAAAATCCAAAACAGGCAAGTTTATCTCCTTACTTATACTTTGTTTTATTTGCCTGCTGTTTGCCATCGGTATAAGCTACGCTATTTGGGACAAGCAATCCGGTATCTGGCATTTGATCAAGGTATGTCTTTTTATGACCTCAGTGCAGTTAGTTTATTGGGCTGTCAATTTGTATGTACTATATCTTTTAACAAAAAAGCCTGGACAATTACCAGAGGTTTCACACACAGTTGAGTAATTTTGCTGTGTTATTTTCTGACAGAGTCCGAACGCATCCGCCTGAAATGTCGCATCTCAAATCAAGTTTAACAAAATGAATTATTACGAACTGATCTTTACTACCATGCCAACAGAAGATTATCAGCAGGACCTGCTGATCAATGATCTGGCTGAAATTGGATTCGATACATTTGAGATCGTTGATTTTGGATTTAAGGCGTATATCAAAACCTCTACTTTTGACGAGAAAATACTGAACATCAAGCTCGAGCCTTATCATGAGTTGTTTGCCTTTTCGTATGATGTTATTCTCATTCCTCAAAAGAACTGGAACCAGGTATGGGAAAGTAATTTTGAGCCTATCCGGATACGCGATAAGGTTTGGGTGCGGGCCACTTTTCATCAAGCAAAGCCTGAATTTCCTTACCAGATCGTGATCGATCCTAAAATGGCGTTTGGTACAGGGCATCATGAAACTACCTCAATGATGATGGACCTGATGCTGGACGCTGGTCTTACTGGTAAAAAGGTATTGGATATGGGCTGTGGTACCGGTATATTAGCCATATTAGCCGGTAAACTTGGCGCTGAAAATATTACTGCCATTGATTATGACCCTATTTGCTTTGATAGTGTTATAGAGAATGCGGCGCTAAATAATATTGACAATATCAAAGCGATTTGCGGCTCTAAAGAAGCAATACCGGATGAACGGTTTGACATTATACTGGCTAATATTAACCGCAATATCCTGCTTGATCAGATAGCCCGTTACAGCGAGGTGTTAAAACCCGGTGGCGAAATTTATTTCAGCGGATTTTATGAAACTCCGGATCTGGATATTATTAAAATGGAAGCCGCCGGATATGGTTTAAAATATATCAGCCATAAAAAAACAAAGGAATGGGTGGCGGCCAAATTTAAAGCGCAGAGGGTCGATATTAATAACCCAGCGTAAAACGTTTTCGGATAAACCGGTTGTTTTCCAGTTCGTCTATTATGGCTACGGCGAGGTCTTCAACGGAAATGTCACTTTTGCTATTCTCATCAAATACAGGCTGATCGGTTCCTAAACGGAATATCCCGGTACGTTTACCCGGATGTAATTGGATGGCCGGACTTATGAATGTCCAGTCGAGCTCAGTTTCGTTTTTTAAAGTATTCAGATAATCGCGCGCTGCCGTTGAGCCTGCTTTATATTCCGCAGGGAATTCAGGCGAATCCACTAATTGTATACCCGGTGCAATTTCAAGGCTTCCTGCACCTCCGACTATTAACAAGCGCTTTACTCCGGATAGTTTAGCCGCTTGCTGAATGGCCTTTGAACCTTTGATAAAATCTTGGTAAAGGTTGGGGTTTGTCCAGCCCGTATTATATGCACTGACAATGGCATCATGGCCGGCAAGTATCCTAGCCAGCTTAGCGCTGTCATCCACATCAGCCGCTATAGCGGTAAGCTTTTCAGCCTTAGATGTGATTTTGTCAACGTTACGGGCAATTGCGGTTGCTTCATGTCCGCGTTGCAGAGCCTCGTTTAATACTGCTGAGCCGACAAATCCGGTAGCTCCTATGATTGCTATTTTCATACAGTTTATTTGTTTAATTGCAATGAATTATCTTACCCTTTATTCTAAAAAATTTAATCGAATTGATTGCTAAAATCTTCTATGCTAATTGTAGTCAGTTTTTCCAATAACGTTTTATCCAGGTTGGCATATAACTTGTCAATATTCTTATTGATCTGTTTGCCGACGGGGCAGGCAGGATTAGGGGTGTTTTTGGCTGCGCCTAATACAGGTTGAGTTTTAACAGCCAGATAAACATCAGCTAAGGTGACTTGCCCGGGTAGCTTGCCCAAGCGATAACCCCCGCTTTTGCCCTCTTTACTTATAATCAAACCGCGATTGCGTAAATTACTGATCTCTTTACGTACCAATGCAGGGTTGATATTAATACTGCCGGCTATATAATCAGATGAAAGCAAATCATCGCCTGCTTTGCTTAACAGGGTAAGGATATGGATTGCTATCGGGAACCGTCCGCCCATCTGTAATACTAAATATTACAGTAAAGGTAGATACTTTTTCGTATCTTCAAAATACTTTTTGTTGTGACTTCGGACAGACATTTTGATCGATCGGGATGTATGGGCAATACCAAAACACTTTCTCAATTCTTATTCGTTATAATATGTGTTGGAACTGACAAATTTAAATGTCAATGTGCTTAACTTTGATATTACTTACTTTTAGACCAAATTGGTCAAATATAAAATAACCTAAATTCCGCTTTATGAAAACTTATATTGTACCTATCGACTTTTCGGAAACTTCCCTGCATGCAGCAGAATTCGCAGCATTGTTAAGTAACCAAACCGATGTCAGGCATATTACTTTGCTGCATTCCTATCATGTATCGGTTTATGAAAGTGTGTTGCCGACCCCGGATATGATCATTCCAAATGAAGAGGAAATACAGGAACATATTGTTGAAAAAACAAGAGAATTGGAACACATCCGGGCAAAAATACATAAACTGGCCCGGCATGGGATAATTATTCATGTGCATGTAAGCCGGTCGGCACTTGTACGGGCCATCATCGAAACGGTCAATAAGGAAAATGCGGACATTGTTATTTTAGGGAGCAACGGAACCAATATCAACGATCTAAGTCATATCGGTAGTAATGCAATAAACATATCACATCTAAGCCCCGTGCCGGTCATTGTTGTCCCGCCGGCTTGTCATTATCAACTGATCAAACGGGTGGTGATGGCCTGTGATTTCAATAAGGTAAAAGATACGGTGCCGCTGGAGCCATTAAAAAAAGTTTTGAGCCGGCATGATGTGGAACTGCTGGTTGTAAATATAGATAAACAGGCCAGGCACAAAAATGCTGACCCGCAGCAACTGGCCGAAGAAACCGCTTTACATGCGATGCTGAAGGAATATCATCCAAGTTACTATTACAACACCGAGGGTGATATTATTAATGGAATATTGAATTTCGCCAACGGGCACCACGCTCAGTTGGTAATCGCATTGCCTCATAAGTATAGTTTTTTCCAGTCGCTGCTGCATAGTAGTGTATCGCGTCAACTTACCGTACATTCCGCTGTTCCTGTGTTATTATTAAAATAATAAAGTGCTTTGTGTAAAAAATCCATGCCCTTAAATAAATATATTTTTAAGCAAGTCGGATTTTACGTTTATTTGTAAAACTTTTCTTTACAGTTTATATTTTTAATGAGGATACACTTTATAGCCATAGGTGGCAGCGCCATGCACAATATGGCTATTGCTTTGCATAAAAAAGGGTTTGAAATTACGGGATCTGATGATGTTCTCTTTGAACCATCGGTTTCCCGCCTCTCAAAATATGGCCTGTTCCCGGAAAAGGAGGGCTGGTATCCCGAAAAGATCAATGCTGATCTGGATGCAGTTATCCTGGGGATGCATGCCCGCGCGGATAACCCCGAACTACTAAGGGCCCAGGAACTGGGGATCAAAATATATTCGTATCCTGAATATGTTTATGAGCATTCAAAAAATAAATTAAGGGTGGTAATAGGGGGCAGTCATGGTAAAACTACCATCACCTCGATGATATTGCATGTACTGAAAAATACCGGGAAAGATTTTGATTACATGGTAGGGGCCCAACTGGCGGGCTTTGATACCATGGTAAAACTAACGGATCAGGCGCCGGTGATCGTCATAGAGGGTGATGAATATTTATCCTCGGCAATTGACAGACGGCCCAAATTTCATTTATATAAAGCCAACATCGGGGTGATAAGTGGTATTGCCTGGGATCATATCAATGTTTTTCCGACGTTTGATAATTATGTGGAGCAATTCATGCTGTTTATTGATACCATACAACCCGGCGGGGAATTAATTTACTGCCAAACTGATGCTGTTTTAAATAATGTCGTAAGGGAAAATAAATCAGAAGTTAAGAAAATTCCCTATGGCCTGCCCGCTTATAATATTAAATATGGTATTACAAATATTATAACAGGCGAAAAAGAATATCAGTTACAGGTTTTTGGCGAGCATAATTTGCTCAATATGGAAGCGGCGCGCCTGGTTTGCGAAAGTTTGGGTATCAAACAGGATATTTTTTATCAGCAAATAAGCACTTTTAAAGGAGCCGCACGCCGCCTTGAACTGATTGGGGAAAACAAAAATGCGAGCTTTTTTAAGGATTTTGCGCATTCTCCGTCTAAATTAAACGCTACTATTCAGGCAGTTAAGGCGCAATTCCCGGATAGAAAGTTAATCGCATGTATTGAGCTGCATACGTTCAGCAGTTTGAATGAAGACTTTTTAAGTGAGTATGCCCATGCGATGGATAAGGCTGATATTGCAATTGTTTTTATTGATAAGAAAACTTTTGAGCAGAAGAAAATGACCCCATATGCTGCGGAAACAGTGAAAAATGCATTTTCGAAGGATGATTTGATGTTTTATAATGACCCGGTGGCCCTACTGAAATACCTTGAAAATATAAGGATGGAAAACACAAATTTGCTAATGATGAGCTCCGGGAATTTTGGCGGAATAGATATGCCTGATCTGTCAAAAAATATTATAAATAATAAATTTTGATATCAGTATTTTATTGTAACTTTATTAACTGCTGCGAAACCTTGTCAAATAATATATAAAAATGAAAGCACTTGGAAAAAAGATTAGATTACTTCGTCACCAAAAGGGATGGAGCCAGGAAGATGTTGCAAAAAAATTAGACATCTCCATTCCCGCTTTTTCTAAAATAGAAACCGGGATAACAGATATCAATTTGTCACGACTTGAGCAGATTTCTGTTTTGTTTGATATGACCGTGGTTCAGCTGCTCACATTTAATGACGAGGAACAGGACCAAAAGTTTATTAACGAATTGGAGTTGGTCAGCAAGAAATTGATGGATCGGGATGCAGAGGTTATCGACCTGCAAAAAAAGGTAATTGAACTGTTTGAAGAACTTAGGCATTCAAAAGCTACTGCATAATATTGCAGGTGCCGCTTTAATGTTTAATCAAAAATGTATCGCATTGTTAAATGTTTTTTGCCAAACACACTCCCCATACTGTGATGGAGTGCGATCATTTTGTCATTGAAGTCGCCAACCCAGGACAGTTCTAATTCATCATATTGCTGCAAAGGCAAAACATATTCTTTAAGTTTAATAAATAAGGCAGATTCCAGCCCGTGTTTTTGAAATTTTTGTTTGGTACCCATTACAATGGCCCGCATACGCGAAACGCCTTTCCATTTATGATACAGAAATTTGAGTTTGCCAATCAAATTAAGCTTGCCATTCAGGGTTTTGATCATCCGGTTGGCATCAGGTAATATCACTACAAAGGATGCCGGTTCCCCGTTTACATAAGCAAACCATATCAGCTTTTCGTCCATCAGTGGTTTCATCTTCCTGAAACTTTCTAATATGGTAGCTTTAACAATCGGTACGAAATTTTCAAAATCGCGCCAGGCATCATTATAGATATCCATAAAATCGTCAGCAAAATTTTCTATTTCACCGGCTCTAAAATGCTTAAACTCATATCCGGGTTTTTGAGCTACCCACCGGGCAATCTTCGTAAACCTTTCGGGGAATGGTTTATATACCTCAACATGGTTAGTTATCTGCTCATACAGGGTTTTAAATCCATATTTTTCAAAAAAACCTACATAGTAAGGCGGATTATAATTCATACCGTATGACGGGGGAACAAAACCATCGGCCAGCAAGCCCCAAAAATTATCGTTCTCGCCAAAGTTTATCGGGCCATCCATCGCTTGCATACCATTGGCTTTGAGCCAGTTTTTTGCTGTGTCAAATAGTAAAAATGCTGTTTTCTCGTCATCAATACATTCAAAAAAGCCCATGCCGCCAGTTGGCTGCTCATAATTATAAGCTTTTTCGGTATTAATAAAAGCGGCAACGCGGCCTATCAACTGCCCCTGATTACCGGTTAATATCCAGCGGGTGCACTTGCCGTGCTGGTAGAAATTATTTTTAAGGGGGTCAAAAACGGCTTCGATATCGTTATCGAGCGGACATATCCAATTTTTATCATTCCTATAAATTATCCGGGCTACATCTAAAAATAATTTTTTGTCGGCTTTGCTGTTTACCTCGGTAATGGTCATTTATGCTTGCTTAAAGGGTATATATAAAAAAGCATTCAGAGGCATGCGTCTGAATGCTTTAAATGGAAATATGATTAATAACCAGGATCTAATACTAAAAATCGTCTTCTTCGTCATAACCTTCAAAGGATTCATACCTTCCAAGGTCATCCAGGGGCATATCAAAATCCTCGTCGTCATCATCATCAATAATTCTCTTTTTCGCAGGTAAATCGGCTGAACTTTCATCCGGTTTTTTTGCGGCCATGCTTTTAGAAGCGGTCGTTTTTTTAACTGTTCTTTTTGGCGTTTCCATTTGCGACGATCTATTTATGAAATATACATCAAGTTATATTTAAATCAATTCAAATGCAAATTATCTTTTTTTTTAAATTTGCATTGTATTTCAAAAATAATTAAAATCATTTTCAAAGAAAATACATTTAAAAATTATTCTGTTTGCTCTCCGATTGAGACCGAATTATCTGTAAACTCTTTTATTTGCGGTAATTCGCTCAGGTCATTAATACCGAAATAATCCATAAATTGTTGGCTTGTGCTGTATAAAATAGGCCTGCCAACCGTTTCCGACTTCCCGATGATGGTAATCAGCTCTTTTTCGAGCAGTTTTTGTATAGAATATTCGCTGTTTACACCGCGTATTTGTTCTATCTCTAATTTGGTTACTGTCTGCTTGTAAGCTATAATGGCCAAAGTCTCCAGGGCAGCAGGGCTCAACTTCTTTTTTGAACGCTGTAATTGCAATAAACTTATAACAGAATGGTAGTTTTTTTTTGTCAAAAATTGGTAGCCATTAGAAATATTCACCAGTTCGATAGCAAAATTTTCGTCATCGTATTTTTTCTGAATGTTGCCCAGGCTGAGTATCACCTCATCTTTGGTGAAATCCCGTTGAAAGGCTGATTGAAGACAATACATAATTTCTTCAATACGGATACTTTGTTCTGAAGAAAAAATGAGCGCCTCGATATATAGTTCCGGATTTTCCATTGGATCGGTAATAGTTTACTTAGTAAGCTTCAAATATGCAAAGATATGCTTAATGCTAATAGTTAAAAGATGTGAAGTTGAGTTAAGAGATGTTAACAATTGGGGAGATTTGTTGTGGAGAATATCGATTTCAGGAAAAAAACGGGAAAAAATGCAACATGCGGTGGAAAAAACTCCACAGTCGATTAACATATGTTCTAATGGTTAAGTTATTTATAGTTAAAAGCCACTTTTTAAATGGTGGCACAAGATTTGGCTATATATACGCGACCCCCACAAAGGGCTGTTTTTCATAGGTAGATGTATAAGGCCGGAAACTGCGAGAGTAACCGGCCTTTTTTTAAAGCAGAGCGCCCTTTAGAACCAGAAGTGAAAAGCCAGGAAAAAACCCTGACAATTGTTGACTCCAGGCTCTTGCTTAATAATTGATCACCTGTTCTTCGATCTGTGCAGGAATATCACGCCATTCATATTTCTGATTGCGTAACTGCGGCTGGAAACCGGCTTCGATAATTGAATCCTGAATACCCTTTGCTGTGAACCGATGGGGGGCACCGGCGGCTGATACCACATTTTCTTCGATCATGATGGAGCCAAAGTCATTGGCACCTGCATGAAGGCAGATTTGTGCCACTTGTTTCCCCACAGTTAACCAGGAAGCCTGTATGTTTTTAATATTAGGCAACATGATACGGCTTAATGCAATCATTCGGATATACTCATCGCCGGAAACATTATTAGTGATGCCACGCACTTTACGCAGCAAAGTACCATCGTCCTGGAAAGGCCATGGGATAAACGCCACAAAGCCATAAGTACCCTCTGGTTTTTCGGACTGTACTTGGCGTATCCAAACCAAATGCTCAAAGCGCTCCTCAATGGTTTCCACGTGACCAAACATCATAGTTGCCGAGCTGGGCAGATTTAATTGGTGAGCCGCGCGCATTACATCCAGCCATTCCTTGCCGCCGCATTTTCCTTTTGAGATGAGCCTGCGTACACGGTCATTCAATATCTCCGCACCGGCGCCGGGGAGCGAATCAAGCCCCGCTGCTTTTAATTCGCGCAGCACCTCGATATGGCTCATGCCTTCGAGTTTAGACACGTGAGCGATCTCGGGCGGCCCTAGTGAGTGTAGTTTTAACGTTGGATATAGTTCTTTTAATTGTTTAAACAGGTCGGCATAAAATTTTAAGCCCAGATCGGGGTGGTGACCACCCTGCAGCAGCAACTGGTCGCCGCCATAGCGGAAGGTTTCCTCTATCTTTTGCTTGTAGGTTTCAATGTCGGTGATATAACTATCCTCGTGGCCCGGCCTGCGAAAGAAATTACAAAACTTGCAATTCGCAATACAAACATTGGTGGTATTTACATTACGATCGATTTGCCAGGTAACTTTACCATGTGGTACTTGCTTTTTGCGTAACCCGTTGGCCACATACATTAAATCGGTTGTGGGCGCCTGATGATAAAGGTGGACACCTTCATCGATACTCAGGAAATCAAAATTTAACGCGCGTTGCAGCAAATCGGCTGTATTCATGGTAACAAAGATAAGTCAATAAGCAATACGCCGGATAACTACCTAGTTAAAATGACATTTTGATAAATTTATAGGTAATATAATAGGTTTAAAATGAATAAAATATCGTAGAGATGCGACGCATCGCTCTGTAAGCATTCAAGAAAGACCCGATGCATCGCGTCCCTACCCAACAACCAATCCCTTATCCAGCCTCAAAATTTTATCCACACTACCCGGTATCTCATGCTGGTAATGGGTGACGTAAATCAGGGTCACGTCACTTAGCTCGCAAATGGTATCCACAAGCATTTTAAAATGCTGCTGCTGATGCGTGTCCATGCCCTGGCAAGGTTCGTCAAAAATTAATAACGAGGGATTTTTTATCAATGCCCTTGCCAGCAGGCAAAGGCGCTGGGCACTGGCAGGAATATTTTTTAATAATATCCGTGCATAATGGTCTATCTCAAGGGCTCGCATCCATCGCAGGGCTATTGCCGTTTTTATTGAATCGCTGGGCCGAAACAGGCCCAGCGTATCATAAAAGCCGGATTCGATCACCTGCAGGCAACTGTTATCCGTTGGGAAATACTGATATAGTTCGGGTGATACAAAGCCGGTTTTGCTTTTAATATCCCATATACTTTCGCCGGTTCCACGTTTCCGGTCGAATAAAATAATATCATTAGCATAGGCCTGCGGATTATCGCCATTGATCAAACTTAACAAGGTTGATTTGCCCGCCCCGTTTGGGCCAAGCAGCGCCCAGCGGTCGCCTTGCTTTATCTGCCAGTCGACATTCTTTAAGATCGCCTTTTGGCCATAAGTGATATTGATCTTGTCCATTTTCACGACCCATTTATAGTTAGCATTCCTGTTGGTATTGAGCAAAGCGCTGAGTTCATCCCTGTCCAGCTTTTGGTTACCGGTCTGAGTAAAGGCTGCCGGATCCAAATGTTTTACAGGTATTTGCTGGGCGATAGTGCCTTTCTGTAACACAGCTACCTTGGTAATTGCAGCCGGTATTTCCAAAGGAGAAGTAGCCATGATAACTGTAATGCCCGATCCGATGATATCGCTTATAATCAAATTAAATTCTGCCCTTGTTTGCACATCCAGTCCGGCAAGCGGATTATCAAGCATCAGTAACACGGGGTTTTTAAGCAAGGCGACTGCTATCATCAGGCGTTTGGTCTCGCCGTTTGATAATTTGATCAGCTGCTTGTCTTTTAGTTCGTCCAGCTTTAGTCTTTGCAGCGTTTTAGGGAGGCTCCAGCAAGCGGGCCCATCAAAAAAAGGTTTGATGGCGGACAGATATTCTTCAACCGTTAATGCATCTTCCGAGTCAGATGAGTTATAACGTTGCTGATAATAAAAATCGCTGGTATTGGACAGGTTGCGGAAATGGTGCCTTGATTCAACTAATGCGATTAACCGGTGAAAAGTTAAATGCGCATCATCCGGGTGATGTTTTTGCAAAAAATTCTCGTGGAAATAATACCTGATGCTTCCCGATGAAAGGTGAAATTTGCCCGCAATAACTTGCAGCAATGCACTCTTACCAGAACCGCTGTCACCTATCAGCGCCCAGTTTTCGCCTTTATCTACCTGGAAATTTAAATTGTTAAAAACTGTGGTGCTGCCTATTTTGAGTACTGCATGATTAACAGACAATAAGGGTGTATCCATAAGCTGAATGTAATGGGCCGAATTTAGGAATTAAGTTGATTAAGTTATAGCTAGGGCTGAGATTGAGCCTCTTTTTAAAACTCGATCAACTAATAAGCTAACCGATAAAACTTTAACCGCTCTTTTTTTGTAATAGGAGAGTGCTTAACCCAAATCAGGCTTAAAATATTTTAAAATGAACAGATTAACTTTATTATTATTTGCGCTGGGGATGGCTGCCTTAAGCGGGTGTTCGGTGATAACCGGAATCTTTAAAGCAGGTGTGGCGGTAGGGATTATTTCGATACTGGTAGTGGTCGCCATCATTATATGGATCATCTCACTGTTCAGGAGTAAATAAAACAAAAAACGCTCCCGGGCATACACCAGGGAGCGTTTTTAATGTTTCAAAGGAATTACTTCTTTTTAGTAGTGTCTTTCTTAGTAGTGTCAGTAGACATTTTCATTTTGCCAGTGTCTTTCTTAGCAGTGTCAGTAGCCATTTTAGCTGAGTCAGCCATTTTAGCTGAGTCAGCAGCTTTGGTAGAGTCAGCAGAAGAAGAGCCACCTTTACCTTTACAAGCAGCAGCAGAAACAGCGATAGCCAAAGCTAAGAAACCGATTTTGAATGAATTTTTCATTTTAGTTTTTTTAAAAAGTGATTAATAGTTTTGCTTATTAATACAATAAATCAAAAAAGGTAACCCGTAATTTTAAAAAAATCACAAATTACCTTTTGAAAGAATGTAAAAAACTAAAAAATCAGCAGAGAAAACTAAAATTACTTAGTTCCCTACCTTGATTATTTCTTTTTAGTAGTGTCTTTTTTAGTTGTATCAGTAGCTGCTTTAGTAGAATCAGCTTTTTTAGTTGTATCAACAACAGTAGTTTTAGTAGAATCTACAGTTTTAGTAGAATCAGTAGCAGTGCTTGAAGAATTACCTTTGCAAGCAGCAGCAGAAACAGCGATAGCAAGAGCTAAGAAACCTAATTTGAATGAATTTTTCATATTGTTTGTTTATTGTTTTGCAATTAATACGAGAAATCCAAAAAGGTAACCCATCTTTTTTTAAATTTTATATTTTATCCATGTGGTTAGTCGTTTATGCAATCAAAAAGGCAACCGGGTAATGGGTTGCCATATAAAATATCATAAATCAATGATTACGGTCTTTTGGTGGTGTCTCTTTTTGTTGTATCAACAACTTTGCTCTTTGTTGTATCATCTTCAGTGCTCTTTGTTGAATCTACCACCTTTGTGGTGTCGGTGGTACTGGTTGAATGAGTACCTTTGCAAGCGGCATATGATAAAAC